>JAFRFJ010000003.1:0-144342 GCA_017434385.1 Eubacterium sp.
TCTGTCCATTCTTTTGTGAATGGGCGAGAACGTTACTTCGACGCTCCCCTCTTTGTGTTTTATTGAAACTTTACGTACTCATATTTGGTTTTTCGTGTTTTTATTGAGATTCTTCATACTTTTGAAGAATCTTTCCATCAATCATTATTTAAAGCTGATTCATACATGACAGTATAAAAAATCTGTCCATCAAGTATAATTGAATTTCATTTTTACATGAATTATTTTGTCTGTTCCCATCAAAAGAAACCTTTTACATATCTATCCATGAAAATGAAAGTGGAGAATATAACCAAATACAGCGATGACACGATTTGTACATGAAAAATCAGGAAAATGTACCATCAAAGTATCTAAAGATAAAAGTATACATGACATGCATTTCTAAACGTCATTCAATAATTAAGAAAGGAACTACCATGATGGAAAATAACGGCCCGGAACGTGATTTTCGCCATTGCTCACTGTATGAACATAAATTCGCGATATGAACA
This sequence comes from Eubacterium sp., assembly GCA_017434385.1. GTDB lineage: Bacteria > Bacillota > Clostridia > Lachnospirales > Lachnospiraceae > Anaerobutyricum. The sequence goes on from JAFRFJ010000003.1 coordinate 495, forward strand.
GGTATCACCATAAGATCCAGCCACAAAAAAAGGCGTCAGCAGTTACGATTCGACCATCTTTAATAGAATGGGCGAGAACGTTATGGCAAGGCCTCCTTTTGTTTTATGATTCTATATTTGTATCTGCCGTGTTCGGCAGATTTCTAGACCTCTGATTCATTTTCAGTATGTATTTTCTGCAGCAGTCGGAGGAGTTCTTCTTTTTCCTGTCTGGTCAGGTTTTTGAAAAGTTCTCCCATATGCCGGCTTCTCTCATCTGCTACTTCACAGGCTCTGGCGTAACCCAGTTCCGTCAGTGTGACTCTGGTTGCTCTTCTGTCGTCAGGGTCTACGGTTCTTTTCAGATATCCGTCTTCCGTCAGGCGGCTGATCATCTCGGAAATGGCGGAAGGGTTGACACCCAGGACTTCCCCGATGTCTTTCTGCCGCATACCTTCTTCATGATTCAGGAGTACTTCCAGGATCCTCTCCCGGGAAAGACCGCGATGTGGTCTTCTCATGTAGGGCATATGGTCTGCCACAGGCCCGTCAGGGAAACCGGGACGTCCATGAGGGCCGCGGGGGCCGGGGCCGCGGGCTCCGGGACCTTCCTTTCTTCCCCGCCTGAGTCCTCTGCTGATAAACATGAGTTCATGCAGAATCCGGGCATTGAGCTGCTCCATAGTCATATTTTCAACTCTATCTCTCATTTATATCACTCCATTCTTTCTTCAGGGCCTTATGCCGGAACTCTGTCCGGTCATGGCGGTCATTTATTTCGGTACCGTACTATTATTATAGAGGATCCGCAATGGAGTGTCAATTTATTTCGGTTCCGAACTGTTTTTCGGATTTACTCCTTTTTACTGCTTTCCGGTCAGATCTCTGATCTCGGGATTGCGGAGGAAGGCTTCCTCGCTCAGTTTCTTTCTGTATCTCAATATGTATTCATAAGCTTCGGGGTCTGTCCTCTTAAGAGTCTGTTCAATCTGGTCTCTCCTGCCGGACAGGCGGTCTTCATATTTCCTGTAGCGGCCTTCGTCAAAACTGCCGTCCAGACAGTAGGCTGCCAGGTGGATCTGCAGATGACAGAGGCATTCGTACTCATCAACCATACTCCAAAAACCGTTGGCATAGTCTCTTTCCGCCCTCCGGATTTCCTCAGTCTTTAATTCTTTTCCGGATACAAGGCGGGCGGCAAGTTTCTCCGCGGTCTCCTCCATAAAACCGGCTGCTTTTTCTTCTCCGTATGCCCACTCATATTCACTGAAATTCAGCAGACCGTCTTCTTCGGCTTCTGTTTCCGCGGCGGTCTCAGAGGCAATGTAGGGTTCTTTTATACCGCAGGAGGCAAGTGCCCCGGCTATATGGGGCCGGACAGCCCCCATGCTGATCAGCTCCGGCGCGCCCAGACTTGTCAGCTGGCGATTGACTGCAGCGGAATGCTCTGTCAGGAAGAATTCTATTCCTCTTTCCTTCAGTTTTGTGTAAAGCATGTGCAGACGCTGGACCGCGCCGGCATCAATACTGCTGATCCCCCGTCCGTCCACGACGATCACTCTGACATCCTCTCCGGCCGCCTCCAGGATCTCCTCCCAGAACTGTTCCACATTTGCAAAGAAAAGGGGTCCGTGGAAACGATATATGACCACGCCTTCAATGGCTTTTACCTGGTCTGTCTCACCCAGAGGCATAAAGCGGCTGTCGGCAAAGGACCAGCCAAGGAGTTCCGTTTCTGGTCTTGAAGAGCGGATGACAAATGCAGCAAAGGACAAAAGGGCACCTGCTACAACTCCGTAAATAGTCCCGTAAAAAAGGACGATCAGACAGGCTGCCAGGAAGATCAGGCATTCAGCCTTATCCACCTTCCGCATCCTGGCAATCAGATCAAACTCCAGAGTTCCCAGAAGGGCTGAAATGACGATACCCGTCAGTACCGGTACGGGCAGCCACACGATCAGGCCTGTGAAAAAGAGAAGGATCAGGCCCATCACAGCCGAGGCTGTCACGGACATAATCTGGGAATGCACACCATACTGGTCCGCAAGTCCGGACCTTGACACGCTGCCGTTGGTCGGGCAGCAGCCGCAAAGGGCTGACAGGACATTTGCCAGGCAGTAGGCCAGGACTTCCCTCCTTGTGATCAGCTTCTCATCATGCTTACGGGCCAGGTTGGTGGAGGCCAGCAGGGTCTCCGAAGTAATGACAAGGGCAATGGTCAGACTGGAAAATACGACTCTGTTCCCGTAGCGGAAAATCACGGAAAGATCCGGCAGACGGTGAACCGGCAGACCGGCCTGAACCGCCGGAAGCATTCTGACGCCGAGGTCCTCAAGACCGAGGAGAGCGCCGGCTGCCATACCTGCTCCCATCATGATCACAGCCATGGGAACGGCAGGACATTTCCTGGCAAATACCCGGATGATCAGAATTGTAGCGAGTCCCATCAAGAAAGACAGAAGATGGAAGTTCTGTGAAGCCTCAGTGTATATATGACGGATCAGTTCCGGAAGTTCGCCTCTTCCTGCGCTGCCGCCGAAAAGCTTGGGCACCTGCATCAGTATGATCGTTATGCCGATTCCCGTAATAAAGCCGCCCATGACGGATGCGGATATAAAGCGAACGATCCGGCCTGCATCCGCCAGGAAGAAAAGCAGAAGCCAGACAGCAGTCAGCAGGGAAATGGCCGGAACCAGTTTTAAGGCCTGACCGCTGCCTGCCGTCACGCCGGCTGCGGCCAGTATGCCGCCGGTCAGGGCTGCCGGCGCCGCGTCCACACCAAAGACGAAACGCCTGGAGGATGAAATCAGTCCGAAGACCAGGATGGGCAGCAGAGATCCGTAGAGTCCGTAAACCGGGGTAAGCCCCGCAATCTGGGCGTATCCCATGGAAATAGGGATAGATACAAGGCCTACGATTATCCCCGTGATCACATCCCTGAGGGGATCCTTTGTATAAAGCTGTTCCGGAATCAGACCGGTTCCGTCCCGTTTTTTCATGGCAAATCTACCTTCCCCCATATAAAAAAAGCCTGCCGGCGGATCTACGGGCAGGGGCATGTCAGACAGGGCTGACTTAAATCTTACATATAACTGAAAAGCGGGGAAAGGCAAGTAAGGGAGAATTGTGCCGATCCCCAGATGCTTTTCACAAGTACTATATCACAGCTGGTCTGATTAGGCAATGAGGAAATCGGCACATGATTTTATTGAATCTGCCGCTAAAAGATGATAGAATCATTATCAGGCATGCGCCGGAAAAGCTCTCCGGCCGGCCGGATAACAGCCAATAACTGAACAGACAGGTAGGTATCATGATTTATCATAATGTATTAGAAGCAATGGGACGTACACCCCTGATCCGTCTCAACCATATGGCGGGCGATGACTGTGCGCGGATCCTTGTAAAATTTGAAGGATTGAATGTCGGCGGCTCCATAAAGACCAGGACCGCTTTCAATATGATCCGCCATGCGGAAGAGCAGGGTTTGATCGACAAAGACACTATTATCGTAGAGCCGACCAGCGGCAATCAGGGCATCGGCCTGGCACTGATCGGAGCTGTCAAAGGCTACCGGACAATTATCATCATGCCGGATTCTGTCAGTGAAGAGCGCCGCAAGCTGGTCCGCCATTACGGTGCCGAGGTGATCCTCAAGCATGATGACGGCGATATCGGCAAATGTATTGACGACTGTCTTCAGGAAGCCCTCCGGATGGCCGAGGAGAATCCCAGGGTATTTGTACCCCAGCAGTTTGAGAACCCGGCCAACCCTGAGATTCAGCGTCAGCAGACCGCCAGGGAGATCCTGGATGATGTGGACGGCCCCATTCACGGCTTCTGTTCCGGTGTCGGCACCGGCGGTACCATTACCGGTATCGGGGAGACCTTAAAGGCAGCCAATCCTGACCTGGTCATCTGGGCCGTGGAGCCTGAGAATGCTGCTATCCTTGCCGGCGGAAATGTGGGCACCCATCTGCAGATGGGTATCGGGGACGGCCTGATCCCGCCCATTCTGAATCAGAATATCTATGATGACATATATATCGTTACAGACGAAGAGGCCATCAAGGCAGCGAAGGATCTCGCAAGACTAGAAGGCCTCATGTGCGGAATCTCCAGCGGAACCAATGTGGCGGCTGCCATCGCCCTTGCTAAGAAGCTGGGACCGGGCAAAACCGTTGTCACGGTGCTTCCGGATACCGCGGAACGTTATTTCAGTACGCCTCTGTTTCTGGATGAGACAGATTGAGAAGGCGTAACACATTTCGAAATTGTTCAGGGACAGGATCTTTGACGTGGAGTGCTTCCACCGGGTCCTGTCCTTTTTCTATGATCAGCTCGGAACTGTGAAGAAGATGGTGATCAAGTCCTGTCTTCTTTTTCAGCCAGGCATTCCAGCCGGGGTCGCCGTATTTGGCATCGCCGCACAAGGGATGGCCGGCCGAGGCCAGATGGGCTCTGATCTGATGGCTTTTCCCCGTGATCAGGTCCACTTTCAGAAGTGAAGCTTCAGGCCCTGCCTGAAGAACCCGGTAGGAAGTCTCGATCCGGGCTGCCTCTTTGACAGGCCTGTCTGAAACCGTCACTTTATTGGTCTTACTGTTTTTGACCAGATATCCCTTTATATAGCCATCCTTTTCCATTCTTCCCTTCACCGGACAAAGATAGTATTTGACCAGTTCTCTGCCGGCAAGGAGGGCTGACAGGCTCTGCAGTCCTCTCAGGGAGATCCCGGCTGTCACGATGCCGCTGGTATTGCGGTCAAGCCGGTTGGCAACAGAGGGGGTAAAGGCAGCGCTTTCCTCCCGCTTCCAAAGTTCCCGCTCCTCACAGTAATCCAGCAGCCAGTCATTTAAAGAGTCATCCCCGGGACGGGCTTTCTGGGTCAGCATACCCGCCGGTTTATGGAGGATAAGGATATCCTCTGTCTCCAGCAGGACCTTCACCCGGCTGCGAAGGGGAGAAAGCTTTCTTCCGGCTCCGCCCCCGGCGGCGTCTTTTCTGCCCCGGAACTTTTCGATGGTTTCATCGGCAAACCAGATCCGGATCCTGTCTCCCTCTTTCAGACTTTCATTTCCCCCTGCCTTCTTATCGTTGAGCAGGATATTCTTTTTTCTGAGCATCTTGTAGAGAAAGCTTCTGCCCGCTTCAGGCATATATTTTTCCAGATAGCGGACCAGCCGCTGTCCTTCTTCTTTCCCTGTAACTGTCAGTTCTCTCATGATCTTTTATAATTCTATTTCTTTCCGCCCATAAAGCTAAGAAGCAGCTTGTGGGGGAGCAGCTTGGCCGCGGCCCTCGTCATCCGGATCGGCAGTCCGTAGACAGAGACCTCCACATTTCTTCCGTTATCGCGCCAGGCCTTTTTGACCACCTTTTTGGGGTCGGCCATGACCAGTTTTTTATAGACAGGCAGTTCCTCCCGGACCAGGGCCCGGTCGAAGAATTCCGTCCTGACGGCGCCCGGACATACTGCCGTGATCCGAAGCTTCCTGTCCCTCGCTTCTGCACGAAGGGCTCTGACGAAGCTGAGCACAAAGGCCTTGCTTGCCGCATAGACGGCAAATCCCGGCTGAGGCAGGAAGGCCGAAGCCGAGGCCATGAAAATCATCCTTCCGTCCGGTTCCATATATGGGAGGGTCATGTTGGCGATGGAAACCACGCTCTTGCAGTTTACATCCACCATTTCCTCCTGATCGCGGGCAGGCAGATCATCGATACGGCCCATGATTCCGAATCCCGCACTGTGAACAAGACAGGCAATCTCGGGTTTTTCATCTTTAAGCATCTGCCGGAGTCTTTCGATATCTTCCTCTTTCTGCAGGTCCATGACCAGAGGTCTGAATGCCACTGTTTCATACATGGTTCCGAAACTGGTCAGTCTCTTCTCTCTTCTGGCGATGATCCAGACCTCATCCAGTCCCTTCATCTGATTGATGATGGTCTTAACAAATATTTTCCCCATACCGGAGGAAGCTCCGGTTACAATGGCGATTCTCATTTGCCTCTCCTTTCCGCAGTTTTCTTTTTATGGACATTTCGTATTGTTTTCCGCTTTTTCTTTGGCTTTTCGGCCGGGACAGATCTGTCCTTTCCTGCCGGTGTGCTTTTCCCTTTGGGGATTTTCCTGTCCCGGTCCCTGTCATTCTTTTCCGGAGGCACAAGGCATTTCTTTCCGTAGCCGATCAGGTCTTCCCTTCCTGCCCGGACCAGGGCCTCCCGGACCAGTTTATGATTATCGGGATTCCGGTACTGGATCAGGGCCCGCTGCATCTGCTTTTCCTTAAGAGTGACCGGCACGTAGACCGCTTTCATGGTCCGGGGATCCAGACCCGTATGATACATACAGGTTGATATGGTGCCGGGCGTGGGATAGAAATCCTGTACCTGCTCGGGCATATAGCCCAGATCCCGGATGAATTCCGCCAGGGCCACAGCCTCCTTAAGGCCGCTGCCCGGGTGGGAAGACATAAGGTATGGCACCAGATACTGTTTTTTCCGGATCTTCCGGTTCATGGCGGCATAGGCATGGCAGAAACTGTCGTACACATGGCGGGAGGGTTTCCCCATCAGAGAGAGTACCGCGTCACAAATGTGTTCCGGGGCCACCTTCAGCTGGCCGCTTACATGGTAGCGGCAGAGTTCTTCCAGAAAGTCCCTGTTCCGGTCCGCCATCACATAGTCAAAGCGGATGCCTGAACGTATAAATACTTTTTTGACCCCGGGAAGGTCGCGCAGCTCTCTCAGAAGTTTTATATAATCACTGTGGTCAGCGATCAGATTGGGGCAGGGCTCCGGAAAAAGGCACTGGCGGTGGCTGCAGACTCCGTGTTTGATCTGCTTTTTGCAGGCCGGCTTTCTGAAATTTGCCGTGGGCCCGCCCACGTCATGAATATATCCTTTAAAATCCGGATCCTTTGTCATCTGCCTCGCCTCTGCGACCAGAGATTGCCTGCTCCGGCTCTGGATCCGCCTGCCCTGGTGAAATGTCAGGGCGCAGAAACTGCAGCCTCCATAACATCCCCGGCAGCTTGTCAGTGAATACTTCACCTCGGAAAGAGCCGGAATGCCGCCTGCCGCATCATAAGAAGGATGCCATTTCCTGGTATAGGGCAGGCTGTAGACCCGGTCCATCTCCTCTTCTGAAAGAGGCAGGGCCGGCGGGTTCTGCAGGACATATTCCTTTGTCCGGTACGGCTCTGCCAGGCGGGAGGCCGTGATGGCATCCGTGTTGCTGTACTGTATGTAAAAGCTTCTTGCAAAAGCTTCTTTGTCGTCTTTTACCTGCTGGTAAGAGGGGAGGACCAGACAGTCATCCTCTTTTGGCAGTTCCCGCACGCGGACCACGGTTCCCCTTACGGAAGTGATCTCTTCTGCAGGAATTCCCTCATCCAAAGCCCGTGCAATTTCCAGTACCGACCTTTCTCCCATGCCGTACATGAGAATGTCTGCGCCGGCATCCAGAAGGACGGACCGCTTCACGCTGTCACTCCAGTAGTCATAGTGGGCAAGTCTCCGCAGGGAAGCTTCTATACCTCCCAGAAGGATCGGTGTCTCCTTGTAGACTTTCCGGATCAGGTTGCTGTAGACCACCACGGCGTGATTGGGTCTTTTTGAAAATCCGCCGCCCGGCGTATAAGCATCCTGATGGCGTCTCTTTTTAAATGAAGTATAGTGATTAACCATGGAATCCATGTTTCCGGAAGAAACCAGGAAGGCAAGACGCGGCTCACCGCAGACGGTGATGGAGTTCTGATCCTTCCAGTCAGGCTGGGCGATCATGGCCACCCTGTATCCGGCATCTTCCAGGATACGGGTAATGATAGCCGCGCCAAAAGAGGGATGGTCTACATAGGCATCTCCGCATACATATACGAAGTCTGCCCGGTCCCATCCCCGTTCCTTCATTTCTTTCAGATTCACAGGTAAAAAGTCTGTCTGCATCATCTGTCTCCGTCAGTCAGCAGTTTGTCGAGTTCCTCCTCGGTAAGCGGACGGTATTCTCCCGGCATAAGAGCCGGATCCAGGGAAAGACTTCCCATGGATAAACGTTTCAGGTAAAGAACTTTTCTTCCCACTGCCCGGGCCATCCTTTTGATCTGATGATATCTTCCCTCACGGATTGTGATCAGGACACCGTCCGGCTCCTGATCCGACGGCTCAAGAACCGCCGGCAGGGTCACTTTCTCATCCCCGATATCCAGGCCTTGGGCAAAAAGCCGGATTTCATCTTCTCCCACCGGTCTGTCCAGCCTGGCATAATAGCACTTGTCCACATGGCGGCGGGGCGAAAGGAGACGGTGAGCCAGGCCTCCGTCATTGGTCAGCAGGAGAAGGCCCTCCGTATCTTTATCCAGGCGTCCCACAGGGAAAAGGCCTCTTACAGGCTCCCTGACCAGGTCGATTACCGTCTTTTCCACAGGGTCTTCCGTGGCACTGACCAGGCCGGCCGGCTTGTGCATCATCAGATAGTGATGGGCGGCATAGGTCAGGGGAATCCCGTCAAAGACCACCCGGTCTGATTCAGGATCGGCCTTGCTTTCAGGCCTGGTCTGCACCTGGCCGTTGACCCGGACCTGTCCTTTTCTGATGGCCTGCCGGGACATGGTCCTGCTGATGCCGGCCGTATCTGAGATCCATTTGTCAAGTCTTACCTGTTTCATTCTTTTATTCCTGTCTTACTCCTTATTAAGGACATCCGTTATGGCCGGAACCAGCTCCGTCTTCCGGGATACGCCGGGCTGCAGCCTGTATGCTGTCCCGTCATATACAGCTTTGCCGCCGTAGGCTTTCCTGATCACATCTTCTGCCGCCTTGTCGGAAGGCACAAGGTAGGTGATGGAAATATCATCATGATAAATGCTGATCTGGGCATAGGTCATTTTGATTCCGGTGGACTTGCAGGCTCCGGGAATTACCTTGGCCATCCTGGCCGACATTTCTCTTCCTTCCGCATCATCATATACATTGACGCAGCCGATGGCAAACTCTTTGTCACCGTCAACACCGGCCGTATACTCTTTGTAATCGCTAAAGAAAATCTCTTCGTCCGTCATACCCTTGTAGGAGATGGAGGCTTTATACATGTCTCTGTAAAAGCCGGCCGTGTCGGAGACACCTGCAATCCTGCTCAGATCTTTCAAGGCTCTCCGGTCCGCTTCTGTCGTTGTGTCATAGGTAAGGTTTCCCGTATCCGAGAGAATGGCTCCCATCATGGCAAATGCGGTCTTTTTGTCCGGCTCCAGCCCGTAATTACGGTAGCGGATCCAGATGATGGTGGCTGTGGCACCCAGGGGTCTGCTGTCATAGATCAGCTGATTACCTGTTCTTACATCTCCGTCCCCGTGATGGTCGATGATAGCCAGAATCTTTGCGTCCTCCAGCCCGTCTGCCGACTGGGCGTACTCGCTGTGGTCCACCAGGACCATGTTGCAGCCGGCCGCGTTTTCAAGAATCATAGGTGTTTCAATCTCTGCCTTTTCCAGAATATATTCTGTCTCCGGATTCACATCTTCCAGGATGACAGGGCGGGCATCAAATCCCAGCTGTTTGAGCAGGTCCGCATAGGCGATGGCACTGCCGACGGTATCTGAGTCAGGACTTTTATGCCCCGTGACATATATAGGCCCTTCTACGCCTTCAAAAATTTCCAGATCACTTTGGTCAACTTTGTTTTCAATCTTCTGCTCTTTTTCGAAACGGGAAATTGCTTTCTCATTTCCGTACCAGTAGCCTCCTCCCGCCGCAGTCAGAAAGGCGATCAGGAAGACTGCTGTTAATAATGCAATCCTTGATTTTTTCATGGCTTTAATTTCATTTCCTTTCATTCACAGTCTTCTTTGATGATCCCTTTTTCCCGCAGTATTTCTTCTGTCATTTCTACCATTTCATAAACCATGTTGTCGCAGTGCTCATGTTTGGGAACATCCGTCTCCATATTCAGTCTGAGCAGGTCTTTACAGTCAACGACTCCCTCGTGATTTCCCCTGACTCTTCGAATCAGTGCCTGCATTTCCGGTCCGTTGTCGACACCGGCCAGACCCAGGACCATGAGGGCCCCTGTCACGGCACCACAAGTGCCGCCTATGCGCATACCGCTGCCGAAATTGGCTCCGACGCGAAAAGCAGTATCCTCATCAATTCCGAGTTCTTCAGCAAAAGCCGCCAGGACTCCCTGGGCACAGTTATAATGAATATCGGATTCTTCCCGGACTTTGTGGGCTTTTTCCATATATGGGCTCATAATCTCTTCCTTTCTTATCTGTTCATGAATGGTTTCTTCTTTTTTATTAAGCCTTATCATATCATAATTAATCATTATAAGCCACGAAAACATTCCCATGACCTGTATCAGGCATTTTTACATCATTCTCCATCCCGGCGGGTACTTGTTCTTCATCCGGACCCCGTCAGATTTGCCCCAGCCAAGGGGGAACTCTTCCAGGCAGACCAGGGTCCATCCCTTTTCATCAGGGCCCTTTTCTGTCCCGATCTCTATGGTCTCACCCCGCAGATATCGGAGGACATCCGGGTCCTCCGGATCAAGCCGCAGGGTCCTGGGATACTCCTCTGCCTTCAGGGCCAGGGCCAGGGCCGGCGACGGCTCAAACCGTTTCTTTTTCAGATCCCCCAGATACAGTCCTGACCGGACCAGACGAAGGCCTGAAAAGTCCGGACAATTTTCCGGCAGCAGAAAGATCCGCTCCTTCATGGCAAAGATCCGTCCGCTTTTAAAGCAGTCTTCTATAGTCTCCGGGCCCAGTATTCTCTTCCAGTTAATCTCAGACAGGAAAGAAAGGCAGAGATCTCTGTCCCCCGGTCTTTTTTTCCCGGCCGCTCCTTTTTCTCTGCTGCCTGTGCCGGGCCTTTCTTTTCCTTCTTCTCTCAGGCCGCCTTCCCGTATCAGCAATGCTGCGAACTGGCCTTCACCATCCACCCGGTGCTGCCAGAATCTGGCGCAGCCAATTCCTTTTTCCACCCCTTCATAGTCAGGAAGGGCCGCCGGCCGGAAGTCGGGCATACTTTCCAGAAGATCTGCCACCACCTCTTCATCTTCTGCCGTCCCGTAGGTACAGGTGGAGTAAAGAAGTTTTCCACCGGGCCGCACCATCTGAGCGGCACTGTGCAGAATCTCCTTCTGAAGCTTTGCGTACTCTTCAACTTTCTCCGGTGACCAGGCAGCCATCATGGAAGAATCCCGCCGGAACATACCTTCTCCGGAACAGGGAGCGTCCACAAGGACTTTGTCAAAGTATCCCGAAAATCTTGACGCAAGCCTCTGCGGGGTCTCGCAGCTGATCATCATATTATGTACACCGGCCATCTCAAGATTCTTCATAAGAGCCATACAGCGTCCGTTGCTGACATCGTTGGCCACCAGCAGCCCCTGTCCCTTCATGGCCGCGGCCATGGCCGTGCTCTTGCCGCCGGGCGCCGCGCACAGGTCCAGAACCCGGTCTCCGGGCCGAACATCCAGAAAGGCTGCCGGCGCCATGGCAGAGGGTTCCTGCAGATAATAGGTCCCCGCGTAATATAAAGGGGAACGGGAGAGCCGCTTTTCTCCGCTGTAATAGTAACCGGTTTCGCACCAGGCTACCGGCCGGGTCTCCCCAGGCAAAAGAAACCGGCGGACAAAATCCGCCGGTTCTGCTTTTAACTGGTTTACCCGAAATGTCTGTCCATACTCATAATCAAAGCTGCGGATATACTGTTCCGTATCCTCTCCCAGCTGTTTCCTGAGTCTCAGGATGAACTTTTCAGGAAAATGCATTTGTAATCTCCTTTTTATAAAGGTATGTCTGGCTGGCCTTCATCATTAAAGGCTTTGTGCCCTGTATCCTTCAGAAATAATATCAAGCTGTTTTGAAAAATGCTGTAGCTGCATCAGATCGTCAAGAACATATATGCGGTAAAACTCGTCCTGAATCTTCATGACTTCTCTCTGGTTTGCCACCTTGTAGAGATTCTGAATATTGCTCAGGATATCCTTTACGATATTCTCCTTGATCCTGTGGGAATTCTGCGCGTCCATGATTTCATCACGCACATCGGACATCTCCGTATCCAGCTCCATGATGGCATTGGACGCATCTGTCAGTTTCTTTTTTATATGTTCCGGAATGTTTTCTTTATATTTGTACTGAAGAGAATGCTCCAGTGTTGCCCAGAAATCCATGGCCATTGTACGGATCTGGATCTCCGCGCTGATCGTCTTGGGACCCTTTATCGTGTTTACAGGATAAAGGATGATCATGTGATAACTCCTGTAGCCGCTTTCCTTCATGTGACTCACATAATCTTTTTCATATTTGACCGTCATGTCATTCCGGTTCTTGATCAGCTTGACAACCCGGTCAATGTCCTCCACGAACTGACAGGTTATGCGGATTCCCGCAATGTCCTCCATCTTCTCCTCGAGATCATTCATGGATATATCTTTTCGATGCATTTTGTCCAGAATACTGACGATATCTTTGACTCTTCCGTCAACAGACTGGATCGGTGAATAGCGTCCGCGATTTCTATGCTCCTGAATCAGGTGTTCAAACTTTACTGTAAGTTCATCTACAGCCAGCTGATAAGGATCGAGCAGTTCCCGCCAAAGTTGTATCTCCATACGGTCACCCCCTGTTAACAGTTACTGTGTAGTGATTCACCTGTATTATACCATATTTACAGTAGAATACCTATTGCTATTATTTAACATTTGTAATCAATTCATTACATTTTCTTTTCATATCCGGGGTCTGCCGGAAGGTCCTTTCCGCTGCCGGCAGCAACAGCCAGAGCATCGCACCTTTCATTCTCCGGATTACCCGCATGGCCTTTGACCCAGTGAAAGGAAACATCGTGTCCTTCCATGGAAGAAAGAAGCCTTTTCCAGAGATCGTCATTTTTTACCGGCTCTTTTTTACTGTTTTTCCAGCCCCTTTTCTGCCAGCCTTCAACCCAGTGATCCGTAAAAGCTTTAACCACATACTGGGAATCCGCGTAAACCTCCACCCGGCAGGGGCGGATCAGTTTCTCCATGCCGGCAATAACCGCCAGCAGTTCCATCCGGTTGTTGGTCGTCAGGCGAAAGCCGCCCGAATACTCCCTTCTGTGGATCTTACCTGTACTGTCCTCATAAAGAAGGACTGTGCCATAGCCGCCCGGACCAGGATTTCCGGAGGCGGCGCCGTCTGTATATATGGTTACCCGGGGCCTGCTTTCTTCCCTGCCGGCTTCCGGTCTGTTTCCCTGTGGCATTTAAGTCACCTACCCTTCTGTGTTCACTCCGTGAAGAAGGCCGTCAGCAGCTGACACATGCTGTCATAGTCATCCGCACAGATGGTCTCCCGGGCAGAATGCATGGCCAGCATGGGGATTCCCACATCACAGCCCGGCATGGGAATGTCTGCCCCGATCATGGGGCCGATGGTCGAGCCGCCCCGTATGGTGTTCCGGTCATTGATCTCCTGCAGAGGAAAATCGTATTTTTCAGAGAGGGTCAGAAGTATTGCCTCCATTATGCAGTCAGTGGCATAGCGCTGGGAAGCGCTGACCTTAACAGCCGGTCCCTGGCCCATATAAGCCCTGGCCGTCAGGTCATAGCGGTCCGGATAATTGGGATGGGCTCCCTGGGCCCCGTCCACGGACAGGTAGTGTCCCCTTGTCAGGGCATCCGCGATCCGGTCGTCTTCCAGACCTGCCCCGTAGAGAATGCGGACCAGGACCTCCCTGAGAAGATCGGAATCTGCCCCCGACCTGCTCCTGGATCCTACTTCCTCGTGATTAAAGATCCCGATCAGGTTAATCCCTCTGCGCCTGTCCGCCTCGGTCAGAGCTTCCAGCATGGCACTTACCGAAGCCAGATTATCCAGTCTGGGGCTGCTGATAAAATCATTTTCAAAGCCAACCAGCTGGGGTTCGTCAAAATTATATAAAGAGAGGTCATAGCTTAAGATTTCCGATCTGTCCACCTTGAGCTCATCTGCCAGAAAAGACATAAAAGCCCCTTCCGTAATCCGGCTTCCCGCCAGGCCTGCCAGAGGCAGCATATGGTTCTGCCTGTCTATGGTATCCGTATCTCCGGATCTCTTCCTCATATGAGTGGCCAGTCCCGGAATCAGGGCAACCGGCCGTCCGCTGTCAAATGTAACCGTCTCCGGCCGGAAAACTTCCTCCCCTTTTAAAACCACCTGTCCCGCCATACCCAGAGGCCTGTCAAACCAGGTAGATTCCTTCATGCCCCCATAGATTTCCACATTGAGTAGATGGCAGTCCATGCTTTTGATATCGGGCCGTCCTTTCACTTTCAGGCATGGCTGATCCAGATGGGCAAAGGCCATGCGCAGGTCAGGATCCGCTCCCGCGACCCTTCCTGTGGTAAAGGCAAAAATCGTATCGGGAAATGGGCAGACCAGACAGCGGTCTGAATCTCCCAGGTCAAATTTCTTTCCGTATTTTATTTCCCGGAAGCCGTGGTCCAGAAGATAGTTCTTACAGAAGGCAGCCGCTGTAAAGGGTGACCCGCCCTGCCTTATACATTCAAATAAAACATCCATATATGCTTCCTTTCCTTATTGTCATGCTTTCCAAACCGGCAAAGATATGATATAAAAGATACCGGAGGTTTCTATGTTATCCTTACAGATTACTGATATCAGAGAATTCATGTCCCAGCTGCTCACAGGCGATACCTTTGACCGCTTTTTCCTTGTGGAAGCGCAGGTAACAGGCGGTTACAGCCTGACCCTGGACGGCAGGCGCAACAGGGACTTTTACGATACGGAAGACCCGAAAGCCCGTGATCCCTTCCTGTCATGGGGGGAACTTAAGCATCTGGTCTTTGCGGCAGTCCGCGGCAACAGGCTTCCCCTTTCCATGAAGATCATCCTGGCCCTGCCAGACTCTACGGCAGCAGCCCTCATCAGCCGGGTCAATTCTTCTGAGCCCCGGGAAGATATCCGGGGAATGTATGTGAACATTCTCTATTCCAGAGGTTCTCTCAGGCTGACAACAGGCATCTCTTCCACAGGCTTTTCCTTAGACCGGTCACTGGAGTATCTTTTCGATGATTCGGTCAGGAACATGTTAAAAAGACACGACATACTCTGAACGCAGACTGGAAATCCGGTCTGCGTTCATTTTTTTCATGTATATTTACTTCTTAGTAAGGATCTCCATGGCTTTTTTAAGCTGTGTATCCTTCGACTCATCCTCCAGAGCTTCTCTGTAAGCCTCGTCGTCCAGTTCCACCTTTATATCCGGCTCGATGCCGATCTCATGGATATTCTTTCCGTTGGGCGTGTAATACTTGGCTGTCGTAAACTTAAGAGCCGTGCCGTCGGAAAGGGGGAAGATATTCTGGACAATACCCTTGCCGTAGGTTTTGGAACCGACGATGGTTGCCAGTTTGTAATCCTTCAGGCAGCCTGTCATGATCTCGGAAGCGCTGGCCGAGTTTCCGTTGACCAGGATGACGATCGGCACATCAACCGTGGCTTTGGATGTACTCTTGTATTCATTCCTGTTCCCCTGCTTGTCCTGTGTATAGACCAGGAGGTCTCCCTCGGGAACAATGCGTGAAAGCATATTTGTGCAGGTGTTGACAAGGCCGCCTCCGTTATTGCGGAGATCAATGATCAGGCCTTTCATTTTCTGCTTGCTCAGATCTTTCAGGGCTTTTTCAAAGAGTTCGTCGGTATTATCGATGAACTGGGTTACAGCTATGTAGCCCACCTGATTGTCTTTCATCTCGTATTCAACTGTTTCAATCTGTACTTTTTCCTTCTTTACCGTGAACTCTTTTACATTTCCGTCACGGTAAATCTTTAAATCCGCTGTCTTCCTGTCGCTTCGGCGGATTTCGTTGACCACCTCCTGCAGGTCCATGTCAATGGTTTCCCTGTCATTAACGGAAATGATACGGTCGCCCACCTGGATACCGGCTTTAAAAGCCGGCGAATCACGGAAGACACCGTCAATGGTAGGATATCCTGTATCCGGGTCCTCGTAGATCAGCACGCCGATTCCCTGATACTCTCCGGAATCCTCTTCCATCAGGTCTTTATATTCTTTTTCGCTATAATACTCTGCATAGGGATCATCCAGGCCCTTGAGATATCCGTCGTAGATTCCGTCTACGACCTTTTCTTCGTCCACATCGTTGAGATAATAATTATCCACATACATATCAAAAATGGACAGTTTCTCAAAGATTTCCTCCCTGCTCGATTCAAGCCCTGTTCCGGTAGATTCGGCAGGATCCGGTTCGGTCAGAGCAGAAGCGGCATGAGAGGCAGACCCTGCATTCCTTCCTGCGTTAAAGGAAAAAAAGGATACTCCGGCGAGAAGAATAAGCATCAGGAGAATCCACAGCCATTTAGGGCTTTTACCGGATTTCCTGTCCTCCTTTTCCTGTATCATTGTTTCCATATTCTTTTCTTCTGTAGACATACTTCCTCCACTGTCCTTTATCAGATAAACGGCCCTTTAATAATCTGTGGCCTCCATATAGTTCATATATTTAACAACCATCAGCGCGATCTTAAATGTTATGGCATCCTCAAATACCCGCAGGTCAAGCCCTGTACTCTTCTCCAGCTTGTCCAGTCTGTATACCAGAGTATTTCTGTGAATGTAGAGCTGGCGGGATGTCTCCGAAACATTCAGATTGTTTTCAAAGAATTTATTGATGGTCTGCAGTGTTTCTTCGTCAAACTCATCCGGTGAACGTCCGTCAAAGATTTCCCTGATGAACATTTTGCAAAGGGGCAGGGGCAGCTGGTAGATCAGACGGCCGATTCCCAGATTGCTGTAGGCAACCACATTCTTTTCCGGATAGAAGATCTTTCCTATATCCATGGCCATCTTGGCTTCCTTGTAGGACCGGGATACTTCCTTGATCTCCTTGACTATGGTACCGAAGGATACGTGTACTCTGGACACGGCTTCCGTATTGAGCATGTCCACGATCACCCTGGCTGTCTTCTCCAGGTCCTCGTAATCCTCCCCTTTCTTCACTTCCCTGACAAGGAGGATGTTCTTCTCGTCCACGGCGGTGATAAAATCTTTTGACTTAGAGGAGAAGATATTTCGCACTGTCTCAAATACGTTATTCTCTTTCTCGCTCTGAGTCTCAACGATAAATACGCACCTTCTGACATCTGTCTCGATGTGCAGCTTCTTTGCCCGGTTGTAGATATCCACCAGCAGAAGATTGTCAAGGAGCAGGTTCTTGATGAAATTGTCTTTGTCGAACCTTTCCTTGTAAGCCACCAGAAGATTCTGGATCTGGAATGCCGCCATCTTGCCGATCATATAGACATCATCTGTCTCACCCTTGATCAGGATGATGTACTCCAGGGTGCTGTCGTCAAAGACTTTAAAGAACTGGTAACCCTGCAGGACCTGGCTCTCCGCGAGAGACTGGGCAAAGACCAGAACGGCCTCCCTGTACTCTTCCACATCATCCAGAGTCGATGCCAGAGGCTTACCCTCCGTGTCCATCACGCAAAGGTCTATCCTGGTAATAGCCTTAATTCCTTCGATTGAATCCTGTAATATTTGATTTGATATCATAAACACACACTCCATTTCTCATGGCGTCCTGCCATGGACCATGTCTGATTACTGTCTTATATCTTTTATGCTTTATAATAGCTTTCATTCTTTATAGGACTTACAAAACCTATTTTAATACAAAATCAACAAAAAAAAAAGAGGAAACAAAAAAATTGTGTCCTCTTTTCATAATTAATCTGTATATCGTTTGTATAAATATATGGAAAGGTGTGTGATAATATCTCACTATTCAGACACAATGCTGAAATGTGTCTAAACTCACAGCGAAAAAATATACAAAACTAATCCTCTTCAGATTCTTCCTTACGGCGGATTTTCCTGATACCTGCATTGTCGATCATCCTCTTCTTGAAGATTGATCCAAGAATCTGCCTCTGCAACTTATGCTCCCTTCTGAACCAGTGATACAGTCTCTCCAGGTGAAGGCGGCGGAAGATCCGGGGCACATCTGTCATGACCCTGGCCATCATGGGATTGATGGATTCCATGCAGACACAGAGCTTTGTGTTCATCATGGTAATGTAGTCCCTGACAAAAGCAATGTGGCTCTCAATCTCCACACATACAAAGACAATGTCGGGAAGGCAGGCGTTAATGTCGTTCACCACCCGGCTTATCTCGGCCTCCGTATCCTTTTCCACAACAGTTCCGTAGAAATTGATACCCGGATAATCGTTGAGAAAAAACTCCTGCATGAGGGAAAGCTGGTTTTCCTTTTCCATAGCGGCATAGATGCTTATGTCCCTTTTTTCCAGGGCAGGAAGAAGTTCCCTGATGTAACGGTAGGAATATTCCTCCTCATCGCCGGTCATCCGCTCCGGATCGGCAATCTGCAGCAGAGCCTGCCTTGTATGATGATCGCCGGGCAGGACCAGGTCACAGGCATTGACCATGGCCGCCGCCGCGTCATCTGTCTGACAGACCAGAGAACTTTCCGCAGTCAGCATGTAAACGACTGCCACTTCGGGGCTATCCAGAAGCTCGATGGTGGCTGCTGCCGCCTCTTTCTCAGTCATGTAGGAAACAGAGATTCCCAATATATTATACTGATCAGTTGTCGAAGTCGTAGGACTCATTGTCACTGTCTTCCTCGTAATCCTCGTCCGAATCGTCTGCCTGTGTACTGTTGATCTCGGGTACATCGGTATAATCGGTACCAATGCGGATCCGGATATCTCCTCCGGTAGGAATACTGTCTACGATCACAATATCCGCATCCGGGAAATACTCCAGAAGGTCTTCGCCAACGCCTTCTTCCTTAACCTCGATCCTGGTCTTGGAAATGGGGCCTTCATCCTTATAGTTATCAATGAGTGTGATATTATATCCTTCGGACTGAAGGAATGCTCTCCAGTCACCGGCTATGCTCTCTTCGAACAGGGCCGCATTGTAAAGCTCTATGGAAAGATCTCTGGAGTCGGCAGCCTCTTTCTCATCTTCCTTGTCCTCGGTCGTGGACTGAGCGGATGAATCAGACTGCTTTCCGTCCATCTGCTTGACCAGAGAAGAGATCTGCAGCTGGACCTTCTGTGCATCGAGATTATAGTACCCGTCTTTCTCTCCGCCCTGCATGACACGGATCATAATGGAATCTTCCGAAAGCTTGTCAAAGATTTCCGAATCCGGGGTTACCCCTTTATCTTTCTTTGAAACTGCGGAAGACTGATACTTATCGACGACTTCTTTGGTGTTATCTCCTGACGCCACTTTTCCGATAAAGCTCTGCAGGTAAGTACCTGTTCGCTCAAGCCGGGCGGATTCCTCGTTGGTGGAACCGTCCAGATGGCTCATCAGGGCAGCCGCCTGATCTCCGGAAAGTTTCTGGTCGCCCGCGTCGATGTATTTAAGGACTCCCTTGCTGTTTCTGAAGGACATACTGTCATCAAAATGATATGCCACCTTTTTACCTGCGTTCAGGATATCAATGATCTGATCCTCGGTAAATGCGTCATATCCCATAATATCAAGGCCCGTGACATCCTCCATGATGTCGGACAGAATACCGTATTTATCATCCTTAAAGGCCACGGCTATGCTGTGCAGATCCAGATCAGCCCTTGCTCCGGGCAATACGGTCTGTATCTTCTTAAGCCTTTCCGGCGTAACTCTGACCTTTGCATTCTGGGGTACCTGGACTACATCCAGCCGGTGGGTCTTCTTATCATAGATCCTGACAAAGATGTATTCCCTGGTGTTATCCGCACTGTCCACATAGATCATGGTGCTTTCAATATTGTCATTATCCAGCAGGGCTTTCTTTTCTTCCTGTGTATTGGATTCAGCTGCTTTCCTGGTCTCCTGCGCCGCCTTCTTCATATCATAGAAGTCGCCGGTCAGATAGTAGGTCACGGCTTCAAAAGAGCCTGCTGCAATCAGCGCCATTAGAAGAGCTACCGACACGAGCTTTACGAGCAGTGACAGAATTCTTCTGGCGATACCTGGCTTTTTCATGGTTTTCCTCCTGCATATTTACTTCATTTCAGCCTTATCTTTAAAGTATAACAAAGTCTTTCTATGCTGACAAGGAAATTTTATCCCAGAGGTGCTGTCTCACGGGCAAGCCATGACTTTTCTTCCGGTGTGAGAAGAGGGCCGATGGTCTCATATACCTTCCGGTGATACCCGTTAAGCCAGCGAAGTTCCTTCTCGGTCATCCGGTCTGTCAGGATGGCAGCCCGGTCAAAAGGCACCATGGTCAGTGTTTCAAAATGCATAAAATTTCCGCTTCCTTTGGTCCTGTCCTTCAGGCAGACCATGAGGTTTTCGTGCCGGATACCGAACTCTCCCTCCAGATAGAGGCCGGGTTCGTTGGATGTGATCATGCCTTCTTCGAAGACGCATTCATCTTCATTATTACCGGTACGGAGACAGCGGATGGAGTTGGGACCCTCATGTACACTGAGCAGATAGCCTACTCCGTGGCCGGTTCCGTGCATATAGTCAAGTCCCTGATCCCACAGCGGCGTTCTTGCCAGACCGTCCAGGTTCCGTCCGGTGCATCCGTAGAGAAAGCTTGCGCCGGACAGGGCAATCTGTCCCCGGAGGACATCAGTGAACATTTCCTTTTCTTTATCGGTCAGGGGGCCCAGGACAATAGTCCGGGTGATATCCGTTGTTCCCTCCAGATAGTGGCCGCCGGTATCAGCCAGCACAAAGCCTGACGATTTGAGCAAAGCATTGCTGGTCTCATCGGCACTGTAGTGCGGCAGTGCCGCGTGTGGGCCATAAGCGATGATGGGATCGAAGCTGGCTTCCACATAGTGGGGCTGTGCCTGCCGCAGCTTTTCCAGATATTCCGCTGCGGAAATCTCCGTAATCTCCTCCGATGCCACATGTGTCTTCAGCCAGTAAATGAACTTTGTGACAGCCACTCCGTCACGGATGTGGGCAATCCGCTCATTTTCCACCTCCACGGGATTTTTGACCGCCTTGGCCAGAGCGGTGGGGTCGGGCCCTTCTATTACCGTCACATGGCCCGGTATGCGTGACACCAGCCTGGCGCTGATAAAAGAAGGATCCATATGCAGGCTGCTGTCTGCGGGAAGTCCTGCCAGGTCCTGACCGATCCGGTCATAGTCTTTGACGATGACACCTGACTTTTCAAGAGTATTCCTGATCTCCTGGTCCAGACAGCCGTCCTGTACATACCAGACAGCCTCTTTGGCGGACAGGAGGAAATAGCTCAATACGACCGGTGTACAGCGGACATCCCCGCCCCGCACATTCAGAAGCCAGCAGATATCGCAGAGGGAAGCCAGAAGCAGATAATCGGCCCCGGCATCTTCCATGGTTTCTCTGATCCCGGCCAGCTTGTCCCGGACGCTTTTTCCCGCATAGGTCTCGGGAAGAATCCATGCCCTCCGGCAGGACCGGACGGGACGGTCCTTCCAGATCTCGTCCACCAGGTCGGCATCCGATGCGACTCCGGCGCCGGATCTGCGGGCTGCTTCCGCACATTTGCGCGCAAAGCTCTGCATCACACAGTCCCCGTTAAATCCCAGGACCATTCCGGGTTTGAGAACATCTCTCAGATAATCAAGGACTTTGGGTACGCCTTTTTCTCCCATTCGGAAGAGACGGATGCCGGACCCTTCCAGCTGCTGGCCTGCCTGCAGGAAATATCTGCCGTCCGTCCACAGACCCGCATCGTCCATAGTGACCACCAGTGTGCCCGCGGATCCGGTAAATCCGGACACATAGGCCCTTGCCTTGAAATGGTCTCCTACATATTCCGATCCGTGACTGTCCCCCGTGGGGATCAGATATACATCCATACCGTGCCGCCGCATGGCTTCACGCAGCAGCGTCAGTTCTTTTCTCATCTTATGTCTTCCTCCTCAAATGATCAGTCAGCAAAATGTAAAAGGTCCGGGATCTCCCTGCGGTAGATCCGGCCGGAAAATGCCTCATGGGGCAGGGATATAAAATCCGCTCCTTCAGGGCAGACAGCCCTGTAGATAGGGTCTGCCGTCACTTCCTTCACGCCGGCAAGCCGGTCCTTTAATTCTTCTTCCGAAGATAGTATATCATAGTTTATCCCCGGAATGCTGTGGGGAATGGAAAAAGGACAGATTACCGACGGCCGGACTCCCCGGGAGGCTTCCATGGCCCGGGCAATGGAGGCGGATATGACAGGTTCACCGATAATAACCCTGTCCTCCTCTCCTGCTGCCTGCCTTTCTTCCATACTCTTTTCCTCCGGACAGCCTTCCTCTGACAGGGAAATTCCTTCTTCCAGGCAGGCCTTCATCCTCGCGGTCAGTTCCTCCCCTGCCGCACCGGCCGGCATACCTGCCATCCAGGGGGTACCGAACCTCCTGTAGAGGGCTTTGGCCGCTCCGATGCCGCCGGATGATACCGCCAGATTCAGGTCTGCAAAAGGCATGTCCGCCAGGTCCGTATCTTTCATATCCATGCCCAGGCTGGTCAGAACTTCATAGCCCTTCTCCCTGAAAAAGCGCCGCATGGATGACAATGTCGAGTTCACGGAGAAATCCAGAGGCGTAACCCCCAGAAGGTTTATATACTTCCTTCCCGGCCTTTTCTTTTTCCCGGCCGCCCCTTCTTCCGGGGCCGGCACCAGATGACGGGCCACGGTTGTAAAAGCCATGTCTACGCCGCTTATGTAGGATTCCATGCCCGTGGTGGGAAAAGCAAATGTCGGGATGCCGATCCTTGCGCTGATTTCTCCGGCAATTCCTTCAAAATCCGTCCCCGTCATCAGGGGAACCGGAGTCCTGACCAGGGAAATGAAGCCGGGATGCAGATAGGAAGCCGCATGCACGATATCTTCAATCAGCTTTTCATCATTTCCCATGACAGCGTCCAGCTGGGACAGACCGGAAATAAAGACCAGGCTGTCCCTGTCATACCAGCGGGGTTCGTCGTGGGTATTATATGTAGAGTTGCACCCGGAGGGATCGTGGATCACCGTCATCCCGCCCAGCTCATAGAGAGCCGAACAGACGCCTGAGACGTCCGCGGTATAAGTCGATAATTGTACATTTACTCTTTTCATAGACAGCAAGCACACCCCAATCCCTTGCGGACCACCAGGTCCGCCGTATCTTTTTCTTCCTTCAAAGCTTTTTCCATATCCCTGCACAGGGCCAGGATGCCGGCATATCCGTACAGGCCGCCCCCTTCAACCATATTGACAAAGTGGGGCGTCTGGTGGAAATAAGCAGCCTTCTGACCCACCGCCAGGACGCGGCGGTCAGATGTATTGTGGTAAAGGCGCATGGCCGGATGGATGACGGAGCAGATCCTGAGCCCGGGCGCATGGACCCGGATCCAGTCAAAATGTTCCTTCTCCTCAGGGAAAAATGCGTCCGCGTAAATACGGCTTACCGGAAAGCCGTGTTCCAGAAGCAGGCGGGCCAGACCCAGCACATGGGGGACCGCCGATATATCAAGAACCACTTCCATTCCGGCTTCCCGGATAGCAGCTGCCGTTTTTTCCAGAGCCCGGTCGCAGCTTCTCTTCTTTTCTTCGAGATCAAAAAGAGCCTCCTCCTCCCGGGAAGGCAGACCGAGAGCAGCTGCCAGTTCGGAAAGCTGCCGGTCTATCTGCTCATAGACGTAAGGCATGGGCATATAGAGCAGGCGGGCGCCCGTCTTCTGCGCCGTGATTTCGGCTCCCGGCTTTCCGGGAGGATAAAAGCAAAGCATCAGGGGACTTTCTCCCAGAGAAAGATATTCGTCAAAACAATCCGTCTCCGTGATGTCCTTCACTGTCCCGCCATTTTTTCGAATCATCTTGAAAGCTTCATTTTCAGGAATCATGGGAAGATCCCCGCCCAGGACACTGACCTGCCCCTGACGGATTTTCCCGGGCTCCAGAAGAGAATACATGCTGATCCGGAGCTTCTGATCCGGCGTCAGCCCTTCCTTCTGATTGATACAATCCATATAGCAGTCCACGAAATGCTGATTCGGGAACCTGCTCCTTAATGTGTCATAAATATAGGACAGGTCACATCCCATAAAGTGATGAAGGCAGACCGTAAAAAGCAGTACGGCGGTCGGCCGGACCGGAAGTTTTTCCAGAATGTCCGCCACCCCTTCAATTACCAGATCTTCCATCTCTCCGCTGTAAATGTCTTCTTCTTTCACTTCCACAGAAGAAAATCTGTCGGATGCCTCCATCTCCGCCGCTGTCAGTACGACACCGCGGCAGCAGTTTGCCGCGCAGACATAGATCTGGTGGGCACCGGGGATGAGCATACCTGTGTGCACGATATTCCACGGGCCGTGGGCCGGACTGTTGTATTCAAGGCGGGAGGAAAAAGGAGCCGGAAAAAGAGCCCGGTCAAAAGAAACCTCGAAATCGTCTGTCTTTTTCTTCTCAGCCTCTTCAAGCCATGCCCGTACTTCTTTCTTTTCCGGGTCACCATGTATCATCTTCAGCATAGATAATTCCTTTCTTCACTCTTCAGGAAAGCCGGCAGCGGCTGATCATGGTCCTTGCAAGGTCATGGTAGGCGCGGGCCATATCGGAATCCGGAAAAGCCTCCACGACAGTCTTTCCCATGGCTTCCGCCTCGGAAACCAGGGGACTTCGAGGCAGGCTGCCTATAATCTCCGTGTGGAAATCCGCCGCCAGTTCCTCTACCTTTTCCTCTTCCTTCTTCACATTTGCCCGGTTGAGGATCAGGCCTCCCAGGCCTGCATAGCCCCGGCCCTTAAAATTCTCCACAGCCATAGCGATGTTTGCCGCAGCATGAATGGCCATGTTCTCACCGGAGGTAAGCACATAAACCGTGTCCGCGTAACCCTTGCGCATAGGCATGGAGAAACCGCCGCAGACTACGTCGCCCAGGACGTCGTAAAAGACCATGTCAGGTTTGTATATTTCATAGGCGCCCAGCTGTCCCAGAGTCTCCAGGGCGGTGATGATCCCCCTTCCGGCACAGCCGAGACCGGGAGAAGGTCCGCCCGCCTCCACAAGAAGGACGCCCAGGCTGCCTTCCTTTACAACCCGGGAAAGGCTGAGTCCGCTTTTCTTTTCACGCATCAGGTCAAGGACGGTAGGCACAGTCTGTCCCTGCCGCAGCAGCATGGTGGAGTCCGCCTTGGGATCGCAGCCGATCTGCATGACTCTGTATCCCTGCATGGCCAGTGCCGCGCAGACATTGGATATGGTGGTGGATTTACCAATGCCGCCCTTGCCGTAAACAGCAATCTTTATCATATCTTCTTTCCTTTCCTCTAGACCTTGGCGTAGGCCACCTTTGCCGTCACCCCTTCAAGCCTTCCGATTCTGCCGGACAGTTCGCTGATCTTGGTCTGGGGCGCATCCAGTACGATACTGATGATATTGATTCCTTTTTTAGGATAGGGGATTCCCATTCTGCCCACCACGTAGGGAGCGTAAATATGGATCAGTTCGTTGAGATGCTGTGACTGTTCGGTGTTTTCTACAATAATTGAAAGTACCGCAATTCTCGTATCCATTTCTCTCCTCCTAGCAGATCCGGGGAAGCAGTTCTCCTCCCGGGGGCGGAAGCAGTGTTCTTGCTCCGATCCGGGTATTAACCATCACCCTGCCCGGCATCTGGTCAGTCACCGTGCCGATCCGGACTGCCCCCTCTGTATGAGGGGCACTGTGCAGGGCATCAAGGACCCTGTCTGCCTCATGGTCCGGAACGATCAGAACCAGTCTGCCTTCGCAGGCCAGATACAGAGGCTCCAGGCCCAGCATGCCGCAGACACCCCGCACCTGGTCTGCTACAGGAATGTTTTCCTCATCAAGCAGAATCCCGACTCCGCTCTGCCCCGCAATCTCATAGAGGACTGTTCCCACACCGCCCCGGGTCGCATCCCGGATTACGTGAACATCCTTTGTCTCTTCAAGAACTTTCTCCACTGCACCGGAAAGGGGAGCACAGTCACTGGTCACATCGGCCTCAATACCGAAATCCTCTCTCTCCAGAAGAATGGTACAGCCGTGCCTTCCTATGTCTCCTGTTACGATCACGGCATCGCCCGGTCTGGCCCGGCTTCCGGCAGGACTGATTCCTTCTTCGATCAGGCCGATTCCCGTGGTCGTGATGAAAACTCCGTCTACCTGCCCGCGTCCGGCCACCTTGGTGTCTCCGGCCACGATGCTTACGCCTGCCTCAGCAGCCGTTTTTTCCATGGATGCCGCGATCTCTTCCAGGGCATCCAGAGAAAATCCTTCTTCTATTACAAAAGCGCAGGTCAGATAAAGAGGCTTTGCCCCCATACATGCCAGGTCGTTGACAGTGCCGCAGATGCTCAGCTTACCGATGTTTCCTCCCGGAAACGTGTGGGGGGACACGATAAAACCGTCTGTGGACATGGCAAGGCGTGTGCCGGGCAGGTTCAGGACCGCCGCGTCATCCGCAGTCAGATCGGGATTGGCAAAATGTGCTTTAAAAACCTGATCGATCAGCTGACCGGTCTGGCTTCCCCCGGCGCCGTGGGCCAGGGTTACTGTCTTTTCTTCTTTCATCTGATGTATCCTCCATACTGGTAAAAAGCCGAACATGCACCTTCACCGGACACCATGCAGGCGCCCACCGGGTGCATCGGCGTACATACTTTTCCAAAGAGCGGGCACTCAACCGGCTCTAAAAGGCCCTGCAGGATCTGGCCGCAGCGGCAGGCCGGATTGGTCCTGCCTTCCATGGCGGGGACAGAGAACTTTTTCCGGGCGTCGTAGATCCGGGCGCTTTCTTTGAGAGTCAGTCCCGAATCCGGAATCACCCCAAGTCCTCTCCATTCCGCGTCACATGCTTCCATCCACTTTTTCATCAGCTCCTGTCCCTGTATACTGCCTTCCCTTGTGACTACTCTCGGGTAGGCATTGACAAAGAAGGGCTTTCCTTCCTGAAACTTGCGCAGGGCAACCGCAAAGGCGGTGAGAATCTCAAGAGGACGGAATCCTGCCACGACTCCGCTGACGCCCTGAGCTGCAAGTTCTTCACAGAGACCTGTTCCTGTTACCGCATTTACATGGCCCGGATAGAGAAAGACATCAGCACTCCCCTTCAGGTGGCGGTAAGCGCCGGGCATGGTCTTATTGGCGGTCAGGAGGGAAAAGTTGCGGATTCCTTCCTTTTCAGCCATTTCCAGAGCCAGGCAGGAAGCCGGCGTCGTTGTCTCAAAACCTACTGATAAAAAGACCACTTCCTCTTCCGGGTGTTCTCCGGCCCATCTGCAGGCATCCAGGGGAGCATAAACCGTGCGGACTTTTCCTCCCTTTGCCCTGGCCTGGGCCAGGCTCATCTCTGTTCCCGGCACACGGACCAGGTCACCAAAGGTGGTGATGGTCACCCCCCGTTCCAGAGCCAGCCAGACTGCCTCATCAATATAGTCGGCCGGTGTCACACAGACCGGGCAGCCGGGTCCTGAGATCAGGGTTACCCGGTCCGGCAGAAGACTGCGGATCCCTATCCTGAAATTCTCATGGGTATGGGTGCCGCAGACCTCCATGATCCGCACAGGAGGCCCATCGTAAGAAGTAATGATATCTTTGGCTTTATTCAGCGCATCACTCATAACAGATCCTCCAGAAGCCGGTCAGCCTCTTCCTCTTCATCCGACCCGATCCTGGCTATGGCCATGCCCGCGTGAACCATGACATAATCTCCCGGCTCCAGATCCTGAAGCAGGGAAGCAGAAATCTCTTTTTTCGCGCCGGAAGCATCCACAACCGCCATACCGTCCTTCATAGACATGACTCTTGCCGGTAAGCCTACACACATATCTGTATCCTCCTCTGTATATCTTATCTTTTACGTATTATGAAGGGCATAGACCGCCTGGCCCAGGCAGATTCCCCCGTCATTGGGCGGAATCATCCGGTGGGTCAGGACCTTAAGGCCCTTTTCTTCCAGGTATCCTTTACTGTACTTAAGGAGCAGCGTGTTCTGATAAACGCCTCCTGTCAGTACCACATCTTTAATGCCGGTCTCTTCTGACGCCGCAAGGCAGGCATCGGCGATCATCCCGGCCAGTTCCCTGTGAAAAGCAAAGGCCAGACGGTCTCTGTCTTCTCCCAGTCGTTTTCTTTCTGTGATTTCCCGGATCAGCTGTCCGCCGGGCAGCAGATAGCGATCTCCTTCTTTCTTAATTGCAAAGTCTCCCAGATCGAGCCGGGCTGCCTTCTCTCCCCTCTGGGCCGCAAACTGCAGGGCCACCGAGGCCTCACCCTCAAAGGTAGACCGGCTGCGGATGCCCAGTATAGAGCTTGCCGCGTCAAAAAGTCTTCCCGCGCTGGTGGAGGTCACTGTGTTGATCCCCTTTTTCGCCATGACAAATGTCATTCTCGCCTCTTCAGGACTGCAGATCTGAAGATCACGGACCGCCTTCATGCCCTCTTCCGCTCCGTAAATCTGCCGGGCAAGACCCGCCGCGATCCTCCAGCCTTCCCTGGCGGACAGGTCTCCGCCTGTCTGGGGGAAAGGTTCCAGACTGCCCCACCTGTCAAATGCATGATAGTCGGCGATCAGAATTTCTCCGCCCCAGATGGTGCCGTCGGTCCCGTAACCGGTCCCGTCGAAGGAAACTCCGATTACCGGTCCTTCATGGTCATTTTCCGCCATGCAGGAGAGTACGTGGGCGTAGTGGTGCTGGACTCTTAAAACAGGCAGGTCCAGGGTGGCGGCAAATGCCGTCGTATTGTATCCCGGATGCAGATCGCAGGCAACCACGGAAGGCTTTGCCTCCAGCAGTTCCTCCATGCGGCGGACTGATTCGGCCAGGGCCTCCACCGTCCTTACATCCGTCATATCTCCTATGTAGGGCGAAGGATAAAGAAGACCTCCCTTTCCTATGCAGAAGGTATTCTTCAGCTCACCGCCCACTGCCAGGACTTCCTTCCTGTAACTTCCCCGCAGCATGACCGGCAGGGGGGCATAACCCCTGGACCTGCGGATCATGTAGGGACCTTTCTCCGTGTAATCCATAACCGTGTCATCGGCCCGGATCCGGATCAGCCTGTCGTGGGACAGGATCACGTCACAGAGATGTGTAAGCTCCCTCACGGCATCCCGGTCATCCCTGCAGATGGGAGCCCCTGACCTGTTGGCACTGGTCATGACCAGACAGTCCGAAAGGGGCTCTTCTCCCGGATAATCAAAGAGAAGACAGTGAAGGGGCGTATAAGGCAGCATAACTCCCAGCTTGGGATTATCCGGAGCTGTTTCTTCGCAGACAGAGCCTCCCTGCTTTCTTTCCAGAAGTATGATGGGCTTCTGGTGGCCGTCCAGTTCTTCCCGGGCTTCTGCAGGTATCATACATTCTCTCTCTGCAGTCTCCAGGTCCTTCATCATCACGGCAAAGGGTTTCATGGGCCTGTGCTTTCGTGTCCGCAGCAGGCTGACAGCCTCCGGGTTTTTTGCGTCGCAGCAGAGATGGAATCCTCCGATACCCTTGACTGCCGCGATCCCGCCTTCACGGATCACCCGGCGCACATAATGAATAGCTTCGGCCCCTCGTTCATCCCTGCCGATCAGGTAGACCTCCGGTCCGCACTCATTACAGCATACCGGCTGGGCGTCATAGCGCCTGGAATCAGGAGAAGTGTACTCCTCATGGCAGCTTTTACACATGGGAAAGCCGGCCATGCTGGTCCTGACCCTGTCGTAGGGCATGGCATCCAGAATAGTCAGACGGGGGCCGCAGCAGGTGCAGTTGATAAAGGGGTGCAGATAACGCCGGTCCTCCGGGTCGTACAGTTCCTTTTTACACTTTTCACATATGGCTATATCCGGGGAAACAAAAATGTCTCCCCTCTTTTTTTCACTTTCAATAATCTCAAATCCCGGTCCGGTCTCAAGTCCCCCTGCTTCCTCCACATCCATGCGGAGGATGACAGCCCGCTCCGGCGGTTTCTCCCTGATGGCGAGGGTGAAGGCATCCACATCCTCCTCCCGGCCGGCTGCCAGGATTTCCACATAGGGTCCTGTGTTGCTCACGGTCCCCCGGATATGGTACTTTGCCGCATGACGGCTTACCGTGGGGCGGAATCCGACCCCCTGCACGATTCCGAACACACGGATGATGATCGTCTTTTCCATGTCCATCCTCATTTATATATCAGATATACTTTCCCGAAACGGCAAAATGCGGACTGTCGATCCAGATGCCTTTATAGTCCGGCACCGCACGCCGCATCAGGGGATCCGCCATGATCAGGTCATAGTCTCCGGACCTGACCAGACTGATCCAGTCATCCTCTTCCCGGATCCTTATATCACCCGGCCGGGCCAGTTCCCTGTCCGTCATAAACCAGGAAGCCGTATCTATGGTACAGTCAGTCACCTTTTCGATCCTTTCCCGGGCCGCCCCTGCCAGCACCTGCTGGTGGAGGATCAGAATCCGGCCGCCACTAAGACTTTCCGCTGCCGAAGCCGCCTGGTCAAAACCCGGGATCAGTTCAGGCAGGCAGTCCGCCTTCCATGGGATCTTATATTTCTTCTCCAGATAGCGGGCCGCGGCAAGACCGCAGGGTGAAACAACAAGGATTTCCTCCATGTCAGCTGCCATGCGGAAGCTGTCCGTTCCCTTTCCCGCGCCGAATATCACAGACTTCCCGTCTGTATGAGCCCGGTACAGGTCCGCTGCTTTCTCCATGGAAAAATCAGGTCCGAAAGCAAGAGGGGTCATTCCCAGAATACCTGTCTGTTTCCTTCCTCCCGCCGGCTGATCCTTCTCTTTTCCTGCAAACTTTTTCATCAGGGCAAGCCAGGCTTTGGAAGCGCCCTCATCATAAAGAGCCATGCCATTGGTGTCCACCGTCACGGCCGGCAGGCCGGATGACTTCTCGATCATCCTTGCCAGGGCACGGTAGTCTGTACCGATGACCGCGGGAACCGGTGTCCCGATCACGGCTACGAAGGAAGCCTCTATATCCCGGCAGGCTTTTTCCACCTTTCCCACCAGGAGATCATCCCTGCCCAGAATGGCATCCATGTCCCTCAGGCCGGCACTGAATATGGCGCTGCGGCTGCCAAACCATCTGGGTTCGTCAAAGCCGCATATGTTACCGGCACACCCGCCGGCATCCAGTATGATCACCATACCGCCCATCTCGCAGAAAACCGCCGCCGCGCCTGACTGGTCAGGAGCAAAGGGAGCAATATAAAGTCTCAATCCTTTCATAAGAGCCCTCCTTCCCCTTTTTCCGCATCCGCAAGTGCCTTGTCACAGGCCTCGAAAAAACAGCGTACGCCGGCATAGCCGAAAGGCTGTATGTCATCACTCCAGGGCAGGCAGACGCTGCCCGGATGATAGTAGACCGCATCCTTGCCGATCACTATATCCGCCGTCCTGCTGCCGATATCATAGTAGAGCATGGTGGGCTCCAGATTAGAGTAGATCCGGGTTTCAGGGCTGGCCACGGCGATCCTTTTAATGTAAACCGCATCGCCCGGCATGGGATCCTTGAAAATCTCCGCAATCCCGAAACCATAGTCCAGAAGGGCGGCCGCCAGCTCAAAAGCGTTGGCATTGCAGCCCTCGCCGATGGAAAATGTCAGTCCCGGATGTCTGCCGGCAAAGTCTTCGATGGCCTCTTTTGTCTCCAGATAATATGATTCATCATCTATGGTCAGACCCAGGGCAGCCGCAAAGAGACTGTACTGCTTCCTGATCCTGTCTATATGATAAAGTCTGGCCAGTTCTATATAAGGGATGCCCAGCCGCTTTGACAGGTCCGCAGCCGCCATCCTTGCCTCCGGATCCAGGACCAGGTTAAAATTGGCCTCCGCCATGGAAAGATACTCCCCGTAGCTTTTGCAGCGGGATATTTCCCGGATGGTCCGGATTCCCATGGACTTCAGGATGGGATAGAGTTCACAGTCGTCGATCAGCGGGGCAAAATGTCCCAGCAGATTGACGGATGTGCTTTTCTTTTTCATGGGAGCCAGCAGGGAATAGATCGACTGGCGCACATGGACCATAGGAGGCTTCCTTCCCTCTCTGGTCAGGGCGTACATATAGCAGGGAAGAACGGGAAGTCCCGCCTTTTCCTCAGCTTTTCTGCACATCCGCTCCATGTCGGTTCCCAGCAGGGCGTCCACACATGTAATACAGATCATCACCACGGACGGCCTGGTCTCAAGACAATCGCAGACCTCGCAGACTGCCTGCGGTATTTTTTTCAAATGTCTTCCTGTAACAATGTCCGTCTCATCCATCATCAGATAGAAGAAACGGTCTTTATAGCCTCCCAGCTCACTTAAGATCGTGGTATTCCTGCCGCAGCAGCCCGGCGCCACCAGGAGCATGACCGAGCCCGGGATAGCCAGGCCGGCCCGCTTGACACCGAAGCCCTGGGCTCCGGGCGAATTAAAAGCCAGAGTGGCGGGAGAACTGTAGATCAGGTGTCTTCTGGATACAAGAGGATCCGGAAGGCCCCGGTCAATCTGCTGCGCCAGCTCTTCGGCACTGACAGAAAAAGGTTTATTTGTCATGATGCTTTATCCTCCCTGCGGTCACCGGTCCCTGTCCGCCGCTTCTTTTCCTTCTTCATCACTTAAAAGTCTTGCTGCCAGATCCAGAAAGGCCCGGCTCACCGGCGAATCCGGTTCTCCTTCCACCACAGTCATTCCCCGGTCCTCGCAGCGGGTAATCTCGTCGCTCCGGGGGATTTCCCCAACGATGGGAATCCCGTGCTCTGCGGAAAATGCTGTTACCTTCTCGGTTTCCCCGACCACATTTCTGTGGTTGAGAACGATACCGTAAACCTGGGCGTAGCTTCTGTCTTCAAAGTTCTTCACAGCCGCATGGATATTACCTGCCGCATAGAGAGCCATCTTTTCCCCGGAGGTTACGATCACGACCTTCCTGGCATAGCCTTCCCGGATGGGAGCGGCAAACCCGCCGCAGACCACATCGCCCAGGACATCGTAGAGAACCACGTCCGGCTTCCACTCTTCAAAGAGCTCCAGGTCTTCCAGGAGGGAGAAAGTCGCTATGATCCCCCTTCCGGCACAGCCCAGGCCAGGGGTGGGACCGCCGGTTTCAATGCAGAGAACACCGCCGTAACCGACAGCGGAAATCTCTTCTATGGACTCGGGATCGTCCTCGTGATCCCGCAGATAATTCATCACCGGCACCGGTGTCTTTCCGCCCAGAAGGTTAATGGTGGAATCCGCTTTGGGGTCACAGCCGATCTGGATAACTCTCTTGCCCATGGAAGCAAAGGCCGCCGCCAGATTGGAAGTGACTGTAGATTTGCCGATTCCTCCCTTTCCGTATATTGCAATTCTAACCATTAAAAAACTCCTCTGCCTGCAGTATTCTGACCAGAATAACAGCCGGCAGAGGAGTAAATCTCCACAGCTTCAGGACCCGGGACAGAGTATACTCCCCTCGGGTCTTTGATCCGGAATTATTCCCGCTCGGCATGCCTTGCGGTCAGAATCCATGCATCTTTTTATGTAGATATTATTATTTCGCTTTTCTCTATTATATCCTATTTAAAATAAATGCCAAGTACTTTTTCATCTGTGGGACGGCCGAGCAGGGATCCGATGACCATTCCTGCTATGGAGAAGGCTGCGCCGAAAAGAATCTGATGGATATTCATCCATTTGATTCCCAGTCCCATGGTGATACAGTAGATCAGCGTGCCGCCGAGCATGGAGCACAGAGCCCCGGTCCTGTTTGCTTTCTTCCAGAACATGCCCAGAAGGAAGGTACAGAGGAAGGCGCTTTCCAGGCCTCCGAAGGCGAACATGTTGATCTTCCAGATCACATTTGGCGGATTAACGGAAATAAAGAATATGGCTACGCCCAGGACCAGAGTAAAGATCCTGCTCATGGCAGCCACCTTCTTCTCCGATACCTCCTCATCCTTCTTGTTCTTCTCGTACATGTAGATATCCTTGATGATCGATGAAGAAGCCGTCAGGAGCAGGGAGGATATAGTGGAGATCGATGCGGCGATGGGGCCGATGATCGTAATACCCGCTAGGAAGGGGGAAAGGGAGCGCACGATGGCCAGAGGAATAATGTTATCCACACTGCCGCCGTATGCCTCCAGGGAATCCTTCAGAATACCGTTGGAAAGAACACCGATGAAATTCATACCCAGATTCATGGCGCCCACAACGATCGTTCCGATCAGGATAGCCCGGTGGAGTGACTTTGTATCCTTATAGCTCAAGCAGCGGACCACCGACTGGGGCAGGCCCACCGTGAAAATACCGACCAGAAGCCACTGGGAAATGTAAAGGCTGACAGGCATATTGCCGCCTGACAAAGGCTCCAGCAGCTGGGGGTTGGTGTTCTCAATATGTGTCATGATGGCCGTGTAGCCGCCGCCTGCTCTCAGGATTCCCGCCAGCAGGATAAACATGCCGACCAGCATGACAACGGCACAGATGGCATCTGTAATGGCAACGCCGCGGAAACCGCCCACTGCCGTGTAGATGACAACTGTCAGGCCGAATATGGAAAGGCCGACCACATAGGGAAAGCCGGTTACTGCCTCAAAAAGCTTTGCCCCGCCCACAAACTGGGCAACCATGGTCGCGGAAAAGAACAGTACGATGATCACTGCGGAAATCACAGCCAGAGCATCCGACTGGTAGCGGTGGCGGATCACATCGATTACCGTCACGGCATCAATCTTTCTGCCCACGATGGCCATTTTCTTTCCCAGGATTCCCAGTACCAGCAGCAATGCCGTTACCTGGACCACCGACATGTAGATCCATCCGAAACCAATGGACCATGCCTGTCCGGGGCCGCCCACAAAGGAGCTGACCGAACTGTAGGTGGCAACTGTGGTCATGGCAAGAACAAAGCCGCCCAGACTCCTGGATCCGATAAAATACTCTTTCAGAAAGCCTTCTGATCCGGATCCGGATTTGCGGCTGCCTAAAATAAAACTGATGACCAGCATAAATGCAAGAAAAACAAAAACAGGGAGCAGAGCAAGAATATTACCGTTCATCAGTCTCTTCCTCCTCGCCCAGTTCGAAATCCTTATAGACTCTTCCGATCATCCACGCCACCAGCACAGAAGCAAAAATCCAGGTACCCACACATCCCGTGAAGAACCAGAGAGGTGTATGGAAAACCGTAATGTGAAGCCTGCTTACTCCGAAGCCCGACACGATCCAGAATATGACGATCGCTGCCAGAGCCGCGATTGTCGCCCTGGCTTCACGGACAATCTGCTTCTCTTTCTCATTGCTGCTCATAATTATTTCCTCCTGTAACACTTAAGAAGTTCTCTCTTCTCCCCAGAAAAAGATGGCGACAGTTCCCGGGCCGGTATGGCATCCGATTGTCACACCGATGGGGTAGACTGCCACTTTCCCCTCCATCCGGGGGAATGTTGTCTCGATCAATTGCGCTGTTTTCTGTGCCAGGTCAGGATCGGAGTGCACCATAAAGCACTTTCCTTCATAATCTGTACCGCCCTCGGCCCGCTCAGCCATCAGGGCGACGGCACGGCGTATTACCCGCTTCTTTGTGCGGACCTTTTCCAGCTGCCGCAGACCGCCTTTTTCATCAATATCCAGCAGGGGACAGATCCCCAGAACATTTCCGATGGTGCCGGTGGTTTTGGAAATCCTTCCTCCGCGGATATAAAATGTAAGATCAGTCGAGTAAAATACATGCTGTACCTTCAGCCGGTTCTCCATGATCCAGCTGCACAGGTCCTCAATGGAATATCCTTCGTCCCTCCGGTCGGCGATATGGTCCATGAGAAAACCATATCCGCCGGATGCGCAGAGGCTGTCCAGGACAAAGATCTTCCTGTCAGGATACTCCTCTTTTATGGTATCCCTGGCGACGCAGGCCGAATTATAGGTCCCGGAGATAGCGGAGGATATGGATACATGAACCAGGTCTTCTCCCCTGTCAAGGATTTCGCGGAAAAAGCTGATGTACTCGCCCACCCCTACCTGGGATGTCTTTACATCAGCTCCTTTCAGCATCAGCTCAAATAATTCCGCAGGATTGGACGTCCTGCCCATATCATCCTTCTTCGGCTGGCCATTCAGCGTATAATTAAAGCATACAAAGGGAATATTACGTTTGACAGCCCACTCCGGCGACAGATCCGCAGTGGAGCAGCAGCTAACTGTATACTTGCTCATATCAGACACTCCTTTATGTAGTATTAATAACCATATCTCATACTACAGTATAGCAGAAGCCCTGCTGCCTCGCAATATCATTTTCCCCGCCAGATACGGAACAGGATTCCCACAATATAGCCCAGAATAGCCATGGCTATAAGTAAAGCCGCGTAGCCTGCACTCATCCGATCATTCCTCCTGTAAACACACACAATTGATACGAAGGTCATTTTATCATACCTGCCAGATATTAACAATAAAAAAACCCGGAAATGAAAAACATTTCCGGGTATAAAACACATATCTGAAGCTGATTAACGCTTGCTGAACTGCGGTGCTCTACGAGCTTTCTTAAGACCGTATTTCTTACGCTCTTTCATTCTCGGGTCACGAGTCAGGTAGCCGGCTTTCTTGAGGATCGGACGGAACTCCGGATCTGCCTCAACCAGGGCACGTGCGATACCATGTCTGATGGCACCTGCCTGTCCTGTGTATCCGCCGCCGTGCACGTTAACGAGCACGTCAAATTTATCATCTGTGGAAGTGAGTACCAGCGGCTGACGAGCGATCACTTTTAATGTGTCATAACCGAAGTAATCATCCATATCTTTCTTATTGATCGTTACCTTACCGGTTCCGGGCATAAGATATACTCGTGCAACGCTGCTTTTTCTTCTGCCGGTTCCATAATATCTTGTAGTAGCCACTTGCGTTACCTCCTTAATACTTGATCTCTAAAACTTTCGGCTGCTGAGCCTGATGCTTATGCTCCGGCCCTGCGTATACAAAGAGTTTCTTATACATCTGTCTTCCAAGAGGTCCCTTGGGCAGCATACCCTTGATGGCAAGTTCAAGTACCTGCTCCGGTTTCTTCGCAAGCTTTTCTTTTAAAGTAGTTTCCTTCATACCGCCAATGTACTCGCTGTGGTGGTAGTAAATCTTCTGATCCATCTTCTTGCCTGTAACTTTGATCTTCTCGGCATTAACGATGATCACGTAATCTCCGCAATCCATATGCGGTGTATAGATAGGTTTATTCTTTCCTCTTAATACGCTTGCAACCTGAGATGCAAGACGTCCTAATGTCTGTCCTTCGGCATCAACTACATACCAGTCTCTTGTAATATTCGCCGGGCTGGCCATAAAACTTTTCATGAGTCGTTATCCTCCTCTAAGCTGTGTACCGCACGGTCTGGTGCCGTACATATTACAATTCATTCCGATGGCACAGCTTCCTGGCTGTCCGGACCCTCCGCTGCGCCGCCCGCCTTGACGGGCATATGATAAAATGTATCCCGGGGCTTCGGGAATAGCAAGGATACATTCCATGTGCATACCACATTTTGATATTATATAACAGCCGACTTTTCATGTCAACGAAAAAAAGTAATACTTTTTAAATGTCAAATGTAATGCTTTTCAGAAGCAGGCCCTTTGCCGGAGCAGTCTCTCCCGCCTTTTCCCTGTCCCGGGCTTCAAGAATCTCCCCCACATGTTCGGGAGGATAGACATGCAGGCCCACTTTGACCAGGGTCCCGGCAATAATTCTCACCATATTATAGAGAAAACCCTCCCCCGTGATCTCGATAACGATCTCCGGCGCGCCGGGATCGGTCAGGATTTCCTTCCTGATGTCGATACGCAGCACATTTCTTACCGTAGTCTTTACAGAGGTCGCCGCCGCGCAGAAACTCTTGAAATCATGCTTTCCCAGCAGGAAGGCCGCACCTTCCCGCATAGCCTCGAGGTCCAGGGGGCAGCCTGTAAAATGTGTATAACGATTCCTGGTCGGATAGGGGATCCGGCCGTTCTGGATACGGTACTCATAGGTTTTACGGGAATCAGTATATCTGGGATGAAAGCCGAGGTCCACCTGCCGGGAGGCAACCACACGTATATCCTCAGGAAGCAGGGCATTTAAGGCAAAGCAGATCCGGTCTCCGGGGATGGTCGTTTCGGCATCAAATACTGCCACATTTCCCAGTGCATGGACGCCGGAATCGGTCCGGCTGGCTCCGATGATCCTGACCGGCTGTTTCATAAGCTCTGTCAGTGCTTCGTTCAGTACCTGCTCGATGGTAATGCCGTTTGGCTGTATCTGCCAGCCGCAGTAGTCCGTCCCGTCATAAGCCACGGTGATCATATAGCGTTTTATCATAGGAGACCTCCTTTTCCTGCGGCGATTCTGCAGACGATGACTGCAGCCAGATAAACCGGCATGATCAGCCAGGCTATGTAATCGCGTTTTTCATATCCCAGAGGGTGGAGTCTGGTCCTGCCCTCTCCGCTCCGGTAGCATCTGGCATCCATGGCCAGGGCTATATCTGATGCCCGGCGTATTGATGCCACAAACAAAGGCACCAGAACCGGGATCAGTTTTTTTGCCCGGACAAGGAAATTACCCTCATCGAAAACCGCTCCCCTGGCTGTCTGAACCTTGATGATCCGGTCCAGTTCTTCGGACAGAAGGGGGATGAAACGGAGCGCAATGCCCATCATCATAGCAAGGTCACCGACCGGGACTCTGATCCGGGTCAGGAAATGCAGACCTTTTTCCAGTCCGTCCGTCAGCTTTCCGGGCGTAGTGGTAAATGTCATGACAGAAGATCCGGCGATCAGGCAGAGCAGGCGGATCACCAGATAAGCTGCCGTCCTGATTCCTTCCTCCGTAACCGTCAGGGGTCCGAAAGCCGCCAGAGTATGGCCCGGTACAAAGAAAAGATTCATAAATGTCGTAAAAAGTATCAGGATCAACAGGGGCTTTGCCGCTTTCAGATAAAGAAGAGGCGGGATAGCTGACAGGCGGATGATAACGACAAGGAAGATTACAGCAAGTCCCACAGCCCATATTCCCCGCATGATAAACAGAGACAGGACATAGGCCAGGGTCCACGCCAGCTTGGTACGGGGATCCAGCCTGTGAAGGGGGCTGTCCACGGGAACATACTGACCAAGTGATATGTTTTTTGTCATCATGTGGCCTCACCTCCCCTGCAGGAGGCAAGGATCATCTCCTCTGCTTCTTCGGTCCTGACCGGCAGCCTCAGATTTTCTACATCCGCTTCGGGAAGGATCTTTTCTATGAGATCTCCCATAAAGTCTGCAATCTGAGGCAGACAGAGTCCCGCCTTTTTCAACAGGGCTTCGTCTGACATGATGCCGGCACTTCCGGTCGTCGGGCTGTCGGCAAGGATCTTCCCTTCTGCCATGATGAGGACCCGGTCCGCCCAGCGGGCCGCTTCGTCCATATCATGGGATACAAAAAGGACACCGCTTCCTCTCTCCTTGGCAAGACGTCTCAGCAGGGAAAAAAGTCCTTCCCTTCCTCTTCCGTCCAGACCGGCCGCGGGTTCATCCAGAAGCAGATAATCCGGTTCCATGGCAAGAAGCCCGGCAAGGGCCGCCCTCCTTTTCTGTCCCCCGGACAGGAAAAAGGGAGACTTGTCCCAGTCTTCTTCTGAAAGTCCGGTCAGGCCGAGGGCCTCCTTTGCCCTGGTCTCGCATTCTTCGGGACTTAAACCCATGTTTGCGGGGCCGAATTCCACGTCCTTCAATACAGTTTCTTCAAAAAGCTGATAGTCGGGGTTCTGAAAACCAAAGCCAACTTTCCTGTGAAGTTTTTTCATCATGGCAGGGTCAGTCCTGCCGCCGGCCACGACTCTTTCTCCGTC
Source organism: Eubacterium sp. (assembly GCA_017434385.1). Taxonomy (GTDB): domain Bacteria; phylum Bacillota; class Clostridia; order Lachnospirales; family Lachnospiraceae; genus Anaerobutyricum. Next base: position 40,288 of record JAFRFJ010000003.1, read on the forward strand.
AAGGATCAGATCGCCGCAGGCCGGAACAAGCAGACCATCCATGAGCATGAGCAGAGTACTCTTTCCGGTGCCTACAGAGCCCACAAGAGCTGTCATCTGTCCGGCAGCCAGTCTCAGACTGACATCCTTCACTACCTCCACAGGCTCCTCTGCCTTCAGTCCGGGATAGGCCCAGCTGACATGGGAAAGAAGCAGGCTTTTCCCCTCCACTTCTTCTTCTCTCTTACTTTCTCCAGGTTCTGCCGCCTGCTTCCGGCAGGCCGCTGACAGTCGGTCCGGATCCAGAAGGGGGATCAGCCAGTCGGCTGCTTCCCGGGCTCTACTGATATGACCAGGTACAGACAGGCCCTTTTCTCTCAGACCCTGCAGCAGCTGCATCAGGGGAGGCAGAGTCAGTCCGGCTTCCATAAGTTCATCCCGGCGGCTGAAAACCTGCCCGGGTTTTCCTTCAAGGCTGATCTTCCCTTTCCTCATGACATAGAGATAATCAGCGTCATTGACCTCTGAAAGATCATGGGTGATATAGAGAATGGTTATCCCCTTATCCCTGTTGAGGGACCGAATAATCCTTCCCAGTTCCTTCCGGCTTGCCGGATCGATCATGGCTGCCGGCTCATCAAATATGATACAGTCCGGTTCCATGGCAAGGATTCCGGAAATTGCAATTTTCTGTTTCTGGCCTCCGGATAGTTCTCCCGGCGTCCGCATCCTGTAGGCGGTCATTCCGGTAGAAGCAAGAGCCTTTTCGATTCTCACTTCCATCTCTCCCGGTTCCATACCAAGATTCTCGGGCCCGAATGCCACATCTTCCTCCACAGTGGCCCCGATGATCTGATTTTCCGGGTTCTGGAAAACCATTCCGGCAGACCGGCGGATAGCAGAGACCATATCCGGATCAGACGTATCGCGTCCGAAAACAAGCACCTTGCCGTCATCCGGCAGGAGGAGGGCGCAGAGCTGGCGGGCCAGAGTGGACTTTCCGGACCCGTTCTCTCCGGCGATTCCCACAAAATCTCCCGTTTCAACAGACAGACTGACTCCGTCAATGGCCGTGAAGGTCTCAGGCTCTGACTTCTGATCCCGATACCTTTTGTAACGATATATGAGGTTTTTTATTTCAGCCATCTTCATAGAATCATCTCCGCCCGGGGGCCCATAACGAAAACAAGGGAGACTGCCGAAACAGTCTCCCACAAAATCAATTATACTAACTCGATGATAACTTCCAGAGCAGCGTCACCTTTACGCTGTCCGACCTTGATGATTCTGGTGTAACCACCGTTGCGGCCTGCATACTTGGGACCGTACTCATCAAAGATCTTCTGGGGAAGGTCAACCTTCTTAGTGTTCGCCTTGCGTCCCTTTGCCTCATCCGGTACTTCTGTGATCGGATAAAGAACCTTCAGCATCTGGCGTCTTGCGTGCAGTCTGGACGGCAGATCTTTCTTGATCTCTTTTTCCACTGTATCGTATACAGTTACTTTCTTGCCGTCAACGACTTCTTTGACTCTCTTGCCGTCTTTATCTTTTCTGGCAACCTTAGCCTGCACCTTAACAACCTCGAAGTTATCTCTCTCTTTTACGCCAAGAGCAATGAGGCCTTCAGCGATCTTGCGAATCTCTTTTGCCTTTGCTTCCGTAGTGCGGATCTTGCCGTGATAGAGAAGCTGTGTAACCTGGTTGCGTAATAATGCTTTTCTCTGGTTGGATGTTCTGCCTAATTTTCTGTACTTTGCCATTGTAATGGACCTCCTGTTCATTTTTCGCCATGCTTACTGTACCTTCAGCCTAGGCGGGTCTTACATGCTTTTATTCTTCGCTCGAGCGCAGCTCAAGTCCTAACTCTTTCAGCTTGGAAAGTACTTCTTCAAGAGACTTACGTCCCAGGTTACGTACCTTCATCATATCCTCTTCTGTCTTGTTGATCAGCTCCTGAACCGTGTTGATTCCGGCTCTCTTCAGACAGTTGTAGGAACGTACGGAAAGCTCCAGTTCATCGATGTTCATATCCAGGACCTTATCGCCGGAATCCTGCGGAGTCTCAGCCATAACTTCTGCCTTCTGGGCATTCTCGGAAAGGTCGATGAAAAGATTCAGATGCTCGGAAAGTACCTTTGCGGCAAGGCTGACTGCCTCGTCCGGAGCAAGTGTTCCGTTGGTATATACATCAAGAGTCAGTTTATCATAATCGGTGATCTGGCCGACACGGGTATTCTCAACCTGAAGGTTTACACGCTCTACAGGTGTGTAGATGGAGTCAACCGCGATCACGTCGATCGAATGATCATCATTTTTATTTCTGTCAGCGCCGACATATCCACGGCCCTTGGTGATGATCAGAACCGCCTCAAAGTGGCAGTCTGTTCCGCCGTTCAGTGTACAGATCTCAAGATCGGGGTTGATGATCTCGATATCACTGTCAACCTGGATGTCCGCTGCTGTGACAACGCCTTCACCCGTCACATCGATGAAAGCTCTCTTGGGCTCATCGGAAGAGCTGTTGTTCTTGATAGCCAGCTCCTTTATATTCATAACGATCTCTGTCACATCTTCCTTCACGCCCGGGATGGAGCTGAATTCATGTAGGACATCCTTGATCTCCACTGCGCTTACTGCTGCTCCGGGAAGGGAGGACAGCATGATCCGGCGAAGAGAATTACCCAGAGTTGTTCCGTAGCCTCTCTCTAAAGGTTCAACTACAAAACGGCCGTATTTGTTGTCATCAGAAATCTCAGCAATCTCAATTCTTGGTATCTCAAATCCAAACAAGAATAGGACCTCCTTTTTCGGAAATGATCGGAAATTCCTTCCGAATTGACTTGTTTCCTTAGACCACAATTGAATGCCCGGATCAAAATGCCCAGGCATTCAATTTGAAGCATCTTATAATTATTTGGAATACAGCTCGACGATCAGTGTCTCGTTAACCGGTACGTCGATCATATCACGGGAAGGAAGCTCGTTCACTTTACCCTTTAACTCTTCCATATCGGAATCAAGCCATGCCGGTACAAGATAACCGGCTGTTGCCTCAACGATATCTTTATATCTCTGCATGGTCTTCTTGTTCTCTTTGATCTCGATCACGTCGCCTGCCTTGCAAAGGTAGGACGGGATGTTGACACATTTGCCGTTGACCAGGACATGCTTATGTCCGACGATCTGTCTTGCCTCTCTTCTTGTTCTGGCAAAACCGAGTCTGTAAATGATATTGTCGATACGTGTCTCAAGAAGAAGCATCAGGTTCGGTCCTGTAAGACCTTTCATTCTTTCCGCTTTAGCATAGTAGTTACGGAAAGGCTTCTCAAGAACGCCGTAGATGAACTTGGCTTTCTGCTTCTCACGAAGCTGAAGTCCATACTCGCTGACTTTTCTGCTGGAACGTGTTAATCTTCTTTTTGACTTTTTATTTACTCCCAAATAGATCGGATCTAAATCAAGAGATCTGCATCTTTTGAGAATCGGAGTTCTATCAACTGCCATCTTCAAATACCTCCTATCAGACTCTTCTTCTCTTCGGCGGGCGGCAACCGTTGTGCGGTACCGGAGTTACATCCTTGATACTCTGCACTTCCAGACCACATGCGGAAAGTGCACGAATTGCTGCTTCACGTCCTGAGCCCGGTCCCTTAACCATAACTTCAACAGTCTTCAGACCATGAACGATCGCTGCCTTGGCTGCAGTCTCTGCTGCCATCTGAGCGGCGTACGGTGTGGACTTCTTGGAGCCGCGGAATCCCATCTCTCCTGCGCTTGCCCAGGAAAGAGCATTACCTTCCGCGTCTGTTAATGTAACAATTGTATTATTAAAAGATGCCTGAATGTGTGCCTGTCCGTGCTGGACATTTTTCTTGACACGCCTCTTTGTCACCCTTTTTGCTGTTTTCTTTGCCATTACTAAAAACCCTCCTGTAGGATCAAACTGATATACTTGTCCTTAAACTGACCTTTAGCTGTTATTTCTTCTTATTGGCAACAGTCTTTCTCGGTCCCTTACGTGTTCTGGCATTCGTCTTTGTCTTCTGTCCGCGAACGGGAAGGCCTTTTCTGTGACGGATTCCTCTGTAGCATCCGATTTCCTGCAGACGCTTAATGTTCATAGCAACTTCACGACGTAAGTCACCTTCTACCATGTAATCATTGTTGATGACCTCGGCAAGACGACGAACCTCGTCATCTGTAAGGTCACGAACACGTGTATCCGGATTTACGTTGGCGGAAGCAACGATTTTCTGCGCGCTTGTTCTGCCAATACCGTAAATGTATGTAAGACCGATCTCTACACGTTTTTCTCTAGGTAAATCGACACCCGAAATACGAGCCATGTGTGCACCTCCACTAATGCAGTCCCTTAAGATCCATCGCTACCGCAGTACGGTGAAATGACTAGCGTGTCTCAAAAGAGGACTCTTTCAATCTTTCTAAATCTTATATGGTTGACAGACCAGGTCTGTCAAAGCCTGTACAACAGAAAAAAATGCAGATTTCTCCCATTGCACCTGCACTTTAAATAAATCGGCAAACCCTCAAGTCTGCCGCAGCCGCTTTATTTAAATCATAAATTGCCATGACGGTGGCAATACACTGATGACGCCTTAAGGCATCATACCAATGACACAACAAAAACCGGAAATGTCGCTCTCCCGGCCGCCTTTGCAGCCACGGATCCAGGTACTATCCCTGTCTCTGTTTATGTTTTGGATTTTCGCAAATAATTCTGACTGAGCCTTTTCTGCGGATGACTTTACACTTGTCGCAGATAGGCTTAACCGATGCTCTAACCTTCACGATTTTTTCTCCTTTCCAAAACGTTCGGCATCTATTATAGCATTACTGTATATGAAAAGCAAGAACGAATTTGTCAAAATCCGAAGGAAAAAAATGTGTTTTTCCCGTCTATTTGTCTCGCCAGATAATTCTGCCCTTTGTCAGATCATAAGGAGAAAGCTCGATCGTCACCTTGTCACCGGGTAAGATCTTGATAAAGTTCATCCTGAGCTTTCCGCTGATATGTCCGAGAACCTGATGTCCATTCTCAAGCTCTACTTTAAACATGGCATTGGGAAGCTTCTCAACGACTCTGCCTTCTACTTCGATTACATCTGATTTCGACATACTTACATCCTCCTGCTTTCTTTTCTTTCCTTAATAAATGTCTCAATCTCTTCTCGGATCTGCCGGCCTGCCTCCGGGGATGAGATCAGCGCCTGAAAAGCCGCGGCACTTTCTTCCCGACGGATCATCTGTATGTGCTTCTTCTTTTTCATCTTGGGGTTTTCGGGGCCCCGGTGGATGCCGTCACACAGTCCGACTCTGTCTCCCTCTTCCGAAATGATCATATAGATCCGGCCTTTGTCATGGCCGCAGAGAGACTCGGCATAATAGCCTAATCTATATTCTATCATAAATTTTCTCCGACACAAGTAAAAAATATTTTAAATTACAGCCATATTTCCGATTCATCAGCAGAGCCGCCGCAAATACATGCGGCGGCCCGTTCCCTTTAGGATCTTTATGCTGTTTTCCTGACTGATCAGCCGAGAATCTTGACAATCGCGCCGAATACATCCGCGATATCCTGTGTTCCGTCTATGGTGTACAGAACACCTTTCTTCTCATAATGGTCGATCAGGGGCTGTGTCTGCTCATGGTAGACATCCAGTCTCTTCTTTACAGTCTCCGGCTTGTCATCATCACGGAGGATCAGCTTCTGGCCGCAGGCATCACACACGCCTTCTACCTTGGTAGGATTATACACAAGGTGATATGTTGCGCCACAGCCTACGCAAGCTCTTCTTCCGGACATTCTGTTGATGATGTTCTCATCCGGAACGTCCACGTTGATCGCGTACTCAATCTTCTCGTTCTGATTGTTCAGCGCATAGTCAAGAGCCTCTGCCTGAGGAATGGTACGCGGAAAACCGTCCAGGATAAAACCGTTGATACAGTCTTTATTCTTGATGCGGTCCACAACCAGGTCCACGACCAGTTCATCCGGTACAAGCTGGCCGGCATCCATATAGCCTTTTGCCTTCTTGCCCAGCTCTGTGTTGTTCTTAATATTGGCACGGAAGATATCGCCTGTGGAAATGTGCGGAATACCGTACTTTTCCGCAATCATCTTTGCCTGTGTTCCTTTTCCTGCGCCGGGAGCGCCAAGCATAATTATCTTCATATAACTGTCCTCCAATACCTTATAAGGGGATCGCGTCAGACTGCAGCAACTTCCTTGGAAGCAACAACATCAACGCCTGTGCCTGCAGCGTCTGCCACAATAACATCACCGATGTGAACCGGTGCTTTTACGATGACGGGCTTGATCTCGCCAAGGACATCAAAGATCTTTCCTTTGGGGATATCATCTTTGGTCTTAACGGAAAGAACGGGGAGAACGCCGCCTTCACAGCGTACGATGGATGTAACCACTCTTGTCGGATTAGTCACTTCCTTCTTTGCGTACTGCTCGCCACGCGGACAGGTGTTGCCTGTAACTTCCGTAACTTCACCGTTCTCTAATGTAACTGTAATCTGGCAGCCCAGAGGGCATCTGATACAGGTTAAATTTCTCTTTTCCATAGTTTTACGCCTCCTCGATCTTCACAGTGATAGTCTCAAGTCCATCAAAGGCCTCGAGATCGGATTTCTTCAGGATGATCTGCTCCATCTCGCCCGGAGCCATGACCTGTTTCCTTCTGTGCTGCTTTCTTTCATCGTTGAAGTATACGCTGATGTAGCTGTTCTTAAATACAGCGCCTACACGGAAACGAACTGTCAGTCTGTCATCCATGTTGTCCAGATGGATGGTGGTGGGAACTGTATAACGTGCGCCGTCAACAGCATTGACCTTGATGACCTTGCCGGCTTTCTGCTCAGCTGCGCCGAAACGTTCCTTCACATACTTGGCAGCGTTGGCACCTGCTGCAGTTGCCTCTTCAGATACATAGTCAACCAGGTCATGTACATGAAGAACATTACCGCATGCGAAGATACCTTCTACGTTCGTCTCAAGACTCTCGTCTACAAGCGGTCCGTTGGTCACGGGGTTCATAGCGACCTCAGCCTGCTTGGAGAGCTCGTTCTCGGGAATAAGACCTACGGAAAGAAGAAGTGTATCACAGTCATAGTGCTCTTCTGTTCCCGGGATGGGCTTTCTGTCAGGACCAACCTCAGCGATTGTAACGCCTGTCAGACGGTCTTTTCCTTCGATGTCGATTACGGTGTGGCTTAACTTCAGCGGGATGTCAAAGTCATCCAGACACTGAACGATATTTCTCTTCAGACCGCCGGAGTAGGGCATAACCTCTGCTACAACCTTAACCTCTGCGCCCTCGAATGTCATACGTCTTGCCATGATCAGTCCGATATCGCCGGAACCGAGGATGACACATTTCTTTCCGGGCATGAAGCCTTCCATGTTAACCAGTCTCTGAGCGGTACCTGCGGAGTAGATACCTGCCGGACGATAGCCGGGGATGTTCAGGGCACCACGCGGTCTCTCACGGCATCCCATAGCCAGGACAACTGCCTTAGCCTGGATCTGTACCATACCCTCATTGCGGTTCATGGTTGTAACAACCTTGTCATGGGAAATGTCCACAACGATTGTGTTCAGTTTATATTCAATATTCAGATCAGCAGCCTGATCGATGAATCTCTGTGCGTACTCGGGTCCGGTCAGCTCTTCCTTAAATGTGTGAAGACCAAATCCGTTATGGATACACTGATTCAGGATACCGCCGAGACGATCATCCCTCTCGATCATGAGAATGCTGTCGACTCCTTCTTTTTTCGCTGCGATTGCTGCTGCAAGACCTGCAGGACCGCCGCCCACGATTACAACATCATAAGATTTCATTTTAGTATTCCTCCCTTTCCTAACGAATTAGTCTTCCTTGATCTTACCAACAAGAAGCTCAGATCCGGTTACGTTCTTCTTAACAGCCGTCATCGGAATGCCAAGCTCTCTGGAAAGGATCTCCATGGTCTTCGGTGTACAGAAACCAGCCTGGCAGCGGCCCATTCCTGCACGGGTACGACGTTTGATGGCGTCCATGGACTTAGCGCCGACCGGACGATTGATCGCATCTACGATCTCACCCTCTGTAACCATCTCACAACGGCAGATGATATTGCCGTAAAGAGGATTCTTCTTGATCAGTTCGTTTCTCTCCTCTAAGGAAAGCTGATCCATCTTAATGAAACCTTTACGCTTAGCTACAAAATCTTCTTTCTTATCGAAGTTGTACTTGCCCTGTACAAGTCCTTCAATCCTCTCTGCGATTGCAGGAGCACTTGTAAGACCGGGGGACTCGATACCTGCAGCATCAAAGAATCCGGGAGCATCCGCTACTTCCTCAATGATGAACTCATGGTTCTCTTCATGGGCACGAAGGCCTGCGAAAGAAGTGATAACCTTGCCCATGGGCAGGACATCTTTGGTCAGGTAGCTGTGCTGTGCCTTGTATACAAGGTCATCGATGATTTCCTGTGTTGTACTGGTATCTTCTTTGTCTTCCTGATCTGTTGCGGAAGGTCCTACAAAGAGGTTGCCGTGGATAGTCGGAGCAGTCAGGATACCTTTACCCATCTTGCCCGGCAGCGGGAATACAGTTGCGTTGAAGTAGTCACCCAGCTCATGGTCCATAAGGAGATACTCACCTTTACGAGCGATGATCTTCATCTTCTTCTCACTGACAAAGTTGTGCATCTTGTCAGAGTAAACGCCTGCCGCATTGATAACGATCTTTGTCTCGAAGGTTCCTTTATCTGTTACTACCTCATAATAACCGTCTTTCTTGACGATATTCTCAACAGTTGTCTCAAATTTAAACTCTGTGCCGTTAACTGCAGCGTTCTCAGCAAATGCAACACACATGTTGAAGGGGTCTACCAGACCACCTGTAGGAACATATAATGCTGCTACAGCATTCGGTGTCAGATTATGCTCCATCTCAAGAAGCTCTTCCTTCTCCACGATGCGGACACCGGGTACACCGTTCTTAATACCCTGATCAAGGAGGACATCTAGCTTTCCTCTCTCTTCCGGAACCGTACAAACGATCAGGGAACCGTTCTTCTTTACCGGAAAATCAAGTTCTTCTGCAAGCTGGTACATAAGCTCGTTACCGCGAACATTCATCTCAGCCATCAATGTTCCCGGCTTACAGTCATAACCACCATGAACAATCGCGCTGTTAGCTTTGGATGTTCCGGAACATACGTCATCGCCCTTTTCGATTACGCACATGTTCACCTGGTACTTTGACAGAGCTCTTGCTGTACAGGAACCCGTGACACCGGCTCCAATTACAATAATGTCATACATATCACTTTACCTCCATAATAAATTACATGCATGAAAAAGGGGCAGAATTTCCCCTTGTTTCCCTTATACTGATATTTTACATCATTTTCATGTCTATGTAATTGTACATTTGTTTTAAAATGTCCAATTGCTCCCGCCTTCTGACGGCTTATACATCAAGAATCCTTTCATCAAAATGTTCCACGGCTCTGAGGGCGGCTCCCACTGTGAAAATGTGTTCCCTGCAGCGGCAGCATGAAAGGTAGTCCACGTCCCGGGAGAACATGTCATACTTTTCCGTTATTTCCGACAGACGGTCTATGTAGGGTTCCATGCGGGCACCCACATCGCCGCCAAGGACGATATCCATATCCAGGATCATATTGAGATTGCTGACCAGAATTGCAAGATTATCCAGATAGCTTTCCCAGCAGGCAAGGCTCTCACTGTCCCCGGCTTCCAGTCTGGAGAAAAATGTGTCCAGATCTTCTTCCGGTCCGGCCAGGACGCCGGTGTTCAGATAGGGATCGGCGCAGCCCTTCTTGCCGCAGTAACAGCTTTTCCCGCCGGGGCGGATGAGCACATGGCCGGCTTCCCCTGCCTTCCAGCGCATTCCCTTGTGCAGGCGGCCGCCTGACATGATGGCCCCGCCCACCGATTCATTCAGGGAAAGATAGAAATATGTCTCCCTGTCACGGATCTGCTCTGAAAAGCAGGCACAGTTGGCGTCGTTTTCAATGATCAGAGGGAAGGCAATACATTTGTAGAAACGGTCCAGACTGACATTTCTGAGGGAAAAGACATGGGAGTGAAGAATCATCCGGCTGTCATGGTCGATGATGCCGGGGAAAGAAAGGCCTGCGCCTATGACCTTTCTCTCATCGATTCCCGCCGCCAGGATAAAGTCCAGCAGCCTTGCTCCCAGGGTCCGGTACCAGTCGGGCCGGTCCGCAAAGGGATGCGTGATCTTCTGAAAGTCCGACACCTGCCCGGCCAGGTTGGTCAGGGCAAAGCGCACATGCTTTCTGGTAATCTGGATACCGATCCCGTAACGGCCTTCCTTCTGCAGGGAAAAGACTTTGGCCCGCCTCCCACCTGTGGAGGCCTGCTCTCCCACTTCCGTGATCACATCCCGGGACAGAAGCTCTTCTATGGCGGCCAGTGCCGTGGGCATACTAATCTTAAGGCGGCCGGCGATCTCCTGCCTGGTCAGTTCCTGTTCGTGCTTCAGCAGGCGGATCATATCCAGCCTGATCTTTCTTCTGGATGTAGCTCTGTCCATATCAAACCTCTTTTCTCAATTCTTTTAGATAAGTTTATTATATAGTAAGAAGCCGGGGCAGGCAAGACCCGCTATACCGGAAAAAGGCCCCTCCGCGCGCGCAGGCTGATGCGTACGGAGAAGCCTTTTATGGAAAAGTGTATGTATACTTTTGGTATAAATAATAAGAGGTTATGGGGTATAAGGAGTTTACTTATTAAATGAGTTTATTTTTCAACGATCCGGATTTCCGTTCCCACCTCGACATGAGGCATTTCCAGATCTTCCACATGGATACTGCCGGGCATATCTACCGTCTCGGCATTGGAAAAGCGGATGGTGCAGTGTCCAAGTCCCGCAAGTGTAACAGGGGCCTCTGTTCCCACTGCGATGATCTTATACTCACTGTCGCCGACTACCAGGTACTGGCCGGGCTGAATGGTTCCGTTGATGGGGTTTACATCTACATGATAGGTATAATCCTTCAGCTCGTCCGGTGCGTTGTCACCGAAAAGGATGAACATTTTCTCGTCTTTGAATGCGTCTACAAATGCACCCATTCCTTTTACTTTGTTTTCATAGATAACTTTCATGGGGAATCTCCTTTTATTCTCTTACAGGTGTTTTCATATATAGCTGAATGTTCCGCGGGGAGCCCCGGCCTCTTTTAGTAGAGGCCGAAGCTTGCAAAGTAGGCCAGGAGCACTCGGATCCAGCCTGTGATAAATCTCGAATACATAACGGATACAACACCGACCTCGATGGTCTCTGTCTCCGCCTCTGCAAGTCCAAGACCTACAGGGATGAAGTCGCAGGCACCCTGGGTGTTGATGGCAAATAATGCCGGAAGTGCCAGGGAAGGAGCGATGTTGCCTTTACCGATCTCAGCGCCGACCAGAGTTCCGACGATCTGTGCGATTACAGCGCCGGGTCCCAGTAATGCGGACAGTCCGGGGATGGAGCAGATGATACCTAAGATTACAAGACCGACTACATTTCCTGCCAGAGGTGTCAGCAGATGGGCAAATGCGTTTCCGAATCCGGATCCGTTGATGATACCGATCAGCATGGATACAAATGCCATGAAGGGGAGAAGTGTAGTGATACAGGTCTGAATAGCGTCACGGGCTGCCTGATAAAATGTATTGACAACTTTACCTGCGCCAAGGCCGATGATGGTGATCAGGCTCTTCTTCTCCTGTGCTGCCAGGGTCTCGGAAACTTTCATGTCAGCAGTAAACTTTGCGCCGCTGTCTTTTGCAGGTTCTGCTGCAGGCTCTTCCACTGCCTCTACTGCTGCCGGAGCAGGTGCGTCTGCAGCGTCCACAGCCGTAATCTGTTTGGATGTTACACCGGAAACATAGATATCTTCCACGATGAACTTAGCGAGAGGGCCGGACTTTCCAACCGGGTTCGTGTTGATCGTAGGGATACGTTTCTGGGGATAGATACCGCAGCGAAGGGTTCCGCCGCAGTCGATGATTACCAGGGCCAGCTCGTCTTCCGGACAGTTGGTCTTGAAGCCGTTGACCGGTGTAAGACCTGTCAGCTCTACGATTTTTGCCAGACACTCGGGCTCTGCGCCGCCGCCTGTGATGAACATTACTTTATTTCTTTTTTCTGTAGGCGTGATTACCAGCGGGCCGCCGAATCCGCCATTGCCTTTTTCTACTCTGATTGATCCGTATTTAGCCATTGTTATTCCTCCTCTGTCTTAGTGAACCGGCTTGAACTCTCTGGATAATGTCTTGCCCTGCTGCTTCTCAACATATCTGGTAGTAAACTCTGTTGCCCATCCGGAGATGAAGTTTGCAACGATACCTACCAGGAGATAGCGGATAGCCAGGGGAGTCGTATCCAGGCCGAGCTGTGTGATACCATTTGCGATTCCAAGATAGATGAAGATCTCAGACGCATTGATGTGCGGGAAAATACCGCTGTTTGTATGGCAATGATATGTGGCTGACGCGTAGTAACAGGGTTTGTAGAATTCCGGGAAAAACTTGCCGATGGAAAGCGCCATGGGATTTCCCAGCATGAAGGCGCTGACAAAGGGAAGTACCGCGTATCTTAAAATGGGGTTTCCGGCACTGACGCGGGCCAGCTTTGCGACTGCCTCATCACCTACCAGGGCGATAATGGCATTCATAAGTACCAGGAGCATAACGATGGTCGGGATGATGCCCGTAACCCAGCTCATAAACTGCTGTCCGCCGAGTGCGAATAAATTCATAAAACCTGAAGCTAATTTAACTATTAATTCCATATGTACCACCTTTCTTAATTAAGAGGCTCTTGTTAACATTCCTTTTACGGAACGGCCAAGTCGGGTGATGGGTGCGGCAGGCTGTTCGATCACCTCTCCGGCAACAAACTTGTTGTATGTCAGAGACGCGTCAGCGATTGCCTTGCAGAGGTTTCTGTGTCCTCTGGGTCCGTCTTTTTCCGTCAGTTTTCTGATATCTTTTCCTTCGAATCCTTTCAGGGGGCGTACCCTGGCCATGAAGGTCACCCCTTCCAGTTTCCGGGCAGTCCTGATATATCCTTCATCATCAAGCAGAAACATGACGATCGCACCTGCATGAAATCCGCCGGATTTCCTTCCGCAGGCAACCCTGCCCTGACGTCTCAGCTTCACAAACTCATTTGAAAAATGTTTCATCTGAAGCATGCTCAGCGCAGCCTGGACCATGAAAGCGCCAATCACAACCAGCCCTAATTGCAGTATTGACATAACATCCTCCTTTTTCGTTCCGCATTTTCGTGCTTTATTCTATTCTCCGGCCTGCCTGTACAGGACCCGGAGAAGGTCCCGGAAGGAATCTGCCTGCGCGATTTTCGTCTGCAGATCCCTGTCCCTGGCTATGGTGATGATCTCATCGTAGATCCGGATCAGAAGATTGTCGTCCATATCTCCCTTTTCCGGCAGTCCCAGCATGAAGATCACCTGTATGTCATTGTCTTCGGCCCTCATTCCTTCCCTGCAGACACCCACGGCGATCATCAGCCGGTCGGAAGCATACTGGAAGGTGTGGGGTATGGCAATGGCATGGTCAAATACCATAGACCCTTTTTCTTCTCTTTTTGTCAGTCTTTCATAAAAACCGTCATCCACAAATCCCTGATCAGTCAGGTCCTGTGTCATATGTGTCACCGCATCCTCATAGGAAGTCCCCTCAGGGAATACGAAAAAGCGCTCCTCATCCAGCAGTCCGTTCAGGACGAACCAGTTGTTGTCCAGGACAGGCATCTCCACCTGATCCCAGTATTTCGCTTTTTCAATCTTATGAAGTAGCTCCTTCTCATCGAATATCTCCCGGATCCTTATAACCGGTCTCCTGCAGGGGAAGGGTAAATCTACCGTAGTCAGGATCACATCAAAGCTGTTCAGCTCATCAGGTCCGGCCTTTTCATCTGAAAAGAGGGCCAGCTCTGCCGAGCTGTCAAGGACCTTTCTCAGCTGCAGGGCCATCAGTCTGGCTGTCACCCTGCCGGATCCGCAGACAATGGCGATCCTGAAAGGCTTTTCCTTGCGGAGATTGTACTTCTCCAGGAAGACTCCGAAGTAGGCAGTCAGGTAAGCCTTTTCATCCTCATTGACTTCCAGCCGGCATTCCTCGGAGATGACTCCGGAAGCAATACCCGCCATCTGATATGCCAGGGGATACTTGTGGATCAGTTCATCCTTAAGCGGATTTTTCAGGCTCACTTTGAACTTGAGCCGGTTGATCATGAACATGACATGGTAGACAAATTCTTCTTCGATATCATCATGCTCAATCGTGATATTCATCTCTTCCCGGATTTTCTCTATAATCTTTTCGATCAGGGATTTTACATCCGAATCCAGCATGATGGTCCGCATTTCCTCCAGGTCGATCGGGGTGTGCATACCCAGGATCGGCTGAAATACAAAGAGCTTTTCCTCCAGCGGGATATCGGTGCGAAGTTCTTTTCCTATAGCGTCCGCCAGATCCGCAATCTGTTCGAAATCCGGACGGATGGTCAGATTATAGTACTTGGCCGAAAGCTTCCCGATCCCGTGTCCGGTAAGATAGCGGTCCAGCATCAGGGTCATGGATTTGACGAAATCGGCCCGTGCCCGCTTATCATAGGAATTCTCCTTCAGAGTTTTCTCGATCATGTCCAGGATATCCCGGTCAAGAGGATAATCCTGGTAGATGGAAGAAAATGCGTTTTCCAATACATATCTGCGGATGTCATGTTCATTTCCTTCAAGAACCAGGCCCTTGCTGGTCTTGCCCAGAATAGAAAGGCCATAGCTTTCAATCTCACCACGAAGCTTCTTTAAATCACTGATGATCGTTGTCCGCCCTATGTTCATCTCATAGGCCAGCTCATCAGTCAGAAGAGGCTCCTCGGACCGCATCAGTCTCGCGAAAATGTAATTCATCCGGTTTCTGGGAGAGTTCAGGAACTCATCGGTCTGTGTAATCTCCTGGTATATCTTTTTGAACTCTTCCGTATGGAAAACCCGAAGACTGTACTTCCCCTTGCCCCCTTCGATCGCCGCATGAGGAGCGATCTCCCGGTTCAGCTGTTTGATGTCGTTTCTTACGGTTCTCTCACTGACATCCAGTTTGGAGGCCAGGTCGCTGACTCTGACAATGGGGGTGTTACGAAAATGTTGCAGCATCATCGCTATTCTGTTGTCCATGAAAAGTTTTTTCATCGGGTCAGCGTTCCTTTCCTTTTTTTTAATGACGAATCTATTATCCTCTGGACTTTCCTCCGGAGATGTTGATGGTTGTTCCTGCTATATAACTTGCGCGGTCGGAAACAAGGTAAGCAACCAGCTCGCCGACTTCATCAAGCTTGCCGTCACGTCCCAGAGGGATCGTCTTGCTGTAATCAGTAGATAACTCTTCCGGCTTGCATCCTCTGGTATAGGCAAGAGCTTCATTGTAGGCAGGTGTTCTTAAACCTGTTGCCTCCATGATACCGGGCGCACATGCCAGAACACGGATATTGTACTTGCCCAGTTCCTTGGCCCAGGATCTTGTCAATGTATCGACTGCTCCTTTGGAAGCTGCGTATGCTGACTGTCCCTGGGAGCCTTCCTTACCTGACTCGGAAGACATGTTGAGGATGACTCCCTTGCCCTGCTTTAACATCTGCTTTGCACAGGCCTGTGCACAGAGGAATACGCCCTTGACATTTACATCAAACATCTTGCTGAAAGAATCATTGTTCAGTTCGTATTCGGGTTTCTCGCCGGCAATATCCACCAGAAGTCTGGGGAGATTGATTCCCGCGTTGTTGACCAGGGCATCGATCCTGCCGTATTTTGCGATTACGGCGTCAACCATTGCCTGTACGCTGTCCGGATCCGCCACATTACACTTTACACAGTAAGCGCCGTCCAGTTCGTCGCCGGTCTCAACACTCATGTCAACGATCACAGCTTTCGCTCCGACCTTCTGAAGGCACTCAACCACATGTTTGCCGATGCCTGAAGCACCGCCGGTTACAATTACTACTGCATCTTCCAGATCCAGCCATGTGTTACTCATCTTACTTCCTCCTTCTTTCTTTTCATCCGGCTTCGGAATTGCCTTGCGGCATCCCCTAAGCACTGCTTCTTTGTTTGTGGCTTCATTTTAGGAAAAAAACGAAAGAAGTTTAATGCCAACTATTTCTGATTTCCGGAAATCCATTAATCCACTCCATTTCCAAAGCCCGGAAATATGGTGCATTATGTATGATTTTTATATTAAACGCCCACCTAAACTGTACATAATATTGAATTGTTTCCTGTCTTTCTGTACATTTCTTTTATTAATATTTTTATTAAAGTTATTATAATTATACGTATGATTCCTCAAATGTCAATAGCTTATCCGTACTTTTATAAATATTTTTATCGAAGTTTGCGGTCAATCTCCTTAAAATAGCGCACAAAAAAGAGCTGCCGCATTTTTTAATGCGGCAGCCCCAGCCTTATTTACTCTTATCTTGTTCTTTTTCTCATCACAGTCCAGATCTCTAGCATTATAATCATGGATACCAGGAAGAGCATGACCATACCTGTTACAGGCGTCTTGTCACCGGTAGCGGATCCCTTTCCGGATTCGGATTTCTTCTTATCATCGTCATCACTGTCTCCGGAAGCCTTGTCATCCTCAAGGATGATCACCCCGTCATCTCCCACGGTCACACTGGTGTCCTCCGTCTCTTCATCCACTGTCCCGTCGTCATTAAGGACAAAGGTCAGATCTTCAAACACTTCATAGCCCTTGGGGGCGCTTATTTCGTGAACCGTATAGACCACGTCCGGTTCCAGGCCGCTGACCTGGTGGTCGGACTTGTCGGATTTCCACTCGTGTACCACGGTGCTGCCCTTCTTGATCTGGAGTTTAGCCCCGGAAAGACGTTTACTGGTATCTGATATCACCTTCCGAAGTTTGACGGATACCGTCTTACGGGTATTGGTGATCCGGTAGGACCGGGTTCCTCCTCCCGCTTTTGTAATATCCTCCACTTTTGTGGTATAGGCTCCGGACACGCCGGACACACACGTCTCATCTACAGAATATTTAACAACACCCTCCACAGGCAGTCCCGTAAATGTACCCTTGGTCTTCGATGAAGTCAGTGTCAGGGTCTGGCCGGTCTTCTTCCCGTCCTTGAGAAGAGCTACTATGACCTTGGCCCCGCCCGGCCATGCTATCGTCTTACCGGACTTGTCTTTCCAGACTTTCTCAACCGCCACTTCGGTAGTAGCCGGGGTTTCCTTATTTAAAGTATTCACAATCCTGTATGACTGAACACCGCCACTCTCTTCAGTGATGTCTTCTATCTTCGTAGTATAATCCCCGGGCACGCCGGACACGCTTTTCTCAGAAACCGTAAAGGCAATCGATTCATACATGGGCAGATCTTCGAACTTGCCGCTCGGCTGATCAGCCGTCAGTTTAAGTGTCCGGTTGCTTGTCTGTCCGTTTTCAAGGAGCGCCACCGTGACTTCGGCATCATCCGGCCAATCGATATCCTTGTCCTCACTGTCCTTCCATACCTTCTCGACACAAATATCAGTCGTGGCAGGTTCAACAGTCACTTCATTGGATTCTGCTTTATACTTTTCTTCCCCGTCTGCAGTCACAGAGTAAGATGCCTTGTTGGGCACGCCTTCATGACTGCCGGGATAATCTTTACTGGTCACGGTGCCGTTATCTGTCACCGACTTTTTGGCACTCTTATAGGTATCCAGATCTTTTACTACACTGTTGTCAAGCTTTGCATCGAATTCAACCTTGACCCAGTGGCCTCTCAGACTCTCAGCATCATCGATGTTCACAGTCAGGGTCTTACCGCTGATGGCAGCTTTGGCATCCCCGATCGCTGTTCCCTTTCCGGACACGGTTCCATCCGCGGCATGGTCATTCTCTGTTCCCATATCCGAAACGGTTACCTGTCCTGCAGAAGATACAAACTCCATACCATCAACCAGCTGATCTGTTATCTTTGCACTGTCCGCGTCCTCTGTGATATAGGCCAGGATTTGACAGGAGTAACTGATATCGAAGGCCAGAAGGGGCAAATGAAGATCTTCTTCAATATACTTCTCGATGGAGGCTTCTTCATCTCCGGCTGCCTTTGTACGCAGGAAAGGAAGGGTCAGACTTTTGCCTGCCGATGTCGTCTGATTGCTGTCACCCTCTTTTTTCAGCGTAACCTTCACACTGTTTGAGGCCGAAGGCAGGGAAATCTTAATCTGGTCCGTCTCTCCGATCCTTTCTTTATTAAAATATACCCTGATCCGGACGGACATTTCAAATTCCTTTTGCGGTATATATCTTCTGTTCAGGTTCATCCGGACAGTCTGGTCCTCTACCAGGAAAGTGCCGATGCTCTTTCCTTCCGACAGTACATAGCCCTGGCCCTTGAAACTTTTGACCGGATTTTTGTCCGCAAGGCCGTTCAGGTCATAGATCCATGTCTCATTTCCGGACAAAACATCCTGTTTCCCTGCGGGAACGGCAAATGATACTGTAAGATCCACATAACCGTTTCTATCAACAGCCTCTTGGGAATCCGCAGTAACTTTGATCTGGTCCGCAAGGTCTGTGATCAGGTTCTCATCCACAGCTGAAGACCGGTCGGCAGACGTTCCTTCCTTATCTTCCGGAAGCATGCCGGAGGAACTTGCCTCAACCTTTTGATAGCCGGTCACTCCTCCTGCAGTCAGGACCATTGTCAAAGCAAGCAGCAATACAAAAAATCCTTTCAGCAATTTTCTGTCCATAATCTCTCCTTTACAAACTGCCAAAAAACTAAAACAAATGGCTTTTCTATACATTTATATATAAATTATGTCTTTTATACTGTGTGTTGGATTTTCCGGAGATTTTTCCGGATGCCGCTTCTGCGCGGAGTGTGTCGTCATAATCGATGCAGGAACATCATAAAAGAAGTGAAAAAAAGAAAAGAAAAATACTTTCAATAAGCTAACATAAATATTAACATTTTCTGAACATAATGTCAACAGGACCCTGTCTCTCAAACAGGGATTTTTACGAAAAAAACCGGCTCCGCTGCTGAAGCCGGTTTGGAAAAGCTATGCTGCTGTCCTGTTTAGAAATCCGTCTTCATGGTTCCCCCGGGAAGACTCTGATTCTTCCTCATCATCTCCCTGATCGTCTCCGGATCCACAGACCCGTAGGCCCTGCCCACATCGTTCACGCCAAAGACAGGACTGACTCTTCCGCTCCATAGGCGGCCTCCCTTGCGGTTGGCAATCATCTCCAGAAATGCGTGATAATTGTCCGGCGTGATCTGGTCCAGCTCTTCCTCCGTATAGAGACCGGGATCATAGGTCTTTCTGATGTAATCCTTTACAAATGGCAGATAGGAATCCTTGTAGATCTCTTCCGAAAATTCCAGGATCCGTTTTGTGTCCTTCTTTTTCAGGGCCCGGTACATGTCAAGATAAAGGTCTTCCAGGTTCTCAACCCCGATCACCGTAAAGGTCTGTTTGAGCATGTCAATATCATTGCCGAAGAATGATACATAGCCGAACAGATACATGATCTGCCTGAAATAGAGGACAAACATCTGGGGAACCAGCAAGGCCGCAAATTTACGATAGGTGAGATGGGCACGCCGCAGGCAGTCACTGAGCATCTTCTGGATGGAGATATCCCGGAAAGGCCCCGGCACCTGGTTCTTGGTAACGTCAATAACTGTACCTGCATCGGGACTGCCGATGATTTCCCTGAAGGCGATCTGGCAGGCATGGAATTCCGACCAGGTATTCATATAATCAAATAGTCTCTTGCCGGCATCCCCTTCGAAAATATTCTCGCCCGAAATCTTCTGAGGCAGGTGGATCTCGCCGTAAGTACCGAAGATACTCCGGTCCGATGCGGTATTGATATTGTCCTCTATGATCCTCCCTTTACGGATATCATCCAGGGTCGGTTTTTCAAAAGGAAACTCAATAAAATCCATCAGATGAGTAAACTCATGATAGAGCAGGAACTTTGCGAAATCGGCCCGGTAAATGTGAAAACGCTTTGTAAGATGCAGGATATACTTACCCTCCAGCATCTCAAGAAGGTCAAAAGAAGCTTCCACACCGTTTGGAGCGTCAAAGATTACTTCATCCAGCATGACATCGCTGTCACAGCCGTTCTTTTCCTTGAATTCAATCCACATTTTATTCCATTGCGATAACACCGCTATCACCTCCGGCAAATGGAAAATCAGGACATTTACTCATAATGATTATATCATCTGCCCGGGGCGGGAATTGGAAAAAACAGGATAAATAGACTGTCTAAGTTGACCAGCCGCCTCAGCCGTATCTTCTGAGAACAGCCAGGACAGAACCGAGATACCCGCCTCCGAACAGATTCAGGTGATTAAGCAGGTGATACAGATTGTAAATATCCCGGCGGTCCTCATAGCCCGGCTCCAGGTGAGAGGCCTTTCTATATGCCGCATAGAATCTCCCGGAAAAACCGCCGAAGAGTTCCGTCATGGCAAGGTCAGCTTCCGGATGGCCGTAATAAACCGCAGGGTCGATCAGCCAGCCCTTCCCGTCATTGCCCGTGATCATGTTGCCGGCCCAGAGGTCGCCGTGGATCAGGGCGGGTGCCTCCGGCTCGCAAAGATAAGAATCCAGATGAGCAAGCAGGTAATCTGCCCGTTTCCTGTCTTCAGGGGAAAGGAATCTGTCCGCCAGTGCCAGCTGGGGTTCCAGTCTGCAGTCTCTGAAAAAAATGATCCAGGAATGTCGGGTACTGTTGATCTGCTTTCCGGCGCCGATCCAGTTGTCCCGGTCAAAACCATAGACTTCTCCCCGGCCTTTTCTGTGCATGGCAGCAAGCTCCTCTGCAAAGACCTCCCAGTAATCCGGAATCTTCTTTCCCCCCGAAATGAATTCCAGGAGCAGGAAGGAAAAGCCGGCTTCCCTGCCGAGGCCCAGAACAACCGGCACGCCGATGGCACCTGTCTTCCTGATCGCCTCCAGGCCTTCCACTTCCGCCTCAAAAATATCAAGAAATCCGGGGGAATTTGATTTCATGAAGATGACTGTGCCGTCATCCAGTGTCAGGGCGCTGGCCCGGTTGATATCCCCTCCCGGGACAGACCGCTTTTTGTCAACAGTGCGGTCGCTGCCGAATATGTCTCTGATTGCCTGGTCTAATGATGTGTACATGGGAATCCTCTTTTCAATCATGGTAATTCTTCTCTTTATTTTTGATGGACGTTCAGGGATACATGTCATGTATACTTATATTATTAGGTGTATTGATGGTACATTTTCCTTATTTTTCATGTATAAATCATGTCACGATAGGATTTGGTAATATTTTCCTCCTTCTTTTTCATGGATAGATATACAAAGCATTTGTGTTGATGGAAACAGGTATAATTAGTTCATGTATAATGAGATATGTTTCTATTTTGATGGAGAGATTTTTTTTACTATCATGTAAGAAACAGTTTTTTTAATGATTGATGGAAATCCTCTCCAAAAGCACGAAGAAACCCGGTAAAAAGGCAAAAGCCCCGTTTTTTTACCACCCGAAAGCCGTCAGATAGCACATGGTAAAAAAGCATATGATGCCAAACCATACCGCCAGACTTGCCGGAGGTATGAAAACGATCCGCAGGATATCCATGACTGTATCCTTACTGATCTTATCCCCCTTTGGCCTGTAGCGTTTTTTGCCTCCGTCTTCTCTGATCCGGTAGATCCAGGGATTGTCGTGGAGCTCCACGATACCGAATTTAAGCAGATAGATGGGTACCACCGGCACCGCGATGCAGAACCAGACGGCCGAGCCTCCCAGATTGAGCTGACTGAAGTTAAACCCGTTCAGGAAGAGGGCAATGATGACCGGCAGAAAAAGAGCGACGGTGGCAAGGAAAAGCATACGGGCAATCCTGACAGGCGAAGTGAACCGCAGGATAACCGGCTCCTCTTTTCCATTGATATTGCTGAAATATACGGGATCTTCAATCTTTCTTGCCAGGAGCTTTTCATCCAGTACAAGTTCTCCCCGGTCACGGTGAAAGGTCTTCTCACCCGATGTAAATATCTCTCTGCCCGACACCACGGAGAAACTGTTTCTGGTGGTATCACTGTAAAGACAGAGGGTAACCACGATAAAGTACAGGGTAAGCACCCCGGCTATAAGCAGGCTTGTTCCTCTTTCCATTCCGAACAGGCAGAATACCCCGAAAATGATACCTGTAAACAGAAGGGTAGCCACAATAGCCTTCAGCCACCAGGGCAGGAAATGGTAGTGGGATTCTTTCTCTGCCCGGACGCTGACCTTCCCCGTCTGCCCGTTCACGGCAGCCATGCTGTCTCCCCTGCAAATGTAATAGACCGGCAGCAGGACCGGCAGCCTTACGGCAGAGCTTACATCAGCATCCACTTCCACCGCCTTCGTCTCAAGGGTCTTTCTTACAGCAGGCCTGTAGGCCTTTTCCGCCTCTTCGCGGACACGGTCCTCCAGTACCTTATCTTCGATATCCGATACCTTTACGCGCTGGCCGGCCACATAGGCAAAGTCAAACTCTGTCAGGCCGTCCAGGTCGAAAGGCTCCATTCCGTCCAGCAGGAGATTGTCAAGCTGTCTGGACCGGTTCACAAATTCATCCCGCATAAAGCCTTCACATCTGTAACTTCTTGCTCCATCCATCCTGGACACCTTCATATGGACCGGTCCCTGCACCAGCTCGTAGGGCAGGTAGAAGCCCTTCAGCTCCGGGACCAGACCGGCCAATTTCTTTGCTTCGACCTTCCCACTGTTGGCATGGCACCATTCTCCAAGCCTGTCCTTGGCTTCTTCAGGGGTGAGCCCAAAGGGAATCACACTCTCCGGCATATTCCGGGCATCAAGATAGTCAGAACGCACCAGGTTGCGGCCACAGAAAGCGCAGGTTGAAAGAGCCTCACTTTCTTCAAAAACGACCTCAGCCCCGCAGCCGTTACAGGACGCGTGAATGAGCTTGTATTTTCTGACAGATTCTTTCAGAACGTTACCGCGCATTTTCCTGAAACCCTGCTTCTCCTTCAGAGCAGCATTGATCTCAACTTCTCCGCCGCAGTATCCGCAGACGTATCGCTGCCGGACAATATCAAATTCGGCGGCTGCCCCGCACTGAGGGCAGTGTATATCCAGAATCCTGTTTTCCACGCTAAGCACCTCCTCCTTTCCTTGCAGGACAAAAGCTGCATATGTTCTCCTCTCCCGTCTCTTTGACAGGACAGTAATAGAGGACACCGGCCGGAGTCCTTTCAATACGGTAGTTAACAGCCTCCCGGGGATGCAGGGGCTCCTCCGCGACAAATGCCCGGAAAAGGCAGACCATGATGATCCACTTATGCCAGTCAGACCTGTCTTCCATGTATTGATTCAGATAGGAAGAAAGAAGGTCTTCCAGCCGGCGGACTTTTCCGGCTGAAAGAGATTTGCAGGCAGCCGGCTTAAAGTCACGCATCTGCAGAAGGATGGCCCGGTTTGCATGGCTGACCGGCAGTGACCCACCATCAGCCAGAGTCTCCCATTCATCTTTATCGATCTGTTCTTTTAAATGTTTTAATAATTCGAAGTTGGTCATATAATGATTTTACCATAGGGAGAAAGACCGGCACAAGAATAATCGGCCCTGTAAACACAGGGCCGATACTTTCATTTTTCCTCAACAAATTCGCTGATATATTCGATTGTTGTCTTTCTCTCTGAATAACAATATCATGCCAAAGGGCACATGTCTTTCATAGTCTAACCTCATCTTATCTTCTGTATAAACAGGATTCCTCCGGTTTACGTACTTTAATACAGTTAGATACTATGGCTTACCATTGTTGTCAGATACTTTCAGGATTCTCTTGACAATATACCTTCAACTTTTCCTGAAACTCTTCCAGGGTATAAGAAAGCCTTTTTGCTCCGGTTTCAGCTGGAATCTCACCATCACGTACCATATCAAAGATAATCTCTTCACGGCCTTCTACACGGCCTTCTTCACGGCCTGCAAGTCTTTCCTCTTTAAGTAATAACTGAAGTTTCATATAACGTTCTCCCATTTCACGACTGCTTTTGATCTGACAAATCGTTTTCTGTACCTGGTTGACGAAATCATCATCGGATTCCACCTGATCATCAGGAGTCGCAATCTTTGTATATTCCAGAAAGCTGACCAGTTCTTTGGGTACCTCATGTGGATTGTCCCCTTTGTTACTCAGGATAATCGTATGCAAACCATCTTCAAACTCCAACTCAGGAAGTTCCGGGCAGCAGTTTTTAATTCTGTAACGATATTTCCTTTTCTTAAACGGATCATAATTACAGATAAAGATGACAAAACTTTCCGGCAGGGCTTCATAAGGCGTACCCGCCAAAAGAAGATCCATATCCATCTGTGCATGATAATAACGGCTTCTTTTCTCTATCGGAGTTTTACTCGCCTGCATTTCTACATTATATCGTGTCCCTTTTTTATCCTTTGCCAGGACATCCAAACGTACCCCTCTATATTCAGGGTGATAACGCAGGCTTTTTTCTACATCAATCTCCACATGATCAATGGGAATCTCAAGAACCCTTTCAAGCAGCGCTTTGCAGTTCTCCGGCTCCATCATTACAGCTCCGAACATAAAGTCATCAAGAATAGTCAGTTCCTGTAGCGTCTTATCCTTTTTCATTTCCGGACTCCTCCCGCCTCCGGAGGAATCCCTAAATACGATTATAACAGGGATATAATCTTGAAGCAATGAGATATGCTGGCGGCGTAAAAACCGGCCCTGCATTTACAGGGCCGATGCTATCATTTTGCCTTAACAAATTCGCTAATATATTCGATTGTTTTCTCCTGCTGCTCCAAAGGGCTGATGCCTGCTTTCCCGTCTCCTTTTTGGCTGCCGTAGTTTCCAAATCCCGCATGATTTCCTCCATCTATTACAGCTTCTTCCCATCTTCCCGACAGCAGGGAGAGCGAAGCGGTAAAGCGGTCGACATTGAGGATCTCATCCTCAGACCCGTAGATCAAAAGCGTATCGATGCCGGTTTCATCGGTCGGATACGAGGCCAGCAGGATCAGTCCTGAAAAATCACTCTCATGCCCGGCAGCGTAGGAAGCTGCCATGGCCCCTCCCAGGGAATGACCGCCTATATAGAAGCGGCTGTAGTCGGTATGGGCCATAATCTTTCCTGCTTTATTCATTCCGAAGAAAGCAAGGCGAAAAGGCATCTTGACCAGACAGACATCCATCTTCTCTTCTGCCAGTCTGCGCAGAAGAGGCGCGTATGCCGTCTCCTCTACCCTGGCACCCGGATAGAATATCAGCGCCACATCATCCGACGGACCGTCGAACAGCCATCCCCCGTCCGTTTTCACCACTGTGACCGGACTGTCTGACTGCATAGCGGCAGCCGCAGTTTCATCTGCATGGTAATAAAAAGAAGTCTGCAGAAAAAAGGCGATCACAAATGCATCAATGATCGCAAATAAAGGCACGAGGATCCGAAACTTCCATTTTCTTGTTTTATGGCGGAAAAACAGCATCCCCGTCAGGCCGCCTATTCCCCCCAACACTGCAGACAACAGCAATGACATCTCTGAAATCCGCCATCTATGATTAACTGCTTTATGCTTATCAACACCGAACAGGGTGAAACTGATCACTGACAGCAGACACATGATATATACAATAATCATCAAAATTCCTCTTCTTTCATTTTATCTCCTGCAGCCCTTCCACTTAATCCGGCAACAGGATAATTCTCCTGATTTCTGCCCTTTTTGGAAAGTTCGAATTCAGTATATCCGAAACCGGTCCCTTTTTCAATAATGGCAAAATGAAAGAACAGCCACCGAAATGAGCTGGTCTCTCTGCCTGCTGTTAAATGATTCTGCGTCTTCTCATGAGTAGGAATCCTGCTCCGAATACCAGAATCAAGCCGGAAATCGTGAAGAGTCTTGTTCCTGGGCCGCCTGAGTTGGGAAGGGCTGCACCGGGAGTGTTGGCAATTATAAGATCAATATTTTCTTCATCAGTATCCAGTTTATCTGTTTCTCCGGTGTCTGTAGTTACATCCTTGATCTTGCGATCTTCTATCCTGAATTGTATGTAACTATATGTGCTGACATATCCTGCAGGATAATGCTTTTCATAAAGCCTGTAAGTACCATTCGGCAGCCCGGAGATTATCTGAACTTCGCCTGTTGTCTCGAAAGCACTGGTAAAACTCTTTTTTTCACCCTCAATCACTTTTGTGATGCTGCCCAGTCCGCCTACGCTTTCAATTTCAGCCGCAGGTGATTCAGAGATACCGTCTTCGCCGACTTTATAGAGTTCAAATATTGCCCCCTCAAGTCCATTGCCGCTTTCATCCACTTTCTGAATATTGATATCAGTCACCAGACAGCGATTAGTATAAGCGATGTAATTATGATGGTTGGGTACAATTATTCCGGATATTTCCCTTTTATCCAGGTCAATTGTTGTCGACTCAGGTTCTTCCTGAATATCATCAGGCTCATACCTTTTATCAATTCCAACCAGTTCATACCCGGGTTTTTGCGATTCATCAATCTGGTAATGTGTATCAGCCGGGACATTGGCAATACTCAGCAGCTCGCCCTGGGACATCTGCAGAGTAGCTGTTGCTGTCTTATGATCTTGTGAAGCTTTGGTTTGATTACCAAAAAGCGCCAGTTCAATCTCTTTATCCCCGTCAAGGTAGGTAATTGGCTGTTCATCTGACTCATTCAAATCAAATGAGCCACTTACAGGATAAACATGTCCGGATTCATCCTTAATTTTCAGTTGGTTATTCTCGTAATACACCTGGTAATATTTGAAAGCTGCATCATGATAATACAGACCATTTATTCCGTACCATGGTATATGAGTCCCTTCAAACGGAGCGTCTTCATTCGTCAGGACAAGATTATATTCAAACTTTGTTTTGTCCGAGTCGATAGTATTATTATCTTTGTCGACTACATGTTTCTCCAGATGAATATATCCGCGCAGTGTATTCTCTACTTTTAAAGAAGCGAGTCCGCCGGTAGTGTTTGTCATGTTTGAAATGTTCACAGAATCTCCATTTTTAGTGAAATTGACATTCTGCATTTTTCCGTCGACAAGCATAGGATGAAATACATCGGCATTAAAGTCAAACTCATAAGTCAGATTATGCTCTTTAATCCTGTAATCATGTCCGTCTTCCAGAAGATAATATGTCTTTTCGGTCTCTCCGTCTACTGAAAACTTGCCGGAAGGATAGGCGGATTTGTCCATTCCCAGTGCATCCATACGCTCTTCGCTAAGCATCAGTCCGGTAGGAATGGCAAAATCCTTCTTCCATCTGGTACCAATAGAGTATGTGGTCCCATTATACTCTATATCTCTCTCACTGCCTTCTTCCCACACGTACTTGTTCTTTTCTGCGTCCCATCCCAGTTTAATTGTTTTATACGGAGTTGCTGACGCATCCTGCATGATATCAAATGTAAGTGTATAATGACTTCCATCTGCCGGATATAAAAGCTGAGCCAGTATGCTTGGGTCCAGATCAATATTCCACTGCTTCTCAATGCTGGAGTTCGTATCAACCAGATCCATCGGTTTCTGAGGCTCAAGCGGAACCGGATCCTGTGGTTCACTGGTAGTGGTGGTCTCTCCTGTTACCTCATTTGTCTTCGTATTCACGATGGAATAATTCAATTCCTGGTGAGTGTTGGTAAGAACGCTGTATACCTCACTGTCCTTATACTTTACGATGGAAGTGTGTCCGGCAACGCCACCGGTGTAATAACCATATGTTTTGCCGTCAACTGTAACTTCGTGATAATAATCCGGATCAGCTTCCACACTGGAATCCCATGTGTATCCCGGCAGGCCATTATTCAATCCGGCAACATAATCATATGCCTCCTGATTCGGCCATACGATAATATCCACTTTATAAGTGCACTCCGGCAGAAGGGTTCCTATTGCAGACAAATCCCACGTCAGCTCCCGGCCGCTCAGCTCAGCCAGCGCCATCTTATACTCTGTTCCGTTTACGGTCACTGAATAATATGGTTTATCGTCTACCCCTGTTTCAGGTTCGCCTGCAGGATAATCTTGTCCATCAATATGGAAAGTGACCGTAGGATTTGAATCATTTCCTGTTGCGGTGACATAGTAAAGCTCATTCCCATCTGCATCGGTTACAGAATAACGATAACCATCTGCCTTATTGGCATGGATTGTTGTCGTCATGGCGTCCGCAGCCTGTAAACCGTCAGTAATGACTACATCGCCGTGTCCAAGGGTACTTGATACATCCGCGAATATTTTTTCAAAAGCCTCTGTCAGTGCTTCAGGCGTATCCGCATTGGTGAAGTATTTCTTGACGATTTCCGTGTCTTCTTTAGTTGCATCATTTTCATAGGCTTTGTCAACACCTGTATAACCAAAGTTCATCAATCTTCTAAGATACTTTGTCTGAGCTTCTCCGGGGTTAAAGGTAAAGATTCCATAGAACTTGTAACCGGCATCGACGATTTCTTTTGCCCGGTCTAAAGCATTTTCACCGTCATCTTCCTTTCCGGGGCCTTCATAGGATCCTTCTTCTTTCAGTGCATAATCAAAGCCGCCTCTTATAACATTTCCATAACTATCATTGTAGTGCTGCGCACCATCATGTTCACCATATACGGCTGTCGGTTCTCCATCTGTGAGGAATATCACATACACATCCTCATCCGGCTGATCATCCTTTTTTATAGCTGCCTGTTCTCTGGCATAGATTAAAGCGTCTTCCCAGTTTGTTCCAGCTGGTGTATTTGTCTGATTAACAGCCTCCATCAATCCCTCGTAATCGCTGCTGGTCCAATCCAGATACTCAGTATTGCCGGACTGTCTGTCTTCGGCAAAACTTATAACCGAAATTTCAATCAGGTCTTTTTTATCCGGATTGGCAGGATCATTTTTCGCAAGCAGATTTTGGATCAAAACATCCATAGCAGCCTGTTCGGCCGCAAGTCGGGTTACACCAGTATATATATCCCCATAATATTGGGAAAAACCATTATAATAATTACCCCAATAATACGAAAGTGCAAAAAAGTTCTTTCCATCATTAGTTCCGTAATATGTAGTTCCGCTTTGATATGGACCATTATAAGGGATATATTCCACATTGTTATTGGTCATACTACTCGAGCGGTCCATCACAAAAAGGATATTCGATTTATTATACTCTTCGTTTGCAACAGAGTCTCCTTTCACAGTAAGAGACATGGTATAAGTCCCATCATCATTATTATGCAGACTCTTATGTGCCTCAATATCCTTAAGCTGGTTTCCTTTTGTATTGGACAAAGACCTTAGCAGAGGCATGGCAAGAGCACTGTTCATCTCAAATGGAGCATTATCATACGTTTTCTGGCCGACAAATGTACCAATATCAGAAAAGCTGTCCTGCTCATAGTCTGACTCCAATCCATCTGTATACCTGATGTCTACCTGAACAGGAGCCTTTGGTTCTATTTCTTCTTCGTTATTCTTCAGTTTAATGTTAAAGAAACGTGCGTCATCCAGATTCACAGGACGAATATCATTGAATTCGTCAAGACCTCTTTTATTGATGTTTATAGCTTTTTCCTGTTTAATATATTTCTTATTAAGCTCAGTCCAGGCCTTTCCCATATCCTGAATATAAGCATCTGTCCCTGGCTTGATTTCCTTTACAACAAGCTCTGTTCCTGCCGGTATCCCGGCATCCTCATCAAATGTCACTGTAATGGAGTATGTTTTTCCATCTGCCGTAAGTACATTTGCAGTAATCTGCTCGTCAGTCAGCTTCACCTCAAACTGATCCCCATTCTTCATGGTGACCGTCAGGTGCTCCTTGCTTGTAAAGGGGTTCAGACTGATCAGTGCCCAGTCGCCTGCCTCCACCTTTTGCTCATTGATCTTTTCTATATCTTTCCGGGTCAGTTCCGAACTGTACCGGCAGTCCAGTTTGTTCGCATCTTTCAGTTCACCGACCGTAGTATCCTCCTCAGTCCGGCCAACCCATAACAGTTCCGGGCTGCTGAATTCCACTTTTTCCACTTCTTCCAGGAAGTTCTGCGGATCCCCCTGGCTGATGCCAAGTTCTTCCACAATCTGCGCAAAGCCTGCAAATCTGCCGCCTGGGATACTGAACTCATACTTCTTTCCATCTGCTTCCCAGTGGAAGTCTACTGTATAGATAATCCCATATACGGAAAATTCATCCGCTGTGAACTCCACACCTTTTACATCTTTCTTTTTAGTCTCAATTGTGACATCTTTTTCATCCAGCATTTTGGCCTTCCCTTTGTCCGGGATGTGTACCATGCTGATCTGGCCTTCTTCTTTTGAAGGCATGTCTTTTGCTGCTATGTGAACCTGGACCGGTGCTTCCGGCTCAAATTCTTTTCCGTTCACCAGAATAGTGATATCATAAAGCTTTGCATGGCTGATCTCTTTGTCTTTTCCGATACAAGGCTCAGTCTTGTTCATACAGGATGCAAATGCTTTGCTTCCGTCCTGAATTTCAGACACCTTAAGAGAAGCACCCTCTGCCGGGATGCCGCTGTCTTTTCCAAAGGACAGAGTTACCTCGTAATCATCTCCTGAGGCTGATAGAGTACCTGTCTCACCCTCAGCAGTATTTGCCTTTACTTCGGGTTCATCTGATACAGCCTTACTGCCTTTTGCTTGTGTGCTCTCTTTCTCTTTTCCGGCGTCTTTTTCAGTATCACTGTCTTTTTCGGTAACCTGACCGGATGTTTTCTCGGTCACTTCTTCCTTAGCAGTTTTCCCGGTCTCCTCTTTATCATTTTCAGAAGCCTTCCCAATCACTGCTATACCGGTAAGGCCCTCTTTATTTATATGATAGGTTACAGAGCTTATTAGTTGGTCTTTCCTGACTGCCTTAACTTCTGCCCATGTAACATTTTTCGCATCCAGGCCGGAAAATGCACGAATCTCACTATCCTGTCCCGCTGCCAGAGCCTTATTGTAGTTGATGGTAATCTCTGCTTCTCCCCAGAGAGGAACGGGCTGACCGGTCCGATCTGTAAATGTCAGGGAATAGATCTGCAGTCCTGTAATCTTTTTGGTCCTGGTGTTTTTATACCCGATGCCAGCTCTTTTCGGCAGGAACGATAAAGAGGCTCATCCGCGCTGATGGACTTTACCTGCAGGTTGCCGGACGACGGAAGGACTGTATTATCGTCACATTTTATTACAACTTCATAGGATTGATCAGGCGCAAGAGCCGATAAAAAGGGCGCAGTATCACTCTCAGTGTCTGCGCCTTCGTTCTGAATATAAAATCCGGATTCCTTGTCAGCAGAATCCTTATCTATACTGATGGCAGGCAAAATCAAAGTATAGGTCGTTATAAATACGACCACTGCCGCCATTGTAAGTATTATCTTTTTCCAACGTGCTCCGTCCTTACTCTTTTCTACTACAAATCCTATGAATTTCTTATGCCATTTCATGATGTATCCTTCCTCATTCCGGACGAGCCGGAACCCTGTGCCAATCTATTTAGTCCATGACCTTTTCTATCGCATTAAGAAACATTAACAAAAATTAGTTGTATTTTATCAAATTTTAACAATATTATTGAAGATTGTCAACTTATTTGCAAAAAAACCGGCAAGAATTTTGGGTATTCATTCCCGCAATTCATGCCGGTTTTTTATTGTCTTTCTTCTTCCTCAAAGCAGTGGAAGTTTTTTCTTAACTACAAGTGACAGCTATCTGTTTACTTCCCCACGCTTCCGCATCAGAAGCATACCTGCTGCAGCAAACATCATACTAAGAGATCCGAAGAGGATAAAGCGAGTAGTGCCAATGCCTCCGGCATGGGGCAGTTCCGCACCCGGCTCATTATGAACAGTAAATGTCTTATTCTCCGGATTATAAGTCACCTTACCGGGTACGTCTTCAAACTGTACGGTAAGTATACCATTTACATCAATGACTTCGAATTCCGGATCCTCACTTGCTTTGAGATAACCGGTTGGACTCTTGGTTTCTACCAGTGTGTATTTACCAATTCCAAGCCCACTGAAACTAAGCGTTCCCTCTTTACCGGTTTCAGAACTGACCTCAGTTTCATCCCAGCTCTTAATTACTTCTTTTCGCTCCGAATCATACTGATCAAGTCTGAACTTTGCACCGGTCAAAGGCTGTGCCGGCGATTCAGAATTCACCTTCAATATGTTGATGTCAATGACTATCTGCTTATTGGTAATGGTACCTTCTGCCGCAACACCGTCAGGATTCTGATTGTCAAATCCCGCCGGAATCACTGTCTCCTTAATAGTGTAGGTAATCTCCTGTCCGTTTTTATCGTGTGTCGGCAGATTGCCCCAGTATGCTTTCCAAGCTTCTTTTTCGTAAGCATTTGCTGAAACTGCATCTGCATTCACTTCCTGAGTTTTTGCAACTTCCGGATCATCACTCAATTCAGATACATCAATTTTTCCATTCAGTACAATTGGCTTGTTCTGCGGTATGCCATTTACAAACAGGTCGAAGGTTACAGTTGTACCATCTACAGGTGTCATCTGCTGTCCTGAAGAATCGATCCAGTCTTTTTCAGCTGTTACTTCTGTTGTATTCAGTCTGTTAGTAAAATCGGTACTGCCTGATGCATATTCAAACTCATATTTTCCATATGCAATCAAAGACCACTGCGATTTCTTTCCAAACTGAAGGTGGATTTTCTTATCGGTCGCCTTCCAGGTGACAGTTAATGTACCCTTCTCCCAGACAAATTCTCCCGGAATACCCGACACAAATGTCGTATTTTCCATGGTCACTTCATTATTGAATCCTAAACCTTCTGTCTGATTCAGGTCATCAATAATCTTCTGTTTGACTGTTCCATCAATTGGTCTTTGTGTCCAGACCATGTGTACATTGCCTTTTTTAACGCCGATATATCCAAGATCAATATCACTTGTCAGCGGAATATCGAGAACCGTGTTCGGTTCATATTTTAACGGATCAGCCTGCTCATCCTTCATTCTGTAATCTGTCGGCACAATCACGGGATCATCAGCTGTATATCCTGGTTTAAGAGTCTCTTCAACCCGATACTGAATCGCATGGCCATCAGAAGCAAATACCGGCAAATCACTAAACGTATAAGTCCAGTCCGCAGTATCTGTACCTGTCCAGACAGGTGTTTTATCTGTTTCCACATCATCCGCATACAAAGTTACCTGCAGGGAATCAGGTCTTGTTGCACCTCCATTTTGAGTGTCAACCCAATGTTTCTTTCCCGAATAGGTTGTCTTAGGATTATAGTCTTCAGAAGTATCATTGTTTACATTTAATCCATCTTCAGACTTATGATATCCCTCAGGCGCCGCATTCGTATACTGTTTATCCCCTACGGTTAATTCACCGCCAGCCTTCTCAATATACTCCTTAACAATGTAAACATACTCCTGACCGTTTTCATCATACTTTGGCAGGTCGTCCCATGTTACGGATGTAACTCCATTTTCTAACTCTTTAAATTCAGCTCCTTCAACAGCAATATCTTCTACATCTCCCTCAGTTGTCTTTTCATAGAAAAGCTTAAAGTAGATCGTAGGATGCTCTTTATTGTCGGACCAGGTCTTTGTGGCCGTCTTGCTGACAGTTTCATGATCATTATTAAGTGTTACTGATCCTGTCGTTTCACTGACAGTGCTGGAGGTCCCTGATCCTGTCACATTGTAAACAGTGTTGTTGATAGTCTGGTATGTACCGTTATCTCCACTGACAATCGGGGTCCCACCTGCTCCTGTCAACTCATAGACATAATAAGTTCCATGAAGCAGTCCGGATTCCGTAACTGTCTTTGTACCGTTTTCAGTGATTTCAATACTTCCTGTCCTGACAGGGGTCTGTGCCGGAGAGGCATCTTTATCATATGGCTCTTTGTAGACCGCATAATAGAAGGTGCCCGTTTTTGTCGCATCAATCTGTCCGTTTGTCTTTATGTTCTTTGTAATCGTCAAAGAACCTTCAGGAAGCTTATTGATCACGGTCTGTGTACTGTCATGATCTGTCTGCAGTGCAGAAGGATCACTTATCTCGTTACCGCTTCCGTCCACATACACACGAGTTGCATTGGCAGGTGTTTTTTCGGTCTCCACAATGTAGTACTTATACGTGTAAGTAAGGTCACCTTCCCGTTTGAAGTAAGGCAGATCTTCGAACTTACCTGTCCATGGATGGTCTTCATCAATCTTATCGTCAGGAAGGGTAAGAGTAGGACCGGTATAATCTAAGTCTTCTTCCCAGTCTGATTCTACATGTTCAGTAGTATTCTCAATAATCCTGGCACCAGTCTCACCCGAAATATTCAGGTCATACACTCCTCTATATTGAGTGCCTCTATTACCATCACAGATATAAACGTTCCTTACGCCTTCGTCAGGTATACTGACCTCTATGGAAACATTATTCCCTGTGTTTACGTTTTGTCCGGAATCGATGCGATAGTACTTACTCCATCCATAGTATCCATCATATTTCCATGAAATAGTTACTGTTTTCCCCCGGACATAATCGTGGGAAGTACTGACTAATTGTGGATTATTACCATAACCATCCAGCGTGTAAATATTGAGTGTTGTATCAGGGCCTTTATCCTCCGTTGTGGATACCTCGCCTTCATATTTCTGATACCTTTTCACTTGGAAGGTTGCTGACATATTACTGTCAGGCTCCACATTATGCCCGCTTTGATCCTGCCATTTTTTCTCAACAGTTAAGTCAATCGGTTCATAAGGTTCATTGTATATGACAGGAATTGCCGGCTCTTCACCGATTGTCTCAATCTCCTGTCCATCTGCCATGACTTTGAAGTAATAATTTCCACTACCATCTTCTGCCACTTCTAAAGTATAAATCGTATCATTTGCCTTGTAGCCTGGCAGCGGCGTGGTTTCCTTCAAGTAATACTTCTGATCATCATTTTTAATAGCCAAACTCTCAAAAAGTAATAAGCCGTTCTCATCAGTTGGAATCTCTTCAATCAGGTCTGTGCATGCAGCATCCGTATACAAACCGAATTTTACGCCTTTCAGAGGAGAAACCGGATTTGATGAATGATCATATTTTGCAACTTTGACATCTGCTTTGCCTTTTACAAGCGGAAGGTTGAATGAGATCATACAGTTGGAATCGCAGCCGCCACGCTCAACATAAAAGATTTTCATTGTATGAGTCTTTCCATCACCGCCATTTGGCATATTAAGTGCCTGGTAAAACTCAAAGTTATTTCCTCTTGGATTCTGTGCACCCTCTGCGGTAACAATCGCATTGGCTCCTGTATTATCAGCATGCCCTGCCTGAGTTGCTTTACCTGTAATCGTAGCTATTCCTGTTGAGAAGTCTATGATTCCATCTACCGGCTGATGAAGACCTCCAATATCAAGAACAAGCTGGTCATCAATGAATACCCACATGTCATCATCACCGGAGAAGACGAATTCAATGGGATTGCCATTATCATCTACGCCGTCTTTAGGAATTACAAATTCCATCTCCATGGCAACACCAAGGTGATGATTAAGTCCACTGCGACCCTGATCGCCATCCGGATTCAGATAAAGGGTTCCATAGTCATCGTAATGTTGCCAGTCATTCTCATATTTCAGATCATTATAAACATGCGCATATGTATCAAAGGGGAAGAAGCCAGCTGCACGGGGCGGATTGTGATTTTGACCGTTTTTGTTAGTCTGAGCAAGAGTCGACGTATAGACTGTAAAGTTCGTATTATCTGAATTCAGTTCCGCATAATGCTCATCACTGTCATAAGTATAGTATCCATTTTTGTACTCAAATAGTCCGTTAATATTTCCCTGATCTTTGTTACCGCCATAAACCACGCGATCAGCGGTGTCGGCTGTAGGATCAAAAAGATATGCAAGGGAAGTACCTGTATTAAGGACCGGATAGCCGCCATCTAAAGAATTTTGTACAATACCCTGCAGAGCCCGGATATTATTTCCATTGTCATTATCAAGGCCTGTAAAGTCATTTATTCCGCTTGCGTCATTGTTTTTATTTCCGGCTCCCCATCCAAGGAACTTGTAGTCAGATTCAGCATTTATACCGTCTTGTTTATTATTATCAGTATTGGCTTTGTTATCCTGATTGTCCAGGGAATGATCCAGGTCATAATCAAAAAGCCACATTTTGATACCCTGGCTACGGGTATCTGCCGTATTAAGGACTTGCATGTTATTGGGATTGGTATCAGTTACAGGATCAGTAACCTTGATTGTCCATTCCTCTCCGTTTTTCATTTTTATAGTCAGTTTTTCATCAGATGAAAATGACTTCATGCTAAACAGAGCCCAGTCCAGTGCCTTGAATTTCACGGCATCCATCTCGGCTTTCTGTTCTTTAGTAAGCTCCCCGGAATATTCGGGTGAAAGATTAAGCTGATCTTTAATATCTCCTGCTGTAGTATCTTCAGTAATCTGAACAACTTTAAGTAAATCTTCATTCGAAAACTCAACTGTCTCGATGTCTTTTATAAAATCATCTGCAGTATATGAGTCTTCAGAGTCTCTTAAAGAAAGCGTAGGATCTGTATTTTCAAATACGCCAAGTAAGTCAATCAGGCTGCGAAGGCCGATTGAACCTCCTCCAACCAGTTTGTATTCATAGTCCTTACCATCAACTTTCCATGTAAAGTCTACAGTGTAGAGAATTCCGTACACTGAGAAAGATTCTGCAGTAAAGTCTACACTTTTAACAGTGTCTTTTTTCTTTTCCAGTTCCACATCCTTATCACCAAGAACTTCTGCTTTGCCTTCTTCCGGAATATGGACCATGCTGATCTCGGCAGCCTTATCTTTAGGCATATCATTTGCTTCTATGCGTACCTGTACAGGGGCTTGGGGTTCAAATTCTTTCCCGTCCACTAAAATGGTAATGTCATAAAGCTTTGCATGGCTAATTACTTTATCTTCTCCGATACAGGACTCTGCCTTTTCGATATAAGATTCAAAATCTTTATTCTTTTCTTCAATTTCGGACACTTTAAGCTCTGCGCCTTCAGAAGGTATGCCACTGTCCTCTCCGTAAGTCATTGTTACTTTATAACTGTCATCGGAAGCAGTCAATGTATACTTCTCCTGCTCATCGTTCTCTTCTTCCGGCACAGCCTCCTCTGTCTCGTTTTGTTCTGATTCAGACTGTTCAGCCACTTCCTCACTTGTCCCGATTTCTTCTGCTTTTTCCCCGTTTTCGGGCGCAGTTTCAGAAGCCTCCTCTGCTTTTTCTTCTTTGTCAGCTTCGGAAACTTTCGCATTACTGATAACTGCAATACCGGTAATGCCTTCTTTATTGATTTGATAGGAGATGGATTTGACGGAATCGTCATTACGATCAGCTCTCACACCGGACCATACTGCATTTTCCGGCATCAGGCCTGAAAACGCGCGAATCTCGCTGTCTTTACCGGCTTTGAGTGCTTTATTATAAGTGATTGTAACCTTTGCATTACCTCTAAATGCAACAGGCTGTCCATTTTCATCCCTGAAAGTAAGGGAAAAGATTTCAAGTGCTGTTAATTTTCCTGATTCCAGTTGTGATGTCAGTTTTTTTCGGTACGACGAATAGACCGGATCGTTAGACCCGATCTTTTCTACTTCTATGCTTTGTGCATCCGCAAGACCTGCGGCGCGACTGTAATCTACTGTAACTTCATATGTGTTGTCTGCTGAAGCAGTATGAAGAATGGATTCTCCATTTTTTACCTGATTACCTGTCTCACCTTCCATATACATGCCGGGAGCCGAATCGACAGAATTCCTGTCTATGGTAATTGCCGGCAGAATCAAGGCATAGGTCGTACCGAATACAATGATTGCTGCCAATGTAAAAATACACTGTTTCCATCTCCTGGTGACTTTACTGCTCTCTGTTAAATACTTGATGATTTTTCCTAACCAATCCATGTAAGTCTCCCTCTAACGCTCTCCCAGGATGGCATGCCATTAGGCAGGTATGTCATACCAGCGATGTCTGCATCAATTCACATTAAAAATCTTTTGTTGTATCATCGTCGATGCGAACGCACCTGATCGTGTGGCGGGTCTGTCCGCCAATTGTACAGGTAAACAGCGTCAGATCCCACTTTTCACTTTCTCTGACCAGTTTATCAACCTGGTCAGGTTTCAGGATTTCGACTCCTGCGATCTCATAGTGATAAGTGTTTCCTTCCACATCGATAAAGTTCACTTTTGTACCGTTCTCCAAGCCTCTCAGAGGACTGAAGTGTCTTCGGTAGTTATGCCCGGCAATTACAAGATTATCCTGATAGTAGCTGCCTGCATAACGACAGGGTGCAATCTTCAGTCTCTTGTAATCCCACTCTTCCATGACCGGCAAAGTCATCTTCAGATCCTGAACATTGAGATATCCGATATAACGATAACCGTCTATCTCAATTGTGGGCATTTCACGGTCTTCAAGCAGGTCGTCGTCCGGATCCGCATCATGGGTTTCCGTAATCTTTTCCTGCATCTTGGCCAGCACTTCCTCCGATGCCAGACCGGACGTATAAGACTCATAATAGTTATATGCCGTCAATCCGCCTGCTGCCAGCAGAAAAAGAAGCCCCAGAACGGTCCAGACGCCTCCTTTTCTTTTCTTTTTCTTTACGGGTTTCTTTTTCGGGCTTTTTTTCATAATTATTTTCTTCTGCCCTTACTGCGTCTCATCATGCCGACAATCAGGCATAAGAATCCGGCACATAAGAGTACCGGTACAGGCCACCAGAGCTGCCCTGTCTGCGGAATCTTCTTTCCTGATGTCGTAGTTACAGTACCTTCTGTTGTAGTTGTTGTTTCAGTTTCTGTAGTGGTTTCGTTGTATGTATTTTTGATATACCATTTAGTTCCTTCACGTGTAATGGAAAGCTCATATCCTTCCGGAACCTCTTTCTCGATAACAGTATAGTCATCTTCCGGAAGATCCTCCCAGATATAATGCCATCCGTTTTCTTCAGAAAGAGTTACCGTGTCATAGACTTTTCCATCCTTCTGAGTAAGCAGCTGGACCCCGATTTCTTCCGGTCTTTCTACTTCCTCATCATCATTATCGTCCCAGATCTTATAAACTTCACAAGATGTGGTCTTTACAGAATCCCAGGGCTTGGCATCTACTTCAAAGTCATAGACAGGTTTCCCGTCTACTGCACCTGCCGGTATATAAGCGAATACAGGTGTATAACTCTCCTGACTCTCCATACTTTCAGGGCTGAATACCATGTAGGCACCCGGCTCAAGATCCGTAAAAGCACATGTTCCCTGACTGTCACTTGCAGCGGTCTTATAGGGCTTAAGGCTGTCACGCATTGCATAATCTGCCAGCGCGGTTGATGCTGTACGCATCTGTTCGTTATCAAGGCCGTTCACTTCGATTTTATACTTCGCAAAATCGCTTGTAAGAACAAACTTCCCGCTTGCGTCTTTATCAGCCACTTTGTAAAGGTTAAACGGAACACCCTGCGCTTTGTTTTTCTCGGGAAGGTGTACTGTCAGACTTCCCTTCTGCTCTTCCGCCTTCACTGTCTTAGCCGGGCCGACAGCTGTTACGGCAGCGGCACAGCACAAAACCATCAGAATACTAATAATCCATGTATAGATGCTCTTTCCTTTCATTTTCCTACTCGCCCCTTTCCAAGCTGTCGTCATCATAGTGTATATCGTATTGTTCTTCGTATTGTTTTTTAAACTTCTCTGCTTTCCTTCTTGACCGGGTATTAAGTATCATCCAGAGAAGAAGTACTCCCAGAATAAACGCTGCAATTCCCGGTGCCACAAATAGAGGATCGATTTTCAGCGCATCTGCCGAAATCCTCATATCATCTGCCTTGTTTGGAATCCTATGACCCCTCACAAGGAGACGGTGAGTGTTAATACCATAAGGTGTGCATGTCACCAGGGTGACATAGTCTTTACCTTCTTCGATCTGAAGGTCCTGAACTTCCTGAGGAAGAACTGTTCGAATCTGATCCACCTCATATGTCATGGTTCTGTCCAACACTGTGATTGTAAAAGTGTCTCGCTCAACCAGCTTATCAATATCAGTAAAAAGCCTGGCTGAAGGAAGTCCTCTGTGACCTGAAACAACACAGTGGGTAGACTTTCCACCAACCGGAAGTGAAGTGCCGGCAAGATGTCCTATGGCAACTTGAAGAACCTTGTCACTGGTACCATGGTAAATCGGTAATTCAATCTTTATTTTAGGAATACTGATGTATCCCATAATACCATTGCCTGTGACATTCAATATCTTCTTATACTCTTCACGTTCCTTTTGAGTTATGTCGAAAGAATTTCCTCTTTCTGCATGCTCCTTATTATACTCTTCTGCCTCTTTCCATAATCTTTCATTCTCTTCTTCAGACATATCTGATACTGCCTGTACGTAAGAAGCAATCGCCTTTGCCTGATGCATGGAATTCCACCAGTCTGCAAAAGTCGGATATAGCAGCAGGGACAAGCCTGATAATAACATCAGCACAAGAATCACATTGATTATTCGCGAAGACTTTTTCTTCTTTCTGTTCTTTTTTTTTGATACTTTCTGTCTTCGTGTAGCCAATGTATCAGAATTCTCCTTACAACTATATCGAAGTAATTGCCATAGACTATTCCGGCTATGACAGTTTGGGGAGCCCTGATACCAGATCAGGGCTCCTTCCCAGTGTATTGCTTTATATGCGAACCATAACTATCTTAAAGATAGCATAGAACTCAATTTAGCATAGACTATACACCCATACGGCGACGGGTTACAAGCAGAACGCCTGCACCAAGTACTAAGAATGCACCAAGGATGTAAAAGATTGTGGTACCGATACCACCGGTGGACGGAAGCTCAGTTCCCTTAACGTTTGTGAATGGGAACGGATGCTCAACGCATTCCATTACTGTCCACTGGATGTCATTATCTGAAGCTTCTTTTTCATTTTCAAAAGTATACTTTGCTGCTTCTGTTGCATTGCCATCTTTATCAGTGATTGTTACTGTATAGGATTTCAGAACATCAGTCTTATAACTGACTTCTTTGCCTTCTACAGTTTCCGTAACCGTAACTTCTTCAGTTTCAGCCACAATATCAATTATGTAAACATCACTATTTGTTACATAACCGGCAGGAGCAGAGATTTCCTTAATATAGTATGTTCCGGCATCAAGTCCGGCAAAAGTCATACGTCCATCATCACCAGTGGTAGCAGTTACATCATTGTCGTCCTTATCCTTAAGAGGCGTTGTGCCTGCTGCATCAGTGAACAGTCCAAATACTGCGCCCTCAAGCGGACCTTCCCATGTTTCTTTATCTCCGTCTTCAATGGTACTGGTTTCTGTGGTCTCAGTAATAGGATTGCCAGCAGCATCCACACCGATTTTTACAAGTTCAGAAGTCTTGGTTCCATGCTGTGAAGTCTGTTCTCCACCACCAATACCGGCAGCATCAATTGTAAATGTATAATGCTGTGTGGTATCCTTCTTAACATCGTAATCATCCTGATCATTAGGATTATGAGAATACTGGACAACAACTTCATTATCTGTCTGGTTAATTGCATTCTGAGCATTAACAGTCACTGTAGCATCATACGTGATAGTAATAGGTGTTGCTGCAGTTAATCCCTGCAAGTAAGTTTTAGTAAAGGAAATGGTATAAGAGGTTTCACCATCATAATCATCGGGGTCCACAGTATAATCTGTGCCTGCAGTAAGAGTTGTTTCACCTGCTGTAACCTCGATAGAATCTCCAACTAATTCCAGTCCATTTAAAGTATCAGTTACATCAAACTTCGGGTTTTCGTATACTTTTCCATATGCAGGAATCTGAGTAGTAACGGTAAAGTCAATAACGTCACCAACTGCTACGGTATGTTCCTTGTCTTCGTCCACAGTGGTTTTATCTTCTGCGGTCTTAGTAAGGGTAAGAGTACTGCTCTTTGCCACACCATCTGCAAATTCGCCATCAACTGCAACTGTACCTGTATGTCCTGTCTCTTTATTATAGTCTGCAGAAACAAATACAGGATTGTATACAGTGTCTGCGTCAGCAGGCGTAATTAATGCCATATACATACCAGATGTAGCATTCTCATAAGTCGCAGTCCCGCTTGCTATTGAAGTAGCATCCTCTCCTCCTGTTGCCAGTGCAGCAAGCTGACCGGCAAGCTCAGAAGTCATTCCTGTAGGTGCAACTGCGGGATCTGCGCCAGGATCACCAACAAGCATTGATGTTAATACATCTTTTGTCAAAACACTGTCATATGCCGATACAGCTTTCCAACCAGCGACATCACTGTTATCATCTGTTTCTCCAACCCACTCAACAACCTGGTAAAACTTAACGGTGTCCCCTTCAGCAAGACCTGTTACTGTAAGCGGATAATCATAAGCTGGTTCTTCATCAGCAGCAAATACTGTCACACTCATTGTCAGCACCAGTATTAATGCTAACATAAAAACTGTAAGTTTCTTGAATGTTTTCATAACCTCATCCTTTCTTTCTTCGTCCCCTCCGGACGATATAGTATAATAATGTTATGTCGCCCTGAAGGGCAGTTACTGTTTAGACAGGTTTCCCTGTCAGCTACAGTGGAGCTTTTTGATCTCCGGCAGTTTCGGTCCCGACCAGACTTTCTTGCCGGTCGATCACACTAGCTACTGGCAACGCACCAGTTTCGGCGTAAGATTCTTTCGTCGATATAAGAGGCTATTATCATATCTCCTTTCTGTACGCCTCATCCTGATGCCATTTATATCACAGCATCGGCATGGCAGCCGTTTTGCTGAAGATACACAACTGTTATCTACCGGACCAGCCCGATCTTATCGATAGGCCATATCCGGAAAACAATCTTTCCTACGATCTGCTCATCGGAAATACAGCCTACTGATGTATTTCTCGAGTCGATCGATACTTCTCTGTTGTCCCCCATCACAAATATTCTGCCGTCAGGCACCTGATAAGGCAGTTCAATATTGCACTCACCTAAAGCCTTTGGCTGTTTCAGATAGGGTTCTTCCAGTCGTTTCTGGTTTACGTAGACATTTCCTTTCTCATCAATGTCTACCCATTCACTGCTGCGGGCTATCACCCGCTTTACCAGTATGTTGTTGTTATAATAGAATGCTATGATATCTCCCGATTTGGGTTCCGACTGTTTGAGGGAGAATACAATTTCTCCACCTTCCAGTGTTCCCTTCATGGACTTTCCGTAGATCTTCAGTACCGGCAGAAAGAGTACCGCGATCAGTACGGCTATTGCAGATACTGTCACAAGAGTAAAGACGGTACTTCGGAAGGTCCTGACGAAAAGATTCCTGTAGTTAACCCTTCCCAGCTCTTCTTCCAGCTGTTCCAGAGTCGGATAACTCTCTATGGGAGTCTGCTCTGCGGGAGTCTCATTCTTCTTTTTGACTTTCTTTTCCATCTTCCGTCACTTTCTCTACAGGTCTGGAATGCTTTCCTCTCCTGCGGGATGATAATTCCGGAGACTGGCTGGCAGGAATACCCGCCTTGCGCTCACCCAGCCTCTGTATATTCATCAGATATTGCTCTGCTGCTTCCTGAGCATCTTCAAAAATGCGATTCAGCTTTAATGCCGCCTCTGCAATATTTCCACTTTCCTGAAGAAGGATCCTTTTGTCTTTTAACTGCTGTTCCTTCTCCTGGAGCTCCTTTTCAAGCTCTTCGATCCGCCTGCCCTGGGCAACCATGATCTGCAGCAGTTCCGAGCGCTTTAGTTTTCGCAATTCCTGATCTGTCATTCTGTAAACAACTCCAATAATTATTTGGCAATAGATACTCTGCCAAACTAATAGTTTATATATTCCTACTAAATATAGCAATGTTATTGTAATATGTCAACTATATTTTTGTGCAAAGATTACAATAAACTACATAAATATAAGCATTTTTATATATATATTTTTATTATATATAAAATCTTAACGAATTAATTACTGCCGGTTCGTCTCCTCATAGTCAGGCCCATTGCCGCCAGTCCAACAAACAGGATACCAAGCGAATAGAGTGTACCTGCACCAGGACCTCCGCTGGCCGGTAATTCGGCTCCCGGGCTATTATAAGCAATCACCTCAAACTTTTCATCGTCTCCGGTTCCGTCTTCCGAATCAGAATATCCAAGCCTGTCTACTGTCTGTTCCCAGTTATAGGGCGTATTACTGATATCTGTAATGGTCGGATAAGGATCCTTATAATCCCTGTACTCATCATTCAAAGTCAGGCGAATTGTTATTGGATTCTCTCCAATGAGATATCCGTCCGGTGCCTTTGTCTCCAGCAGATAATACGTTCCATCCGGAGCATATGATAAATCTTCAACAGTAATTATACCTCCTGAGGTAGACATCTCATCTCCAACCTGAACAACCTTCTTGGTTTCATTACCCACTTCCAGGTCTTCTGCGCCATCTTCATAAGTCACCGCTCCCGTATCAGGGTCAGTCACTTGTTTTGCTGTGCGATAAAGCTTGAACTTCGCTGTATCAATGAGACTATCGCTTATCATGTCCTTCTTCCGGATCTCAAGGTTTTTAGCAAATACATGTATTTTATGGTTATTCTGACTCTGAATCAGATTGCCTGTATCTGCATCATATCCATCCGCAATCTTACCGGCTGATTTACCAGGCGTAGTCTTTTCATATGTTTCTGAAGCGTCTTCGTTTGTCGGTTTGTATGTCACCTTAAGAGTATAGACTTCTCTCTCTTCCCCTTTCTCCTTAGTCTCATGTATATTCGGCGCACCATCTGCGGCAGCCTCATCATTAGTAAGCTCTTTTGTTAGTTCAATATCAAAT
The DNA here is from genome assembly GCA_017434385.1 of Eubacterium sp. GTDB lineage: Bacteria > Bacillota > Clostridia > Lachnospirales > Lachnospiraceae > Anaerobutyricum. The sequence goes on from JAFRFJ010000003.1 coordinate 85,257, forward strand.
GTTCCGACAATCTCATGGCCATATGGGAAGTAACGATAAGATCTGTTTGCTGTTGCTGTCGTCTCCCCATTGTTTAGTGTCTGGATTAGTCCATCAATAATATCAGCATTAACGAAATGGGATAATGGCAGTGTTTCATTTGCTGTGCCATCCGGAGCAGCAGCATCATTCAGCAAACCATCTGAATAATACATCTGATTTCCATTCGTAATGGTAATGACTTCATCATCTTCACCGTTATCTTTAACCACAAGGTTCACTTGAATCTTGTTCCACAGTTCTTTTAATTCAGTAGCAGGATCAACTTCTGTGCCCAGATATACTCTCCATTCTGTAGAATTCTCTGTCAGACTGAGCTCGTCAACGTTAACATAGGGCATCTTAAAATCAGATCTAAAAGAGGAATGATCCTGGTTCAACCAATAGTATCCGTCCGGACTGCCACTGTGCTTAACCCTATTTACCTCAACTCTGTTATCAAAGCCGGCATTTGTAGAGATGGTATTACCTCCCATAAAGTCTTCTTTAGCTTTGATGTAGAACGAGTTCGACCAGCCTCCCTGTTCCGGCCATTTGATTTCCTGATTATAATATGTGATTGTCCATGTGCCATTATCATTAACCCATTGATAATAAGCTTTCTTAGCATCAGATGGTGCTGCAGCATGTCTTGTTACATTACCGCCTGCTGTATCAGCATAATAGTAACCAGCTTCAATGGGATTTCCGGAAGAGTCTACCGGATAAAATGCCGGATCAACTGTATCGTATACTTCACCGATCGTTGTTGCCTTCACCAGCATTTCCTCAAGAATTTTTTTGGTTTCAGTTACTAGTTGTTCCGAATCTTCGGCATTTCCGGAATAACCGCCGGCAGAAGCCAGATCCATCAAACGCTGCTTATTATTACCAACGCGATCTAATGCCAGACCTAATGTCCAGATTTCCACATCCTTCCCCTCGGTAATTTCAGCCGCTCGCTCTATAGCCTCCCAGGTAGTACCCTGCGGTGCTCCGTCCGTAATCAAGAGGGCTACCTGCCTCTTTCCGGAATTTGTTGTGAAAATCGGCGGGTTACTGTTATTGATCAGGTTAAACGCTGATGTCTGGTTCGTACCACCGGTTGGCTGAATACTGTGCAGTGCATTGATTAAAGATTCTTCATCATCTGCCCCATATAATGTCCCGCCGCTTGCGCTGCTGGCAAATGTGACAAGGCCAATCTGTGCTCCGGGATCCAGACGATAAATGGCTCGTGACACAGCGTTAACCGCTGCAGTCAGATAACTTAAACGGTCCCAGTCAGCCGTATCTTTAGGTGGTTTTGGTGTCGATTCATAGATTTTTCCCGTAAATATTCGATTGGCGTTTCCATCAAATCTGTCAGTCATGTTAATTGTGACGGTTCCATTATTAGAAATCTGACAGACTGTCTTGATTCTTCCGGACGTACTGGCACCGTCATAAGGCAGATAATATGAAGCATCTACTATACTCCATCTGGTGAAGTACTGATTTCCGGAGGAATATACCGCATACATCGTCGCCGTATTGTTGATATCACCAATAACATAATACACCTTTTCCGGATCTCCGTGGTCGAGAAGCCACTGCCCCAGATTGATCTGACCATTAACCCTGAAATCCTGTTCATTCAAAAGTGTTTCAGGGAAGTACATTGACCGTGATATATCTGTAATAAACTCAATACGGATATCTTCATCAATTGTATAACGTGATGAAGAAGCACTTAAGTCAATTTCATAGATTCTGTTATCATAATCGTAAACATGAGCTGTTTTGTCTGATTCCAGAGGATTACCCAATAATGAATCAACCCATTCATTGATTTCCTGTGTTGCAGGTGATGTATACTCTTTTCCAAAAACTGCAGTTAAAGTTTGATTGTCTTTTTTAAACTCGAAGGTTCCTGCCTGAATCGTAGGCCCAAAGCCTTCAACAGCTTCATCATCTAAACGCCAGCCAACAAAATAACAGCCTTCTGCAGGAGTAGCGACAATATCAACTGCATTTTTCCAGTTCGTGTCTGTAACAGTATTACTGCATGATACCGATCCGTAATTTTCATTATTTACGTTTATTGTAAAATCTAATTGCTGCTTGTCTTTAATATAGATATTGATGGGCACATCATTTGAGTGGTTAATCTTGAATCCATTAGATTGATCCCAGGATAAATAGTTCTGTGACCAGTAATTACCGTGTATGTCAAACCCACTGCCATCCTGGCGCTGATCAACCCATAAGTATCTTCCATCCGGATTGCCGTTTACTACATTGCTCCACTCCGGTGCTATGTAATTATTATTTGCTGCATTATGCCACCAGCATGCTGTTTCGTCATAATCAAAGTTCCAAATGAACTCCGGTCCCAGATTATCTATATCAGAGTAGTTAAACTGTACAGATGCACCGTCATTTCTAAGTGCAAAATACTGATTGCCGTCTCTGACAACATAAATAATGTACTCTCTGCCTCTGACAATTTCAGAATAATCTGTAACTCTCTGACCATCCGTTACAAGCACAGTAAACTGATCACCGTTCTTCATGGTGATTGTCAGAGTTTCCTCGCTCGTAAAAGGCTTTAAACTGATCACTATCCAGTCTACGGCCTTCACCGTCTGAGCATTGATTTCTTCAATCTCTTCTTCTGTCAGATCTGCCGAATACTGGCAGTCCAGACCCTGAGCTTCCTTAAGATCACCGACTGTGGTATCATTTTCCACCTTGCCGACCCATACCAGATCCGGGTTGGAGAAGCTGATATCACTGATTTCCGCAACGAGCTCTTTTGCTTCCTGAGCATTTTCTGCCGCACCAAGCTTTTCCAGGAGAGTCTCTATGCTTATAAAGCCGCCTCCGGGAATGCTGTAATCATATGTTTTTCCATTGACTGTATAGTGGAAGTCCACTGTATAGACAATACCGTATACGGAGAATTGGTCTGCTTCGAATTCCACTCCTTTTACGGTATCTTTTTTCTTTTTCAGTTCCACATCCTTGTCGTCAAGGATTTCCGCTTTTCCCTTATCCGGGAAATGAACCATACTGATGTCGCCTTCTTTTTCGGAAGGCATTTCCTTTGCCTGGATCTCTACATGTACAGGTGCTTTCGGTTCCACTTCCTCCCCGTCCACCATGATAGAGATATCATAGAGTTTGGCATGGGTGATCTCCTTATCTTTTCCAAAGGAGTTCTTTGCCTTTTCCATATAGGACTTATATGCTTTGGACTTCTGATCCAGTTCCGATACTTTCAGGGAAGCCCCTTCCGCAGGCAGTCCGCTGTCCTCTCCGTAAGACAGAGTAACAGTATAGTCTGAGCCGGATGCAGTAAGAGTGCCTTCTGTGCCCTTCGCTGCTTCTTTGTCCGAATCAGCTTTAGCATCTTTGCCCTCTGTTTTCTCAGATGTTTCTTCAGAAACGCCTTCTGTCGTGGTCTCTTCTGAGGGCACAGTCTGCCCCTCAGCTGCAATTTCATCAAGGTCTTTATCATCTGCGGCCGTAACGTCATCGGCAGCTGCTGCCTCGTCATCTGATGTCCCGTCTATACTGCCGATGATCATAATACCGTTCAGACCTTTTTTGTCTATTTCATAAGTAACTGATCTGACAGAGTTTTTATCCCGGTCGGTCCGGGCTTTAATCCAGACTGCTTCTGAAGGGAAGTCCCCGGTGAATGCACGAATCTCGCAGTCCTCTCCGATCTTCGCCGCCTGATTATAAGTGACAGTAATCTCAGCCTTTCCTTTGAAAGAAGATTCCTCTCCCTGGTCATCTGCAGCCACAAGATCAAACATCTTCATGGAAATAATTTTCTTTCCGTCTTTACCGTCAAGACGGGAAGTCAATTCTTTCCTGTAAGCGCGAAATACCGAATCATCCGATCTGACCTCACGGATTCTGAAATCGGAAGAATCCTCCGCCGAAGTCCCGTCCGCATACTTCACGGAAACCTCATAACGGTTATCCGCCGAGGCGGCATGGTAGACCGCTTCACCGTCTTCTGAGACAGTTATTTCCTCATCTTCAAGATAAATACCCTTTCCGGGGGCAGAATGATCCTTATCCAGCGTGATTGCAGGCAGAATCATAACGTATGTTGTTACAAATACAACAACTGCTGCTAATGAGAATACAGTTCTTTTCCAGAACTCGCTATTTTGTTTTGCTTTCGTAACGTAATTAACAATTTTTTTCAGTAGGTTCATAGTTCTTCCTTTTATGTAATATAATTCTTAAGTTTTTATTACGTTAGTATACTCACAACTATAATAAAAATATCAAACTAATTTTTATATGTCAACCACATAAACCATAAAAATGCCCAAAATGGTTTACAAATTATTGCTCTTTTTATATAAAATTACTATAAATTGTGGTTTAAGGCTCTTCTTCCACTAGTATTTGTTGTCCAAGATTTAACGAAATTCTTAACATCAAAAGTTTTCTTTTCTATAAATATTACAAAAACATTAAAAAAACGGCTGTGTCTTTGTAAGACACAACCGTTCTCAATGAAACATTTTTATATTTTTGTCCTGTTTCCGGCTGAAATACAGCCTTTTTCCTACTCGGTCAGGAATCCGGAGTAGTGACGTACCAGCATCTGGGATTCGATCTGCTTTAATGTCTCCAGAACAACACCGCACACGATGATGATGGATGTTCCTCCGAAGGAAACATTTGCCCCGAAAAATCCGTTGAAGAAAATCGGGATCACACAGATGATACAGAGGCCGATCGCACCGATAAAGATGATATAGCCCAGTATAGCTGTCAGGTAGTCTGTAGTGGGCTTGCCCGGACGGATACCGGGGATAAAGCCGCCCTGCTTCTTCAGATTATTTGCGATCTCCATCGGGTTAAATGTGATGGATGTATAGAAGTAAGCAAATAACACAGTAAGAATCAGGTAGAAGACCAGACCGATGGAGTATGCCCAGTTGTTGGGATTACACCAGTTGGACTGGCTTAAACAGTTGAAGAAGAAAGCTGCCGCTCCCTTGGGGTTGGCGCCCGTCAGCTGCTTGATGACTACCGGGAACTGGAGCAGGGAGGAAGCAAAGATGACCGGGATAACACTTGCTGTGTTAACCTTGATCGGCAGGACAGAGCCCTGGCCGCCCATCTGCTTGTTTCCTGCAATTTTTCTTGAATACTGAACCGGAATCCTGCGCTCTGCATCGTTGAGCAGGATAGTCAGTGTGATCGTTCCTATTATTACGAACAGGATGATGGCTGTCGCAATCACGATATCACCGATCTGTCTGCCTTTGATGAACTTCTCATAGAGATGGAAAAGATCACCGGGCATACGGGATACGATGTTAATAAGAAGGATAATGGAAATACCGTTTCCGATACCCTTATCCGTGATCTGCTCACCCAGCCACATGATGAATATGGAGCCTGCAGTCAGGCACACGATCATCTCGACCACGGTCAGAGGTGTAAAGTTGGTCAGGATTCCCTGTCTTCCGAAACCGATCGCAAGACCGGTACTTTCCAGAAGGGAAAGACCAAGTGTTACCACTCTTGTAATATTGTTCATCTTCCTGCGGCCATCCTCGCCGTCCCGGTACATTTCTTCCAGAGCGGGAATGGCGATTGTGAGCAGCTGCATGATGATGGATGCCGTAATGTACGGCGTGACGTTCAGTGCAAACAGTGACATCGACTCAAAGGATCCGCCTGTGAAAGAGTTCAGCAGGTTGAAGGAATCCCCCAGCAGTGTATCCAGGTATTTGGAGATCTGGGCGCTGTCGATCCCCGGAATGGGGAACTGGCAGCCCAGTCTCGTGATAACAAGGATAAGCAGTGTGAACCGAAGTCTCTGTCTGATCGCCTTTACCTTAAGAGCATTCTTAAGAGTATCAAACAATTATACCACCTCAGCTTTTCCGCCTGCAGCTTCAATCTTCTCGACCGCACCTTTGGAGAATGCGTTCACCTGCACGGTCAGCTTTTTGGAAAGGTCTCCGTTTCCTAATATCTTAACGCCGTCGAATACGTTCTTGACCATACCTGCCTCAATGAGGGTATCGATGGTTACGACGCTGTCTGCCTCAAAACGCTCCAGCTCGGATACGTTGATGGCAATGATCTTCTTTGTGTTGATGCACTTAAAGCCCTTCTTGGGAAGTCTTCTGTATAAAGGCATCTGGCCGCCTTCGAAGCCAACTCTTACCTTACCGCCGGAACGGGATTTCTGTCCCTTCTGTCCTCTGCCGGCTGTCTTTCCGTTTCCGGATGCATGACCGCGGCCTACGCGGAAGGAATCACTGTGTTTGGATCCTGCAGCAGGATGTAAATTTGATAAATCCATGGATTCTGCCTCCTTACCTGCAATTAGATTTCTTCAACTTTAACGAGATGTCTTACATGCCAGATCATGCCGCGAATTGCGTCGTTGTCCGGCATCTCAACTGTCTTGTTTAATTTGCGCAGTCCTAATGCTTTTACAGTTGCTCTCTGTTTCGGGATTGCACCGATCGGAGATTTAACCAGTGTTATTCTTAACTTATCTGCCATTTTTTTTCCTCCTTATTACAGCTCGTCAACTGATTTGCCGCGGAGTTTTGCAACTTCCTCCGGAGTTTTGATATTCTTAAGGCCTTCGATCGTAGCAAGTACCACGTTCTGCTTGTTGTTGGAACCAAGGGCTTTGGAACGGATGTTCTTGTAGCCTGCAAGCTCCAGAACCGCACGGGAAGGTCCGCCTGCGATGATACCGGTACCTTCGGGAGAAGCCTTTAACAGAACCTCAGCGCTGCCGAACTTTCCGATAAAGTCATGAGGAATGGAACCTGTCTCATTGATCGGAACCTTTACAAGCTTCTTCATTGCATCTTCTTTGCCCTTACGGATTGCTTCAGGAATCTCGATTGCTTTTCCAAGTCCTGCACCAACATGGCCATTCTTGTCGCCTACAACCACAAGTGCTGCGAAACGCATGTTACGTCCGCCCTTAACTACCTTGGTTACGCGCTTGATTGCAACGACGTTCTCTTCTAACTCAAACTGACTCGCATCAATTAATTCACGCTTCATGCCATATCCTCCTTGCCTAGAACTTAAGTCCTGCTTCGCGGGCGCCGTCTGCAAGGGCTTTGATCTTACCCTTATAGATATAGCCTGCTCTGTCAAAGACTACAGTATCGATTCCTTTTTCCAGTGCTCTTTTTCCGATCACTTTGCCCAGGTGTGCTGCTGCTGCAACATCGTTGGTCTTCTCGAGATCAGCTGCAACTTCTTTCTGAGTTGTTCCTGCGGATACAAGTGTATGTCCTGCTGTATCGTCGATGATCTGAGCGTAAATGTGCTTATTGCTGCGGAATACTGCCAAACGCGGAGTAGAAGCTGTTCCACTGATGCGGCCGCGAAGTCTTCTGTGTTTTTTCGCACGAATTTCGCTTCTTGATTTCTTCTTAATCATGTTTACTCCCTCCTGTTATTATTTACCGGTCTTACCAACCTTGCGGCGGATTACTTCATCAGCATACTTGACACCTTTGCCCTTGTACGGCTCAGGTCTTCTCTTGTCTCTGATCTCAGCCGCATACTGGCCGACCTTCTGCTTGTCAATACCTTTGATGGTGATCTTGTTCTGGCCGTCTAATACAGACTCAACGCCTTCAGGATCTTCCATCTCAACAGGATGAGAATATCCCAGGGAAAGAACAAGTTTCTTGCCCTGCTTCTGTGCTCTGTAGCCTACGCCGTTGATCTCAAGAACCTTCTCGTAGCCCTTTGTAACACCGACAACCATATTGTTGATCAGTGTTCTTGTAAGGCCGTGTAAGGATTTCATCTTCTTGACATCGCTGGGTCTTGTTACTACTACAGTGTTACCTTCCAGTTTCACGTCCATCTCTGTGGGAACATTCTGGGAAAGTGTTCCCTTGGGACCTTTTACTGTCACAAAGTTGTTCTCCCCAATCGTTACCTCAACGCCTGCAGGGATCTCAACCGGCAGTTTACCAATTCGTGACATATCGTACCTCCTTAGATTGTCGGAAAGGGACTAATTCCCTTTCTGTTTTCAGGTTTTAGATTACCATACAAATGCGAGCACTTCGCCGCCGACGTTGGCCTTACGTGCCTCTTTGTCGGTCAGGATGCCCTTGTTGGTGGAAATGATTGCGATACCGAGTCCGCCGAGTACTCTCGGAAGATCCTCTGTACCTGCATATACTCTCAGTCCGGGCTTGGAGATTCTCTTTAAGCCGGAAATGATTCTCTCGTTTTTATCTGCGCCGTACTTTAACTCGATACGGATTGTCTGAAACCCTCCGTCCTCTACGATCTCATAGCTCTTGATGTAGCCTTCTTTAAAGAGGATTTCGGCGATAGCAGTTTTCATTCTTGATGCCGGAACATCAACTGTGTCATGTTTTGCGATATTTGCATTACGGATTCTTGTAAGCATATCAGCAATAGGATCACTCATTGTCATAATCGTATGCCTCCTTCCTCTTTTACCAGCTTGCTTTTCTTACTCCCGGGATCTGGCCCTTGTATGCCAGTTCACGGAAACAGATTCTGCAAATTCCGTATTTTCTCAGATATGCGTGGGGACGACCACAGATTCTGCAGCGTGTGTATTCTCTGGTTGAGAATTTCTGCTTGCGCTGCTGTTTAATTTTCATTGCTTTTTTAGCCATTAGAAATCCTCCATTTATCTCGCGTAAGGCATACCGAATAATCTCAGTAATTCACGGGCTTCTTCGTCTGTATGTGCGGTTGTAACAAAGATTACATCCATACCTCTGACCTTCTCTACCTTATCGTACTCGATCTCGGGGAAGATCAGCTGCTCTTTCAGACCAAGAGCATAGTTGCCTCTGCCGTCAAATGCGTTGGGGTTCACACCGCGGAAGTCACGTACTCGCGGAAGAGCCAGGTTGATCAGACGGTCTGCGAACTCGTACATCTTCTCGCCGCGAAGTGTAACCTTACATCCGATGGACATACCTTCTCTTAACTTGAAGTTAGCTACGGATTTCTTCGCCTTTGTGATGATGGCCTTCTGTCCTGTGATGATTTCCATATCCTTCACAGCAGCTTCCAGTACTTTATGGTTATCTTTTGCGTCACCTACGCCCATGTTGACAACAATCTTCACGAGCTTGGGGATCTGCATTTCATTCTTATAGCCGAATTTCTTCATCATGGCAGCTTTGATTTCGCTGTCATACTGTTCTCTGAGTCTACTCAACTTAGTCAGCCTCCTCTCTCAATCAGTCAATCACTTCGCCTGTCTTCTTGGCGAAACGAACTTTCTTACCATCGACAAACTTAAAACCGACTCTGGTAGGCTCTCCCTTGTGAAGCAGCATAACGTTGGAAACATCAATGGATCCTTCCTGCTGAACGATCCCGCCTGCCTGATTGCTCATGCTGGGCTTTGTATGCTTTGTCACCATGTTAACACCTTCCACGATGACTCTGTGCTTCTTAGTATCTACATGGAGTACTTTACCTTCTTTATCGATATCCTTTCCGGAAATAACCCGGACCATATCGTCTTTCTTAATCTTATGAGCCACGAAAATACCTCCTTATAATACTTCCGGTGCCAGGGAAACGATCTTCATGAACTTCTTCTCACGGAGCTCTCTGGCTACTGGTCCAAATATACGGGTTCCGGTGGGTGTCATATCTTCTTTGATGATGACTGCAGCATTTTCGTCGAATTTGATATAGGAACCGTCTTTACGGCGGGCACCTTTCTTTGTACGTACAACGACAGCCTTAACGACATCGCCTTTTTTTACAACACCGCCTGGCGTTGCATCTTTAACCGTAGCAATGATCACATCGCCGATATTGGCATATCTTCTTGTGGAGCCACCTGTAACACGGATACAAAGAAGTTCTTTTGCTCCTGTATTGTCAGCAACTCTCAGTCTTGATTCCTGTTGGATCATAACTCTTATCTCCCTTCCGTGTTATTATTTAGCTCTCTCGATGATCTCGACCAGTCTCCATCTCTTATCCCTGGATAAAGGTCTTGTCTCCATAACTTTTACTCTGTCGCCGATCTGGCATTCGTTATTCTCGTCATGGGCTTTGAGCTTGTAGCTTTTCTTAATGATCTTATTATATAAAGGATGCTTTACGTTATCAGTAACTGTGACAACGATCGTCTTGTCCATCTTATCGCTTGTTACGAGACCAACACGCGTTTTTCTCAGATTTCTATCCACAGCAAATTCCTCCTTCCCGATTACTCAGCACTCTTCTCAACGATGATGCCCTGGATTCTGGCAATGTTTCTGCGGACCTCTTTGATCCTGCTCGTGTTATCCAGCTGATTTGTTGCGTTCTGGAATCGTAAATTGAATAATTCCTTCTTAGCAGCTACTAATTCATCATTAAGTTCTGCGACGGATTTTGTTCTTAAATCTTCTACATACTTAGTTGTTTTCACTGTTATCACCGCCTTCTAAATCTGCTTTGGAAACGATCTTACACTTCACAGGCAATTTGTGCATAGCAAGACGTAAAGCTTCCCTTGCTGTCTCTTCCGGAACACCGGCAACCTCGAATAATACACGGCCCGGCTTAACTACTGCTACCCAGTACTCTAATGTTCCCTTACCGGAACCCATACGGGTCTCAGCCGGCTTTGCTGTAACAGGCTTGTCAGGGAAAATCTTGATCCAGACTTTACCGCCACGCTTCATATAACGTGTCAGAGCCACACGGGCTGCCTCGATCTGGTTGGATTTGATCCATGCAGGCTCAAGCGCTACAAGACCGTACTCACCATAGACAATTTTATTACCTCTGGTCGCTTTTCCGGACATAGAACCGCGGAACTGTTTACGACGTTTTACTCTTTTAGGCATTAACATTATTTATCGCTCCCTTCCTTGGCATCCTTTGTAGGAAGTACTTCGCCATGATAGATCCAGACTTTCACGCCTACTTTACCGTAAGTCGTGTTTGCCTCTGCAAATCCGTAGTCAATATCAGCTCGAAGTGTCTGCAGCGGGATAGTTCCCTCACTGTAGAACTCTGTACGCGCCATATCGGCACCACCAAGACGTCCGGCACACATTGCCTTGATTCCCAGTGCTCCGTTTCTCATGGTCCGCTGCATGCAGGACTTCATGGCACGACGGAAGGAAATACGGTTCTCAAGCTGTGCAGCGATGTTCTCAGCAACCAGCTGCGCATCCTTGTCCACGTCAAATCTCTTTACTTCCTTGATCTCGATGAAGAGCTTCTTGCTTGTAAGCTTCTGAAGCTCTTTCTTTAACTGCTCGATGTTAGCGCCGCCGCGTCCGATCACAACGCCGGGTTTTGCGGTGTGAACGATGATACGTAAACGGTCGGAAGCACGCTCGATCTCAGTTTTGGAGATACCTGCGGAATATAAACGCTTTTTGATATATGTTCTGATCTTATTATCCTCTACAAGATTGTCTGCAAAGTCTTTCTCTGCATACCATCTGGAATCCCAATCCTTAATGATTCCTACTCTAAGACCATGAGGATTCACTTTCTGTCCCATTGTATACCTCCTTACTTCTCATCAAGAACAATCGTGATATGGCTCTGTCTCTTTTCGATCCTGTAGGCACGGCCCTGTGCTCTCGGGCGGATCCTCTTCATTGTCGGTCCCTTGTTTGCATAGCACTCGGCAATGTAAAGATTCTCAGCAGTCATACCGTTATTGTACTCTGCGTTCGCGATTGCGGAACGTAACAACTTGGCAATGATCGTAGAAGCATATCTCGGATTATAATCTAATATAGCTAAAGCTGTCGTAACATCTTTGCCGCGGATGGCATCGAGTACGAAACACGCTTTTGTAACAGACACTCTGGCGTAAGAAAGCTTAGCAGAAGGTCTGGTATCTTTATTTGCATTTCTTTCTCTTTTAATTTGGGATCTGTGTCCTTTTGCCATGGATGAACCCTCCTTTCAGGCTGTGGCTATCTAACTTTGGACTTCTTCTCGTCTTTTCCGTGTCCTCTGTATGTTCTTGTTGAAACAAACTCTCCTAATTTATGTCCGACCATATCCTCGGTAACATATACCGGCACATGTCTTCTTCCGTCATGTACCGCGAAGGTGTGTCCCACAAAGGACGGGAAGATCGTAGAACGGCGGGACCATGTCTTAATCACACTTTTTTCGCCGGACTGGTTCATCGCGTCAACTTTTTTCAATAAACTTTTATCAGCAAATGGTCCTTTTTTCAGTGAACGAGCCATGTGTTACCTCCTTAATTATTTAACGTTTTTACCATCTCTGGTTCTTACGATATATTTGTTGGAATGCTTATTCTTCTTTCTGGTCTTAAGACCCAGAGCAGGCTTGCCCCAGGGAGTGCTGGGACCGGGACGTCCGATACCGGCTTTACCTTCTCCACCACCGTGGGGATGGTCGTTGGGGTTCATGACGGAACCGCGGACTGTCGGGCGGATGCCCATGTGGCGCTTACGTCCTGCCTTACCGATGTTGATCAGGTCATGCTCGATATTTCCAACCTGACCGATGGTAGCACGGCACTCGATCGGAACCATTCTCATTTCGCCGGAGGGAAGTCTCAGTGTAGCGTACTTGCCTTCCTTAGCCATCAGCTGTGCTGAGTTGCCAGCGGAACGTACGAGCTGAGCGCCCTTTCCGGGATGCATTTCAATGTTGTGGATCTCGGTACCTACCGGGATGCTGGACAGGGGGAGGCAGTTTCCGATGTGGATCTCTGCATCCGGTCCGTTCATGATTGTCTGGCCGATTTCCAGCTTGTAAGGCGCGATAATGTATGCCTTCTGGCCGTCAGCGTAGCAGATCAGCGCGATGTTGGCTGTTCTGTTCGGATCGTACTCGATAGCGATAACCTTTGCCGGGATACCGTCTTTATTTCTCTTGAAATCGATCAGTCTGTATTTCTTCTTTGCTCCGCCGCCACGGTGTCTTACTGTGATCTTACCCTGGTTGTTGCGGCCGGAATTCTTCTTTAATTTATAAGTCAGGGACTTCTCGGGAGTCTTCTTTGTTACCTCGGAGAAATCCGATCCTGTCATATGTCTTCTGGAAGGTGTATATGGGTTATAGGTTTTGATTCCCATTCCTTTCACTCCTTTCGTGTCGGTTAATATTTGATATCACGCTTTGTTTGCGTATAGTCTGCACCTGTGAGAGGTGACGGTTTACATTGCTTTAAGTACGGTCTTTTACAGACCCTCGAAGATCTGGATATCCTCGCTGTCCTCTGTCAGCTTGACGATCGCTTTTTTCTTAGCGGAAGTTCTTCCGTAAACCATGCCTCTTCTTTTCTTCTTTCCGGCCAGGTTCATTGTGTTGACCTTCTCAACCTTTGTTCCTTCGAACATTTTCTCAACAGCCTCTTTGATCTGAGACTTGGTTGCGTCCGGATTCACGTAAAATGTATACTTCTTCTCTGCCATTGCAGTCATACTCTTCTCAGTTACGACCGGTTTTAAAATGACGTCATAATACTTTAAATCTGCCATTAGCTGTATACCTCCTCGATTTTAAGGACTGCTTCTTTTGTCACTACAATCGTGTCATACTTGAGGATGTCGTATACGTTGATCGTATCTACTGTAGCAGTCTTAACTGTTGGTAAATTGTTAGCGGAGCGAACAACCGTCTCATCTTTTTCCTTTGTTACCACAAGTGCCTTGGCAACATTCAGGTTGTCGAGAACTGCTTTCATCTGCTTTGTCTTGATCTCCGGAAGTGTGAGCTCGTCTAATACGAAGAACTTGCTCTCGTTCACTCTGGATGTAAGCGCAGACTTCATGGCAGCGCGTTTTTCCTTTTTATTTCTCTTAACGGAATAATCTCTGGGAGTCGGTGCGAATACTACGCCGCCGCCCTTCCACTGGGGAGCACGGATAGAACCCTGTCTTGCGTGGCCTGTGCCCTTCTGTCTCCAGGGCTTTCTTCCGCCGCCACTTACCTCGGAGCGGGTCTTGGCTTTCTGGGTTCCCTGACGTCTGTTGGCAAGCTGCGCAACGACTGCCTGATGTACTAAATGTTCATTCACCGGCACTGCAAAGATAGAATCGCTTAATTCGATTGTACCAACCTGAGCACCTTCCATATTATAAACAGATACTGATGCCATCTGTAAGTCCTCCTTCCCTACACGCCTAAGCTTTTACAGCGGATTTTAATGTTACTAAAGACTTCTTCGGTCCCGGAACGGAGCCCTTAACTAAAATAACATTGTTCTCTGCATCTATTCTAACGACTTCAAGATTCTGGATCGTCACACGCTCATGTCCCATGTGTCCGGGCATCTTCTTTCCCTTCATAACTTTTCCGGGATCGGAAGCCATACCGTTGGATCCGGCATGACGATGATACTTGGAACCATGTGTCTTGGGACCTGTGTGCTGGCCATGTCTCTTGATCGCGCCCTGATATCCTTTTCCTTTGGAGATCGCAGTTGCGTCTACCTTGTCGCCTGCCTCAAATACGTCAGCAGTGATTTCCTGGCCTACAGTGTAACTTTCAGCGTCGTCGAGCTTGAACTCTCTGACAAATCTCTTAACGGTAGTACCCGCCTTCTCGAAATGGCCTTTCATCGGCTTAGTCGCAAGCTTCTCGCGCTTGTCCATAAAACCGACCTGTACAGCGCTGTATCCGTCGTTCTCAACGGTCTTGACCTGTGTTACGACACAGGGACCAGCCTGTAATACGGTAACCGGGATTAATTCTCCATCTTCTGCGAAGATCTGAGTCATACCGATTTTGGTTGCTAAGATCGCTTTTTTCATAATTGTTTTACCTCCCTGGAATTCTACAGAGGATCAGCCGCGCCCGCTGCGCGTCACTGATCGTACTAGTTCTACAGCGGATTACATACCCTTAAAGCTATGCAATCGTGAAGCCATAGGACAGTGTGAATAAATTATTTCTGTTTCATCTTGATGTCAATATAGACACCAGCCGGCATTTCAAGTCTTGATAAAGCATCAACCGTCTTCTGTGTAGGAGTGATGATATCAATTAATCTCTTGTGGGTTCTCTGCTCGAACTGCTCTCTGGAATCCTTATACTTATGAACGGCTCTTAAGATTGTAACCACTTCCTTCTTAGTGGGCATGGGAACCGGTCCGCTCACCTTGGATCCTGTCTTTCTGACTGTCTCGATAATGCTCTTTGCAGATGCGTCGATTAACTGATGATCGTACGCCTTCAACGTGATTCTCATAATTTGACTTGCCATAAAAAAAGTCGCCTCCTTTTCGCACTTTACTTAGTACGACAAGCGGTGACTGTACACTCTTCCGTGTGTGTCATGTCTTTATGAAACACACAGCGCTATGCGCCTTTGCAAGATGAAATGTTGTACAGTGACTTGTCGCCAGTTTCTTAACTTGACATTCGCTCCACGGAAAACCTGCAGGGCCTTTCAGCCGGGCAGCAACCTCA
The DNA here is from genome assembly GCA_017434385.1 of Eubacterium sp. Taxonomy (GTDB): domain Bacteria; phylum Bacillota; class Clostridia; order Lachnospirales; family Lachnospiraceae; genus Anaerobutyricum. The sequence continues at coordinate 100,707 of JAFRFJ010000003.1, forward strand.
CGCTTCACAGCTATCATGTCACACAGCAAACTATATTATACACCTTTTTACAAATAAATCAATACCTGAATTCATTTTTCTTGGAAAAGAATAATAAGTCTTTTATTTGGCTGATCTGAAACAGATATCCCGGTACTTTTCGTTTAGGGAAACTGGTATAATTGCCAGGCATGGAAAATTGTTTCCGCGGGCTGCAGCTTGTCTGAGCGAAGCGAGTTTGCGTAGCAGCCCGTAACGGGAACACATTTTTCGTGCTTAGCAATTGTCAGTTTCCATAACAGAAAAGAAAAGGGATATCTGCTTCAGATCAATATATAAAAGAACCTTTTTCCTTCAAGTCTATTCCTTTGATTGTTAATTCAGCGTATATTTATCCTTTTCAAGGATCCGGAAGCTGTCTTCCAGTCCTTTTGTGACGGTGACTTGCCCGTCTTTTTCTATAAAGATGCCTTCCGCCCCGTATGTCTGAAGGAGCTTCAGGGCTTTTTCCCTGCCCAGGACAAAGCAGGCTGTGGAGAGGCCGTCGGAAAGAAGGCCGCTGTCACAGACTACCGTCACGGAACAGAGACTGTTGTCTGCCGGATATCCCGTGGCCGGATCCAGTATGTGATGATAACGGACCCCGTCCTCTTCAAAGTATTTCTCATAATCGCCTGATGTGGAAATATAATGACTTCCTTCCAAAGTCAGGCTTCCCATGATGACTCCGTCTTCATCTCTGGGATCCTGTATGCCCACGGACCAGGGACTTCCGTCCGGCTTTTCCCCGTAAGTAACGATGCTCCCTCCGATGGAAATCACGGCTCCCGTCACATCTTTCCTTCCGGCCAGCCAGGCAGCTGCCTCATCACAGCCGATACCCTTGCCCACGGCTCCCAGGTCCAGCTGTACCCCGGAATCCATAAGGATCTTTATCCCTTCCACGTGCACTTTTCCGTAGCCGCTTTCTGCCAGCAGACGATTGATATCTTCCTCAGCAGGCACTTTGGGATGATCTCCTTCTATATCCCATAGCCGGGTAAGACTGCCAATGGTCGGATCAAAAGCTCCTCCGCTCTTACGGGCAAGGTCCAGACAGTCATTCACCCATCCTGCAAATGTCTCATCTGTTTCAGCAGCTTCCCCGCTCTGTCCTGCCTGATTGACCCCGGCTACGGTACTTTCATCTTCCCGCCAGGAAAGCTGCTCTTTCTCAAGGTCTGTCAGAAGGACTTTGACATCTTCTGTCAGGTCCTTGCTGCCATAAATCTTCTCGCCCAGAACCGTGTCCATAACAAAGTCTGTCCTGCTGAAGGCCCGGGAAGGCCTGCCGCAGCCCGCGGACAGGGATACAGTCAGAAGATTCAGCATCAGAAGCGCGATCAGGCTATTGATTCTGCAGTTTTTATTATTGAATTTCCGGAAAAAATCCATGAAATGATACCTGTTTCTTCTTATTATAATGTAATTCTATTCCGCCAGCACATTTCTGATCACATCAGACAGTCTCCGTATCAGGATACCGCTGACCAGGCCGATCAGAGTGCCTGCTGCCAGCCCGGCTATGATCAGGAATGGCAGATAGTAGATGAGGGCCGACATGCCCAGGACCGCCATGGCCACCAGGATCTGACCCACATTGTGGAAGACCCCGCCCGCTATACTGACGCCGGTCACAGAAAAAAGGCCTGTCTTTCTGAGCAGGACCATGACCGCCATACTGAGAATTGCCCCGGCAAAACTGTAGCTTATGGAAAATGCATTTCCAAAAAGTAGTCCGGCAAGCAGGATCCTGGCACATGTTACTGCGCAGGCCGCCTGCAATCCGACTGTGTAGAGAAGAACCATGGTCACCAGATTGGCAAGACCCATCTTGACACCGGGGATCCCGGGGCTTACGGGAATCAGGCGCTCCAGCCAGGAAGCCACCAGGGCCAGGGCCAGAAAGAGTCCGTAAAGGGCCGCCTTTTTGCTTGTCCTTCTATTGCTTTGTCCGCCTCTTTTTTCCGTCATGCCATCCACCTGCCGGAAGCACCGCAGGGAAGTGCCAGCCCGCTGTCCGTCACAGGCAGTCCGACCTCATCCGCTTCCACTCTTCCGCCGTGCCGGCTCTCTATGATACTGCCCAGCATATATTTAAGTACAGCCGGCTGCAGTCCTGTCGTGTAGGAATTGATCAGGAAGAAAGAGGGATGGTCGGAAAGGAGCTTCTCGCAAAGGCAGATCAGGTCATAGACTTTATCTTCGATCTTCCAGATCTCTCCCTTGGGGCCCCGCCCGTAGGAAGGAGGATCCATGATGATACCTTCATAATGATTGCCCCGGCGGATCTCCCGCTCAACAAACTTGACGCAGTCGTCCACCAGCCACCTTACCGGCGCACCGGAAAGACCGGAGGCTGCCGCATTTTCCTTTGCCCATCCTACCATGCCTTTGGATGCGTCCACATGCACGACCGATGCCCCGGCAGCAGCCGCGCTTAAGGTCGCGCCGCCGGTGTAGGCAAAGAGATTTAAGACTCTGACTTCTCTGCCGGCCGCTTTTGCAGCCCGGATCCGCTCCGAAAACCAGTCCCAGTTGACCGCCTGCTCCGGAAAGAGACCCGTGTGTTTGAACTGGAAAGGCTTGAGGTCAAAGGTCAGATCCCGGTAATGAATCTGCCACTGCTCTGGAAGGTCAAAGAATTCCCATGAGCCGCCGCCCTTTTTACTGCGGTGGTAGTGAGCGTTGAGCCGCTTCCATCTTCTGTCCTTTTTAGGGGTTTTCCAGATTACCTGGGGATCCGGGCGCAGCAAAATGTATTTCCCCCACCGTTCCAGCTTTTCTCCGGCGCTTGTATCTATTACTTCGTATTCTTTCCACTGGTCAGCCAGCCACATAAATGTGCCTCCTTTGATCGCTTTGCAAAAAAAACCGCCGCAAAAAAAGCATACGGCCTGTGCAGCCTATCCTTCTTCCGCGGCAGCGGTTTCTGCGTTTACATGAAGTCTATTTGCCTTCCCAAAGTCCGTGAAGGTTACAGTACTCGATTGCGGAAATGAACTCGTCTCCGTCACCAAGTGTGAAAACAGCTTCCGGCTTGTCGGCAGGTGTAAGGTACTTGATCTGTCCGCCATTGGATGTATTGATGGCGATGAACTGGATGTAGTGTGCGTCCATCATGGGATGCTCAACGGATCCGACCTTGACTGTAACTGTATTGCCATCAACAGTAACAGCAGGAACATGCTTCTCTGTTGCAGCATCAGTTGTGCCTGCAACGAGCTTCACCATCTTCTCTCCGCAGCAGATTGTAGGTGTCGGTACACCATTTAAAACTGCGATTACTTTGCCACATAAATTACACTTATAAACGTCCCAACTCATTGTTAATACCCCTTTCATCAAAAATGTTAATGCTATCATAACCCATTCACAAGACAAAGTCAACTTAAGGCTGACGGGGTCAGATTATCAGATATACCAGATATCCGGCATAGCAGGCAAGCATCAGCGCAGCCCCCGGTCTTGTCAGTTTTTTCGTCTTTGAAACAAGTGCCAGAAGCAGGGCCTCAACCAGAATAACCAGGAAGGCATCGAGTCTGAACTTTGGATCGAAAGGCACCGGAATGATCAGGGCCGTTGTTCCTATAATAAAGAGGTAGTTGAAAATATTGCTTCCAACGATATTGCCGATGGCGATATCCGCATTTCCTTTTCTTGCCGCCATCACACTGGTAACCAGCTCCGGCAGAGATGTGCCGAAAGCAACGACAGTCAGGGCGATCAGACGCTTGCTGACTCCCAGTAAAAGGGCTATTTCCGATGCCGCGTCTACCGACAGATTACTGCCGCCGACGATCATGGCGATTCCCAGGACGATAAAGAGAAGAAGCTTCCAGGCAGGCTGTTTTTTCTTCCCGCCATTTTCCTCATCCTCTGCCTGACCCTGACCTCCTTCATTCTGCGCTTTAAGGGCAACCCGGATGGTGTAGGAAATATACAAGATAAATAATGCCCAGAGAGCCAGGCCTTCCAGTCTGGTAACATACTGCTTATTGGAAAAAATCAGGAAAATGGCAGAGATAAAGATCAGGAAAGGAATCTCTATCTTTCTGGTACTCTCTCCCACCGCAATGGGTTTTACCAGGGCTGTCACGCCAAGTACCAGGAGCACATTAAGGAGGTTGCTGCCAAGCACATTACCAATTGCAATGTCAGCGCTCCCTTTCAAAGCACTGGTAATACTGACCGCAGCCTCCGGGGCGCTTGTTCCCATAGCGACCACCGTCAGACCGATGATCAGCTCCGGGATTCCGAAAAGTTCCGCGACCCCCGCCGCTCCGTCAACAAATACATCAGCCCCCTTGATCAGCAGGGCAAAGCCGATGACCAATATAATCAGCTCTAATAAAATCTTACCCATCATACTCCTCCTGTTATATGCTTTCTAAAAAAGCGAGACCGTTATCACAGCACGCAAAAATTGCTGTGATAACGGTCTCGCTCTTATCTCAGTACGCACCCCGGCCTTTCGGCGTGATGACGAAATGCGTAACACTTATCAAAAGTGTGAACTACTCCCCGAAAACACATCGTTTTCTCAATATGCTCCGGCAATGCCACATTGTGGCGGCTGCCTTTTTCATGCTCAATATATCACATCCGTTTTCTTCTGGCAAGCATTTGTTCAGAATACAAACAGCTTGCTGATCACATAGTTGCCGATGATGACGACCACCTGGGCAACCACTTTGACGGCAATGTTATTCATCCCCATCATGTTAATTCCCACAAAGAGGATGGCTTCCTCCAGAAGGAGAGTTGCAATCCTTCCCCCGAAAAAGGCCGTTACTTCTTTGGCGATGGCTCTGATCCCGTGGTTCTCACTGTGAAATACCCAGATCCGGTTTGTCACATAGGCAAATGTAACCGCAAATATCCATGAAAATATATTGGCGATCAGGGCACTGTCATGGAAGACCCGCAGAAAGAAGATGTAGGATCCCATGCTGACCAGGAAGGTCAGTCCTCCAAAAAAGAGGTAAAGGATAATTTCTTTATATTGCTCATACAGTTTCCGTATCATTTTTCTTGACCTCCGGAACCCGGCTGGCGGCTGTGCTGACCATGCCGGGAAGAATCATGTACACCGGGAACAGATACCGCACATTTCCGTTTTTGGGGGAAAGAAGGCAGATTCCGAGCACCAGGAAAAGGGGTAGATACATAAAGATTGCCCTGTAATTCTTCTTGGTCCACAGGACCATGAAACATGACAACATGAGCCAGGTTGCGCAGCCCGGCAGAATCAGCCAATTCACAACCGGTATATATTTGGTGAATAGAAGATAAAAATAGTAGAGTCTCAGGGTCTCTTTATGCTCTTCGCTTTGACCGTAATTGAGTGAATTGACAAAGCTGTCAGGTATGCTGTTTCCGTACCAGCATTCTGATTGTTTCAGGTAGTACTGCAGAGTCGACAGGCCGCGATAGTAAATTATCGCGTTGGAGTAACCGGGGTAATAATACATCCAGGTTCCCGCGAAGAAGGCCTGCATATATACGGCAGGATGCCTGCATCCCATGGAAAACCAGGCGGAGAAATAGTTGGTCATGTCCCGGGACGTGACATTTTCGCGAAATGTCTTTTTGATCGGGTCACAGATATCCGGGTCATATTTTTCCGCGAGCTTATCATAGTCCAGGACTGCATCTATGGCCATTTTTTCTTCTTCTGTTACATCTTCTCCAAAATCTCTGACATATCTTCCCGTCTGCTGAAAAAAGAAGGACATGGCCTCCTGTTTTCCCACGTTTCCGACGCGGCAGTAATGGAAAAGGATTCCCTGGTATCCGATATAAAATACCAGGACCGGCAGGACCATACCGAACATAAGCTGTTTCCAGTATTTTCTGAAAAGGATAAATGTCAGGATGATCATGACCAGAGCAATATAGACCCCCTGATTTTTGGCTATAGCAAGTCCCAGCACCGACAGAAACAGCAGGATCAGGAAAATCTTTGACCTTAAGATCTCTCCTCCGGTCTGATAGATCCATATGATCAGGATGATAAAGGCCATAAAGAAAAGTCCCAGGAAAGTATCCCCGCTGATCATGATCGCATACATGGGAAAAATCGGCAGCAGGGCGTAAACCGCAACGGCGGCCTTAAGGAATGACCTGTTCATGCCAAAGTGCCAGAGTGTTGTGATCAGTGTCGAAAAGCCAAGAGCATAAAGAATGCTCTGACCCCCGCACAAATAGCTGAGGGCCTTTTGTATATCTCCCATCTCCCGGCCCAGATCCAGAGTTTTTCCGACGATCAGCGTATGGATGAAGGGATGGTCATTGCTGTAAACCACATTTACACCGTCCGTGACCCACCTGCCCTGAAAATGTACAGGGTAATGATAATACTGGAGGATCTGGTTAGGTACATCCCCGTGCATGGTGCCCGGCCAGAAGAGGATGTAGTAGGGGGTCCAGCAGATGATAATGGCCAGGAAACTCAGGGCAAAGACCAGAATCATGGTCTTCCGGGAAGATTTCTTCTGTCGGGCCGGCGAATCTGCTTCGGAATCCATTTTGTGGTTTAAAGCCGCATTCATGGAAAGAAGCACTGCATATTCCAGGACAAACCAGGCGGATATGTAAATAAGGCTCTTCATACAAAGAGAAGTGGTTGACAGGTAAGGATCCCAGTTCCCTTTAAATCGGAAGACCGTTCCGATCCACTGACAGACGGAGAATACTACCGCTGCAGGTATGTAGATGATCAGATCCCTGAATTTATGCTTGTTGGAACACACATAGAGCAGCATGATGAAGATCAGGATGGCAAGAAGGCCAAATATCATTGTGCTGGTCCTGGGATGCCGCAGACTGATCATAAATGCGGCATAGAGCCTGGTCCACACGTCCACTTTATCAAATCTTTTTAGAATCTCACTTCCCGATGTCTCGGCCATGTTGAAGGAAAGGCCGAAGGCTGTGTAGATGCTTATCAGGGCCAAAAGCACGATAAAACGCTTTTTGAAAGATACTTTGATGTCTATTGTCATTTTTTATTCTCCAGTCTTTTCTCTTCTGCCGCCCAGGGCTGTGCATAACAGGGCCGGTACAATTGTATAAGCCGGGAACAGATAACGTGCATTTCCGTTTTTAGGTGAGAGGAGGCATATGCCAAACACCAGAAATGCGGGAAGATACATCAGTATCATCCGGTAGTTCTTTCTGAGCCACATGATCAGGTAGCCTGTCAGCATCAGCCAGGTAACACTGCCGGGAATGATCATCCAGTTGAATATGGGAATGTATTTTGAAAAGAGAAGGTAGTGATAGTAGAGTTCTCTGGCTGCCACCCTCTCTTTTGATATATCAAAGTCCATATTGTCAAGAAACTTCTCAGAAACGATCCCCCGGTAGAGGCTGCTGCAGTCCCCCACATATTGTCTGACACAAAAAAGTGTATGCTGATAGATTGTCGCATTGGAGTAGCCCGGGCAGAAATACTTCCAGGTGTTTGCCATGGTAGCTTCCAGATACAGGGCCGGATGTTTCAGACCCATGGAAAACCAGACTTTAAAATACCTGGCCAGATCACCGGATGTCGCATCCTCATGATAGGTTTTCTTAACCGGATCAGCGAGTTCTCTGTCATATCTTTCGGCAAGCTTATCATAATCCAGTATGGCATCGATCGCCTGCTTTTCTTCTTCCGTCACTTCATCCCCACATTCTTTGACGTATCTGGCAGTCTGCTGGAAGCAGAAAGAAAGGGCTTCCTGTTTTCCCACACTTCCCACATGGAAGGCTTTAAAGATAAAGCCCTGATAGCCGATATAAAAGACCAGTACGGGCAGGATCATGCAGATGACCAGCTGTTTCCAGTACTGCCTGAACAGGATAAAGACAATCAGAATCATTACAAATGCAATGTAGATTCCCTGATTCTTCGCAATCCCCATCATCAGCACAGAGAAAAACTCCAGCAGCAGAAACGGTTTTGAGCGAAGAATCCTGCCTTTGGTGTTAAAGATCCAGAGAATCGTGATCACAAAGAGCAGGTAGAACACGGCAAGGAAAGGATCGCCGCCAATCATGAGGGCATACATCGGAAAGACCGGCACAAGGGCATAGATGGCCAGTGCGATTCTGACCAGGGTCCTGTTGACGCCAAAGTATCGAAGGCTTGCGATCAGAGCCGCGTATTCTGCAGCAAACAGGAAAACCTGTATGGAAGACAGCAGAAAAACACCCAGGCAGCTGTTACCTGTGGCAATACTCAGATCCATACATTTGCCGATAATAATCGTCAGAAGGAAGGGATGATCGTTACTGTAGAGGACATTTACGCCGTCCGTAACCCACCTTCCCTGGAAATATTGCGGATAATGGTAATACTGCAGCAGCTGGGCGCTGACGTCAGCATGTACGATTCCCGGCCAGAACATGATACAGTAGGGAAGCCAGCAGATGAGAATCACCACAAAGGCCAGAAGAAAAGCTTTCAGATTGGGATTCAGATGCCCTTTCCCCTTTTGTGCTGTCTCCGGAGAGCTTACGGAGCAATCCGAGAACCTGGTCTTTACAACATCTGTCAAAGTCAAAACAACCGCAAAGACCAGAATGGACCAGGATGAAATGCAAAGAAAAGTCTTGATCTTTAAATAAATATTACCCAGATACAGGTCCCAGGTCTCGTTGAAGCGGAATACATAGTCCAGCCACTGGCTGAATGCATAGAAAAATGCAAAGAGTCCTGCTGCAATGATTTCTTTCACCTTATATCTGTGAGAAAAAACATAAATCAGAAGTGAGAAGACAAACAGGGCAACCACCCCAAATACAATCGTGCTTACCCTGGGATGCTTCTGACTGGTCATGATTACAGCGTACAGTCTGGCCCAGTTGCTCTTGACCGCGAATCTGTTATAGATGCCTTTGCCGGCTCTTCTGAAAAGATTCAGGGAAATGCCGAAAGCCGAGTACATACTGAGCAGCAGTGCTGCAATTATATATCGCTTTTTGATTGAAATCCTGATGTCGAATGTCATAATTTCTTATCCTGTTTTTTACTTGCCCTTTACTTATCCAGTCTTTTCAGGCTGTCTTCCATAAGCTGCAGCCTGAACTCGAATTCCTGCCGGTTTCTGTTCTTGTTGTTGTCAAGCAGGAGTCCCATGGACAGGGACAGAAGGGCAGCAACCATGATGAAGCCGGAGCAGATCAGGGTCGGGAACCTTTCCACCATATGGGTTGCCAGATAATCGGCAAAAACAGGAACGAAAAGGGCCGCGCTGATAATGGTAAGTAAAAGCGTGATCAGACCGTAAAAACGAAGAGGCTGGTAAATCCGGAAAAGCCTCATGATGGTAAAGATAATCTTCATACCGTCGGAGACAGTGTTAAGCTTGGACTCGCTGCCCTCCGGCCGGTCTTTATAGTCTACGACCACATTTTCCGTGTACATATTCTTGTCCACGGCATGAATGGTCATTTCAGTTTCGATCTCAAAGCCTTTGGACAGTACCGGGAAGGTCTTGACAAACTGATAGCTGAAGGCCCGGTAGCCGGTCATGATGTCTTTGATATTGCTTTTGAATATAAAGTTGATGGATGCCTTTACGAAAAAGTTTCCGAAATTGTGGAACCTTCTCTTATTCTCAGTATAGTAAGTGGAGGACAGCCTGTCCCCGACTACCATATCCGCCTTCTTTTTCAGGACAACATCTGCCATTTCCCTGGCAGCATCTGCGGGATAGGTGTCATCGCCGTCCGTCATGATGTAACATTTGGCATCAATCTCACGGAACATCCTGCGGATTACATTTCCTTTTCCCTGCAGGTATTCGTGCCTTACGATCGCTCCGGCTTTTTCCGCAACTTCCGCCGTGCGGTCACTGGAATTATTGTCGTAAACATAGATGGCGGCTTCGGGAAGAACTCTGCGAAAGTCCGTTACCACCTTTTCTATGGTCTGTTCTTCATTATAACAAGGTATCAATACAGCAATGGTATCCATTATTTCCTCCTGTAGTAATCTTCAAGCAGTTCCCTGTAGCTTTTTCCACTCTCCCGGGCAAGAGCACTCAGGCTCTCATACTCAGGGTATTCCCGCTCCCGCCCTGACGGGAGCTTTACGATCTTGGTACGGACCTGCCCTTCCGGCAGAGTCATGGATCCTTCCCGTCTTTCCAGGATGGTCCGCTCCATCCGCTGCCTGCGTATGCCGATGGTCGTGGTGTTCTCGAAGAGAATTTCTTCCATCACTCCCACCGTGTCTTCAGTACAGAGCACGGACAAGAGTACCGCCGGCCTGTTCTTTTTCATGTAAATGGGGGTGTAGAAGACATCCCGCGCGCCGCTTTCCAGCAGCAGGTCCATGACGTAGCCCAGATTTTCACCGGTACAGTCATCCAGATTGGTCTCCAGTTTCCAGATTGCGTCATGCTTCACGGGGAACTCCTCCTATTCCAGTACCGCCTCGATGGCATCATAAAATTCGTCAAATGTCTCAAATGCCGGTATATCCGGGTAATCCTTCATGATCTGTTCCGTAGACCGGAAAAGAAAACCTGTCTTGCCGGCCTGGATCATTGCCAGGTCATTGTAGCTGTCGCCGGCTGCTATTGTATTGAAACCGATGGACTGGAGTGCTTTAACTGTGGAAAGCTTGGAGTTCTCAATACGCATTTTGAATCCGGTGATTTCTCCGTCTTCCGCAACTTCAAGGCTGTTGCAGAAAAGTGTGGGCCAGCCCAGTTTCTCCATAAGCGGCTTGGCGAACTGGGTGAAGGTGTCGCTGATGACGATCACCTGGGTCCGCGCCCGCAGCTTGTCAAGGAACTCTCTGGCACCGGGCAGAGGATCGATGGTCGCGATGGTTTCCTGAATCTCCTTCAGTCCCAGACCGTGCTCCTTAAGGATGCCCAGCCGCCAGTTCATGAGCTTGTCGTAATCCGGCTCGTCTCTGGTGGTCCTGCGAAGCTCCGGTATCCCGCTTGCTTCGGAAAATGCGATCCAGATCTCCGGTACAAGTACGCCTTCCATATCAAGACAAACAATATCCATAATTCCCTCCATGTTCTCTTTATGCTTATTCTTTGACCGGGGTCAGGTAGTGGAGCATGACCCATCCGGTCTGTCCGTCATATTCAGTCAGTCCCCAGCCATGATTGAATTCCTCAATGGTCAGAACCTCTTCTTCAGGGATCTTGGCGATCATCCTGGAATCCCTGTCAGGCTCCTGGCGGAAGTTGATCTGCCTTGCCCGGCTCAGAGTCTCCACCTTCCAGGTCCTGGTTCCGTAACTGCCGGCAAAATACATATTGATATAGCCGGTCTCGCGGGAATCTTCCGACTCAACTTCAGCCCATCCGTTTTCAAAGGATCTGACCACGAACTCCTCACCGTAGAGGACATCATTCCGCAGGACCTTTGAACTTGGATCCGGCTTCTCATACATGCTGATTCCTCTGGTGGTCTCGGCATTGTTGAAGAAAGTGTCTCCCTCCCGGATGTAAACATCTTTATCTGTAATTTTATTTACATCAGCGCCGGGGAGCCATCCGCTCATCCCACAATATGATACCTTTATCCATGCTTTGCCGTCAACCTCTGTTTTCTCCAGGCCCCGGCAATATTTGCCTTCGGGCAGGAGGAAGGTAGTGTAGGTGTCCCCGGGACTTTCGTAGAGGGGGACTCCGTCATAGTTGTTCCTCTTAACGGTACACCAGGTTCCGCCGATCTTGCTGGTCTCCAGCTCGGCCGTGCGGATCAGGGTTCCTTCAAACATACCCCTGCCGTTGACATAGCGCCAGGTGAAAAAGATGGATGCGGCGAGCAGTACCGCCCCAAGAAGTCCATAGAAAAACTCGGCTCTCTTCCGCCGCCAGGCATCATGCTTCCGCTTTCTTCTTCTATTATCTTTATCCGCTTGTTTTTTTGCTGTAACCAACATTCCTGATCCTCTTTACTTTGTAGACCTGGAAGAAGCTGTTGTTTTTGGTGATGATCTCATCCACCACCTCCGCTTCCACATCTTCCGGCTCTTCATATCCCATCATGCGGTAAATATATTTGGGTCCTTTTGTAATTATGTATACCTCCTGGCACTTCACGAAGGTGGATCCCAGTTTTCCTCTTTTGGGGGCGTCGATCCTTATCTCCGCCTCCTCCACCTTTTTGTCATAAATAGGACTGAAGGCAGTCCAGCTGCCGGACATGATCCAGTTGCCCTGCTTTGTGTTGCAGTAAGGGGTGGACGGTTTGGCGAAGCTGACCGTATCCAGTATATAATAGTTCTTTTCATGTTCGCCGCAGTAGGCCAGGATTTCTTCCTTCTCCTCTCCGTAAGCCAGAAAATATTCCTGCTCTCCTTTCAGGCGCTGAATCTGCGGTGTAATGGGATCTGCCCGCAGGAAAAGCACCAGCACCACCAGCTCGATCAGGAAAGGAATCCTCGTAAAAGGCGCCTCCTTCCACATAAGAAGAAGTCTTGCAACAAGCATAAAGCCCGCGCTGAAACTGAGAAGCCAGATGATCTCCTCAACTCTGGCCGGGAAACGCCCGTTCATAGTCAGATAGAGCCACTCGCCCAGAACCAGGATTCCCGTACTGACAATTGCCAGAAGGGAGACGATGTGTTCTCCGATCCCCTCCTTCCAGCGGAAGATCACCGTCAGGATAAAAAGAGGAATCAGCAGATACCACATATACCAGGCATACCCGGTCAGAATACCCGGGACTCCCTGCCGGTAGCTCATCATCCGGTCCAGTTCTCCGTAGGCTTCTTTAAGCCTCTCCGGCAGAGGAAGCGGCGTCCCCTCCTCGGCCTTTACGTAATGATAGGTGTTGTGGATCCAGCGTGTATCAAATCTGTCAACCATGCAGTAGGTATAGGATGCCATGGCATCCCTGCCGGTCTCATTGATCCCGACACTTTTATAAAAATCCTCCGCCTCCTCGTAATCGGGGAATCCCGCATAATCCTGCAGGTAGGCCCTCTCGTGATTATAGAGAAGATACTGCTTCCAGTCGACACTGCCGTAAGTCTTTCCGTCAATCACAAAAAGAGCCATGATTACAGCTCCGATCACAGTCCCTGTGATCCAGGGCTTGGGAGACTTGAAAAAGTTGATGTGGTACTTTGCCAGCAGGATCACTGCCAGCAGGGGCAGGACCATATAAAGGCACTGCTTCCTCAGGCAGAATGCCGAACCCAGCATGATCATGAGGATGATCAGATTCCAGGGCTTCCATGCATCCTCCCTGCTTTCCAAGGCGAAGTAGAGCATGCCCATACAGCCCATAAAACCGCCTGCCGTTGAAAAAGTCAGCTGTGAAAAACACGGCAGCCAGAAAAAGACGATTGCCAGGTCGAACAGGATGCATAAGAGGATCCTGTTGCCGGAAAATGCGTGGATCAGGCGGAAAAGAACCATGACCATGGCGAAGATCTCCAGACTCGCCAGGACCACAACAAACCAGTTCACAGGAGATCCCTCCCAGATCTTCAGAATCTGGGAGGGATTATTCTCATAACACTTGCTGATCAGCCAGGACAGGGGGTAGCGGACAAAGATCGAGTGTGCCTCCGGTTTCCCGGTAAATGAGCCGTCCAGAATCTGCACGATAGCCGCGTCATCGTTAGCCTCATAGGTAAAGGGCACAGTATGGCAGATTCGCAGCATAAGGGGCACTACCGCAGCCACAGCCAGAACCAGCTCAAGGGTTCCGGTAATCAGCTGGCCTATGAATGTCTGAAGGAATTCATCGATTTTGCCTCGTATTTCTTTTATTCTCTCGAATAAGCTATCCATTCCGTTCATGATCAGTAGTCTTCGCTATTCATTCCTTCCGGGGGACAGGGCGAACAGTGCCTCAGGTAAACCCATCCGGTCTTTCCGCGGTAATTTGTCCTGCCCCAGCCGTAGTAGAAGTCATCGAGTGTCAGTAGTTCCGTCGTATAAATCTTGCCCAGGGATTTGGATCCTGAGGAGGGTTCCTTTCTCAGATTTATCTGCCGTATGGGATTGCCCTCATTGTTTTTCTCACAGATCTCCACCATCCAGCTGTCCCAGACAGATCCGTCCTCCCGCACGGGAATGGTCCTGACATAATACATGTCTATCCAGGACTCCTGCCCGCCGAAATCAATTTTGCCGAAACCGTTGCTGAGTTCAAGAATCGTGATCTCCGTTCCGTACTCCAGGCCGTCATATTCATCCAGCACATAGGGGGAACTCTGATTGGGCTTGGAGTGGGTCTTGATCCTGGATTCGCCGTCATAGATGATGAAGGCTGTGGTCTTTGGCATGGTTTCGTCACACAGATAGACAGATTCATCTGTCAGATAGCGCAGGTGATCTGCTTCGATCCAGCCGGTCATGCCGTTGACATAGATCTTCATCCACTGGTTGCCGTACTCATCGTAGGAGTCATCCAGGAGAGCCACACAGGTGGACTCCGGAAGTTCTTTTATTACTGCGGCATTGGCATCCGGCTCCTGGCGGAGGTTCAGCCACCGCTCCCGGTTGCTCTTTCCCGTGATATAAGTGGGATTTCCCATGCCCACTGTCTCGCCTGTATCATCACTGCCTTTTGAGCCGGCACTTGTTGTTTCACTTCCTTTGCTCTTACCCTTGCCGGGCCCGGGAATCGCCGGACTTTTCAGCAGAATAAAGACCACTGCGATCAGACAGGCAGCAGCAATCAGTCCTGCCACGATGGCCGCGATGGGAATTTCCTTTTTAGGCGGAGGATCATAACGACCGCCGCTCCTCATTCTCCCGTCATCGTAGAGATTCCATCCGTCATTTTCTTCCCTCGGATAGGTCGGCACCTCTTCACTGCGGGGGGCCGGTTCCGGAATCGGTTCCGGCTCAGGCTGTCTTCCGTAATTCTTGCCGGAATCTTCGTACCTGCTTCCGCAATAGACGCAGAAATTAGCCTCCGCTTTTATGAATTTGCCGCATCTGGGGCATTTTTTCATGTCGCTCATTTCAGATCATCTCCAAATAATCCGGTCTGTCACTCTTCAATGGCAGGCGTCCAGTAATTCTGGTTATAAATATCTGTAAACCGGTACATTGCCTTGAACTTTCCGTCCCCCACTTTGGTATTGCTGATTTCCATCTTGTCAGTCACCTTCATGGGATCGCCGATAAAGTAATTATCATCAAATGTTCCGTCATATTTATAGTAATCACAGGTAAACTCCAGAGTGTCTCCCTTCTTAAGTTCGATCAGGCCCCTGGAGAGAGTCTCTGTCTCTTTTTCAGGATAATCGGGTCTTGCGCCGGCGATCCGTCCGTCCGGGCTGTCATCATCAAAGATGATGATCAGCTTGACATCGTCTCCGTTCAGAACAGCCGGCACATAACCGGTAATGGTGGTCTTGCCTTCATCCTCGGTGGTATCGGTATAGTAGTAGGCAACCGGCTGACCATTGATGGATACCCAGGTTCCGTCGGTCGTCCCGATCAGATTGCCGTCATCATCAAACTCATAGACATTGTCCAGTCCCAGCTCCGCGTAGCCGTTTCCGTCATCATAGTACATGCTTAAAGCCAGGTCTTCCACAAGACCCCACTGGTCTTCCGGCATGGAGATGACCTGCTGGCCGCTGTCGTTCTTTGTCCAGATCAGGTTGGCCTGATCCAGCTGGTTGTCCGCTATGTAAGCTGCCGTGTCTTCATCCGACATCTCACGGTCTTCCATAAACTGAGTATTGTTTCTTCCCAGTCCCTGGATGCCGGATCCGCTGCTTAAGAAAGCACCCAGCAGCTGTGTGATCTGGTCTGAACTCTGTACGGAGCTTCCGGATCCCAGCATATCAAAGAGGGAAGGCACCGGCGTAGTCGTTCCGCCTGTGGCAACCTGTCCGCTGACCTCAAGGCCGGCGAACTCCTTGATACATTTGGTATACTCATCGTCCAGACCGATGGCTTCATAAGTCTTGGCCGCCGTGTCCACAGACGAAGCCTTCTGATAGGGGAAGTATACGGACAGACCGTAAGCGTTGGTCATGTTGGAAGATGTCCGGTTATACTTGACTGCGCTCAAGAGCACTTTGGCAAGAGATTTACCCTCTTTGCTGCCCAGATTTCTCGCGAAATGTACCAGGTCGATCTGGTCAATACGGCTGGACTTTGCAAACTCTCTGGTTCCGCTTCTGGCGGCGGACACCTTCTTGTATTCATTATTCTTGATCAGGTCTCTTGTATCCCGGGCAAATGCGGCAAAATCCGTGCCGAAGGTCTGTCCCAGCTCGGCCAGGTCCACGACGGACAGAGTAGTCTGCTGTCCCGGGCATCTCTGGTTACATACCTTCACGAAATCATCAGCGATGTTCTTTCCGATCTCGATGGTCTCCATGGAGGTGTTCTGGGAAAGCTTGTTGAGCCAGTCGGTATAATACCAGCCCACGCCGGGCTCCGTCTCCTCGGAGGCGATCATGTAATCGGCGTACTTGCTGAGCATCTGGCCGTTCTCTACCGTAGCCATCAGGCAGGCGTCAAATCCGATAAAGTCAAACTTGATGCCGCCGGCCTTTAATGCCGTATCGATGCCGGAAAGGCTCATGGAGCCGCTTCTCGGGAATTTCTCATCATAGCCGTAGCCGCTGATGGATCCGCCGCCGTGATCCCAGAAGATCAGCTCGTTACGGTCTGCCGGATAGTTCTTGGCACACCATTTGATGAAGCCTGCCAGGGTCTCCGGTTTTGTCATGGGCTCAGCGCCCGCATTCTTGTTAAGACAGACCAGACCGCCGTTTTTCACCTGGTAAATCTGATTGGTCTTACTGCTGACTATATTGTTGCGCCAGCCCTTGCAGCCGCCGGTATATACAATGATATTGATCTTGTCGGAGAGCTTGGCCGATGCCATCTCCTGCAGGTCGGATGTTGCCATACCGCTTCTGGACTCAAGGTCCGTACCGCACATATAGACCATGATAGTCATGGTGTCCTTGCCGCCGCCCTTGATGGTGGTAAAACGCTCTCTGGCCTGGTCACTCACTTCCCGGTTGAGGACACCGGTATTATTTTCCGTGGACCAGCCGGCCGTTGTGCCGCTGGTACTGCCGCCGCTTCCGGTCAGAAGATCATAATAGGCAGGATTACTGCCGGAAGATCCGCTTCCGCCGGACTGGCCGCCCAGCAGACCGCCAAGGCCGCCGCCTCCTCCCAGGAGGACGATCAGCAGGATGGCAATCAGGGGAAGCTTTCCTCCGCCTGCCCTGGTTCTTCCGCCGTCCTGGGATCCGCCGGAACTTCCGCCGGACTGGCTGCCGCTGCCG
Source organism: Eubacterium sp. (assembly GCA_017434385.1). GTDB lineage: Bacteria > Bacillota > Clostridia > Lachnospirales > Lachnospiraceae > Anaerobutyricum. Next base: position 117,976 of record JAFRFJ010000003.1, read on the forward strand.
GCACTCAGGCCGCCTCCGCTTCCTTTTGGTCCTGTGCCGCGGCCTTCTCCCCGTCTGGCGAATCCTTTTCCGTTATCTGTCACATGTTTTTTCCGGCCCTGTGGCCTGTTCTTATCCATAGTCCCCCTCCTTTATGTAATCGCTTAGATGTCAGACCATCGTATCCACGATGCCGACAGAGATATATCCGTTCAATACAGCCTCTATATCAGTTCCCTCGGGCGCCGACTCCAGCCTGTGATACTGGGGATCCAGCCTGATGGAACCGTCCTCAAGTTCTTTCATGTCATAGTGATCGTAGTGATATTCCAGTCTTGCAGGCTTCCTCTCGAAGAGAACACCTCTGGCTTCCTCCACCTGGTCGGTCCCCGGGAAGTTTACATTCCAGATTCCGCTTTCAGGAAGCCCCCTTTCAAAGAGCTCCTCCGTCACCTTCTGAAAATCTTTCCTTACCGTCTCGAATCCGGAAGACATTTTCACGGAATAGGCAATGGCGGGAATTCCCTGGGCTGCCGCCTCCATGGCTGCGCCCACCGTTCCGGAGTAAAGGATCTCCGTTCCCACATTGTAGCCGTCATTAATCCCGGAAAAAACCACATCCGGGCGGACAGGGATCAGGCCTTCCAGAGCCGCTTTCACACAGTCGGCCGGCGTTCCGGTCAGGCTGTATGCCTCCACAACATCCTCCACCGGGTAATCATCCCGTTTTCTGGCAATCAGGGGTTCTTTTAAAGTAATCCTGTGAGACATGGCACTGCACTGGGCTTCCGGGGCCACCACATAGACTTCCCCGAAAGAAAGGGCCAGCTCCGACAGCACATGGATTCCGGCAGAGTTAATCCCGTCATCATTCACGATCAAAATCTTCATGCTTGCCTGCTCCTCTCCACATAAAAATCTACTTTAATTATAATAGATTCCCTATCGAATGTATATCTTTTTTTGCCCCTCTCATCTTGTATTTGCCTATACTGTCTGATAAACTAAAAACACAGGCGGATGGCAGCAGCACGGTATTTACATAATGATTTCATTTCCGCGGGAGGTATCTATGGCAAAGAAAGACACCCCAATGCTTCAGGTACAGGCTTATGAGTACCTGAAGGAACTGATCAAAAACGACGATCTGGATCCGGACAAATTCTATTCTCTCAACCAGATGGCAAAGGAACACGGATTTTCCAGGACTCCCTTCCGGGACGCAGTCCTGCGTCTGGAGCAGGAGCGCTACATCGATATTTATCCCAGCAAAGGCTTCAAGCTTCACGCCATGACCCGTGAAGACATGGTTGAAACCTATCAGATGCGGGGTGCCATCGAATCATACTGTCTTAAGGAACTGTCCCGGGGACTGGATACGGAGCGAGGACAGCAGTACTATGAAAAGATTACCGGAAAGGTAAGACTTCAGAGAGAAATCATGAACACCACCGGAGACCCGGAGGATTTCGGCCGCAAGGATTATGAATTCCACCGCAGTATCGTTCAGTATGTGGGAAACCGGGTCATGCTGGAAATCTACCGCCAGTTCATGTACAGGATTTTCTGGCTCAATGTTTCCTCTTTCTCGAGGAAAGGCCGGATGCAGGAAGCCGTGGAAGAACATGAGCGTTTTCTCAGTCTGATCAGGGAAAAAGACCTGGCCGGTCTGGACGACCTGCTCAATCACCATCTGAGCGTACCCAGAGCCATCAACGTGGACCTGGTAGGCACATCCGAAAACAACCCGGCCTGATACATACAATAAAAACGGCTACGAGAAAAAGGCGTCACAGCTACGATTTGCCCATTTTATAAATGGGCGGATCGTAGCTGTGACGCCTTTTTTAATACTTAAACTTTAATTCCTTCCATTCTGATCATTTCTGTTTAACAATTCTGAAACCCTTTATGTCGATATCTATCCCCTTTCCATCATGGTAATCCTTTCTTATTTTTTTGATGGACATTCAGGGAAACATGTCATGTATACCTTTATCTTTAGACTATTATGATGGTATACTCTCGCACTTTTTCATGTATAAATCATGTCATTGTTATATTTGGTTATACTCTCCACTTTCTTTTTCATGGATAGATATGCAAAACCTCTCTCTTGATGGGAACAGGCAAAATAATTCATGTAAAAATGGATTGACTTATCATTTGATGGAAAGGTTTTTTAAACTGTCATGTAAAAATCAGCTTTAAATAACGATTGATGGAAAACTTCCCCAGGGACATGAAAAAACCGGCAGAACGCATCAACCCCGAGAGCTCAAAACACGAAGAAAGGGCTGCCGCTTTTGCGACAGCCCTTTCCGGTTACCTTCTCCGTGGGTTTTCTGATTCCCCGTAACCTTTATTTACAAATCAATACTTGTAAATCTGATTATTCAACTTCTGCGATACATACAACCTGGCTGGAGTCCAGTCCGAGGATTCTCAGAGGCGCATTGAAGAAACGAACGATCTTTGCGTCTTTGGGCAGCTCGCTCAGGTGCATATCCTCAACACCTGTTACGAATTTGCCTGTGTAGTATCCCAGCATATGACGATGGCAATCCGGCGGGAACTCGCCTTCCGGACAATCCGGAGAAGCGGATCCGATAGCCAGGAAGTCCATACCTACTCCCTTTAAGTTGGGGAAGTTCTCTGTCAGATAGTCGCCGGCGGAAGGAGCGATGAAAGCGCCCTTGTTCTGGTAGATATCCTGGTTTGTATCTCTGTACTGCTCCATACCTGTACGGATCAGAGCGAAGGAAACTTTGGAAAGGATGTCAGCGAAGGGCTCCAGGTCCTCTTTATAGATTCCCTCTACCGGTCCCTTGGGGATCTCGAGAAGAGCAACTTCTGTATGGCAGAAGTACTCGATTCCGAGCTGGTTGATATCCAGACCGTCTTTTACGAAATGACGCGGAGCATCCATATGTGTTCCGAAATGGTTGGGCAGAACGGAAACGAAGCTGCAGAAAGGTGTCTCTTCGCAAACGTCTGTGCACTGTTTAATCTCTACTACGGGCTCGCCCGGCCATGCATAACCATTGGGATCTAACGGGTGGGATAAAAACATAAACATAATGTGTCCTCCTTTACTTTAATACATTTTATTCTTTTGCCGCTGTCTTCAGGCAGCGGATTGCTTCTTTTGCAAAAGTCCCTTCTGGGCTTTCCTATTTCATCAGTACTTCCGCTGCTTCTTTAAGGGTGGAGATCTCTCCTACATTTCCGGGGAAGATCACATAAGGTGTCAGCGGGAACTTACTTTCGTCGCCGGTCTGCCATACCGGGATACCCGGCTTGATCTGACCTAATACATTTGCTTTCTGTACTTTCAGTGCCTTGGTTCCGACATCGGAGGATGTAATTCCGCCTTTTGCGATAACAAAGCTGGGAACGATCTCAAGTCTGCCTACCAGAGATGCCACTGCATCGGAAATCCTGACGGAGAGACGAAGGTCATCTTCCTTGTCGCCGGTGTCTGCCGTGATCAGGGCCCGGGTCGTGTATACGCAGACGGTCTTTCCGGCTGCGATGCACTCTTCTTCAAGCTTGAGGCAGCGGTCTACTTCAGCAGCGAAAGCTTCCTCATCCTTAACCAGGGTGGCATTGAGCTCGATGAACTCTATATCGGGATTCTCCTTGAGCATTTCCACCTGTTTTGTGGTCTTGTCCGTGTGGGAGCCGACTACGATGATGCCGCCGTTGTCTGTCTCTTTAACGACCATCTTTTCTCTTGTCAGCAGGGGCTGGTCTGTCACGCCGCCCATAACCTTTACGATTCCTGCAGCGGTACGGAACATGAATACCTTGCCCTGTGCCATTGCCCGGTAAAGGGCTACACAGAAGATCTTTACATCCACGTAGTCCACAGCGTTGACGATGATCTTATTGAAATCCTTTACAGCCATCAGCTGCTCTGTAATCTTGTCATAGTTGAGAGCTCTGATGTCGTCGAGGGATACGGAAGTTACGTCAGCTGCCTTAAATGCGCCGCCTGTCTTCTCCTCTACATATTCCTTGATATCGGATTTGGTGTACCCGAATGTCTTGTCTTTTGCGAACTCGGTTTCTGCAGCAGGAACCAGCTCATCACCGTATTTTACATAATGAATATCATTAATGGTGAAGCGGCCGCCCTCTTTGAAGAAGGGGCACATTACCTCGCCGTCCACCGGCTTTCCTGAAGTGGATTCGATCGCCTCACGGAGCAGGGTGGTCTCCAGGGGATAATGTCCGCGCAGGGTGGAATCACTTCTGCTGATAAAGATATAGTCGATGCCGGTTTCCTGAGACACCTCTTCAACTACCGCAGCGATTTCCTTGTGGGCTTTGGTTGTCTCCTCTGCCGTGAATCCTCTTGAGTTTGTCAGTACGTAGAAGACTTTGTTCTCCTCGGCAAAACCTTTCTCGATACTGTCTTTGGACCAGTTGGTGTATACGGAAATATCATGGACTGTCTGCACGCCTGTAGGGTCGTCATCCAGAACCACGATCTTCTTGTTATTCTTACGGATCTCTTCCTGAAGAAGGGCATCCACTGCCGCCTCGTCAACAGGCGGGAATGATTCTAAAATCTTTGCGTCAATAGCCATATCTGTCTCCTTCTCCCCTCAGTCTACCTTCTTTACCTGCACATCTGCCAGTTTCTCAAAGTACTGTACGATTCCGCCGTGGTCGTCGTTCATATGTCCGTGTACTTTCAGTGTCTGCAGGATCTCAAAGAGCTGTGCGGAATAAGGAATCGGAACGTCCAGTGCGTGTGCCGTATTCACTACGTTCTTGATATCCTTGTGGTTGATGGAAATCTTGCCGCCGGGTACAAAGTTTCTCTCCACGATCATGGGGATCTTTGCGTCCAGAACCGCACTGCCTGCCAGTCCGCCCCGGATTGCATTGTATACCTTTACGGGATCTGCTCCTGCCTTTGCTGCCAGTACAAATGCCTCGGACACGATAGCGATGGTATTGTTAACGATGATCTGATTAGCAAGTTTTGTAACAGAGCCGCTGCCGCTGCCGCCGATCAGAACTGCGGAAGAGCCCATGATGTCAAAGTAGGGCATCAGCTTGTCAAATGTATCCTGGTCGCCGCCTGCCATAAATGCCAGAGTGCCGTTGATTGCTCCGGGTTCTCCGCCGGATACGGGGGAATCCACAAAGCCTACGCCGATCTCTTTCAGCTTGTCATAGCATTCGTTTGACTCTACAGGGGTCACGGAGCTCATATCGCAGACAACCTTGCCTTCGCTGAGTCCTTCTGCCACGCCGCCCTCGTCAAAAAGAACGCTCTTGCAGATATCACCGTTTGGAAGAATCAGGAATACAACGTCACATTCCTTACCGATGGTAGCGTAGTCACCCTTCTCTGCTCCAAGAGCGCAAAGCTCATCTACCGCTGCCTGATTCATGTCGTTCACCATCAGGCTGACGCCGCCTTCGATCATGTTCTTTGCCATGGGTTTACCCATAATTCCCAATCCGATAAAACCAACCTTGCTCATAAAAACATACACCGCCTTTCTAAGATATTTATATATAAGTTATTCTTTAAGTATCCTTTTTTTGACCCTTGCCGGTCCTGTAAATCTCCTGTATTTTTCTTGTCTTTATTTTACCAGTATACCGGTATATTAGTCAATACATTTTTCAGAGAATATGAGTTTTTTTTCTGATATTTCTGATGACTGCCCTTTGTGACCGGGGATTTTTCTGAGGATTTCACCTGATCATGTCTTTATGATGTAAAAAACATCCGGCCCGCGATTTTTCGATCACGTGCCGGATGGCTTTTCTTGCAATATAAATCTTTACTGTTCTTTTTCCTGTTCCTCTTGCAGCTCCTTAAGCTTGCCGAAGTATTTTTCCTTCCATTCCTCGAAGGCTTCCAGATATTCCCGGTCATCCGAGTGGTGAAGGTCATGCAGATACTGGTGCTCATTTCCGTTGATCCTGTCATCATACCGTCCCAGCAGGTAAACAGCCAGGTCCGAGCACTGGTCCGATACCCGTTCCAGGTTCAGGAGGATATTCTGGAAGCTGATGCCGGTCACGATATCACAATTCTTATGAGTCACACGATATACATGGTAATCGTGAATCTTCTCTATCAGGGCATCGATGACCTCTTCCAGGGGCTCTACCTGTCTGGCCATTATGACATCGCCCTTTCTGCAGGCTTCAGCTGTCATTTCAAGGATTTCATTGACTGCTTCCACGCCCACCATGAGTTCCTTGTATCCGATATCGGAAATCTTCAGGTTATTGTTGTTAAGCTCTTTGAAACAGTCCGCTATGTTCAGGGCAAGGTCTCCGATCCGCTCAAGGCAGAGAAGAGCCTGCATCTGATAATTCTGCTTTTTCTGGTCATGCTGCAGGGTAATATAGGGTGTCATGGATACCAGATAACGGTTGGTCGCACTGGCCATGACATCTAAAAGATCCTCTCTCTCGCTGATCCTTTCATAGCGTTTCTCGTCATATTCATCGATCAGGGACATGGCAGATGTGAAATTGTGAAGGGCCACATCAATCATATCCTCAAGAACAAGGCTGGTTTCATTCATGGCAATACTGGGGTTGTCCAGAAGACGGTTGTCCAGCTTGCGCAGGTTCTCTTTGATAGCCGAGTCCTCATCGTAGATTTCTTTCTCGGGTACCAGTTTCTCGGCAAGGCCGGCAAAAAAGCCGGTGAAAGGCAGCAGGCATACGGCAGGCACAAGACGAAAAAGCCCGTGCACGTTGGCTATACCGCCGGATCTGAGTCCCATGTACCAGATATTATCCCCCAGAACACCCGTGACCCGCAGAAGAGTCAGTGTTACGATGATCAGCGCAGCAGCGCAGATGTTGTATATGATATGGACCATACAGGTCCGGATCTGCTCTGTCTTGGCGCCGATCCGACAGACCAGATAAGTTGTCAGGCAGTCACCGATATTAACACCGATGATAATGCCGATGACGCCGCAGAATCGCATACCCACTGAGCTGGCTATGGACTGGAGAATACCGATCACAGCCGAGGAACTCTGGATGACACCTGTTACCACTACACCGGACAGGAATCCCAGAATGTAATTGCCTTCAAATGAGATCAGAAGGCCTTCTAAGGCTTCCCCGAACTCAGACACGGAAGCGCTCATGTTCATCAGACCCACAAAAAGGATACCAAAGCCCATGCAGACTGTTCCTGCTGATTTGGCGCTGCGGCTGCCCACAAACATGATCAGAATAATACCGATGATCAGGGCCATGGGAGCCAGATTATCAGATTTGAAAAAATAAAGAATGCTGCCCGCGTCTGCCTGCACATCCATAAGACGGATGATCTGCGCGGTGATGGCCGTTCCGACATTTGCGCCCAGTACGACACCGATTGACTGTCGGAATGTAATGAAGCCCGCTCCTACAAGTCCCACTGTAAGGACGATGGTGGCAGTCGAACTCTGGATCATGCAAGTCACCAGCATACCCAGGAGGAATCCCATGGCCGGGCGGTTGGTGATCTTGGCCAGGGCCGCCTTCATGGCTCCTCCCGAACTGCTCTTGAGGCCGTCGCCCATGATCCGCATACCGTAGAGGAACATGGCCAGACCGCCCAGCAAACTTACAATCCGGTAAAACATACTCACGATTATTTTCTCCTTTGTCATAAAAAATTTAGTCAGAGGGAACCTCTCCCATTTGCTATACTAACCTTTTTATGTCAAATGTACAAGAGAAAATCGAAGTTTGTGTGAATTTAACTAAATAAAATGTGAATAGATCAGCAATTTTTTTAATAATCAGTCCCGTTTTTTCCGGATCAGGGAGAGAAAATCATGGAGGATTCTTCCTGTGACCCCCCAGATCACACCGCCTTCGGTATCATAAAAATACATGGGATTGCGCTTTTTTCTCCACCTGTAATCTTTGCCGCCGGGAATCAGTTCATAGGGGAAGTCTGCTGCCGGCACCGATATCAGCTCCACATCATGTCGGTCCGGTTCATAACCGGTCAGCCAGTCTGCACTGACACGGAAGACATGATCCACCTCTCCTTCCGAAAATGTTCCCCGGTAATCACGGATCCGGGCCGCAAAGGGCCAGATCAGAGATCCGCCCGGTCCCAGAACAGGGGAAAGGGGCGCAAGAATTTCTATCTGTTCTCTGTCAACCAGCAGTTCTTCCATGGTTTCCCGGATCGCCGCCTCTTCGGCAGTCTCCCCTCCTTCTATATGCCCTCCGGGAAAACAGATTTCTCCCGGCTGGGCTTTCAGATTGTCCGCTCTCTGCTCGAAAAGTATATCATAAGAGCCGGATTCCCCCTGGCCGCTTTCTCCGCAAGAAAGCAGGGGAACCAGGACTGCGGATTCCTTTTTTCTGACAGAGGAGAGGGCATCCCTGTCCCGGGAAAGACTGCGGATCCTGTCGGCCAGGTCTTCTCCGGTGTGCTCCTTTTTAAAGGTCATGATCATATCGGCTGTCAGGCTCAGCTCTGATGCTTCCCGCCCGATCTCCCCGGCGGGAACCCAGGCGGCACTGGCCAGTTCTTCCCTGTCCAGATTCATCTGTCCGGAACCGTCCACCCGGCAGAAAAATCCCATAAGCAGGTTGCCGGCAAAGCCCCAGGGCTGGCTTCCGTAATAGCTTATATCCTTTACCTTAAGGCCGACCTCCTCCATGACTTCTCTTTTTACAGTTTCCTCCACCGTCTCACCGATCTCGCAGAATCCTGCGATCAGGGCATTTCCAGTGTAGGGCCGCCCTGCATATCTGGTCATGAGAATCCTGTCCTCATCCGTTACCGCAACAATCACGGCCGGCGAGATCACCGGATAAATCTTGTTGCCGCAGGCAGGGCAGGACAGCATCCGCTCTTTTCCGTCCCGGACCGTCGGGGTTCCGCAGCGGCCGCAGTGGCGGTGGTCCCGGTACCATACGTAAAGGTGCCATGCTGTCATGCCGGAGAAGGAGAACTCTCTGTCTATGATACGCCGGAAGATCCGGGTGGAACGATAGACATATCCCTGATCCTTCATTTTTTCTTCACTTATTTCCCTGTCACCTGTATAGAGATAGTAATTTCTGTCATCAATGCAGAAAAGGTAGGTCAGGTCTTCTCCGCCGAACATACCGGCTCTCGGGCAGTCCTCGAGACTTACCGCCTGTCTGTCCCCCGGATCTTTCACCAGGACCTCATGTCCGGAAAAGACAAAGACCGGATCCTCCTTCTTTGCCGCCACCGGATGGTATTCATTATGAAATACTTTAGGCCAAATATCCTGTATCATTATTCTCTCTCCGTCTCCTGATAAGCATCCTGCGGGCCGTGTAAAGCCGCAGTCTCTCAAAAAATGTCAGCTTTCTTTTAAGAATCTGACCTGCCCGAGCTGCGTGTTCCTCCATAAGGCCGCCTTCCATGGGGTCTGTCCGGACCCAGCGCCGGTCCATTCCGTATCTATTCCAGCTGTAATCATTATCATCCAGGATCAGGTAGGACTCTGCCTTCTCCGGGACACTCCCCAGATAGAGAAGAATTTCCTCCTCCCTGTGCCCGTTTCTGAGTTCCGGTGTCTTATCAGAAATCTCCATGCCGGAAGCCAGGAGCACCCGGTCCATAAAACGGCAGGAGGGGTGTGTCTTCTCCGCTTCTTTCTCCCAGCCGGCCCGCCAGGAAGATGACAGGACGATCCTGACCTCTCCCTCTCCGCTTTCTTCAATAATCCGGGCCAGGACAGCCACACTTTTCTCATTGACAGGAGCGTCAGTCACCCGGTCCTCATTCTCCATAAAATAATCCACTGAATTCAGCACACCGTCTATGTCAAGAAAGATATACTTCATTCCAACCTACTTTCTTTTTACAGCCTTCATCCCGGTTTTTTCCAGTATAGCACAAAAAAAGAAGACCCGAAGGCCTTCTTTTTCAGATCATATGCATGTAAGAATTTACTATGGTATAAATTCATTAATCTGCGATTAGATTGCGTAAAGATCCTTGCTGTGTGTCTCGCCGTAGATGCCCCATTTCTCAATGGACCATGTAAGTTCGGGAGAGTTCTTTGCAGCTTCTCTCAGCGGAACATCATTCATGCATGCTGCGATAGCGTCACGGTGAGCCTTAGCGCCTGCTCTCGGTCCCATTCCATGGCCGTGGATACCTGCGCCTACGCCGAGAAGGATATCTGCGCCTGCGTCTTCCATGAATCTCGGAACGAGACCCGGAACTACGCCGCCGCCAACGAAGGGAAGCATAGGCTTAAGATCGTACATCTTAGCCTTAACTGTGATCAGGTTGATGATATAGTTGTCAAATGTGTTGTCGAACTTACCGTAAGGCGGCTGTGTCAGATAGATATCACAGCCTGCAAGTCTTGCCAGCTTGCTGACAACCTTGGAGCTCATACCCTGATGGGGAGAAGCTGTGAATGCACCGTTGAAGCAGGAATGTCCAAGAATCGGAACTGTGATCTCCGGATCCTCTGCCAGCATTCTTGCTGCGGAGTAGCCGATTCCGTGAAGGTCAACCATGATACAGTTTCCGCCGTTCTCGATTACTGTCATGGCATTTGCTTTCAGTCTGCTTACTTCGTCTGTGATGTTGCAGGCATAGAGTGTCTTCTCGCCTTTGATCTCGTCTGCTCTGTGTGCAGCGTCCATGTTGGCTTTTACTCTGTCAGCCAGCTTATTGAAATCTCTGTCGCCGCCGATCAGCTCGTCGTCCTTGATAACGTCAACGCCGCCTGCAGCTGCCTCGAAGAAGAGCTTAGCTCCTACGTCAGGTGTATATCCTGTACAGGGCTTGATCATATTGTTAAGAAGCGGTCTGTCCTGAACGCCTAAGATATCTCTGATACCCTGGATACCGAACTTGGGTCCCTGGAACTTGTCAACGAACTTCTTCGGGAAGTCAATGTCAAGTAACTTCAGGTAAGGCATAGACATGATGTTACCACAAACGGAACCGATCAGCAGCGGGATATTGTCATCAATATTTGCTACCGGGAAACCGATGCGGATTACATAAAAGCGCATGCCTTTTACTTCAAGATTTACATCTGCCTGATTCTCATATGCAGCAGGAACTTCATAAATGCTGATGATCTTGGAAGCATATTTTGCTCTCATTTCATCGGTCTCTTCCGGAACATCGATCCAGGAACCGGTTGTCTGCTCGATACCGATGCTGGCTGCCTTGATAATTGCTGTCTCTTCCTTGTCTGCGCCGATGAGATATGTTCCCACCACCAGATCGTTCATGTCACAGCCTTCATATAAGGGGTTCAGTAACGGGCTGTAAAATCTGTTCTGTTTGATCATGAAAGTGTCCTCCTTCGTTAAATGTTATTTTAATCTGATTTGCTGTCTGTGCTATTTACATTTTAAGTATAACAATAGAAATCAGCCGGTACAATATGGAAAAAATTTTCTACATACCCTGAAAATATTTTCTATCCCTCGGATTCTTCCCCTTTGGTCAGGTCCACGCCGGGATGCCATTTCTTGATTTCCACACCGTTTCCTTCCGGGTCAAGCCCGTAAATGATAATGTTAGTCCCGTCTCTCTCCGGATAGTAGCGCACGATCTTCTCCCCGGGCACGGTTCCTCCGTGTTTGATGAATCTTTCGTACACTTCATCCACATCGTCTACCTCAAAGCAGACATGCGCAAATCCATACCCGTTAAAAGGGAGGGGGCCGGCGTCGTCAGGAATATCATAGGTGAATATTTCAAATGTGGGACCGCCTTCCGGATAGCCGGGCAGGGCGATATGCTCGCCCACTGCCCGCGCGCCTTTTAAGCCTGTCAGCTGCTCGAACCATTCCCCTTTATTATCGCGGAATTTACCGATGGATCTGCAGTCAAACACATCCTGATAGAACTTTGAGAGCTTTCGCCAGTCTTTCGCATTAATGTTTGTATGCGTATAACGAATTCCCATAACAAGCTCACTTCTTTCTTTTAGCTGTAGTGCTTCTCACATGCCGCATTCAGACGGTTGTAAATATCCGCGTCTCTCCATGCAAGGAATGCGTCCTTGAAAATGCCGTACATGTCATTATATACTTCCCTGTTTTCCTCGTTGGGCTCGATCATTGCCGACGGCTCAACCAGTGCGTTTACCGCATCCTCAAGGGATTCGAAAACGCCTGCGCCCGCTGCGCCCAGGATTGCTGCACCGAGTACGCCACAGTCGGACTGAGCCAGAGTCTGTACCGGACGGCCGAATACGTCTGCCAGGATCTGCCTCCACAGAGGTGACCTGGAGCCGCCGCCGGAAAGACGGATTACATCGAAGGGATGTCCCATGACTCTCTCCATGGCTTCCACGATCATACGGAGCTCATATGCGCCGCCCTCAAGGACAGCCCTTGCCATGTCAGCCCGGTTGTGGGTCAGGGAGATTCCCAGAGAGCCGCCTCTTGCCGTATCCTCATAATAAGGGGTAACCTGGCTGGAGAAGAAGGGGAAGAAGATATATCCCTGGCTTCCTGCCGGTGATGTCTCTGCCTCCATACAGATGATATCATAAGGATCTTTGCCGCTGGCTTCAGCTACTGCAACCTCCGGCGATCCGTAAATGTCTCTCCACCATCTGAGGGCAACACCGGTCGCATAAGCCAGACCTTCCATGTCAAGGTGGCCCGGAACAGCGTGTCCGGAGAAGATTACTTCATGCTTGGGATCATCTTTTACATCGTCAACAGCCGCTACCATTACGGATGCGGTTCCGATGGTGATCTCTGCGATACCTTCCTTGATAACACCGCATCCGATAGCCGCACACTGCTGGTCACCGCCGCCTACGCAGATAGGCATGCCCTCTGCAAAACCTGTCGCTGCTGCAGCTTCTGCGGAAACGGTTCCAACCTGTCTTGCGGGTTCTTTAACCGGCGGCAGCTTCTTGATATCAAAGTCAATGGCATCCAGAAGTTCCTGTGACCAGTCCAGGGTGGAAACATCCATCATACCGTGAAGAGCCAGGGATGCGGGATCTGTGAAGACTTCCGTGGATCCCAGTTTATGGAGCAGCCACTCCTGGCCGTTTACAAAGAGGTATGTCTTGTCATAGAGGTCGGGCTGATTGTCTCTTACCCATTTATACTTGGCAAAGGACCATGCTCCGCTGATCGGAGCTCCCGCGATCTTGTGATATTTCTCGATACCGATGTTTTCTTTGATCCACTCAATTTCCTTTGTAGGACGGTTGTCGGACCATACGATGGCATTAGCCAGAGGCTCCCAGTTCTCGTCAACAGCTACAAATGTACCTCTCTGGCTGGAAATACCTACTGAGCCGATTTCTTTAGGATCGACGCCTGCGATCTCGATAGCCTTACGAACAGTGAAACACAGAGCGTTCCAGAGATCATACATGTCCTGCTCAACCCAGCCTACTCTGGGTGTGATGACCGGATACTCCTGATAAGCCTTTCCAAGCTCTTTGCCCTGAAGATCGAAGATAATGGTCTTAAGACCGGTGGTTCCTGCATCAATACCAGCGATATATTTTGCCATGTCTTTCTCCTTTCTTTTTACTTCAAACATGACCATCGTCATATCTCATGTAAACAGTAAGTCAACACTATTCCTTAATGATATTGCGGATAACTTTCAGTGCTTCAAATGCAGGTTTCATGTCCTCTCTTACAAGTTTTTTCTGCTTCTCATAGATTGCACGGTATAATTTTGTATTTTCAGGATTGGGTTTATAGATCTTCTTGACTTCAAGCCATTTGTCCCAGAAATCCTCAAGGTTATCGATATCTCCTACCGCATAAGCCGCAGTGATAACGTTGGTCATTACAGCGCCGCCTGCTTTCTTTAATGTTACAACCTCTGCGTCAAGCATATCTGCCTTGATCTGGTTCCAGAGATCCGAACGGCTTCCGCCCTCTGTAATGGTGATCTTCTTAAAGTCAACGCCGCTGGCCCGGTAGCTGTCACCCATTTCCATGTAGTCATAGCCGATCGCCTCTAATACTGCTCTCCAGAGAACGGCCTGGTCGGTGTCAAGGGTCATGTTCAGGAAACAGCCGCTGGCATTGGCAGCTTCCTTGAAACCGCCGGACAGGTAGGGAAGGAAAAGTACGCCGTTTGATCCTGCCGGAACCTCTTTTGCCCTCTCCGAAAGTTCATCGTAATATGCAGCGTCATCCACTTTGTCGCATACATTATCACGGTACCAGCGCAGGGCCATACCGCCTGTACGTACAATTCCCCAGTAGAAATAGGTATCCTTCATGGTTCCTGAATTGAAGATCAGTCCTGTCTCCGGTCTGGACAGCTCAGGCATGATCTTCTCTGTGGACAGGCAGAACATAGCTGCCGTTCCTGCAACGTCAGCTGCCATATTGGGACCTGTAAGACCTGCTCCAATCATGGACTGCATGGTATCACCTGCGCCGCCGCAGATCGGTGTTCCTGCGGGAAGTCCTGTGAAAGCAGCATCATCTTCATTGAGACCGCCGATGATATCCCAGGGTTTTACGATTTTGGGCATGTACTTCCTGTCGATTCCCAGAATTTCCAGCTGTTTGTCGGACCATTCTTTCTTGTAAATATCAAATCCGAGCCCCCAGCCGCTCATTGCGCCCCAGTCAATGAAAGCATCTTCTCCTTTAAGGCCGGCCAGATTTAAGAGGCAGTAAGGAGCATTGTGCATGAACTTCACGCCGTCTTTCCGGAAATTCTCATCATTTTTGAGGAACCATCTTGCAAACATAGCCGGGAACATAACGTTAGGCACCGGATTTCCGCTTTCTTCTTTCCAGATGGTATGTCCTTCCGCCGTGAGTGCCGCCACATCGTCAGTGGTTCTGGAGTCAATATAGATAATATAAGGAGTAATTGATTTACCCTCGGCATTTACACCGCAGATACCGCAGATAATACCGTCACCGAAGATAGCCCGGATCTCGCCGGGATCGATCCCCTTCTCTTTGGCAATGCTGACAACATCACGGATTCCCATCTTGACTGCTTCGTAATATTTTTCAGCATCCATCTGAACCCAGCCGGGCTGCGGATATTCAAAAAATGTAGGATAACTGGTCTCCGCAATGCACTCAAGTTCCAGGTTGTAAAGAACTACTTTAACACTCTGTGTTCCGGCATCAAAGCCAATATAATACTTTCCCATTGCTGCTCCTTTCATTTTAATACATGTATAGATTTATCTTTAAAATGTGTTCGTTTTACATGCGTCCGGTCAGCTCATTCTGGCGCCGGTTACATCCAGGATCTCTCCGCTGATGTAACTTCCCATGTCGGATGCCAGGAAAAGGACTGCCTTTCCGACCTCCTCGGGATCCCCCATCCTCTGCATGGGGATGGTTGCCATTTTCTTTTTATACTGCTCCGGCGTAAATGTTGAGTAATTACGCTTGATCATGTCTGTCGCAATCGTTCCCGGGGCAACCGCATTTACTCTGATGTTAAAGGGTCCCAGCTTCTTGGCCGAGAATTTGGTCAGAGCAATGATACCTGCCTTGGAAGCGCCGTAATCCGGTCCCGTGCTTCCGCCGGTAATGCCGGCGATGGAGGAGAAGTTTACAATACTTCCGTATCCCTGCTTCTTCATGACCGGTGTACAGTATTTCATGGTCAGGAATACTGATTTAAGGTTGATTCTCAATACGCGGTCCCACTGCTCGGCGGTCGTTGTGTCAAGGTCTGTCATATAGGAGACACCGGCTACATTGACCAGAATGTCGATCTTGCCGTACTTTTCGACCATATGATCCACGGCTCCGGTGATCACTTCCTCAGAGGAAGCATCCCCCTGTATGAAATCTACGATAACCCCCTTGTCTTCAAGCTCCCGGATCGTCTCTTCTGCAGCTTCGTCCCGGTTGATGTCAATGATGGTAAGTGCTTTTACCTCCGCCTGGGCAAATGTTGTGGCGACCGCTTTTCCGATTCCTCTTGTCGCACCCGTGATCAGGCAGACCTGATCTTTCAATGATACTTCAAACAAAACTTATCCCTTCTTTCTGCGAAACTGTTCCAGTGCTCTGTCTACATTGTCCATATCTGAAAGGAGGGCTTCCAGCACCATGAGCACACCGTCTTCCGACGCGGTGCCCGTGACGTAGTCAGCCTTCTCCTTTACTTCATCTCTGGCACTTCCGATGGCTATGCTGTATCCTGCAACGTCGAGCATTTCCAGATCATTGATATTATCACCGATGGCCAGAGTTTCTTCGGGCAGGATTCCGAAATGTTCCTGCACTTTTTTCAGCGCCGTTCCTTTTGTCACGCCTTTTTTCATCATGTCCATAAAACGGTGGCCGGCGCATGCCATCTGCATTTTGTCCGCCCACTTGGGCCCAAGGTGCTCCATGGTCACCGCTTCCACATCGTCATTGCGGTAAACCGTGAATTTAATACAGGGTTCATCCAGAGTCAGGAGGTCCTCGATGATCTCGCTGTCAAAGCGGAACTCGTCCTTCATCACATGGTAGGCCTCCTCCGCCCCCTTTTCAAAATAGGATATGGTGCCTGTATCATAAATCCCGTAACAGCCCGGCGCCAGCCGGGTGTCCCGGACAATCCGGCGGGAGTCCTCCATAGTCATGGGATCTTTTAAGAGGATCTCCCCGCCGTATTGTACATACCCCCCGTTCTCCGATATGTAGAGGATCTCGTCCCGTATCGGCGCAAAGACCTTCTCCACGCTGTTTACGGGTCTGCCGGTGGCCGCTCCGAAGATCATCCCCTTCTCCTTCAGTTCGGTGATCACCCGGAAATACCGGGGCACGATGGATGATCCCCCTTCCGGCATCAGTGTTCCGTCCAAATCTGTTACAAATAATCTGATCATCTTATCCTCACATATCCTGCTGTATTCCGGTACTTCCGGCGGGTTCAGATGATCCCGTAATGTACCAGCGCGTTATAAATGCCGTCGTCGTCAATAGCTGTCGTCACGTATCCCGATATCTCCTTCACGGAATCATAGCCGTTGCCAAGACAGATGCTGTTTTTTGTATTGAGCATCATGGGCAGGTCATTGGGACTGTCCCCGAATACATAGCACTCGTCCCGGCTGATCTTGAAATAGTCCAGAAGATAATCCATGCAGCTGGCCTTTGTATAAGGCAGGGGGAGAATTTCCGTAAATCCCCCGCCGTTGTCGATCAGCTGGTATTTATCCTGCGTCAGCGAAAGAAACTTTTCGTAATCGCAGCTGTCATCACGGAATGTGACCAGTTTATTGATCTCCATATCTTCTTCGTACATGTTCCTGCGCTCTGTATGGTAGTCCCTGTCATACATTTTCATAAACCGGGCAAGATTGTCATAAGGGACTATATCCGGATCGAAATAACAGTAGCGTGGTCCCTGGAAAATCCCCTGCAGGCCGGTCGCCTTCATGGCATCCCGGATCAGCCTTATATCCTTATCAGCCACAAAAGCCTCAAAGAGTACCTTCTCCTTATACTCTATGTGGGCGCCGCAGGCGTAGGTGTAACCGTCAAAAGGAATCTCTGAAAGACATCCGGGAATGAAACTTTTGCACCTTCCCGTATTCACAAAGAGGAGACTTCCATTTTCCTGCGCCTTCAGCATGCCCTCTATGGCGCTTTCCGGGACTTTCTGGGTCCTGTCGTCCACCAGAGTACCGTCAATGTCAAAAAAGAGAATCCTTCTCATACGCTTTTTACATTTCGGGTCGCTATAAGATCCACACCCGTGTCACAGATATTGCTTATGATTACATCCCCGATCTTTACAGGCGCCTCCACCTCCACAAGGCAGGACTCCTTAGCCAGAGTTGTCATCATGTTCTTGGGAATTTCACCCTTTGTCTTAACCGGGCACAGAGCAAACTCCCCGCCGGTCACTTTTACTGTGGAAGTAAAGGTTCTTACCGGTGCGGTGAATTCGCTTCTCGCGTAATCATCTCCACGGGGACAGCTGTTGCCTGTTACGGAGATGATGTTGCCGTCTTCATGGGTCAAGGTAATACTGCAGCCTCTCGGGCAGCGGATACAGATGATTTTTTCTTCAGCCATGTTTACACCCCCTACTCTTCACAGGAAACGGTAATTTCTTTTACATTATCCGTCAGCTTCATGACAGGAAGCGCCAGTGCTTCCATCTCGCCGGGCGCCACGATATCCCGCTTGAAGGATGCCAGTACATTGCCGTCTCCGTCACGGATCACCATCGTCACATTGTCTTTCGGGCTTCTCACACGCATGAAGAGCCGGATCACTTTCTGTGACGGGTCATCAAAGTCGATTGACTGGGGTACCACATATCCGATATTCTCGCCTGCCTTTACGGCAATCGGTGTCTCTCTGGGCTGATACTTTCCTAAAATGTATCCTGCAGCCGCCTCGCCGGCCAGCTCTGCCTCCTGGGACACATTGTCCACCAGGTCATGCACATGGAGTACATTTCCGCAGGCAAATACCCATTCCACGCTGGTCCTTCTCTTCTCGTCCGTTACCGCGCCTCTTGTTACCGGGTCGAGCTTGACGCCCACTTTCTTGGACAGCTCGTTCTCCGGGATCAGACCTACGGAAAGAAGGAGGGTATCACAGGGAACAAAAATCTCTGTCTCCGGAATGGGACGGCGGTTCTCGTCCACCTCGGCAATCGATACGCCTGTCAGTCTCTCCTTGCCGTGGATCTTTGTAACCGTGTGGCTTAAGTAAAGCGGAATTCCGAAGTCATCCAGACACTGCACCTTATTTCTCACAAGGCCTGTCGAGTAAGGCATAACTTCCAGGACACCCTTTACATTTGCGCCCTCAAGGGTCATTCTTCTTGCCATGATCAGGCCGATGTCGCCCGATCCGAGGATGACGATCTCCTTGCCGGGAAGGTAGCCGTTGATATTTACATAGCGCTGCGCCGTTCCGGCTGTCATAACACCGGAAGGACGTGCGCCCGGGATGGTAATGGACTCTCTGGTCCTCTCACGGCAGCCCATGGCCAGGATGACCGCTTTGGTCTCCACCTCAAAGAGGCCGTCGGTGTTGTTAACTGCTACAACCTTCTTGTCGGGAAGGATGTCAATAACCATTGTATTAAGCTTGTAGTCAATGTCCGATGCCTCCACCTGCTCGATGAATCTGGTGGCGTATTCCGGACCTGTCAGTTCCTCTTTGAAATAGGCCAGACCGAAACCGTTGTGGATACACTGCTCCAGGATACCGCCCAGTTTGGAACCTCTCTCACAGATAAGAATCTTTTCCGCGCCGGCTTTTCTTGCCGAAAGAGCCGCTGCCATTCCGGCAGGACCGCCGCCGATCACCACGATATCATAACTTAATTTTTTCATGGCTGCCTCCTTCCTGCAGTGCAAGCTCTTTTGCTCTCATGGAAAGAATCTTTGAACCCCTTCCTCTCTTAGTTACGTCCAGCGGGGAAATGCCCAGCTCTTCCTCGAGGATGGCAACAACTCTGGGACCGCAGAAGCCGCCCTGGCATCTTCCCATGCCGGCCCGGGTCCTTCTCTTGATTCCGTCAAGAGTCATGGCCGGAATTGGTCTGCGGATGGCGTCAAGGATTTCACCCTTGCTGATGCCCTCGCAGCGGCAGATGATCTGTCCGTACTCGGGGCGCTCCTGGATCAGGGCTGCCCTTTCCTCGTAGGACATCTGGTTGAGGCGGATGGGTTTGGGTCTTCCCACAATAATGTCGGATTTCTCGGAGAAGTCCAGCTCATCGCCTACTTCACGGACAAGTCCCTCCACCATGTCGGCAATAGCCGGTGCCGATGAAAGTCCCGGAGACTGGATACCGATCAGGTTGATCATGCCTCTGACAGTCTTTGCGTGTCCGATGATAAAGTCTTCTGTATTGGATGCTGCCCTCAGGCCGGCAAATGTAGTTGTTACGTCTCCCATTCTGGGCAGGCCCGGGAAAAGTTTGTGAATGGTTTCTTCATAGATGGTATCCAGACCTTCCTGGGTTGTCTCAAAGGCCGTTTTGTCATCCAGCAGCTCTGCATTGGATCCGGCCAGAATATTGCCCTCTGTGGTCGGCACGATGATCATACCTTTGGATACCGGTGTCGGCGGAGAATAGATACAGTGATGTACATAGTCGCCGAAGGATTTGTCGAAGAGGAAGTACTGGCCTCTTCTGGGTCTTACGGTATAGTCTGTATGCTCTACCATTCCCGCGATCTTGTCGGAGTAGAGACCTGCCGAGTTGATTACAACCTTGGGATAGAACTTACCGCTGGTGGTGATGACGGACTCAATCTTTCCGTCCTTGGAAGTGATAGCCAGGACTTCCGTGTTCAGAAGCACCTTGACACCGTTTAATACTGCGTTTTCCGCCAGAGCCACAGTAAGCTCGAAAGGATTCATTACACCCGTGTTCGGGTTGTAAAGACCAAACTTGACATCCTTTGAAATATTGGGCTCCTTTGCCAGAACCTGGTCATGGTCAAGAAGCTCCAGATTCATGATGCCGTTTGCTTCGGCGTTTTTGATCTGTTCCTTTGCGGTAGCCAGATGATCATCCGTAAAGCCGGCAAATATGGAGCCGCAGAAGTTCAGATCTACGTGCAGTTCATCGCAAAGCTTACGGTATACCTCCATATCCGCTTTCAGTACCAGCTTTCCTTTCAGCTTGTGGCCGTCTACATTGTAGCCGTCATGAAGCATGGAGGAATTGGCCTTGCTTGTTCCCTGACACAGATCACTTTCTTTCTCTACCAGAGTGATATCCAGATTGTACCTGCTAAGCTGACGCGCTATGGCAGATCCGATCACTCCGCCCCCGATAATGAGAACATCTGTATTCATTTCAGCGTTCGCCCCTTTCTGTCATTTATTAGATTTTTACAAGTTTCGCATATATATTAATTATACTATTATGAAAAAAGACGAACAACATTGAAAATATTTTCAATACTGTTCGTCTTTTTAATAATAATTGTTATAATTTTGTATTCTTTTTTACTTTTTCAAACAATTCTTCGGTTAATTCAGAATATTATCTGCCTGTTTCCTCCTTGTGAAGACGAAGAATTTCCATTCCCAGTTCATAATCGATGATCAGAACATCGATCAGCTTTCCTTTCAGGGCACTCAGCACCGTGTAGGCCTTGCCTATTCCCGACGCGATGGTAATCTTGGTCGGTATTCTCTTGAACTGGTCAAAATCAATGGAGATCATCCGGTCCACCAGGTCAGTTTCACACTGATTGCCATCCTTGTCAAAAAAGCGCAGGGCAATATCCCCCACCACATTTTTCTCCTGCAGGGCGGCCAGGTCTTCAGCCGACATAAAGCGGGGTCCGCCCAGGATGGAATTCATCTTCGGATAAAAGGAACCGGTTCCTGAAATGGAGATATTGATCTCATTGAACTTGTCATAGATCCTCTGAATATTCTTCTCGTGCTTGATAACGTCCGCCGCGTTCTTGGAGCTCATCAGAGCCTCAGTCAGCAGAGGATAATTGGAACCGGAAAAAGCTTTGGCAATCCTGGATACCAGGGTGCGGACGTCCAGTTCATTGTCCGCGCAGGCAATACTGCCGTGAAGAGTGACGAAAGTCGCTCCTACTTTCTGGGCAGGGTTAAGATAATTGATCATCTGGTAGACCGTGCTTCCCCAGGTAATTCCCAGCACGTCATCTTCCCTGATAATCCGCTGCAGATACCTGGCTCCCTCCAGGGCAACCAGTTTTTTAACATTCTCCTCCTGCTGCTCCAGGCTCTCCGCTTTATTGTCATCGAAGTATACACCGGGCGCTATGATTGCTTCCTTGAGTCCGAATGAATTTCGAAGTTCCTCCTCCAGATGAATGCACTCTACATAAAGATCGCGGATCACGAATTCCACAATCTTTTCTTCCTTGGCTTTCTTCAGAAGTCTGGACACAGTAGTAACCGAAATCTTCAGTTTCTCTGCAATTTCACTCTGGGATTTCCCCTCTATATAGTATAGATAAGCTGCTTTCAGTACCAGAAACATTGACTGATGATTATAGTTTTCTGCCATGACATCCTCCTCATGTGCCATCCCTCGGCAAAAGATAATAATTATTCCTGATTATAACTATTATCACATCATTGCAAAAACACTTCAATTATGAAAATATTTTCACTGTCATTCAATCAATTTATCCGGTTTTCAAATAGAATCTATAAATAATCCTTCATTTCTTTCAGGGATTCATAAATGCAGGTAGGCTCTACATCCGACTCGGCAACAGTCTGCATGTCAGCCTCACCGGTCAGTACCAGGAAACCTTTTGCCCCGTTGTTGACTCCGGTCGCCACGTCTGTATATAAACGGTCTCCCACAAAGGCAATCTCTTCGCCCTTATAGCCTGTGATCTCCGTGATCATATCCACTGTTTCTTTCCAGGGTTTACCCAGGAAACGCGGCTTAACACCGGTAGAATCGGTGATCAGGGCGCACATACAGCCGCAGTCGGGCATAAAGCCGTACTCTGTCGGGCAGTTGGTATCCATGTGGGTGGCGATAAAGGGAACGCCGTTCCTTACATAATGGCAGATTCTGTCCAGTTTATGGTAGGTCAGTGTCGTATCAAAGCTCTGTACGCAGACATCCGGATCTTCCTCCACCAGGATCAGTCCTTTTTCCTTCCAGTTCTCCTCCAGGAGAGGGGTACCGTTCAGGTAGATCTTTGCATTCGGATAATTCACCTTAAGAAACTCTGCGCAGACGTCACCTGCTGTAACGACTTTATCTTCTTCAACATCCAGGCCCAGTTTGTGAAGCTTCTCGACATACACGGACGGCACTCGGGAAGCGTTATTGGTAAAGAATATAAAATCCCTGTCCTCGGATTCATCCACTTGGCGGATAAAATCAAAAGCTCCGTCGATCAGCTGGTCACCAAGATAGACCGTTCCGTCCATATCAAGTACAAACAGTTTTACTCCTTTTAATGCTTCATTTTTCGGCAGACTCATTCTGTGCTCCTTTCCATTCTTTAATACCGGCATCAGACGCCGGTATCAGCAGTCAGTCCAACAGTTAACAGGTTCGTTCGGAACACCGGACACAGAGGCGCTGCGTCCCGTATAAAACTCCTTGTATTTATATAAACAAGAATATCATGAAGCCCGCCCTTGTGTAAAGATTTTGTGGCCTTCATGTAATATGACGATTTTTTTACACTTATGACTTTCTAAACCCCCGGAAAAACTATATAATCATACATAGATACTTAAGAGAAAATGTAAGGAGTATTAATATGAACGGTGAAGACCGCAGAAAAGAAATCCTGGAAATACTCAGATCGGCACAGGGACCGGTTTCCGGGGCAGCTCTTGCCTCCCGCCTCCATGTCAGCCGCCAGGTGATCGTCCAGGATATTGCCCTGATCAGGGCAGGCAATCATAACATATATTCCACCAACCGGGGCTATCTTTTAAATGAACCTGACAGGATATCCCGGGTTTTCAAGGTCATCCACAAGGATTCGGAGACTGAGGAGGAGCTTCTCATGATCGTCGATCTGGGCGGATGTGTGGAGGATGTCTTCATTTACCATAAAGTCTACGGCGTCATGCGGGGTGAGCTGGGGCTCAAAACCCGTCTGGCTGTAAAGGACTACATGGAGATGATCAGCTCCGGCAAATCCTCCCTTCTGATGAATGTCACTTCAGGTTATCATTACCACACGGTTTCAGCGGAGGACGAACGGACCCTGGATCTGATCAGGGACGCCTTAAAAGAGCGGGGATTCCTGGCCGGCCTTCAGGATTACGAACCGGTTGATTTCAGTGCCCAGGAGAAGAATCATGCTGATCGCGATTGATGTCGGAGGTACATTTATCAAATACGCGCAGGTCCTTGAGGACGGCTCTTTCGGAAAGAAGGGGAAAGTCCCCGCACCGGTGGGACCGGATGCGGATGCCGGCCGCTTTGCGGATGTCATCTGCAGTCTGGTTCGGGATCTGTCTTCGGAAGAAAAGCCGGAGGGTATCACTATGGCCCTGCCGGGCAGAATCGATGTTGACCGGGGTATCGTCTACGGCGGGGGCGGTCTGCCCTATCTGGACAAAATCCCCCTGGCAGATCTTCTGCACAGCCGTCCCGGTCTGGCTTCCCTGCCCATATCCATGGAAAATGACGGAAAATGTGCCGCCCTGGCAGAGGCCTGGACAGGCAATGCCAAAGATGCGGCAGACGCGATTGTACTGGTCTTCGGCACCGGGATCGGCGGCGGCATTATCAAGGACGGACAGATTCACAGAGGCAGACGCCTTCTGGCCGGAGAAATGAGCTTCCTGCTGATGGGAATGACCCGGGAAGACCTCAAGGCCTTCCCCTTCACTGGAGATCCGCCGGAAGATACCATCTATTATGAGTCCTATACGGCTTCCGCCCGCTGCTCTACCGGGTCGCTGACGGAAAAAGCCGCTCGCTTAAAGGGTATGCCTGTCGGAACTCTCTCGGGGGAAGACCTCTTTGTCATGGCAAAAGAAGGGGATGCCGATATAAAGGACCTTCTGGATGAAATGTATTTTCAGATTGCCCAGATGTGTTTAAGTCTTTATGTGGCTTTCGATCCGGACATCATCCTCATAGGCGGAGGAATCAGTGAGGAGCCGGCCTTTTTCGAAGGGATCGGCACTTATGTAGAAAAGCTGAAGGAAATCGACCCTGTCTACCGGGAACTGAAGCTCGGACTCTGCCGTTACAGAAATGATTCCAACCTGATCGGAGCCGTGCGCCACTTCCGCCTGCAGCACGGACAGCAATCCCTGAAAGAAAGGAGTTCCTATGAAAATAAATAAGATACGTCCCCTGCCCCCCGACTTCCTCTGGGGCGCTTCCACCAGCGCCTACCAGGTAGAGGGCGCCAGCCTGACCCATGGCAAGGGTCCCAGCATCCAGGATGCCAAGACGGTCCCGGAGGGAACCAGCGGCCTGGAAGTCTGCGCGGACTTTTATCACCATTATAAAGAAGATATTGCTCTGATGGCGGAGATGGGATTTAAAACCTTCCGTTTCTCCGTGGCCTGGACCAGGATTCTCCCGGAAGGCACCGGACCGGTCAATCCGGAAGGAATCACATTTTACGGCAAGGTGATTGACGAGTGCCTCCGGCACGGGATTGAGCCTCTGGTCACCATGTTCCACTTTGACATGCCTCTGGCCCTGGAGAAAAAAGGCGGCTGGTCTGACCGGGCATCTATAGACGCATTTGTGGAATTTGCCCGGATCCTCTTTGAAAACTACGGGGACAGGGTAAAATACTGGCTTACCATCAACGAACAGAACATGCTGACCCTGGTGGGCGAAACCATCGGCACCTGCGATCTTACAGGTGTGGAAAACAAATACAGAAAGCTCTACCAGGAAAATCACCACATGCTGCTGGCACAGGCAAAGGTCATGAAACTGTGCCACCAGATGCTTCCCCATGCCAAGATCGGACCGGCGCCCAATATCAGCCTGATCTATCCGGCCAGCTGCCGTCCCGAAGACATCCTGGCTGCCCAGAACTTCAACGCCATCCGTAACTGGCTCTATCTGGACATGGCAGTCCATGGCGTCTACAACCATCTGGTCACAGCCTTTCTGGCCGGACATGACGCCCTGCCGGAAATCCTGCCCGGTGACATGGAGATCATGAAAGAAGGACATCCTGATTTTATCGGGTTCAACTATTATTCCACGGCCACGGTCTGCGCCGACGACAGCACGGGCCGGGGTGTTCAGGCCAACCAACAGAGCGGCGGCTACGAGCCTGGTGTCTACCGCTTTGAAGACAACCCCCACCTGCCCCACACGGCCTTCGGATGGGAGATCGATCCCGTCGGTTTCCGTGCTACCATGCGGGAAATCTACAGCCGCTACCGACTGCCCATGATCGTCACGGAAAACGGCCTGGGAGCCTATGACAAGCTGACGGAAGACGGCCGGATCCACGATGATTACCGGATTGACTACCTGCGGGCCCACATTGAGCAGATCCGCCTGGCATGGTCGGAGGGTGTCGAGATCATGGGCTACTGTCCCTGGTCGGCTATCGACCTGGTTTCCACCCATGAGGGCATGGTCAAGCGATACGGTTTCATCTATGTGGACCGGGAAGAATTCGACTTAAAGAGCATGGAACGCTACCGCAAGGATTCCTTCTACTGGTATCAGAAGGTAATCCGGACCAGCGGAGCTGACCTTTCATAAAAATAAGGAGGCGTCACAGTTACGATTCTCTAAACATTGATCGTACTGTGGCGATCCTCCCATTCCTTCAATTCTGAAAAATATACGTTAATTTTTTTTAAAAAAGCCCTTATGTTCTGATATGCTACCCCCAAGTAGGACACTGAAATATAAAACCTGCTTGGGGGTATTTCTATGTCAAGAAAAAGCAAAATAGATCCTATTATTAAAATTAGAACGGTTGAAGAATACTTGTGTGATAGAATAAGTTTAAGTAA
>JAFRFJ010000026.1:0-31941 GCA_017434385.1 Eubacterium sp.
AGCAGAGGACTGAAAATCCTCGTGTCACTGGTTCGATTCCGGTTCTGGGCATATGGGACATTAGCTCAGTTGGTAGAGCACTTGACTTTTAATCAAGTTGTCCGGGGTTCGAATCCCCGATGTCTCATAGGAAAGCATCCCTGAGAACCTTTAATTAAGTGGTTCTCAGGGATTTTTTTTAGAGAAAAACTGCCTTATCCTGATTTCAGAATAAGGCAGTATCTGCTGATTTAAATATTCTGTTACGGAGAAAAGCTCTTTAAAGAAAGGCTTTCTCAGTCTGCTCCCTCAGGTGCGTCTATAGTTTCAAGCAGTTCGCCGGTCACAGCATCGATGATGTAAACTTTATCTTCAATGGTGAAAGCATAAACAGGTGTGCCTTGTCCCTCGGAGCCGACCGGTGTGTATTTTTCTCCTAGTTCATCATCAAGAGTAAGGTCAAGAGCAATTAAAGAATCTACATCTTTGCCGGTGTCCTTTGCTGCAGCCTCTAATGCTATCTGCTCAGCTTTTTCGGATCCGATGTAGCCGTCGTCAGCTTCTGACTCCTGATCAGCGGGCGCAGCTTCCTGTTTTTTGGAACCGCATCCTGCCAGCCCCAAGGTCAGCATCAGGCAGAGAACAAGAAGGCCGGTAATAAAAATGGAATTTTTCTTTTTCATAGAATGTCCTTTCATTGAAAAACAGATGAACAAGTTGATGATTTTAAACTATAATATATTATAACAGGGTTTATATAAGAGTACAATAGGAAGTAATTGCTGCATTTTTTATTTATATAATGATTTATGTTATTATAAAAGACAACATGAAAAAGAGGAATAAGTATTATGCGTGCGCCGATCAATGATTATCTGAATAAAGTATCCCGGGAAGGAAATTATCCCTTCCATATGCCGGGTCATAAGAGGAAAGGCTTCGGTTTATGCAGTCGTGCCATGAATTACGATATCACAGAGATCAGCGGGGCTGACAATCTGCATCATCCGGAAGGAATCATCAGGGAATCCATGGATTTGCTGAGCCGGATATACGCAAGCAAAAAGTCCTGGTATCTGGTAGGGGGCAGCAGTCTGGGTATACTTGCATCCATAGGGAGTGTATGCCATGCCGGGGATACGATAATTATTGCAAGAAACTGCCATCAGGCAGTTTACCATGCGATTGATATTTTCCGTCTCCATGCATTTTATGTGGAACCGGATTATGACAGGGAAAGCCATATTGCACTTTCCCTTAATCCGGAGAGAGTCAGGAAAGCTCTGGAAGATCATCCGGAGGCAAAGGCAGTGTTGGTAACTTCCCCGACCTATGAAGGAGTTGTGTCAGATATAAGACGGATCAGTGAAATCACAGCAGCGCAGGGTTCTCTACTGATTGTTGATGAGGCGCATGGAGCACATTTTCCGTTTTCTTCCGACTTTCCGGAGAGCGCTGTAAACTGTGGGGCGGATCTTGTAGTGCAGAGTATCCATAAAACGCTGCCGGCCATGACCCAGACGGCCCTGCTTCATCTGTGCTCCAGCCGGGTTGATCCGGACGCGGTCAGTGAGTGGCTGCGAATGCTGGAAACATCCAGCCCTTCTTACATTTTGCTGGCTTCGGCTGAGATGGCTGTCCTGTCTCTTTACGAGAATCCGCAGAGAATGGCAGATTATGCACAAAGAATTCAAAAATTCAGGGAAAAATGTGGAAAACTGACAGGAATAAAGCTCTTTTATCCACAATATAACGAAGCAGGCGGATATGATTGTGGAAAACTGGTATTTTTTTGCCGGGGATATGGGGATTACTTATTCCGCCGGCTTGCCGAAGATTACAGGATAGAGAGCGAGATGCGTACCGGTGACTATGTGCTTCTTATGACTTCCGTGGCAGATGAGGACGAGGACTTCGACAGACTGCTTGCGGCTTTATATGACCTGGATGCCTGCATAGGAAGGGAAGGACCTGTAAGGGAAAAGAGGGAAACTCCGGACAGTCCTGAAGGACTTAGGGCAGAGAAAGTATTTCCCGCCTGGGCCTGCAGGGAAAAGGAGAAGGAAAAGGTGGCACTTGAACAGTCCTGCGGAAGGATCTGCGCCGATTATGTTTTTCTTTATCCTCCGGGTATTCCTTTATTGGTTCCGGGGGAGAAAATCTCTGAAGAAATACTGGAAAAGATCAGTTCTTACTTATATAATGGATTTGATGTCAAGGGCACAGATAAAGGAATGATCCGTGTGATCAGCGGAGAAGAGAAATGAAAGGTGTTTTTATAGTATTAGAGGGACCGGACGGGTCCGGGAAGTCGACACAGATCCGCCTTCTTACAGAGTATCTGGAGCAGGCGGGAAGAGAGTATATTGTGACAAGGGAGCCCGGCGGCACACCGATCGGGGAACAGATCCGCAAGCTGATCCTGGATGAGAATAATAAAGAAATGTCTGACGTGACAGAGATGCTCCTTTATGCCGCCTCCAGAGCCCAGCTGGTAAAGGAGGTAATCGGACCGGCCATTGAGGAAGGAAAAGTAGTAATCAGTGACCGTTTTGTGGATTCTTCCGTTGTATATCAGGGGATTGCAAGAGGTCTTGGTGCGGATACGGTTTATTCGGTGAATGATCCGGCAATCGGAGTTTACAGGCCTGATCTGGTCATTTATCTGGATATCAGCGAAGATGAGGGAATCCGGAGAAAGAAGAATCAGAAGAAACTGGACAGGCTGGAGCAGGAGAGCCTTGATTTCCATCACATGGTATCGGAAGGGTACAGGAGCCTTTTAAGCGGCAGGGAAGATGTGGAGAGGATTGACGGCAGTCTTGACAGAAATGAGATTCAGGAAAAGATACGGTCAGCCCTTTTCAGGCTGACGGAAGGAAATATCCGTGAATGAGATTCTTGGAAATGAAAGAATAAAAGAATACATTTCATCAGCCCTTCAGAAAAAAAGGAATTCCCATGCCTATATAATAGAAGGGGAAAAAGGAAGCGGAAAAAAGCTGATTGCGGATTATTTTGCCGCTGCTCTTCTGTGTGAGGCGGGAGGATCTGCCCCCTGCGGGACCTGCTCTTCCTGCATCAGGATGAAGAACCGGAATCATCCGGACCTGATCAGGGTGACTCACGAAAAGCCCAGGACCATTTCTGTTGACGATATCCGGGAACAGGTGGTCAATACTGTGGATATCCGCCCTTATGACAGTCCTTACAAAATCTACATTATTGATGAAGCGGAGAAAATGAATATCAGTGCCCAGAATGCCATTCTGAAGACTGTGGAGGAGCCTCCGGAGTACGGTATCATATTTTTCCTGACGGTAAATAAGGGAATATTTCTGGATACTATCCTTTCACGGTGCGTTCATCTGACTACTCAGCCAGTGGACAGAGAGAGAATCCGTCTTTATCTGGAAAGCCGTCTGGGCCTTTCGGGAGCCGGGGCGGACTTTGCGGCAGGCTATGCCATGGGAAATGTAGGAAAGGCTGTGCGAATTGCTTCTTCCGAAGAATTCGGGGCTTTAAAAGACCGTCTGACAGATATTCTGAAATCTGTTCATGAAGCGCCGGCTTATGAGATCATGGAGAAGGCCGGCAGTCTGAAAGGCGGAAAGGACAGCCAGGATGACATACTGGAAATCATGCGGATCTGGTTCCGGGACCTCATGATCCTTAAAGCGACAGATTCCGCAGACAGACTTGTCTTTTCCGAGGAGTGGGATATACTAAAAAGGCAGGCGGACAGTATAAGATATGACGGGGCAGCCCGGATTTTCGGGGAAATCGGAAAGACGGAAGACAGAATCCGGGCAAATGTCAATCCGGATAATGCCCTTATCTTGTTGTTTAATATAATTTCAGAAGAATTCAGGAACCGAAAAGACAGGGAGGAAATACATGGTTAAAGTTATCGGTGTGCGTTTCAGGGAGAACGGAAAGATCTATTATTTCTCCACAGAAAAAGTAAAAGGAGAAGTAGGTCAGCATGTAATCGTTGAGACCGCCAGAGGAGTGGAATACGGAGAAGTTGTCCTGGGAGAAAGGGAAATCTCCGAGGAAAAGATTATCTCTTCTTTAAAGCCGGTGATCAGAGTGGCTACGGAGGAAGATGAAAAAACTCACCGGAAGAATAAGGAAAAGAGCATAAACGCTTTTAATATATGTCTGGAAAAGATTCAGAAGCACAATCTGGAAATGAAACTGATCGATTGTGAATATACATTTGATAATAACAAGGTTCTTTTCTACTTCACTGCTGACGGAAGGATAGACTTCCGGGAACTGGTAAAGGATCTGGCATCAGTCTTCCGTACCAGGATCGAACTGAGGCAGATCGGTGTCAGAGATGAGACCAAGATCAAGGGCGGTATCGGAATCTGCGGAAGAAGTCTGTGCTGCAATACCTTCTTATCCGAGTTTATTCCCGTGTCCATCAAGATGGCAAAGGAGCAGAACCTGTCCCTTAACCCGACCAAAATCTCGGGAATGTGCGGCCGACTTATGTGCTGTCTGAAAAATGAGCAGGAAACCTATGAGTATCTGAACAGCAAGCTTCCCAGAGTCGGGGAGGAAGTGAAGATTGCCGGCGGCAAGGGAGTCGTCCAGGAGGTTAATGTCCTGCGTCAGAGAGTAAAGCTGATCGTGACGGATGAAAAGGATGAAAAGAATCTTGAAGAATACAGTGTTCAGGATATTTCTTTCCGTCCCAGGCGGAAAAAAGAGAAAGTGAAAATGGATAAAGAGCTTAAAAAGCTTGAAGCCCTGGAAAAGAAAGAGGGAAAGTCGAAACATTAGTATGGGAACCGTGGCGATACGTGTCAATGAAAGAATAGATGATCTCCAGATCCGGGGATACAGGCTGATCCAGAAGACGGACGGTTTCTGCTACGGTATGGACGCGGTCCTTTTAAGTGACTATGCCGGCGTCAGGCCCGGCAGCAGGTTGATGGATCTTTGCAGCGGCACCGGCGTAATACCGATTCTGGCGGCGGCCAAATATGAGACCTCCTTTATAGAAGGCCTGGAGTATCAGGCGGCCTATGTGGAAATGTCCAAAAGAAGTTTGATCATGAACGGTCTTGAAGACAGGATCCGCTTTTACAGAGGGGATGTGAAGGATGTGAAGGAGAACTTCTCTCCCACAGCCTATGACCATGTCACCTGCAACCCTCCCTATATGTGCGGGAGCCATGGCCTGGTCAATGCCAATGATTCCAAGGCGATCTCAAGACATGAGATTCTCTGTACCCTGGAAGATGTCACATCGGCGGCAGGCTGGCTGCTCAGGCCTGGAGGACATTTTACTATGATACACAGGCCATTCCGCCTTGCGGAAATATTTGAAAGCCTGAAAAAGTACCGGCTGGAACCCAAGAGGATGCGGCTGGTATATCCTTATGTTGATAAGGAGCCCAACATGGTCCTGATCGATGCCGTTAAGGACGGCAGACCGCGGATCACGGTGGACGCGCCACTGATCGTTTATCATCGCGACGGCAGCTATACAGGAAATATTCATCGGATCTATGGAGATATGTTATGATAGGAACCCTGTACTTATGCGCAACACCCATCGGCAATCTGGAAGATATGACCTTTCGGGCCGTGCGGATACTTAAAGAGGTTGATCTGATTGCAGCGGAGGATACGAGAAACAGTATGCGTCTGCTGCATCATTTTGATATACACACAAAAATTACCAGTTATCACGAATACAATAAATTCAGCAAAGGTGAAAAACTTGTGGAAATGCTCCGCGGGGGACTTGATGTGGCGCTCATCACCGACGCGGGTACGCCGGGCATCTCCGACCCCGGGGAAGTCCTGGTGAAAATGTGCATGGATGAGGGAATCCGGGTGACCTCCCTGCCGGGAGCCTGCGCCTGCATCAGCGGTCTGATTCTTTCGGGCCTGCCCACGGGAAGGTTCTGTTTTGAGGCTTTTCTTTCCAGAGAAAAAAAGGAGAGGGAAAAGGTTCTTGCCGAACTGAAAGACGAGACCCGGACAATCGTCCTCTATGAAGCGCCTCATCACCTTAAGGGGACCCTTTCGGACATTTATAAGGCATTGGGTGACAGGGAGACGGCAATCTGCAGAGAGCTTACAAAAAAGCATGAAGAGTGCCGGAAGATGCTGCTTTCGGAATGGATCCGTTATTATGAAGAGACGGAACCAAGAGGAGAGTATGTTCTGATCCTGGCCGGCAGGGACCGGAAGGAACTGGAGCAGGAGCAGCAGGATGCCTGGAAGACCCTTACAGTGGAAGAGCATATGAAGTATTATCTGGACCGGGACCTGAATGAGAAGGAAGCCATGAAAGCAGTGGCAAAGGACCGCGGTGTCAGCAGAAGGGAGATATACAGAATATGGAAAGATATATGAGAACCTGGTGTGATATAGATCTTGATGCCATAAGGGATAACCTTCTGGCAGCCAGGGAGAATGCAGGCGGAGCCATGGTCATGGCGGTGATCAAAGCGGACGGTTACGGACATGGCGCAAAGGAAATTGCCTCCTATG
This sequence comes from Eubacterium sp., assembly GCA_017434385.1. Lineage (GTDB taxonomy): Bacteria > Bacillota > Clostridia > Lachnospirales > Lachnospiraceae > Anaerobutyricum. Next base: position 6,499 of record JAFRFJ010000026.1, read on the forward strand.
TGGAAGACGTGGTGGATTACTTCGCTGTGGCGACCATTGAAGAGGGAATTGAACTGAGGGAAGACGGAATAAAAAAGCCTGTCATGATCCTCGGCTATCACTCGCCCTCAGGGTATGATCTCAATCTTACCTACGATATTGAGCAGACCATTTATTCTGTAGAGGCCGCAAAGGCCATGTCGGCGGAGGCAGTCAAGGCCGGGAAGGCGGCCAGGATACATCTGGCCCTGGATACGGGAATGACCAGGATCGGACTTTCACCCGATGAAGAAGGCCTTGCTAAGGCAGTGGAAATCAGCCGTCTGCCGGGAATTGAAATCCACGGACTCTTTACACATTTTTCCTGTGCTGACATGGAAGACAAGACCTACACCTGGGACCAGATTAAAAGGTTCGAAGATTTCTGCGGTCTGCTGGAGTCGGCGGGTATCAATGTTCCCGTCAGACATGTCTGCAACAGTGCAGCGATCATGGAATTCTCCCACCACCGCTATGAGATGGTAAGGTCGGGAATTACGACCTACGGACTGTATCCTTCCGATGAAGTGGTCTTTGAGAATATGCTGATCAGACCTGCCATGACATGGAAAGCCCATGTGGTCAATATCATGGAACCCGAACTGGGACGGGGCGTCAGCTACGGGGCTACCTATATTGTGGACAGGCCCTGCAGGCTGGCAACCATTTCCATCGGATATGCGGACGGATATTCCAGACATCTTTCCAATAAGGGAGCTGTCCTGATCAGAGGAAAGAGAGCTCCTATCGTGGGAAGAGTCTGCATGGATCAGATGATGGTGGATATTACAGATATACCGGGTGTTGAGATGGAAGACGAGGCCGTACTGATCGGACAGGACGGGACAGAGAAAGTAACCGCCGATGACATCGCGGCCTGGACAGGGACCATTAATTATGAAGTGGTCTGTGCGGTCAGCCAGCGGGTGCCCAGAATATATCACGGAAAGAATTTATGAAAGATACAGATAGAAATAATACCAGGAAAATAGAATACTTCAGTCTGGAAGGCAGTCAGGGAGGCAATCAGGAGTGGTGCAGGGATTTCTGGATGTACCTTGGAGGATGCGCGGCTCTGGCGGCCTGTGACATGTCGGTCTGTCTGTGGCAGAACCACGGAATCAGGGACTGCATCCCCTTTGAGGAAGGAATCAGGACAAGGGAGGATTATGTGCAGTTTTCTACTGTTATGAAGCCGTATATCCATCCCAGGATCAATGGCGTTACAAAGTTGTCCATCTTTACCGAAGGATATGGAAAGTATTTAAAAGACCGGGGCCTGGAAAGCTCATTTTCAGTCTGCCCGGGAGAGGAGAGCGCGGACAGCGCATATGCCATGATCGAGGATTCGGTCGGAAGGAATCTTCCGGCGGCCTGTCTGATCCTGCGTCACAAAGACCCTTATTTCAAGGATCTCAACTGGCACTGGTTTTCTGTCACCGGCTGCAGCCGGGAAGGGGACAGAAGATTCATTTATTTCCATACCTACGGAGCGGAGGAAAAGGTAGATTTCGACCATTTGTGGAATACGGGATTTCGCTACAGAGGCGGGCTGGTGACAATAAAAAAAGTGTGGAAATCGTGAAATTTCCACACTTCATCACTGTACGGCAATGCTTATAACTGCAATTACAGAAGATACTCCGGTAAATCAACACCATAAGGATGGAAGTTGAATCCGATATGCTCAAGAGTAATGTGCTCAATACCGATCTTTGTAAATGTCATCTGTTTCATATGATTACCTCCCTTTATGAATTAGTACGACTTAATTATCTTTATTATAACAAAGCAAATATGAATATTACAGAAGTTGACTGAAAAAATTATGCTTAATTACTGTCATTTTTTGTACTGCAAAAATGCTTTGGCAGGTAGCTGTTATGAAAGAATGGTTTGATATTTTAAATGAAGACGGGACTTTATCCGGAATAAAAAAAGAGCGGGAGCTGGTCCACAGGGATGGTGACCTGCACGGGACCGTGCACATCTGGATCGTGCGGCCCGGAAGAGAATCCGGCGGCGGAAATGAAGACCGGGAAATCCTGCTGCAGAAGCGCAGCCGTAATAAAGATGCCTATCCCGGATGCTATGACATTTCCTCCGCAGGGCATATACCTTCCGGAGAAAGTGCCATTACGGCAGCCCGGAGGGAACTTTTTGAGGAACTCGGCATAGAATCAGTTCCGGAAGATTTTATCCGGATCGGCTCCCTTAAATATGAATTTAAAAGGGTCTTTCACGGAAAGCCTTTTCATAACAGGGAAATCAGCCAGGTCTATGTATATGAAAAACCGGTGGAGACGGAGAAACTCAGGCTGCAGGAGGAAGAAGTGGAAGAAGTCAGGTGGATGACCATCAAAGACTGTTTTGCAGAGGTGCGGGCAGGAAATCCGGGTTACTGTATTATCGATGATGAGCTGAGCCTGCTCCTGGAAGGCCTTGAAAAAATACATTCTGATAAGTAAAAAAAAGGTATCACCGTAAAAAGTGATACCCTTGATCTTTTTAAATACTAGTCAGACTAATCCATCCAGGCTGCCTTTTCCCAGATCTGCTCCTTGGTCAGGGAGAAGTTCTCGGCAATGATGATGGCCATATCCATGAAATGGTTCTTCATCTGGGGAAGATCAGGATACTTCATGAAGAGCTTGAGCAGCTTCTTGATCCAGACAACGCCTCTGTAATCAAAAGGCGGCTTGTCCAGGATATCTCCGACCTGTCCCGGAAGAATCTTCATCCAGATACTCATACGGGCCAGAAGATGCATGGTAAAGTAGACCTGTCTGGTGGAACCGTACTCGGCGGTGTTGGTATAATGCTCACCGTAGTAGCGGATATTATTCACTGTCTCTTTTTCCATGATATGGACTTTGTTCTTGCCGGTATCATAGTCGAGGCGGATGCCGTACTTATGCTTAAGCCATGCGGCATATCCTCTGCGCTCGGCATGGTACTCGGACCAGTGCTGGAATAGGACGGTCTCCTGGCTGCCGAACATTTCCCGGTAGGACGTCAGATGATTGACCCGGGCATAATCGATATAATCGCAGATGTGAGTCAGCTCATGAAATACCAGCCGGTAGATCTCATAGATGGGGCTCCTTCTGAGGTAGGGCTCCTTAAAGATCAGGGTGAAAGGCTCTTTCATATCCTTTGGATACTTCATGCAGGCCGCCACATGCTTCCAGTTCTTACGGGCAGTCGCACTGTCGATACTCTGGATATCCTCGTCATTGAACCCATACTTCTTCTGTGTTGTATACATATCATCTGTCAGTATGATCTGAACGTTCAGATTTTTGATTTTGAAAAACCGCGTATAGGAATTCATGATCCTGCGGATGGTCGGCATCATTGAATTGCCGCCAGAGTACAGATTAGCCATTAGATACTCCTCCTCATACAGGCTAATTATATCATGTCAGCCTATTTGCGTCAAAACATTTCAGAAAAATTGTAATTATTTGCCGAAATGTGTGTTATACTATCCTATGTCAGTAATTTAGTTAGGTAAAGAAAGGAATTATCATGACTGTTCGTATTGGAATTTTAGGATATGGAAATCTTGCAAAAGGCGTGGAGAGCGCAGTGAAACAGAACGATGACATGGAGCTTGCGGCTGTCTTTACCAGGAGGGATCCGTCATCAGTTTCCATCCGTACGGAGGGCGTTGGCGTCTACCATGTGGATGAAGTGGAAAAGTTCAGGGATAAGATTGATGTGCTGATCCTCTGTGGCGGCAGCGCTACAGACCTTCCGGAGCAGACACCTAAGTATGCTTCCATGTTCAACGTGATCGACAGCTTCGATACCCATGCCAGAATACCGGAGCATTTTGCCAATGTGGACGCGGCAGCGGCTGCGGCAGGTAAGATCGGTATTATTTCCGTGGGCTGGGATCCGGGTATGTTTTCCCTGCTCCGCATGATTTCAACAGCAGTTCTTCCCGAGGGAGAGAACTATACATTCTGGGGCCGGGGCGTGAGTCAGGGTCACAGTGACGCCATCAGACGGATTGAGGGCGTTGTGGATGCCAGACAGTATACGGTACCGGTGCCGGCTTCTGTCGATCAGGTAAGAAAGGGTGAGAATCCCGAGCTGACAACCAGGCAGAAGCATACAAGAGAGTGCTTTGTAGTTGCTGAAGAAGGGGCGGATAAAGAGCGGATTACCCGTGAGATCAAAGAGATGCCCAACTATTTCGCAGATTATGATACAAGTGTTACATTTATTTCCCGGGAAGAACTGGCAGCAGAGCATGCCGGACTGCCTCATGGCGGTTTTGTATTAAGAAGCGGCGTGACCGGATGGAATAAAGAGAACAAGCACATCGTGGAGTATAATCTGAAGCTTGACTCCAATCCGGAGTTTACCGGAAGTGTTCTTCTTGCCTATGCAAGGGCGGCATACAGGCTGAACAGGGAAGGACAGAAAGGCTGCCGGACTATTTTTGATATTGCTCCGGCCTATATCAGTCCCATGGATGGAGAACAGCTGCGTAAAAAACTGCTGTAAAAAGAGGTTTTTCTGCAATTAAGGCAATTTATACATATTTAATAGTTGATTTATTTATCAAAATTGTGTAATATATTATTTAGGAAATTGTAAGAATTTCCTTCTTGGATTATCTATGCGTAAAAAAAGTTTGCTGTTCGTTGATGTGAATCAGGGCGACAGCAGAGAAGCACAATCTTATTTTCTGGAGAACGGCTACCATGTTGTGGTACATGGAGACTATATGAAGACAAGGGAGATGCTGTCCCGCGGGATGCATGGCCCGGATCTTGCGGTCTTCTGGCTCAGTGAATCGGATCAGGAGGGATATGAACTTCTGGCCCGGATCACGGAAACAGGGGAAACCGCGGTAATCGTTCTATCTGATGACAGCAGGCTGGAAAGTCAGCTTTACGCTTATTCCAAGGGGATTGATGAACTGCTGATCCGACCGGTGCCGCCGGTCCTCCTGGATGCGCATATTGAGGCAGTCTTAAGGAGAACAACGGAAAGAAAAGAACCCGCCCGGGAAGCGGGAGCTCTGTCCGTTGATTATGAAGGAAGGATCGTATATCTGGAGGGGAAGCCGCTTCCGGTGACCGCCAAGGAGTTCGAACTTCTGCTTTACTTTATGCGGCACAGAGGGATGACACTCAGCAGAGACAGGATTCTGGATGCTGTGTGGGGCTTCGATTATTTCGGAAGCTACCGCAATGTGGATACTCTGGTAAAAAAGCTTCGGGCAAAGCTTTCAGGAAAGTATCCCTATATCAGGACCGTTTACGGAATCGGTTACTGTTTTGATGTTCAGGGAGAGGAGAAAAAATGAAAAGAATAAGGTTAGGAAAGTTTCTGATCAGCTGCTTGATGATATTGACCATTCTTGTGCCGGCTGCCGTGATTTCCGTACCTGTCAGGGCCGGCAGCGTAAAGGTTATTTACGGAAAGAAGACACACACACACAGCAAGACCAAGTCTTACCTGTATCTTAACGGAAAGAAAAAAAGTGTGGCAGCAACGCCCATCTTTTCCAAATCCGGGGCTTATGTAGGACCTGCCGGCGCCATCTTTAAAGATACACTGAAGCTTGATTATAAAGCAAAAGGCAATAAGCTGACGATCAAATATAAGTCCAAGAAGCTGGAGATGACTTCCGGAAGCTGGTATGCAAAGCTCAACGGAAAGAAAACCAAGCTGGGTGCTCAGACCTGGGTCATGACTTATAAAGCCAACAAAAAGAAACGCTGGGTTATCCCCCTGAACAGTGTCTGCAAGAGACTGGGATTAAGGTATAAGCTCTCCAACGGCGTGATCTATATTGATACGACAGGAACAAGTTCCACAACAACTACTTCTGCTCCCGAGACAACGACCGCAGCAGCTACGACGGCAACTGCCACTACATCTACCGTAAGCCCGACTGTAAGCGGCAGAAAGATTATCATTGTTATTGACGCAGGACACGGCGGCTCCGATTCCGGTGCCACAGGCAACGGCCTGCGGGAGAAAGACCTGACTTTAGCCATTGTAAAATCAGCCAAGACCTATTTTGACAAAGACAGCCATTTCCAGGTTTACTATACAAGGCTGACCGACACTTATCCGACCCTGTCCCAGAGAAGTACATTTGCCAATAATAAAAAGGCGGATATCTTCCTCTGCGTACATATCAACAGTGCCGGTTCAACGGCTACGGGAACAGAGACTTTATATAATCCGAACAGAAACAATACGACCAAGAACAAGTCTCTCAACATCACATCAACCGAGCTTGCGACTTACAGCCAGAAAGGCGCTCTTAGGGCCACAGGGCTCAGGGACAGAGGACTCAAGGTCCGGACAGATCTGCACGTCCTCAACAAGACCAATATGCCGGCCTGCCTGATTGAGTACGGTTTCATCAGCAATAAGAAAGAGGCAGCTATGATGAAGGCCAACACCGCCAAGTTCGGAAAGGCTTTATACGACTCCACTGTGGAGCTGATGAAGAAAAAAGGTGTATACAAGTAAATATTTCCTCTGATGGGGAATTTCACCACAGCATACCAGATTTGGTATGCTGTGGTTTTTTAATGAATAATTAACACTATATCTAGTAGAAATTTTATTGAAAGACACTAGAGATTGTGCTACAATGGTTCCGGCATGGAAGAAGTATGCCCTAAGAGGAGTTTATCAAGCCACAGGGGAGAGAAGATATGAAGATTATAAAAAGAAGCGGCATGGAGGTGGAATTTGACCTTTCCAAGATTACCAACGCGGTGCGGAAGGCCAACGCCAGTGTCGTGGACTGCGAAAAGATCACGGAGGAACAGATTCAGGAAATCTCCAGGAATGTGGAGATTATATGCGCGGGTATGAACCGGGCCCTGAATGTGGAGGAAATCCAGGATCTGGTGGAGAACCAGATCATGAACCAGCGGGCTTTCCGCCTGGCCAGCAATTACATTACCTACCGTTATAAGCGTGCCCTGATCAGAAAGTCCAATTCCACGGACCAGCAGATCTTAAGCCTGCTGGAGTGCAATAACGAAGAGGTGATCCAGGAAAACTCCAACAAGAATCCCACGGTAAACAGTGTACAGAGAGACTATATGGCCGGGGAGGTCAGCAAGGATATTACCAGACGATTCCTCCTGCCCCAGAACATTATCGAGGCACATGAGAAGGGAATCATACATTTCCACGATGCGGATTATTTTGCCCAGCATATGCATAACTGCTGTCTGGTAAATCTGGAAGATATGCTCATGAACGGCACGGTGATCAGCGATGTGATGATCGAGCAGCCAAAGAGCTTCTCCACCGCCTGTAATATAGCAACCCAGAGTGTTGCCCAGATTGCCAGCTCCCAGTACGGCGGCCAGAGCATTACCCTTTCCCACCTGGTTCCTTTCGTGCAGATCAGCCGGGAGAAATACAGAAAAGAAGTAAGGGAAGAGATGAAGTCGGAAGGTGTGATCATTTCCGATGATAAGATCAACGAGATCGCGGAAAGCCGCCTCCGCAAGGAGATCAAGCAGGGTGTGCAGGTGATCCAGTACCAGGTGATCACCCTGATGACCACCAACGGACAGGCTCCTTTTGTCACAGTTTTCATGTACCTGGACGAGGTGGAGGAAGGCCAGGCAAGAGATGATCTGGCAATCATTATTGAAGAGATGCTCAACCAGAGAATCCTGGGCGTCAAGAATGAAAAAGGCGTCTATATCACACCGGCTTTCCCCAAGCTGATCTATGTCCTGGAAGAGGACAATATCCATAAAGACAGCAAGTACTGGTATCTGACGGAACTTGCCGCCAAATGTACAGCCAAGCGCATGGTTCCGGATTACATCTCCGAGAAGGTCATGCTGGAGAATAAAGTCGACAAAAACGGAAACGGCCACTGTTATCCCTGCATGGGATGCCGCAGTTTTCTGACTCCCTATGTGGATGAGGACGGAAAGCCCAAGTATTACGGACGTTTCAACCAGGGCGTGGTCACCCTGAACCTGGTGGATATCGCATGTACATCAGAGGGAGATCAGGACCGGTTCTGGCAGATTTTTGACGAGCGCCTGGAACTTTGCCACGACGCTCTTATGTACCGGCATAAAAGGCTCCTTGGAACTCCTTCCGATGTGGCGCCCATCCTCTGGCAGAACGGAGCCCTCGCCCGCCTGAAAAAGGGAGAGAAGATTGACAGGCTCCTGTTCGGGGGCTATTCCACTATCTCTCTGGGATACGCCGGCCTTTACGAATGTACCAGATATATGACCGGGAAGAGCCATACGGATGAAGACGGACGTACATTTGCCATGGCTGTCATGCAGCATATGAATGACGCCTGCAAAAAATGGAAGCAGGAGCACAATATAGACTTCAGCGTCTACGGCACGCCCCTTGAGTCGACCACCTACAAGTTTGCAAAATGTCTTCAGGAGCGCTTCGGCCTTATTCCGGGCGTTACGGACAAAAACTATATTACAAACAGCTATCACGTGCATGTCACGGAAGAGATCAATGCATTTGACAAGCTCAAATTTGAAGCACCTTTCCAGAAGCTGTCGCCGGGCGGCGCCATCAGCTATGTGGAAGTGCCCAATATGCAGAACAATATCGACGCGGTCCTTTCTGTCATGCAGTATATCTATGAAAATATCATGTACGCGGAGCTGAACACCAAGAGTGACTACTGCCAGTGCTGCGGATATGAGGGAGAGATCGAGATCGTTACCGATAAGCACGGCAAGCTGATCTGGAGATGCCCCAACTGCGGCAATGAAGACCAGAACAAGATGAATGTGGCCAGAAGAACCTGTGGTTATATCGGCACACAGTTCTGGAATCAGGGCAGGACGCAGGAAATCAAGGAGAGAGTACTTCATCTTTAGGAAGGAAGAGGCAGCATGAGGGAGATTCTCTGTATAGGACAGGCAGTTATAGACTGTATTACCCGGAATCCGGTGAAAGATCCGGCAAAAAAGCTGGTCTACCGGGCGGACCAGATCAGTCTCTGCGTAGGCGGAGACGCGGTCAATGAAGCGTCCCTTTTAAGCCGTCTGGGTCATAAAGTGAAGCTGGCGGGAGCCCTGGGAGACGATCCGGCGGGAAAGCTGATCCTTGAGGAGATGAAACGGCTGGGCGTGGACTGCAGTCTGGTGGATACAGACCGGACCGGAGCAAGGCCGACCCCGGTGGCAAACCTGATGGTCAACGGAGACGGGACTAGAAGCTCCTATAACAGCACGGCCACACTGCTGGAAGGCTACAGGCCGGATCCGGACCTGATAAGGGCAGCTGCGGAGGAAGGAGTTAAAATCCTGTCTCTGGCCAGTCTTTTCAGAGCCCCACTGGACGACCCGGCAGTGATCCGCGAACTGGTGACGGAGGCAAAGGCTTTGGGAATGACTGTCTGCGCGGATACAAAAATTCCCACCTACCGGCCGGTTACACCTGCGGATATCGCTGACCTGCTGCCAATGATCGACTACATGTTTCCCAATGAGAATGAAGGGGCATTTTTCACAGGAGAAGATAAGCCTGAGGATATGGCCCGGCGTCTCAGTGATATGGGGCCGGCAAATGTAATTATCAAGGCCGGCGCCGACGGATGCTATATCTGCCGGGGAGGCAGACAAGCTAAAGAGATTATCCATCTGCCCGCCATGGATGTGGAAGCCGTGGACTCCACCGGGGCAGGAGACAGTTTTGTGGCCGGATTTTTATCCGGGCTGCTTCGGGGAATGGAAACGGTGGACTGCGCCGGGTACGGCACCGCATGTGCGGCAGCCTGCCTTACCCGTATCGGGGCAGGCGAGGGAGTAAGGAACAGAGAGGAAGCGGACCTCCTTTACAGGAAGCTAAAAAACAGCCGGAGGTAGGATATGCATTACGCGACAATAAAAAACTGTGATATAGCCAACGGGCCGGGAGTCAGAATTTCCCTTTTTGTGAGCGGATGTACCCACCACTGCCCCGGCTGCTTTAATGAAGAGACATGGGATTTCCTTTACGGAGATCCCTTTACTGATGAAACGGAAAAAAAGATCTTTGATCTGCTCTCACCGGATTATATAGCGGGACTGTCGGTCCTGGGGGGCGAACCCATGGAGTATGTGAACCAGCAGGCCCTGGCAGGTTTTCTGGAGAGAGTAAGGGAGAGATTTCCGGAAAAATCCATATGGATCTATACAGGATATATATTTGAAAAGGACCTTCTGGGCCATATGATGAAAAAGTGGAAAGAAACCGGAAGGATCCTGGCAGCAGCGGACGTGCTGGTAGACGGACCCTTTGTCCTGGAAAAGAAAGATATAAGCCTGCGTTTTCGCGGATCTTCCAACCAGCGTATCATCGACTTAAAGAAAAGCATGGCAGAAAAAAAGACGGTCCTCTGGGAGGATCCGTCTTAAAGGGAACAGCTGATACATTTTATGAACTTTTTTCCCGGGTCATGAGCAGCTGGACTGCGATGCCCAGAAGACATAAAAAGAGTCCCAGGGTAAACCTTGACTGAACGAGCGAAGGCAGGGTCAGATGTAGATTAGAGGCCATGACCTGGGCAGATCCGGCTGCGAAAAAACTTCCTGCCGCAGCAGAAGTGAAGATGATCACAGGGCGGATAAACTTTACAGCCAGGCTTGCCACTACAAATCCCAGAATCAGGCAGACAAAGAACTGCAGATCCCCGGTAAGGGGAATCAGTGAGACGCCTGCGGAAAAAGCCAGGACAAAACTGAATACAAAAATACCCAGCCGGTAGATAAATGAAGACAGGCAGGCGACTACGATTCCTATGGCAATGGTGATCAGTATGGAAAGCGGGACGCCTACATGAAGAAAAGATGTAACAGCAATGCTTCCCAATACGCAGCCCAGGATAAATCCGCACAGGGCGATGAAAAACCTGGAAGCTTTATAGCCGAAAAAGCAGGCCACAAGGCCCAGGATCAGGGTGACAGTAGCAGCGATCATAGCCTGGGTTCCGCCGGCGGCATCACCGGTCAGAGCTATAATCTGATCAATAATCTGCTGCAGGCTTCCGCTTTCCGGCATTTCCGCGGGAAAGGGGAGGAAAGCAGCCACATTATATAAAACATTCATAACAGAGTCCTTTCTGATATAGGCACAGTTGACATGTTTCATACATAGTAACACAAAAACAGGAAAAAATGCACAAGAGAGGACAGAATAATTTAGCTTTATTTTCCGGTCAGACGCCAGCAGCCTTGTTGCGTATGCCGGTTATTTATATTATAATAGGAAAACATCTGAAGATTAGGAGACGGACACAGGCGGCCAGAGACACTGCCCGGTCCGGAAAGAGAGGAAGAGATTGATGAAAGAGATTCGCACGAGATTTGCGCCCAGCCCCACAGGGCGGATGCATGTCGGCAATCTGAGGACAGCATTGTATACCTACCTGATCGCAAAGCATGAAGGAGGTACATTTGTACTGCGCATCGAGGATACCGACCAGGAGCGTCTGTTTGATGGAGCAGTTGAAATCATTTACAATACATTGGACAAAACAGGTCTTCATCATGATGAAGGACCGGATAAAGACGGCGGTTACGGACCCTACATCCAGAGTCAGCGCCGGGCGACCGGACTTTACATGGATTACGCAAAGCAGCTGGTCGAAAAGGGAGAAGCATATTACTGCTTCTGCGACCAGGAAAGACTTGCCTCCCTCAAACAGAAGGTGGGAGATAAGGAAATCAGCGTATATGACAAGCACTGCCTCCACCTTTCCCCTGAAGAGGTCAGGGCAAATCTTGAGGCGGGCAAGCCCTTCGTTATCCGGGCAAATGTACCCAACGAGGGAGAGACCACATTTCATGATGAGATATACGGGGACATTTCCCAGCCCAACGAAGAGCTGGACGATATGATCCTGATCAAGTCGGACGGATTCCCCACCTACAACTTCGCAAATGTAATCGATGATCATCTGATGCATATCACCCATGTGGTCAGGGGCAACGAGTATCTTTCCTCCGCTCCCAAGTACACCAGACTCTACAAGGCATTCGGATGGGAAGAACCTAAATACATTCACTGCCCGCTGATCACGAACGAAGATCACCAGAAGCTCTCCAAGAGGTCGGGACATTCTTCCTATGAAGACCTGATCGAGCAGGGATTCCTGACAGAGGCAGTGGTCAACTTTGTAGCCCTGCTTGGCTGGAGCCCATCCGGCAACAATGAGATCTTCTCTCTGGACGAGCTGATAAAGGAATTCGACTACCATCATATCAGCAAGTCTCCGGCAGTCTTTGACATGACCAAACTCCGCTGGATGAACGGAGAGTATATGAAGAAACTGGATCCGGAAGTCTTCTTTGAAAGGGCTGAGCCCTATATCCGCAGTGTTGTTAAAAGAGATGTGGATCTTAAGAAGATCGCAGGACTGGTACAGTCCAGGATCGAAGTATTCCCTGATATTCCCGAGATGATCGATTTCTTTGAGGAAGTGCCGGACTACGAAATTGATATGTACAACAATAAAAAGAATAAATGTAATCCGGAAAAATCCCTTGCCATCCTTTCCGAAGTACTGCCCCTTCTGGAAGCGCAGGAAGACTTCTCCAATGACAGCCTTTTTGCCGCCCTCAAGGAGTACGGTGCAGAAAAAGGATACAAGGTGGGTCTTGTCATGTGGCCGCTCAGAACGGCTGTCTCCGGAAAGAGGATGACACCGGGCGGCGCCACCGAGATCATGGATATCATCGGAAAAGAAGAAACACTGTCAAGAATCAGAGCAGCCATCGAAAAGCTGTCATAATCATAAAGCACGAGAACAGGAAACACAGTCGGTCCATTTAGTATAAAGAGCAAAGGAGAGACAAATGAAAACAGATATTCAGATTGCACAGGAAACAGAACTTCTCCCCATCAGGGAAGTAGCGGCAAAGTACGGTATCAAAGAAGATGATCTTGAGCTTTACGGAAAATATAAGGCAAAGTTTTCTGATGAGCTGATGGACAGTGTCAAAGACCGTCCTGACGGAAAGCTGGTTCTTGTAACAGCCATCAACCCCACACCGGCAGGAGAAGGAAAGACCACAACCAGCATCGGCCTGGCACAGGCTATGGCAAAGCTGGACAAGTCCTGTCTCCTGGCACTGCGTGAGCCCTCACTGGGACCCTGCTTCGGAATCAAGGGCGGAGCAGCCGGCGGCGGATATGCCCAGGTAGTTCCCATGGAGGACCTGAACCTGCATTTTACAGGTGACTTCCATGCCATTACTTCCGCCAATAACCTGCTGGCAGCACTTCTGGACAATCATATCCATCAGGGAAATGAGCTCAGAATCGACACCAGGCAGATCGTATGGAACCGCTGTGAAGATATGAATGACCGTGCCCTTAGAAACATTGTTGTGGGCCTGGGAAAGAAAGCAGACGGATTTGTAAGGGAAGACCATTTTGTAATTACCGTTGCAACAGAGATCATGGCTATTCTCTGTCTGGCTGAGAATATGAAAGACTTAAAGGACCGTCTTTCCAGAATTATTGTGGCATACAATTATGACGGAGAGCCTGTCACAGCAGGTCAGCTGAATGCAGTCGGATCCATGGCAGCCCTCTTAAAGGATGCCATCAAGCCCAACCTGATCCAGACTCTGGAGCACACCGGTGCCATCGTGCACGGCGGCCCCTTTGCCAATATCGCCCATGGCTGCAACAGTGTGCGTGCCACAAAGACAGCCCTTAAACTGGCAGATATCGTAATCACGGAAGCAGGCTTCGGCGCAGACCTGGGAGCAGAGAAGTTCCTGGATATCAAATGCCGTATGGCTGACCTTAAGCCGGACGCAGTTGTCCTGGTTGCCACTGTCCGTGCCCTCAAATATAACGGCGGTGTAGCAAAGTCAGATCTGGCAGAGGAGAATCTTGAAGCACTTGCAAAGGGTATCTGCAATCTTGAAAAGCACATCGAAAACCTGCAGAAATATGACGTGCCTGTAGTTGTTACCCTGAATGCATTCCTGACCGATACGCCGGCAGAGCATGAATACATCCGCAAGTTCTGTGAAGACAGAGGCTGCGAATTTGCTCTTTCCGAAGTATGGGCAAAGGGCGAAGAAGGCGGAATCCCGTTGGCAGAAAAGGTTCTTAAGACTCTGGAGGAAAAGGAAAGTCATTTCCATGTACTCTATCCGGATGAGATGGGACTCAGAGAGAAGATGGATACCATCGCCCGCGAGATCTACGGAGCGGACGGAGTCAACTATGACCCGGCTGCATCCAAGATGATCGACCGTCTGACAGAGCTTGGATTCGGCAAACTGCCGGTATGTGTTGCAAAGACACAATACTCACTGTCAGATGACCAGAATAAGCTGGGACGTCCCACAAATTACAATATCCAGGTTCGTGACGTCTATGTCAGCGCCGGAGCAGGCTTTGTCGTAATGCTGACCGGAGCTATCATGACCATGCCCGGACTGCCCAAGAAGCCGGCGGCATTTGGAATAGATGTGGACGACGAAGGAAAGATTACCGGACTTTTCTAATAGGCAATAGACTTAAGAGTCATCTGAGTACCGTAGTATCGACAGGTGCAGTTTCCGTTTCCTCAGGACAGCACCTGTCCGATAACTCCGGAACGCAGATGACTTTTTCTATGCTTTAGAAAAGGCCTATCAACCTGTCATCATATATCTAAGTTGAAAGAGCATGCATGAGTTTACAATAAAAAAACGTCGCAGTTACATCTTTAGCCCATTCAGCACAGGTAAGATCGTAACTGCGACGTTTTTGTTTTTGCTGGTTTTTTTTATTTAAGACTGATGCGGACGACCGGTTTTACGGCAAAGGATTCGCAGCCGGAGTCAAAACCGAAGTTCAGAGTGGTGGTGTCCGTGTAGACAAATGCCTGCAGGCCGGCTTCCTTTCCCGGCGTACGCAGCCACCAGCAGTTCTGGGTCTTGGCCAGCAGCGGCTGATACTGTGCCACCTCTTCCGAGCTTAGCAGATAGAGGTAATCTTCTGTAGCATTGCCGCTCTTTGTTCCGTATTCCGGGTTGGTGGAGGAGGGTACTTTGGATACAATGAGTACTTCCTTCTCCTTCTCGAAGAAGTTCTCGTTGAGGAAATCTTCGTTCAGCCACTTTCTGACAGAGGATTTCTCCCATGTGACATTACCGCCGCCCTTGTTGAAGGGGATGTTTGCCATGGAGTTATCCTTGATCAGGAAAATCTCTTCTTTGTTTCGCTCCAGAATTCGCCAGTCCATATTGGCAAATGCAATCTTATCGCCGAGTACAAGACCGTCTGCTTCCGAATCGCGCAGACGCTGGAGCTCAAGACGTACAAGCTGCTCTTCACTGTCCTTGTAGCCAAGCTCCGCAAGAGCCCGGTAGTTGCCGATGGCATCTGCAAGAGTATCTTTTTCCTCCTGCAGTACTTTGGCAGCTTTATAACGCCACTTTTCATAGTTCTTCAGAGCTCTCTCGTCACCGGTCCTCTGATAGACGTTCTCATAAGCCTGCCATGCGCCGGTGGGATCTCCTACCAGACCGTTAAAGAAGCCCTGGCAGGACTTGAACTGTATTGTCCGGGTGAAAAGTATAAATCCTATGGCAGCCGCAACGACCGCGATACTCAGAAAAAGACTCTGCCTTTTCAGGGAAGCTTCCTTCTTCTGTGCCAGTTCAGCGCAGATTTCAGCCTGCTTTTCGGAATCGTCACATTTGGAAGCGGCCTCAAAGAGTTCCGGGTCAGTCCACTTGGCATTCAGCTTGTGCCCTACTTCGTGCTTATGGATACGCTCAAAAATCTGCTGAGCGGAAGAGTAATCCGTGGGGGTTTTTGCCTTATCCCTGATCTGGCAGGCTTCCTGGTAGAGTTCCAGCTTGCCTTCGGCGCGGACTGTGAACTTCTTGCGGGAAAGATCATTGTGCATTTCCGTAAGTTCTTCCACCAGCTCCGGGAAAGTTCCTTTTTCCGTAAAATAATCACGGGCCTTTTTCAGATAGGTAATCGCGCGGTGATAATATTTATCCTGATCCTCAAAAAGGTTCATATGCTCTGCTATATTGATATAGCGCATACCGGTTTCAATATTCTGCCGGGCCTGCATATCCTCCGTCATGTCTGCAGACATGTTTTCGTCGGAAAGATTCGCCAGGTTAATATCTACCTTTCCATTCCTAGTAGCCATCGAAAATGTCCTTTCTTCTATATAATAAGCATTTTAAAGAATAAATACATTCGCACTAGTTTACCACTTTTTTATTAAGAATACAAGTTTCGTATGGATTTTTTAAGAAGCTGACCCGGTAAACAGGGAAAATATCATACTGTAAAAATAAGATAGACGAATTGAAAGTGATAGTTTATAATAAGAAAAGTTGCATTTTCAGCAAGGAGGCAAGAGCTAAATGAGTAAGAAACCATATTACATAACGACCGCCATTGCTTACACATCGGGGAAGCCCCATATCGGCAACACCTATGAAGCAGTTCTGGCGGATGCCATCGCGCGCTACAAAAGACTGGAAGGCTACGACGTCCGCTTCATGACCGGGACGGACGAGCACGGACAGAAGATCGAGCTGAAGGCGGCAGAGGCAGGCGTTACACCAAAAGAGTTTGTAGACAATGTGGCAGGGGAGATCAAGAGGATCTGGGATCTGATGAACACTTCCTATGACCGTTTTATCCGTACCACAGACGAGGACCATGAACGTCTGGTTCAGAAGATTTTCCGCAAGCTCTATGATCAGGGCGATATATATAAAGGATATTATGAGGGTCTCTACTGCACACCCTGTGAATCCTTCTTTACCGAATCCCAGCTGGTGGACGGAAAGTGTCCGGACTGCGGACGTCCGGTAGGACACGCAAAGGAAGAAGCATACTTCTTTAAGATGAGCAAATATGCAGACCGTCTGATCGAGCATATCAATACACATCCGGAGTTTATCCAGCCGGAGTCCAGAAAGAATGAGATGATGAACAACTTCCTTCTGCCGGGTCTGCAGGATCTGTGCGTGTCTAGGACCTCATTCACCTGGGGTATTCCGGTGGACTTTGATCCTAAGCACGTGATCTATGTGTGGCTGGATGCACTGTCAAACTATATCACAGGACTTAACTGCGATGTGGACAGTGATGACAAGGATCCGCTTTTCAAGAAGTACTGGCCGGCAGATCTTCATCTGATCGGTAAAGATATCATCCGTTTCCATACCATCTACTGGCCTATCTTCCTGATGGCTCTGGATATTCCGCTGCCCAAGCAGGTCTTCGGACATCCCTGGCTGCTGCAGGGAGACGGCAAGATGAGCAAGTCCAAAGGAAATGTCATTTATGCAGATGACCTTGCAGATATGTTCGGTGTGGACGCCGTGCGTTATTTCGTGCTGCATGAGATGCCCTTTGACAATGACGGTGTGATCACCTGGGAGCTGATGGTTGAAAGGATGAATTCCGATCTGGCCAACACCCTGGGCAATCTGGTCAACCGGACCATTTCCATGACCAACAAATACTTTGACGGTGTGGTGGAGAACTGCGGCATCACGGACGGTTTTGATAAAGAACTGATGGATGTGGCTCTGGATACCAAGATCAAGGTAAATCATAAGATGGAGCGCTTAAGAGTTGCTGATGCAATGACTGATATTTTCAATCTCTTCAAGCGCTGCAATAAATATATCGACGAGACAACTCCCTGGCTGCTGGCGAAAGATCCCGAGCAGAAAGACCGTCTTTCCACGGTTCTTTACAATCTGATCGAGAGTATCAACATAGGCGCCACACTTCTCGAACCCTTTATGCCCGAGACAGCACAGAGAATCTTTGACCAGCTGAACACAAAGGCACGTACATTTGAAGAACTCGATATGTTCGGTCTTTACGTTTCCGGAACAAAGGTAACGGCCAAACCGGAAATCCTCTTTAAGAGACTGGATGTCAAGGAAGTGATCGAGCAGGTCGACGCTATGTACGAAGCAAAAAAAGCGCCGGAAGAAGCAGAAGAGGAAGAAGCGGATGACGGCATTGATCTGGAGCCCAAGCCGGAGATCACATTTGAGGAGTTCGGCAAAATGCAGTTCCAGGTAGGCGAAATCGTTGCCTGTGAGAAAGTGAAGAAGTCCAAAAAGCTTCTCTGCTCCCAGGTAAGGATCGGCAGCCAGACCAGACAGATTGTATCCGGTATTCAGAAATACTATGACCCGGAAGAGATGGTCGGCAAAAAGGTGATGGTTCTTGTCAACCTTAAGCCTGCCAAGCTGGCGGGTGTTCTTTCGGAGGGTATGCTGCTCTGCGCGGAAGATGCGGAAGGCAACCTCTCACTGGTGACACCGGAAAAAGAAATGCCCTCCGGAGCAGAAATCTGCTGACGGGCACTGAGTAAAGATGATTTTCGAAACACACGCACATTATGATGAAAAAGCCTTTGATTCTGACAGGGAGGAGCTGCTTGCAGCCCTCCCTGAAAATGGAATTGGAAGAGTTGTAAATATCAGCGCAAGCTGGAGGGGACTTCAGGAGACCCTCTCTCTTATGGAGAGATATCCTTATATCTACGGTGCCATCGGGATTCACCCGGACAGTGTGGGAGAACTCACGGATGAGAGGATGGATCTGATTGCAGGCTACTGTGACCTGCCAAAGACAGTGGCTGTGGGAGAGATCGGTCTGGACTATCACTGGGATGTGGAGCCCAGGGATATACAGAAGTACTGGTTTGTACGCCAGCTGCATCTGGCCATTGAGAAGAAACTGCCGGTGGTTATCCACAGCAGGGACGCGGCCCGGGATACCTACGACATCATAAAGAAGGAGCATGCCGGCCACGAGGGGGGAATCATTCACTGCTTCTCCGGTTCGGCCCAGATGGCTATGGATTATGTCAGGCTGGGATACCATATCGGTGTCGGCGGTGTGGTCACATTTAAGAACGGCAGAGTCCTGAAAGAAGTGGTAAAGGCGGTTCCCATAGAGAGGATCGTGGTGGAGACAGACTGTCCCTACCTGGCGCCGGTACCATTCAGGGGAAAGAGGAATTCTTCCCTTTATCTCCCATATATAATAAAAGAGATTGCTTCCCTCAAGGGACTGACCCCTGAGGAGACAGAAGCAGCCACATTTAAAAATGCCTTAGATGTATACCGGCTTTCCGTGCCGGCAGAGGAGCATAGATCATGAAACTGGGCAACCCACAGGAAACTATAGAGGTACTTAAAAAGCATGATTTTCGATTTCAGAAGAAGTACGGACAGAACTTTCTGATCGATCCCCGTGTGCTGGACAAGATCATAGATGCGGCTCAGATCGATAAAGATGATTATGTTCTGGAGATTGGTCCCGGTATCGGAACCATGACCCAGGCCCTGGCCGGCAGAGCCCGCCGGGTGTGCGCGGTAGAGATCGATCCCAAGCTGATTCCTATTCTCAGGGAGACTCTGGCTGATTACGACAACGTGGAAGTGATCCACCAGGATATCCTGAAGGTGGATCTGGAAGAGCTGGTGGAGAAGAAGAACGGCGGACGGCCGGTCAAGGTGGTCGCCAATCTGCCCTATTATATTACCACTCCCATCATCATGAATCTCTTCGAGAACCGGGTGCCCCTTTCTTCTGTTACGGTTATGGTACAGAAAGAGGTAGCGCTGCGGATGCAGGCAAAGCCGGGAAGTAAGGATTACGGTGCTCTGTCCCTGGCGGCACAGTATTACTGCGAGCCTTATATAGCAGCAAATGTTCCGCCTAACTGCTTCATTCCCAGACCGGCTGTGGGTTCGGCGGTGATCAGGCTGACAAAGCATGAAAAGCCCCCGGTATCCGTGCACGATGCGGGCTGGATGTTCCGGATCATCCGGGCCTCCTTTAACCAGCGGAGAAAGATGCTGCAAAACGGTCTTTACAATTCACCGGAACTGAGAATTCCCAAAGAGAGGACTGCCGCGGCACTTACCGGGATGGGCCTGGATCCGCAGGTGAGGGGTGAAAAACTGACCCTGGAAGACTTTGCCCGGCTGGCGGACCTTCTGGAAACTGAAAAAGGGAAATAAGGAGGCTGGCTGAGAAATGGCCACAAGAAGGAAGCTGACAGAAGACGAAAAGTATATGAAACAGGCCCTGGCCCAGGCCAGGAAGGCCGAGGCTATCGGAGATGTGCCCATAGGATGTGTGATCGTATATGAGGACAGGGTCATTGCCCGGGGTTATAACCGGCGGAACAAAGAAGGTTCGGTTCTGGCCCATGCGGAACTTGCCGCCATGCGGAAAGCCTGCCGTCATATAGGAGACTGGCGGCTGGAGGGCTGTACCATGTATGTCACCCTGGAACCCTGCCAGATGTGCGCGGGCGCCATTGTCCAGGCCCGGGTAAGCCGGGTGGTCATCGGCAGCATGAATCCGAAGGCCGGCTGTGCCGGATCCATATTAAACCTTCTGCAGATGCCCCGCTTCAACCATCAGGCCGATGTGGAAAGGGGTGTGCTGGAAGAGGAATGCAGCCAGATGCTCAGCGATTTTTTCAAAAAACTTCGGAAAGAACAGAAGGCTAAAAAAGAGCAGGAAACAGAGACAGACGCCTCCTTGACAAGGTCTTTAAAATAATTTATACTTGTACTTACCGTGCAGCTGGGGTAGTAGCGGCATCCTGTACCTGCAATCCGCTATAGCAGGAGTGATGGCCGGCCCCGGATGTCGTATGGATGGAGCAGCCCTTTATAAGTGGTAATGACGATTGGGTCTTGCGCAACAGGAACCTTCGAACCGTGTCAGGTCGGGAACGGAGCAGCACTAAGGAGGACCTTCTGTGTGCCGCAAGGGTGCCTGGTCCGAGCTAACTGTAGAGGTAACGTCTGTTGGTACGCATACAAAGCCGGCCGCACGGTTTTAAAAGCTTGAATGAGACGCCGTACTTTTTGTACGGCGTCTTTTTAAAATATCAGGAGAAATCGCATGAAGAAGCTGACTGGGGCATCCGGGAACTGGGACTGCCCGGCTGTCGATAATCGAATGGTTCTGCCGCTCCGGGACCGGAAGAGTCTGTCCGCCATGGAAGAGCCGGAAAAGCTTAAGAAGCTGGTGGATAAAACTGCGAAGGAATCCGGAAACGCAAGATACATTCTTCCGGTCCGCCAGAATCTGGAGGCGCTTGCCTTTGCCCGGGAACTTGGGGGAGAGGAATGGAAACCGGGGGTTTATTGTGTAAAAGCCCTTGAAGATATTGCCGATTTTGAGTTTAATCTTATGCCCTCGCCTCTGATCCGGGCTCATTTGGATATCATTCCCTGTTACAGGGACAAGTTTCTGATTCTGGAAGCGGAAGCGCCCTTTTCCATCCTGGCGGCCCTGATGAATCCCATGGACCTTTACCTCTGCTTCGAGGAATCACCTGCTCTTCTGGAAGACATACTGGTCAGGATTGCAGCGGCTTCAGCGGAGTATATAAAAGCATGTGTGGAGGCCGGCTGCCGGATAATCTCCCTGGCCGACCCTGTCGGCACCATGGACCTGGTGGGGGAAGATTACTACCGGCGTTTCTGCGGGAAAGCAGCACTTGTCTTCATGGAAAAATGTGAGCCATATCTTGATAAAGCCATTATGCATCTGTGTATGAAGATGTCCCGGTCTCTTGTGATTTCGGGTATGGCCGGGGCAGAAGCCTGGCAGGTCAGGGATGAGGCAGCCGACTACAGGGACATTCTACTTGCCATGGCGGAAGATGAGAGGATACATTTTACAGGGATGACATGCATTCACAATACAGGTCCCGACCTGAAAATGTCCTGCCGTATTTTACCGGGAGGAGACAAGGATGAATGAAAATGAATAAAAAGTCTTTCGGAGAAAGAACCGGAGTCCTCTGTGTACTGCTTGCTTCTGTCTTTTTCAGTATCGGCGGACTGTGCGTGAAGCTGATTCCCTGGTCGCCTCTGGCCATCAATGGCGCCCGAAACCTGATCGGAGCTGCCGTGATCGGCCTCTATCTCCTGATCACACATTACAGAATAAGGGTTAACCTTCCGGTTATTATTGGAGCCCTGTCCACCATGGGTGTCACGACCCTCTTTGTCATGGCCAACAAGCTTACTACGGCGGCCAATGCCATCGTTCTTCAATATACAGCGCCGGTCTTTGTCATTATCTTTATGGCACTCTTTTTCGGCGTCAGACCGCAAAGAAGGGACCTTTTCACCTGCGCGGCCGTCTTTCTGGGCGTATGTATATTTTTTGTAGACGGAATACGGGCAGGCAATATGATAGGAAATCTGATTGCCGTCCTGTCGGGTGTATGCTATGCCGGCGTATTTATGATGAATACGGCCAGGGAAGCGGATCCGATTTCTTCCTGCTTTCTGGGCCAGCTGGCAGCGGGGATCCTTTTCACACCCTTCTGCCTGGGAGAGACGGACTTTTCGCCGTCCACGATTATGATCATAGTGATCCTGGGAGTTATTCAGGTGGGACTTGCCTATATACTGCTGTCTGTCGGAATCCGCCGGATAAATCCGGTGACGGCCAGTCTGATCACAGGGCTGGAGCCGGTAATGAATCCCCTCTGGGTGGCTGTTTTTTACGGGGAAACCATCTCACCCTTTGCCATGGTAGGCGCAGTGATTGTTGTCGGAGCTATTTTGATTTATAATGTAAGAAAAAGCGGCACAAATAAGGAGTAGAAAGATGACGGAAAAAGAAAAGAGAGACCGGGGGCTGATCTATAATGCATATCAGGACAAAGAACTGCTGGAAGAGCGCCTTCGAGTAAAAGATCTCTGCCACGAATACAATCTGATCAGGCCTTCCCGGATAGAGGAAAAAGCAGAACTGATGGGAAAAATTCTCGGGAAACAGGGAACAAACTGTGAGATCCTTTCTCCCTTCTGGTGTGATTACGGCTATAATATCGAGATCGGCGACAACTTTTGCGCAAATCATAATTGTGTGATACTTGACTGTGCAAAGGTGACTTTCGGGGACAATGTTTTTGTGGGGCCGGACTGCGGATTTTATACGGCCGGGCATCCCATGGACGTCATGGAAAGAAATGCCGGGCTGGAGTATGCGAAACCAATCACAGTAGAAGACAATGTCTGGATCGGCGGGGGCGTCAAAATCATGCCGGGAGTCACCATCGGAAGTAATACGGTGATCGGCGGCGGAAGCGTCGTGGTTTCCGATATTCCTTCCGGCGTGATGGCAGCAGGAAATCCCTGCCGGGTCATTCGCCAACTGGAGATCAGGGATACGGTAATGGGCAATCCCAGGAAGCCTGAAGGGGAGGCAGGAGCAGCCATGCTTTCCCGGATGAACCGCAGCCACGGGCCGGTAACAGAGTGGGGACTTTCCTTTATGAATCCTGCAGGAGCCGACTGCCTGCTCGACATCGGATGCGGCGGGGGAGCCACCATCGGCCGGCTGGCAAAGCTGGCCCCGGAAGCAAAGGTGACCGGAGTAGACTATTCGCCGGTTTCCGTACAGGAGTCAAAAGAATACAATAAAGACCTGATTGCAGAAGGAAGGGTGGAAGTTCTGGAGGCTTCTGTTGAAGAACTTCCTTTCGCCGATGAGACATTTGACCGGATTACCACAGTGGAGAGTTTTTATTTCTGGCCGGATCCGGCGGAGAATCTCAAAGAGGTCAGAAGAGTTCTGAAGCCGGGCGGCAGATTTTTCCTGATTGCCGATATATACGGTAAGGCCGGACTGGACCAGGCAATACTTGAAAATATTGAACTTTATGACCTTTTCAATCCTTCCAAGGAAGAGTTCCTGATTCTTTTCCGCAATGCGGGATTTATTGCTGTGAAGATTCATGTGAAAGAGGGAACAGACTGGATCTGTGTAGAAGGGATAAAATAAATACTGACATTCAGATGGCTCAGAAGCTGAAAACGATCAAAAAAGTTTTTTTTCTGCTATGAATCCATTGCTATTCCTGTTATTATTGTTTTAGGGATATGCTAACCAAAAACTAAAGGAGGATTTAAGATGAAAAGCTTAAAGTACACAGTGACAAATACACTGGGTATCCATGCCAGGCCGGCTACGCTGATTGCCCAGGCCTGTACAGGTTTTAAAAGTAATGTGGTCATAGAATGCAACGGATCAGAAGCAAACGGTAACAATGTTATTCAGATTCTGGCTCTTCATGCTGCTAAAGGCTGCGTTCTTTCTGTGACGGCAGAAGGTCCGGATGAGGAAGTTGCGATTCAGAAGATTGAGGAAGTCCTTAATAATATGGAGCCTTCAGATAAGAAAGTGGGTATCCTGAAAGTAGCTTTCTTCGGAACCAAAGATTATGATCGCATTTTCTTCAGTGAACTCTCCCGGGACAAAGGAGAGGGAACCTACAATGTTGACATCAAATATTTTAACAGCCGTCTTACAATAGAATCCGCCAACCTGGCAAAAGGCTATGACGCAGTATGCATTTTTGTTAATGATGAAGCCCCCCGCGAGGTAATCGAAGTGCTTCATGAGGGCGGAGTGAAAGTGATCCTTCTCCGCTGCGCCGGCTTTAACAATGTGGATATAGAAGCAGCAAAAGAGTATGGCATCACAGTTCTTCGTGTGCCGGCTTACTCTCCCTATGCGGTTGCAGAGCATGCCATGACGATCATGCAGGCAGCTAACCGCCGTATTTACCGTTCATACATGAAGGTAAAAGATAATAACTTCGCACTGAGCGGACTGCTGGGTGTAGACCTTCATAATAAGACCGCCGGCATTATGGGAACCGGAAGAATCGGCCAGATCATGGCAAGAATCTGCAAGGGTTATGGAATGACAGTGCTGGGATGGGATGCATATCCCAATAAATCACTGGAGGAAGAAGGCCTTCTTACTTATGTTACAAAAGAGGAACTTCTCAGAAAAGCTGATCTGATATCACTGCATGCGCCGCTGATCATGGGTGAAGGAGGAACCTATCACCTGATCGATGACGATGCCATTGCATTGATGAAAGATAAAGTAATGCTCGTAAATACATCCAGAGGCGGTCTTGTGGATGCGGAAGCCCT
Source organism: Eubacterium sp. (assembly GCA_017434385.1). GTDB lineage: Bacteria > Bacillota > Clostridia > Lachnospirales > Lachnospiraceae > Anaerobutyricum. The sequence continues at coordinate 31,497 of JAFRFJ010000026.1, forward strand.
GATCCGCGGACTGCGCGCAAATAAATTCCATGCAGTGGCCCTGGATGTTTATGAAGGCGAAGATCCCAATGTATATACAGACCGTTCGGATGATATGCTTGGCAGTTCCATCGTAGCAAGACTTACCATGTTCCCGAATCTGATTCTGACATCCCACCAGGCATTCTTTACAAGAGAAGCTCTGCAGGCAATCGCCGGTGTCACCATGGAAAATGCAAGGAACTTCAACGAGAAGCATCCCTACGGCATGGCGGAAGTAAAATAGTAAAAAAATTTATTTTTCCATAAGAAAAGTCCACGGCAGCTGATATGCTACCCCCAAGTAGGACACTGAAATATAAAACCTGCTTGGGGGTATTTCTATGTCAAGAAAAAGCAAAATAGATCCTATTATTAAAATTAGAACGGTTGAAGAATACTTGTGTGATAGAATAAGTTTAAGTAA
>JAFRFJ010000027.1:0-86113 GCA_017434385.1 Eubacterium sp.
CTTAATTACGGACGCGAAGTCCAGAAAGGGGAGACGCCATACCGTAACTCCATCATTCTAACAGCTTAAGCAACAAGAAGGCAAAGAACCCATCTGGCTGATGGGTATCTCAACCATAAATACATTGTAGTAGAAAAGGAGATTCCCATGGAATATAAAGCAGTAATCGCCGTGGATGCTATGGGCGGCGATAATGCGCCTCATGAAATAGTCAAAGGAACAGTTGAGGCAGTTAATGAGAGAAATGATATTCAGGTCTGTCTTTACGGAGATGAAGATCAGGTGAAAGCTGAGCTTTCCCGATATACATACAATGCAGATCAGATCCGGGTGGTCCACACTACCGAAATAATCACACCCGATGAGCCGCCGGTCGCATCAGTCAGAAAAAAGAAGGACTCATCCCTTGTTAGAGCGCTTAACGCCGTAAAAAGCGGAGAGTGCGACGCAGTGGTTTCAGGCGGCAGCTCAGGCGCTATACTTGTAGGCGGCCAGGTGATCGTAGGCAAGAATAAAGGTGTGAAAAGGGCACCTCTTGCTCCACTGATTCCCAGCAAAAAAGGGGTCAGCCTCCTGATAGACTGCGGGGCAAATGTTGATGCCCGGCCGGAACATCTGGTTCAGTTCGCAGAGATGGGTTCCATTTACATGGAAAGCGTCATGGGCGTAAACCGGCCTAAAGTAGCCATCGTCAATATAGGCGCTGAAGAAGAGAAGGGAAATGCCCTGGTAAAATCTACATTTCCACTTCTTAAAGAAAACACAAAGATCAATTTTGTCGGAAATATCGAAGCAAGGGATATTTATAACGGAGATGTGGACGTTATCCTCACAGAAGCATTTGTGGGAAACGTAATCCTGAAACTGTCCGAGGGACTGGCTGCGACTCTGCTTGGTATGGTGAAGGAGGGCATGATGTCTTCCACCAGAGGCAAGATCGGTGGAATGCTGGTTAAGCCTTCTCTTAAAAAGACTCTGAAGAAATTTGACGCTTCCGAGTACGGCGGGGCGCCCCTTCTGGGACTGAAGGGACTTGTAGTAAAGATTCACGGAAGTGCCGTGGCCGGCGATGTCAGGAACGCTCTTTTCCAGTGTGTAACCTTCATGGAAGAGGATATCAATGAGAAGATCAGGCAGAATCTGACAATTCCCAAGTCACCCCAGAAGGCAAGACAGGAGAAAGAGGCATGAAACACGAGGATTCGGAAATAAAGCTGCAGGAAGAAATCGGCTACAGATTTCAGGATGTCAGGCTTTTAAGAATGGCCCTTACCCACAGTTCCTTCGCCAATGAACAGAAAGGACGCAGGAAGATTCATAACGAACGTCTTGAGTTCCTTGGAGATGCGGTTCTGGAGATCACCATATCGGATTATCTGTACAGGAATTATCCTTCCTATAATGAGGGCAAGATGACCAAAGTCCGGTCCAGCCTGGTCTGTGAATACACCCTTGCCATCTGTGCCAGGGATTTGAAGCTTGGAGACCATCTGCTCCTGAGCAAGGGAGAAGATATCACAGGCGGACGGGAGAGGGATTCTATCCTGTCAGATGCTTTTGAAGCGCTGATCGGCGCTATTTATCTGGATGGGGGCATGAAGAGCGCATCCGATTTTATCCATACCCATCTTCTTAAGGATGTGGAAGACAAGACCCTTTTTTATGATGCCAAAACCATCCTGCAGGAAATGGTCCAGGCCGGGATCGGAAAAGAACTGGATTATGTTCTGCTCAAAGAATCAGGCCCGGACCACAATAAACAGTTTACTGTTGAATCAAGAATCGACGGTGTTCCCTATGCCACCGGCATCGGAAAGACCAAAAAGGCGGCTCAGCAGATCGCGGCATACCAGACCATCCTTCTGCTGAGAGGACGTAAGAAATAAATCATGTATCTGAAAAGTATTGAAGTCAACGGATTTAAATCCTTTGCAAATAAAATTACATTTGAATTTCCCCACGGTATCACGGGAATTGTAGGACCCAACGGCAGCGGCAAGAGCAATATCGGTGACGCAGTCCGCTGGGTGCTGGGTGAGCAGAGCGCCAGACAGCTGCGAGGATCCAGGATGGAAGATGTTATCTTTTCCGGGACCCAGAGCAGACGTCCCATGGGTTTTGCCTATGTGGCCATCACCTTTGACAACAGCAGTCATCTGATTCCGGTGGACTACGAAGAGGTTACCGTGGCAAGGCGCGTGTACCGTTCCGGAGAGAGTGAGTATATCTTAAACGGCACTGTATGCCGGCGCCGGGATATCGTGGATCTCTTCTATGATACGGGTATAGGCAAAGAGGGATACTCCATCATAGGCCAGGGCCAGGTGGAAAAGATCCTGAGCGGCAAGATCGAGGACAGCCGGGATCTTTTTGACGAGGCGGCCGGCATTGCCAAATATAAGAAAAACCGGGCTATGACCAGTAAAGCCCTGGAACAGGAGCAGCAGAACCTGGAACGTGTGGGAGATATTCTTTCCGAACTCTCACAGCGGGTCGGACCTCTGGAAAAGCAGAGTGAAAAGGCCAGGGAATATCTTCGCCTCAAAGACAGAGAAAAGGATCTGGATCTTCATCTTTTCCTTTATGATCATGACAGGATCCGCAAGGAACTGGTCCAGAATGAGAGTCAGTCCGAAATCATACAGGGAGACCTTGAAAACGCAAGGGATGCCTATGAGGAGATCAAAAAGAAGAACCAGGCTATCACGGACCGGGCGGATGAGATTAACGCCCGCATTGAGTCGGTTGAAGCGTCCAGAGAGACTCTGCGCAGTCAGAAAGAAGAAAATGAGAATAAGCTTCTGATCTCCGAGAATCAGATTCAGGCAAATGCACAGATGATCAGCCATTACAGGGAACTGTGCAGTCAGGTTCAGGAGGATACAGACAGTAAGATCAGGCGTCAGGAAGAGACTTCTGCCCTGATTGAAAGCAAGGAGAAGACCCTGAGTCAGAAAGACAGTGACTTAAAGGCTCTGGAGGAGGCTATTGAAGAGGCCGGAAAAGACCAGGCCAGCTGTGAGAGCAGGATCCGGACCAGGAATCAGGAACTTTTTGATCTGATGAGCATCCATTCTGACCGCAAGGAGCAGCTTTCAAGGTATGAGGCTATGGAAGAGCAGCTGCAGATCAGACATGCCCAGTATCAGAGCCGTCTTCTTGCCATCCGTTCTTCCCGTGCCGACCAGGAAAGTCAGGCTTCCCAACTTGCTGAAGCTATCAAAAAGTCAGATGAGTCCCTTAAAAAGGCGGAATCCGATCTGACCCGCCTGGAGGAGGAACAGGCTGAAAAAGGGCGTGCCCTTTCTGAGGCCAATCGGGAAGAAAACAGGATCAATCAGAACTATCTCCAGGCTAAATCCCGCTATGATACACTGCGTCAGATGACAGAGCGTTATGAAGGCTACAACCGGACCATCCGGGTCATCATGGAGCAGAAGGCCACCCATCCCGATATAATCGGTGTGGTTGCCGACATTATGCGTCTGGACCGCAAATATGAAACTGCGATAGAGATCGCTCTGGGCGGGGCACTGCAGAATATTGTGACGGAAAACAGCCGGGCTGCCCGGGACATGATCCGTTTTCTTAAGAAAAACCGCTACGGCAGAGCTACATTTCTGCCGTTGACAGACATAAGGAGAAGGAACTCTTCTCTCAATCCCATGCTGCTGGAGGAAGAAGGGGTTATTGACATTGCTTCCAGGCTGGTTCAGGTTGAGGACAAGTACCGGAATCTGGCAGATTCCCTTCTTGGGCGTACCATTGTAGTAGATGATATGGACCACGCTCTGGCTCTTTCCAGAAAGAATAATTTCAGCCTGCGCATCGTTACCCTGGACGGAGAACTGCTCAATCCGGGCGGTTCCATCACGGGCGGCGCTTTTAAGCATGCGGGCAACCTGCTTGGCAGAAAGCGTGAGATCGAGGAGAACCGGGAGCAGATGGAATCCCTCAGCAGGCAGTTGAATGACTGCCGGGACGAAAGAGACCGGATTTCCCGTGAACAGAAAGAAGGGACAGCTGCCCTGGAGAAGCAGCAGGCGGAAGTCCACAGACAGGAACTTGCCCTGCATGATCTCAAAGCCCAGATGGATGCCCTGACCCTGCAGACAGAAGAGACAGACCGGCAGGCAGCCACACTGAAAAAGGAGCATCAGATCCTTAAAGAGCAGATTGATGAGATTGCGAGACAGAAAAAGGATCTGGCACGGGACCAGGAAGACCAGGAAGCCATCAGCAGAGAGAATACCTCTTCTCTGGAAGACCTCCGGGCGGATCTTGACAGGATCAATGCCGGAATAGAAGAACTGGAACAGAAAAAGAATGACTTAAGGCTTGAAATCTCGGGGCTGGAAACAGAGCTCGGCTTTTTGAAGGAAGAGTGTGAACGTCTGCAGAAAGAGATTCTTTCCGGACAGGAGAGTATCCGTCAGTACAAAGAGGATGCACAGGCTCTTACCATGGAGAATAAAACCCTGGAGGAAGCCAGGGAGGAGGCCGGAAAGAAAACGGCCCTCTATGATGCCGGTATCCTTGAGGCTGAGGATGACCTGACTGTTTTAAAACAGCAGAGAAGCGAATTCAGCCGTAAACAGAAACTGATTTTCCAGGAAATCGAAGACGAAAACAGCAGGCTTCTGTCCCTGGAGAAAGAATCCTCCAGACTGACAGCCCGCCATGAGAAGATTTCATCGGAGCTTGACAGCCTGATCGAATACATGTGGGAAGAGTATGAATACACCTACAGCCAGGCTGCATCCATGAAAAAATATGATATTGTCCATTCACAGGCCGGTGCAAAGCGCAGGGAAAAGAAGGAGATCCAGAGATCCATCCGGGATCTGGGCAGTGTCAATGTAAATGCCATAGAGGAATACAAAGAAGTGGGAGAGCGCTATGCTTTCCTTACAAAACAGTATACAGATATTCAGGAGGCAGAGGCCAGGCTGATGACTATGATCGATGAGCTCAACCAGGCCATGAGGAAGCAGTTCAGGGAGAAATTCGAAGAAATCCGCACCATGTTCTCAAAGGTGTTCATTGACCTTTTTGAAGGAGGTACGGCGGACCTTGAACTGATGGATACGGAAGATATCCTGGAATGCGGCATCCGTATTATCGCTCAGCCGCCCGGGAAAAAGCTTCAGAATATCCTCCTTCTTTCGGGAGGAGAGAGAGCGCTGACAGCGATTGCCCTTCTTTTTGCCATCCAGAATCTGAAACCGTCCCCCTTCTGTCTGCTTGATGAGATTGAGGCGGCCCTGGACGACGCAAATATAATCCGTTTTTCCAGGTATTTAAAGCGTCTGTCCAAAGACACCCAGTTTATTGTGATCACCCACAGGCGGGGAACCATGTCCGCCGCGGACTCACTTTACGGAATCACCATGCAGGAAAAGGGAATTTCGACTCTGATCTCGGTGGATCTGATTGACCACCAGCTGAAAGAATAAAGGAGATTTGCCATTATGGAAGAAAACAGCAGCTTTTTCGGGAAACTGGTCAGCGGGCTAAGCAAAACCAGGGAAAACATCACCTCGGGACTGGACTCTTTGTTCCATGCTTTTTCCACGATTGATGAAGACTTTTACGAGGAACTTGAAGAGGTCCTTATCATGGGTGATATCGGGGTGGAAACCACCATGAATATCATCGATGAACTTCGTGAGAAGGTTAAAGAAGCGCATATTTACAAACCGGAGGAGTGCAGGAATCTTCTCATCAGTCTGATCCGGGAACAGATGGCAGTGGATGAGACTGCATACGAGTTTGAAAACAGAAAGTCCGTAGTCCTTGTAATAGGGGTAAACGGTGTCGGAAAAACCACTACCATCGGCAAGATCGCCCATCTGCTCAAGAAACAGGACAAAAAGGTCATGCTGGCGGCGGCCGACACATTCAGGGCAGCGGCCATAGAGCAGCTTACGGAATGGGCCGACAGGGCCAAGGCGGATATTATCGCCCAGCAGGAAGGATCCGACCCGGCAGCTGTTGTCTACGACGCATGTCAGGCGGCTAAATCCCGCGGCACAGATGTCCTTCTCTGCGATACGGCCGGAAGGCTTCACAACAAGAAGAACCTGATGAATGAGCTGGCCAAGATCAACCGTGTAATATCCAGAGAAATGCCGGATGCCTATATGGAAACTCTGATTGTCCTGGACGGAACTACGGGACAGAATGCCCTGGTCCAGGCAAGAGAGTTCAAAGAGGTTGCCGATATTTCCGGTATTGTCATGACCAAACTGGACGGAACAGCCAAGGGCGGTATTGCCATCGCAGTGCAGGCTGAACTTGGGATTCCGGTCAAATATATCGGCGTAGGCGAAGGAATCGACGATTTGAACAAGTTCGATCCGGATGCCTTTGTTGAGGCACTCTTCGATGTGCCCGAGGAGGAAGAAATTAATGAATAAACTGACTCTTGAAGGCTTTGAAAAAGCATATGAAATAGTCCAGAATGTAATTCTGCAGACCAATCTGATCCACAGTGAATTCTATTCCGAAGCGACCGGCAACAAGGTTTATCTGAAACCTGAAAATCTTCAGCTGACCGGCGCTTATAAGATTCGCGGTGCTTATTATAAAATCAGCACACTCAGCGAAGAGGAGAAGGCAAGGGGACTGATCGCAGCATCTGCCGGCAATCATGCCCAGGGTGTTGCATTTGCAGCAAGAGCCTTCGGTGTGAAAGCAACCATCGTCATGCCTACTACCACGCCACTGCTGAAAGTAAACAGGACCCGGTCTCTGGGGGCAGACGTGATCCTTCACGGCGACGTATATGACGAAGCCTGTGAAAAGGCTCTGGAACTGGCTCAGGAACACGGTTATACATTTATTCATCCTTTTGATGATCTGGATGTCGCCACCGGCCAGGGATCCATTGCCATGGAAATCATCAAGGAACTGCCTACGGTAGATATTATCCTGGTTCCGGCAGGCGGCGGCGGACTGGCTACTGGTATTTCCACCCTGTCCAAGATGCTCAATCCCAAGATCAGGACCATTGCCGTGGAGCCGGCAGGCGCGAACTGTCTGCAGGAATCCCTCAAGGCAGGCCATCCTGTTACCCTTGACCATGTCAGCACCATCGCGGACGGTACAGCCGTCAAGACACCGGGAGAGAAGATCTTCCCTTATCTGATGGATAATATCGATGATGTGATCACTATCCCGGATGACGAGCTGATCGTGGCATTTCTGGATGTTCTGGAAAACCACAAGCTCTTTGTGGAAAATTCCGGTCTTCTTACCGTGGCTGCTCTCAAGCATCTGCCGGCGGAAAACAAGAAGATCGTTTCCGTACTGAGCGGGGGCAACATGGATATCATTACCCTGTCCTCCGTGGTCCAGAACGGACTTCTTCAGCGTGCCCGCATATTTACCGTATCCGTATATCTCCCCGATGTGCCCGGCCAGCTGAATAAAGTTTCGGGCATTATCGCACAGCAGCAGGGTAACGTGATCAGGCTGGAGCATAACCAGTTCATCAGTGTAAACCGCAACAATTCCGTGGAACTTACGATCACCATGGAGGCTTTCGGTCACGAGCATAAGCAGAAGATCATAAATGCGCTCGAAGAAGCAGGTCTTTCGCCTGTGGAGAAAAACACCAGCGCCGTATTCTGACCGGGAAACTATATATTGCAAATGACAGGATGTCTGATATAATAAAAGAAAGATCGGGAGGTTTTTTTATGGAGAAAGATACAGTAGTAAACCGTACGGAATATGAGATCGGTGACGTAGGAGAAGTGCAGATTGCGGACGATGTAGTAGCGGTAATCGCCGGCCTCGCAGCTACAGAGGTTGAGGGCGTGGCTAAAATGTCCGGTAATATTACAAATGAAATCGTAAGTATGCTAGGCATGAAAACCCTCTCAAAAGGCGTGAAAGTCCATGTGAAAGACGAGGATGTGGAAGTCCGCCTGAACCTGCTTCTGGATTACGGGGTCAGCATTCCGGATACCTGCAGTGAAGTACAGGAACGTGTCAAGAATGCCATTGAGACAATGACCGGTCTTCATGTTACGGATGTAAATGTCCGTATTGCCGGCATCATAATGGAAGAGGAAGGATAATGTCCAGAACACAGTTAAGAAAGTATATATTCCTGCTCCTGTTCCGCGCCGAGTTCATACCCGGTGAGGAAATGCCGGAACAGCTCAGTTATTTTTTCGATGAGTCTGAAGAGATATCGGAAGAAGACAGGGAATATATTACCGGGAAGCTTGAAAAGATACTGGCATGTCTGCCGCAGCTTGATGACACCATTCAGGAGATCTGTCAGGGGTGGAAACTTAACCGCCTGGGCAAGATCGAACTTGCGGTCCTGAGACTCGGTGTTTATGAGATCAATATGGATGAGGATATCCCCAAGGGTGTGGCGATCAATGAAGCCGTTGAGCTGGCCAAGCGCTACAGCAGCGACAAGGCGGCCCGCTTTGTGAACGGGGTTCTTGCCAAACTGGCCTAGACAGCATCGTTTCAGCAGACAGTCACAAATAAAGATTGAGGATAAGGCGGCGAAGAGAGTAGTGACATCTACGCCGCCTTTTTGTGAAATATGGCTTCAAAAAGAGTATTCGAGGTATCACAGATCAATTCCTATATCCACAGGCTTTTTGAAAGTGATTACGCTCTGAAAAGAATATACATAAAAGGAGAAGTCTCCAACTGCAAGTACCATTCATCCGGCCATCTGTATTTTACTTTAAAAGATTCCAGAAGCGCCATCCGATGTGTAATGTTCGCAGGCGACCTGGCCAGAGGACTGTCCTTCAGGCTGGAAGACGGCCAGATGATCATTGTTCTGGGTTCGGTTTCCGTCTATGAACAGGCAGGTACTTATCAGCTTTATGCCAGAGAGATTACCCTGGCAGGTGCCGGAGATCTTTACATACTCTATGAACAGCGCAAGCAGGAACTCTATAAAAAGGGTTATTTTGACTTTGAAAGGAAAAAGCCTCTTCCGGCATTCCCCCGGACAATCGGTATCGTAACTGCCTCCACAGGAGCAGCCATCCGTGATATTGAGAGTATAGCTGCAAGGAGAAATCCATATGTCCAGCTGATTCTCTATCCGTCCCGGGTACAGGGAGAGGGCGCTGCAGCACAGATTGCCCGTGGCATCCGGACACTGGATGCCATGGACCTGGATGTGATCATCATAGGCCGTGGCGGCGGTTCCATAGAAGACCTCTGGGCTTTTAATGAACTGGAAGTGGCGGACGCGGTCTATGAGGCATCTACGCCCATCATATCCGGTACAGGCCATGAGACAGATAATACCATTGCCGATTACTGCGCGGATGTGAGGGCGGCGACACCGTCAGCAGCATGTGAACTGGCTGTTCCGGATATCCGGGCAGTACGGAACCAGTTTGACAATTACAGGATGACACTGGACCAGCTTATGACCGGACGCCTGGATAATTTAAAGGAAAGCCTTAAGATGCGGGCGATACGCCTGGAAAGCGCCGCGCCTGCCAGCCGGCTTAAGCGGCAGAGGATTCTTCTCAGGGAAAAGGCCTTCCGCCTTCAGGCGGCAGCTTCGGGAAACCTGCAAAGAGTCAGACACCGCTTCTCGGTCACTGCCGAAAAGCTTCATGTTCTTTCTCCCACTGCCAGGCTGACCGGAGGCTATGTATATGCCCAGTATGACCGTAAGACACCGGTCACATCCGTCACCCAGCTGGAGCCGGGCAGGGATCTGACCCTGGTGTTTTCTGACGGAAGCGCGGATGTGACGCCGACCAGAATCCATAAAGACAAGTAAGGAATATATTATTATGGCAAGAAAAAAGTTTATGATAGAAGACGCTTTAGAAGAACTGGACAGTATTATAGCCAGCCTTGAAGATCCCGGTGTCACCCTTTCAGACTCCCTGGATTATTATAAAAAGGGAGTCAAACTGCTTGACAAATGCAGCAGGACACTGGAAAGTACCGAAAAAGAGATGATAATATTACAGGAGGATGCCAATGGATACATCCATGCAGGAACAGATCAGGAAGAAGACAGAAGAGATTGAAAAGATCATATACAGTTACCTGCCGGAAGCAGAAGGATATCCGGCCACAGTACTGTCTGCCATGAATTATACATTTCATGCCGGCGGTAAACGGCTTCGTCCCATGCTTATGTATGAGACTTACAGACTGTTCGGCGGTTCGGACCACGGCCTGATCGACCCCTTTATGGCAGCCATTGAGATGATCCATACCTATTCCCTGGTACATGATGATCTTCCGGCGCTGGATAATGATGATTACAGGCGCGGAAAAAAGACTGCACATGTAATATACGGAGAGGCAATGGCCATCCTGGCCGGAGATGCCCTGCTCAACTATGCCTTTGAAACAGCCTGCAAGGCATTCAGGGGCGACGGGACAGACTTGAGAACAGCAAAAGCTCTTTCCATTCTTGCAAAAAGACCCGGTATTTTCGGCATGATCGGCGGTCAGGTGGCAGATGTGGAACATACGGGAAAGGAAATGTCCTACGATACACTCATGTATATCCATGAGAATAAAACAGCTGCCCTGATCGAATGTGCCATGACTATAGGTGCTGTACTGGCAGGGGCCGGACCGGCTGAGACAGATACGGTAAAGAGCATTGCCCATGATGTGGGGATTGCCTTCCAGATCAGGGATGACATACTTGATGTAATCGGTACTGAGGAAGTGCTGGGAAAACCCGTCGGCAGTGACGAGAAGAATGCCAAAACCACTTATGTCACCTTCAGGGGCCTGGAGCAGGCTGATGAAGATGTTCACAGACTTACGGAATCCGCCGTGGGAGCATTTGACAGTCTGGGCAGGGAGAATCCTTTCCTGCGCAGCCTCCTGATCGAACTCTGCTCCAGACAGGCTTAGGGAGCAGGAAGAGATATGGGCGAGAGCAAAGACAGGGAAAGGCTGGACAGGTATCTGGTAAGAAATAAGATCGTGTCTTCCAGGGAGAGGGCCAAGGAGATGATCCTTGCCGGCCGGATTCTCTTAGACGGCTGCCCGGCAGTAAAGCCTTCAGCCTTGATAGACCCTGAATCCCCGCCGCATGTCCGAGTCATCGGAGACATTTTAAAGTATGTATCCAGAGGCGGCCTGAAAATGGAAAAGGCCCTGGAATGTTTTCCGGTCAATGTAAAAGACAAAGTCTGTCTTGACGGAGGGGCATCATCCGGAGGCTTTACGGACTGTATGCTGATGAACGGTGCAGAGAAGGTATTTGCCGTGGATGTAGGAAGAGGCCAGCTGGACGGTAAGCTTCTTGCCGATCAGAGAGTGGTATCCATGGAAGGGATCAATCTCCGTGATCTGACACCGGACATGCTGGGAGAGAAAGTGGACCTGATCAGCGTTGACGTATCCTTTATTTCCCTGACAAAGGTCCTGCTTCCTTTAAAATCCTGCCTTAAGCCCGGCGGACAGATGATCTGCCTGATCAAACCTCAGTTTGAGGCCGGCAAAAACCGGGTGGGCAAAAAAGGGGTTGTAAAAGACTCCGGGGTCAGGAAAGAAGTCATTAATAATGTCATTGCATTTGCCCGGTCCATAAGATTGTGCGCAGAGGGTCTGACCTACTCGCCGGTCAGAGGGCCGGAAGGGAATATAGAATTTTTACTTTATCTGACATACGATACAGAATCTTCGGATCTGCCCGGCAGGGTCGGGGATGAAGATATTTCCCGTATTACAAAAGAGGCAGAGCAGGCGCTTTCCTCCGGAAAAAAATCATGAATAAGTTTTTAGTAATCACAAACAGAAAAAAGGACAGTCACCTGGAACTGACAGAGCAGATCCGCTATCACCTGACCATCCACGGGGCCCAGTGCCATGTGTTCGATGACTACGGTCCGGAAATCGATCTGCCGTCAGCCATACCGGAAGGCACGGAATGCATTCTTATAATAGGGGGTGACGGGACGATCCTGGGAGCCGCGAGAGCACTTGTGGAAACAGGTATTCCCCTTCTTGGCATCAATATGGGAACCATGGGATTCCTGGCGGATGTGAAGCCTTCTGCCCTGGCCGCCGCCCTCAACCGCCTGCTGGCGGATGATTACCGGATTGAGGAGCGGATCATGCTGTGTGCGGATGTTTTCCGGGACGGGAAAAAGATCTGCCATTATCTTGCCCTCAATGAGATTTATCTTATGAAGGCAGGTGTACAGACCACTGTCGGACTTCAGATCCGGATTAATGACGTGGCATTTGATTCTTATATGGCGGACGGTGTGATTGTCTGTTCCCCGACTGGATCTACAGCCTATAATCTGTCCGCGGGCGGACCCATCATTAATCCGACCTGCAAGAATTTTGTGATCACACCGATCTGTCCGCATTCTCTGACAGCAAGAAGTGTGGTACTGTCAAAAAGCGATATAGTTTCGGTAATCCTGGAATCGGGAAGAAACCATAACGATAACAGTGCGATTGTCTGTTACGACGGCCGTATCGGAGAGACCATTCACCAGGGAGACAAGGTCGTGATCTACCGGGCCGGTGTTGTAACTCCCTTTGTAAAAGTAGGGGAAGTAAACTTTGTGGATATACTTAAAGAAAAGATGCTCCGCTGAATTTGCTGCTTAAAAAAAAATAAGGAGAAATGGAAATCATGAAAGGAAAAAGACATCAGAAGATCCTTGAACTGATCGGCCAGTACGATATTGAGACACAGGAAGAACTGACAGGCATGCTGCAGGAAGCAGGATTTTCCGTAACCCAGGGTACTGTATCAAGAGATATTCGTAATCTTAATATTATGAAAGTGACAGGAAAGAACGGAAAACAGAAATATGCGGTTTTCGAGAGGGAAGATCTGCACATTTCCAGCAAGTACAGACGTGTTCTCTCAGAAGGGATCCTCAGGATGGATCCCGCCGGAAACATTCTTGTCATCAAGACTGTATCCGGAATGGCCATGGCCTGTGCTGCGGCCATTGATTCCATATCTCTTAACGGTATTGTCGGCAGCATTGCCGGAGATGATACCATTTTTTGCGCCATAGCAGAAGAGTCTATGGTAAATGACGTGATCAGCGATATGAATCAGATTATTCATTCCGTAAGCTGACATGTCCCGGAGGTCCATATGCTGATTAATCTTCATGTGAAAAATCTGGCTCTGATTCGTGAGAGCGATGTTGATTTTTCACAGATGCTGAATATTCTTACGGGTGAAACCGGCGCCGGCAAATCTGTCCTGATCGGTTCCATCCAGTCCGCCCTGGGAGGAAGGATTCCCAGGGATATGATCCGTCCGGGCGCTGACAGTGCCCTGATCGAACTGGTTTTTCATACTGAAAGTCCGGCAGTTAAAAACATGCTGGCTCAGTTTGACATCCCCTGGGAGGACGGAGAGGTCATCATATCAAGAAGGGTGACCAGCCAGAGAGTAATCAATAAAGTAAACGATACCACCATCACGATCGGACGGCTGAAAGAGCTGGCACCTCTTCTGCTGGATCTGAGCGGCCAGCATGAAAACCAGCTCCTCCTTAAGACAGAAAACCACAGACGCATACTTGACAGCTATGCAGGTGAGTCTCTTCGCCCCGTCAAAGAAAAGGTGGCTGCCCTTTACCATGAATACATGAAACTGAAAGGACAGCTTGAGGAAGATACGATCGGAGAAGAGGAGAGGATCAGGGAGATTGAATTTCTTTCCTTTGAGATCGATGAGATTACCAATGCCCGGTTAAGAGAAGGGGAAGAAGAGGAACTGGAGGAAGATTACCGACGTATTTCCCATGCCAGGGAAATCCTGTCCGACTGCCAGGAGATACACATGATGATGTCAGAAGGCAGGGATAACGCATCGGATCTTGCCGGAAGAGCGGTCCGCCTTGCCGGCAATGTGGCAGATATCGATTCCCGGGCTGAGGACCTGTTCAGTCAGATTACAACCATCGATGCCCTGATTGGGGATTTCAACAGGGAACTCTCTGCTTATATCGATGACATGGAATATGATGACGAGACATTTGTCCAGATTGAAGAAAGGCTTGATCTGATCCAGCATCTTAAGTCAAAATACGGACCGGATATCAAGAGTATCTTTGCCTACAGGAAGCGCAGCGAAGAAAAGAGAGAGAAACTTAGCCATTATGAGGAACATCTGGCAGCCCTTAAGGAAAACTTTTCCCGGACAGGGGAAATGCTGGAGAAAGAGTGCAGTATCCTCAGCAGCCTCAGAAAAAAAGCGGCCCTGCCATTGCAGGACCGGATCAGGAAAGCTCTCATGGATCTGAACTTCCTTCAGGTCCGTTTTGAGATCGAAGTTGAAGATACGGAACGCTTCAGTGAACAGGGAAAAGACCGTGTCTGCTTTATGATTGCTCCCAATCCGGGCATGGACATGTGCCCTCTGGCACAGATTGCTTCGGGCGGAGAACTTTCAAGGATCATGCTGGCCATCAAGTCTGTTCTGGCGGATGAGGAGGAAATAGAAACCCTGATATTTGACGAGATCGATACCGGCATCAGTGGAAGAACTGCCCAGAAAGTATCTGAAAAGCTTGCCCTGATCGCAAGAAAGCGCCAGGTTATTGCCATTACCCATCTGCCGCAGATCGCGGCTATGGCGGATACCCACTACCTGATTGAAAAGACCAGTGATGAGGACATGACCATCAGTCATATCTACAAACTGAATGAGGAAGAAGCCGGAAAAGAACTGGCAAGAATGCTGGGCGGAACAAAGATTACCGGTGCGGTAATGGAAAACGCCCGGGAAATGCGTCGTCTGGCACAGCAGTATAAAGACAGTCTGTGAGAATCGTGACAGAACAATAAAGAAGAAAGGCCGTACTGACAATATAGCAGTACGGCCTTAACTATCTTTCAATATGATTCTAAAATGCCGGATTAATCATCGGCAGGATTGACGATCGTATCTGTGTAGTGTTTGATCGCCTCAAAGCTTTCATGGCTGATGACATGTTCGATACGGCAGGCATCCTGCTCTGCGATATCTTTATCGACACCCAGCACGGTCAGAAGTTTGGTGATAAACTCATGGCGTTCATAGATGGTCTCTGCAATATCCATTCCTGTATCCGTCAGATATATATATCCGGCGTCTGTGACTGTGATGTGGCCTTTTTCCCGAAGGTTCTTCATGGCGATGCTGACGCTGGATTTCTTGAAGTCCATATAGTTGGCAATATCGACAGAGCGCACGACCGGAAGCTTTCGACTCAGAATCAGGATTGTCTCCAGATAGTTTTCTGCAGATTCGTTGGTTCTTTCTCTCATTGATTCACCTCGTGATTTTATACATTTCCGTCAAATTAACTATAACACAGATCTATGCACATTACAAGGAAGCGGAAGCATGCTTTTGCCGAAAACACTTGTAAGCGGAGATAAAGTGGGTTATGATATTAAATGTTGAAACCGTGTAAAACATATTAAAAGAGGTGTGGAAAATATGAAAAGAATTACAGAAGATATCATTTATATCGGTGTGAATGACCATAAGGTCGACCTGTTTGAGGGGCAGTATGACGTTCCCAACGGTATGGCATATAACTCTTATGTTGTCATGGATGAAAAGGTTACAGTATTTGATACTGTAGATCAGAATTTCGGGGATGAGTGGCTCTCCAATCTCGGACAGGCACTGGGAGACCGCAAGCCTGACTATCTTGTAGTTCTTCATATGGAGCCGGATCATTCTGCCAATATCGCAGCTTTTGCCCAGGCATATCCCGAAGCAGTGATCGTGGGAAATGCAAAGACTTTTGTCTACATGAAGCAGTTCTTCGGAACAGACTTTGCTGACCGCCGTCTTGTGGTAAAAGATCAGGAGACTCTGGAAACAGGTTCCCATACATTTACATTTGTTTTCGCTTCTCTGGTACATTGGCCGGAGGTGATGTTTGCCTATGACAGCAAAGAAAAGACACTTTTCTCCGCAGATGCATTCGGCAAGTTCGGCGCTCTGGACGTGGAAGAGGACTGGGCCTGCGAGGCACGCCGCTATTACTTCGGTATTGTCGGCAAATACGGAGCAATGGTACAGAAAGTACTGGCAAAGGCAAAGACCCTGGATATAGAGAGAATCTGTCCCCTTCACGGTCCCATACTGGATGAGAACCTGGGCTATTACCTGGATCTCTACAATACCTGGTCTTCTTATGGTGTGGAGACAGAAGGAACAGCAATATTTTATGCTTCTATTTACGGACATACAAAAGAAGCTGCCGAACTCCTTAAGGAAGAACTGGAAGCTGCTGGCTGTCCTAAGGTAGTTCTGGCGGATCTGGCAAGAGAAGATATGGCTGAATGTGTGGAAGATGCTTTCCGCTACGGCAAGATTGTTCTTGCTTCTGTCACTTACAACGGTACGGTGTTCCCCTGGATGCGTGATTTCCTTGCAGAGCTGACAGAGCGCGGCTACCAGAACAGGAAGATCGGTATCATTGAAAACGGTACGTGGGCGCCTGCTGCAGCCAAGGTGATCAAGGCGGCTTTTGAAAAGAGCAGAAACATTACTTTTGCCGATACAGTTGTTTCCATCCGTTCTGCAATGACAGACGCAAACCGTGATCAGGTGAAGGCACTGGCTCAGGAAATGAAATAGAATAATCAGTAAACTGTAAACAAACAGAGGGCAGATCCCGATTCCGCTTCGGACGGAAAGAGATCTGCCCCTTTTTTATCCCTTTACTGATTTTTTGAGATTTCTTCGATAAAGGCCGCCTTCATGGTGTCACACAGAAAGCGGATGAAAACCGATTTGCCGGATTCGGCCAGAGATTCAGCCTCCACATATGCTGTCCTGTCATTATGGGAATGACGGAAGAAAGCGAGTGAAGATGCGTAGTGCTCTGTTTTGGAGACTGAGAAGCCGTATTTGCCGTGACAGGAAGGAAGAGGGAGGAAAATCCCGTCTTTACGCATATAGCAGTTGGATGCCCTGGCAGCTTTTCTGTGCTTTCTGTCAACGTATCTGCCTACACTCCTGTGAATGGCCCTGTCCTCATCCGGCAGATAATAATAATCTTTATAATTATCATAAAAATACTTTAATTCTCCCTGAAGGCAGGGGATTTCAATAATCAGACTGTTTTCCCGGGCCCGGATGGCTGTTTCAGACAGGACTTCAAAAGGCACGGGAACAGGATCCTTAAGCCTGCAGGTGACTTTAAGATTGCCGGAATCGGTCATCCTGATATCATCCGCAGTAAAAGTACCGCGGGTAATCTCACGGTATGCTTCAAGACTTTTCAGAGACAGCATACCTTCTATATCCTCTCTGTTGTGGAGAAGCAGCTCATAAAGGGCAGCGTCATCCCGGCTAGTCAGATAATCCTGATAGACTCCGATCAGCTGTCCTCCGTCAAACCGGTCTTCTCTCTTTATCCCGAGAAACAGCTCCCATGCTTTCTGTGAACCCTGGTCCATCCCGAAAAGCTTCTGCCAGGGACGCAGGATTTTATAATAATCAAAAGACCTGCATCCGCTGAAAGGATCTGTAAGGCCGTGGTGGTCATAATGGTCTTTCAGATAGGGAATATCAAAGCTTTCTCCGTTGAAAGTACACAGAATGCGGGAGGAAGAGGAGACTGCGTCGCTGAAAGCCTCCAGTATACTTTTTTCACTTTCTCCGTCATCGTTAAACCATTGCCGTATGACAAATGTATCATTCTCCTGCCGGCCGCATCCGATCAGATAGAGCATGGTCCGGCTGCGGGAAAAACCGGTGGTCTCTATATCAAAGTATAATCTTGTATCTTCTTCAGTCCCTGCAGGAAGCGGGACAGTGTATGTAAACTCTCTCATAAATCAGTCTCCGTATGATTTGTCTAAGGCTACAGTAGCAGACAATTCATTCATCTGTCAAATAACCTTTCCTGATATGCCTCAGATATTTTCCAATGAGAGGTTTTCATATCTACCATCGAAAAAAAACACAGGGTTTATAATAAAAAGTGTATCAGGAGAAGTGTGTAATTTTCTAAAATGAAGGATTATTATGGCTAAATGGGCATTTTTTAAAGGCAATAAAGAAAACTGGTTTTCAAGTGATATCTATAACTGGATGGACCCGTCGGACAGCATCCTGTACCCGACCCTGGAGAAAAACTGTATCCCATCGGTAATCAGGGAGGCATTAAGAGACTATCCTGATCTTTTCCTCCAGGAGATTCGCTATGTGGCGGAAGGAAGCTGGAAGGAAAAGAACAAACCCCTTCTTTACAATATACCTGCCTTTTATTTCATAAGAATCAAACAGTTCATATCAGGAACCCATATCGCAGACCTTCGGGTCTTCCTTCCTGAACGCTGGAACGGCCGTTTTATGGGAATTGCAGGAGCCGGTACCAATATGGAAACCGACTGGGATATGGAACAGACATCTGCCCTTACCACCTGGCCCATGGCTGTCCGCAACGGCTTTGCCTGTGTCGTCTGCAACGGTGCCACAGGGTCCTTCGTGGATCAGACCTGGGGCTTTAAAGGGGCTGACCTGGATTGGGATATGATCAGAAACTGGGCCTTTACAGGAACCCATATCATGACAGCCTCTGCCAAGGCCGTAGTCAGAGCCTGCTATGGAAGTGATATCAGCAAAAGCTATATGCACGGGACGTCAGGCGGGGGAAGGCAGGTAATTCTGGAAGCTGAGCGTTATCCGGGAGATTATGACGGTCTGTGGGCGGACGGGCCGCTTTATGATTTCTACAATCTGATGTTTTCCTGTCTCTGGGCAGCTCTTGTCTATAACAACGAACCCCACAGAGTCCCGCTGGAAAAGTATCAGGCTGCCCATAAACTTGCCCGGTCATCCGAAAAACTCTGTTCTCATCCCTATGATCCGGAAGATGAGGACTGGAAGACATTTCTTGCAGGTCTTCCCTGCACGCCCACTCCGGTCGGAGGCGTTACAGTCGAAGATGTCCGCGTCATGAAAAAAGTATGGGACGGACCGGTCCTGTCTGACGGAAGCAGAATTACCTACGGTTTCGGCCCTGAGATCGTTCAGTGGCCGGTTGCCCACAGGAAATTTGGCTACCTGAAAATACATGATGACGGAACGATTACTAATATCCCCTTTGCCGTACAGTTTCTGCGCTGGCTGATCCGTGATCCGGACTGGGATTTCGCCAGCTGTACATATGAGACATTTGAGAAGATTTATCTTGAACATAAGGATGAATTTAAAGAATTCGCTTTTTACGGCGGAGACCTCAGAGGGCTGGCAAAAAGAGGCGGCAAACTTATGATCACACACGGGACAGGCGACCACATCGCTCCCAATCAGCTCACGGTTGATTATTACAGGAAGGCTTCTTCCTATTTTCCGGGAAAATGTGATCTTGACCGCTGTTTCCGTGTTTTCAGAGCTCCCCACGGAGGCCATGCACTTTTTGACTGGGACGGCCCCAACGTGTGCAATGCAGATGGCATGAGAGCTCTCATGGCCTGGGCAGAAGAGGACCGGATACCTTGCAGAATCAGAACGATCAATTATGATTTCCTGGAAGATAAAGTAGTAAGAGAAGATTATGTCGAAGCATTCAACGGATAAAAAAACATTTGAAATCTGCAGGCCCGAATCGGCAGGCATGTCTTCCCGGGCCTTGTCATTTATAGATGATGTTATGGAGCGGTCCATCAGGGAAAAGGTCATGAAAGGTATGGTCACCCTGGTGGCAAGGCATGGAAAGATTGTTCACTTCAAAGCTTACGGAGAGGCCAGGGAAGGTGTCCAAATGAAAAAAGACGCCATATTCCGCTATGCCTCCATGTCCAAAACAATCGGTGCCGCAGCCCTGATGCAGCTATATGACCGGGGCCTTGTCATGCCGTCCGATCTTCTGAGCGGCTACATTCCGGCATTTGCCGGCTGTAAAGTGGCAGAAGCCTGTGAAAACGGGAGCATACAGATGGTTCCCGCAAGAAGGGAAATCACTATCCACGACCTGCTGACCATGACATCCGGCATTGCTTCCATCCGCGATCTGGAGCTGGAAGATCCGGCGGCGGCCTACTGCGCAAAATGTTACAAAGAAGCAGGAATCGACGATTCAGTCATAGCACTTGACACCACTATCGGCCAGATGGCGGACCGGCTGGCGGGACTGCCTCTTGCATCCCATCCCGGAGACAGATGGGACTATTCCAACCTTTCTTCTATTATTCTGGGCAGGGTGGTGGAAATCGTCAGCGGCATGGACCTGAATAGTTACCTGAAAAAGTATATATTTAATCCCCTGAATATGAAAGATACTTCCTTTTACCCGGACAGATCCAAGTGGGACCGGATTCCGGATGTTTTCGCATGCGGCAGCATGGAACTTCTTAAGGAAATGGATGTGCCGGGAACCGGTGATACCCGGGTTCCTTTCACGGATTATAAAAACTATTATAATATCTCTGCCGGACTCACCGGCACTGCTGTCGATTATTTTCAATTTGCCCAGATGCTCTGTGACAGGGGCGTGCGTAAGGGTCATCGGATCTTAAGTCCGCATGCGGTATCCCTTATGACCATGCCCTATACCCGGCATGCCGGGCCTTCCATCTACGGCCACACCTGGGGCTATATGATGGATGTGCAGTCACAGGTTAACACAACATTTAATTATATGGGAAACGGTTCCTACGGCTGGCACGGATACTGGGGCAGTGTTTTCAACGTGTGGCCTGACAGGGATATGGTTGCGGTATTACTGTCCCAGGTTTCTCCGGTGGGTTTATCGTGGAAGACTCAGGAACGTTTCTTAAATGTCGCTGCATGTGCAGTAAAGGAGGTTTGACACTATGAAGAAATTAGCAGCTTGTTTGATGGTCATCTGTATGGTCGGATCCGTATTATGCGCCTGTGGCAGTCAGAAAGCCGGAGAGAATACTTCAGCTATGAATCTGCAGGAAAGCTCTACAGGTGAAAAAGTGCACGAGGATTTCACTGAAAATGTGAATACAAACAGGGCCAGTACTTATGCCAAAACAGAACTTCCTCTGCCTGTGGAGGGTATCGGAAGAGGAATTACCACGAAGGTGAAAGCTGATAAAAAAATACAAGATCGTAGTAATGACCAGAAATTCCACCAATCCCTATATGCTTGGCATGTGGGCAGGAGGAAAAAAGGCCGGAAAAGACCTGGGCATAGAAGTGCAGACACTGGCACCCTCCAACCAGGATTCCATTGAAGAGCAGGTAACTATCATGGAGTCACTAATCGAGCAGGGAGTGGACGGATTTGTCATCCATCCGTCAGATTCGAAAGGTATCCAGCCTGTGGTTGATGCCGCAAATGAAAAGGGAATTCCGGTGACAGCCATCGGTACAGCTCCCGATAAAGGCGCTTTTATGAGAAGCGGCGTCGATTATTATGAGACAGGCTACCTGGTTGCTAAGGAACTCTGTGAGGCCTGCGGCGGCAAGGGTAAAGCTGTCATTCTGGAAGGACCGGCCGGCGTTCAGAACATGGAAGAGAGGAAAAAGGGAATCGAAGACGCTATCGCAGAGTATCCTGATATGGAGATCGCGGCTTCCCAGACTGCAAATTCCAAGAGAAACGAAGGCATGTCTGTTATGGAAAATCTTCTGCAGAACCCGGACGTCAGGGAGGGCCTATCCATTGTGGTCGGATGTAATGACGAGATGTCCATCGGAGCCATTCAGGCACTTAAACAGGCGAAAGTCAAAGGTGTTCTTGTCGGCGGAGAGGACGGATCAAAAGATGCTGCCCAGGCTGTTAAAGACGGGGACATGTATGTGACCTACAATACAGATCCCTATGGTTCGACTTATCTGGCAATCGTGTATCTGGTAGATTATCTCAACAAGGGTACACTTCCTGAAGAGTACTTTATTCCCTTCCCTTCAGAGCGGCACAGTCCCCTGATCATGAAAGATAACGTTGAGGATTATATAGAGCATTACAGATGGTTTGAATAAATAACTATGGAACCTTTACTGGAAATACGTAACCTTACAAAAAAATTCCCGGGCGTAACTGCCCTGGACCATATGAGTTTTGATCTCTGCCCCGGCGAAGTACATGTGCTCGCCGGGGAAAATGGTGCCGGAAAAAGTACCCTGACCAAATGTATCCTGGGTTCTCTGAAAGCAGACGAGGGAGAAATTATTCTCCGCGGACAGGAGGTACATTTTTCATCACCTGCAGAAGCCCTTTCCAGGGGGATTGCTGCGGTTTACCAGGAACTTACCATGGTTCCCTGGCTTAATGCGGCGGAAAACATTTTCTTTAATGATGAACCGGTCTTTAAAGGAACACCTGTCATAAAGGGAAAGGAGATGTACCGGCGGGCCGGGGAAATGCTCAGAGACCTTGACTGTGCCGATATTGACCTGACTGCTCCGGTAAAGGAACTGGGCATCGCGGATCAGCAGATGGTGGAGATTGCCAAGGCGCTGAACAGGGATCCCCGGATTATTGTATTTGATGAACCTACTGCCGCCCTTTCACAGAAAGAGGCGGCCTCTCTCTTTGATAAAATACGGACGCTGAAAAAAAGAGGGATCGGAATCATTTATATTTCTCACAGGCTGGAAGAGTATCCCCTGATCGCAGACAGGATTACCGTCATGCGGGACGGAAAATTCATCGCTTCGGGTCCATGCCGGGATATGCCGGAATCGAAGCTGGTTGGCCTGATGGTGGGAAGAGAAGACTATGAAGATTACAGTAAAGGCAGGACCTGCAGGGAGAACGGACAGGAGGCGCTGGTGATCGACTCCCTTTCCGATAAGAAGGGCAGGGTGGAAAACTGCAGTCTGACTGTCCGCAAAGGAGAGATTGTGGGAATTGCCGGCCTTGTGGGTTCAGGAAGAACAGAGCTTGCCAGACTGATATTCGGAATAGACCGTCCCGGATCCGGCCGTGTTTTTCTGGGTGGAAAAGATGTGACCGGCAGACCGCCATCCTATATGACAAAAAACGGGCTGGGACTTTTGCCTGAGGACCGTAAAGACCTGGGGCTGGCCCTTCGGGCCTCAGTATGCTGGAATATTACTGCCGCTTCCCTTTCTAAGCTTTTTCCCTCCCGACTGATCCGGGAGAAAAAAGAAGAGGAAAAGGCTGCCGAATATGCAGGCCGGCTGAAGGTTACCCCTTCAGATCCAAGCCTTAAGGCACTTTCTCTTTCCGGCGGAAATCAGCAGAAGGTCGTAATAGCAAAATGGCTGCTGGCTGATACCGAAGTTGTGATTTTTGATGAGCCCACCAGAGGAATCGATGTGGGCGCCAAAGCTGAAATATACCGCCTTATGGACCGGATGGCCGAGAGTGGAAAAGCAGTACTGATGATTTCGTCTGAACTTCCGGAGATTTTCCGTATGAGCGACAGGATTTATGTCATGCGGGAAGGAAAGATCATCGGCCAATACGAAAACCGGCCGGGGGAGCGGGAAAAGATTGCGGACACCATGCTTTCATTTCAGGGCAGGTCAGCCGACAGGCAGGAAAAAAAGAGAAAAGGAAATGCCCTGTCAGCGATGGGTCATATTCCTCCGGCCTTTTACATGATGATGGCTGCCGCCCTTATTTTCGCCTGTATGGTGGATGGTTTTCTTTCGGCTGATAATCTGTCGGTCATACTGCGCCAGGCAGCGCCTCTGCTTGTAATTGCCTGCGGGCAGACAGTGGTGATTCTGACCCAGGGGACGGATCTGTCCCTCGGTTCCGTCGTATCCCTGTCCTGTGTCCTGTGGATCTTTCTGATGAACATGGGATTGTCCTGCGGACCGGCAGTGGCAGTGACTCTGGTCCTATGTCTGATTGCAGGCATCCTGAACGGAGTTATTGTTTCATTTACAGGAATTCCGGTCTTTATCGTAACCCTGGCAACTCAGAACATTTTTAAAACATTTGCTCTTCTTATATGCGGAAGCATGACTATTTATTACAGCCATCCGGTTTTCCGGACCATATCCAAAGGAACTTTTTTCAGGATATCATGGTCCGGCTGGATTGCACTGATTCTTTTCGGAATTACGGCTTTCCTGATCAGGAAGACCACATTTGGAAAGAGGGTCAAGGCGCTGGGCGGGAATCCGGAGGCTCTGACTCTGTCGGGCAGTTCTGACCTGAAAAACCGGATCGGAGCTTTTGCCTTCGCCGGTCTGATGGCCGGAATCGGCGGCCTTCTTGTATGCTGCCGGATTGAATCCGGTAATCCCAACGCAGGTAACGGAATGGAGTTTTCCGCGGTGGCAGCCGTACTTCTGGGAGGAACATCCCTTCAGGAAGGAAAGGGCGGCGTGGGCGGCACCATATTCGGGGTTCTGCTGATCCAGCTGGTCAAGAGCGGGCTTATGCAGGCCGGTGTTTCATCCGCCTATCAGAACGCTATCATCGGGACGATCGTACTTTGCGCCATTATAGCCGACGCACTGATAAAAAACATGCAGAACTGATATTCTGCCATGATCATGAGGTTACAATGTCTGAAACTAAGATACCGGGAAGAATACTTAAAAACAGATATTTTTACGTGCTGATGAGCCTTTGCCTTTTTATGGCATTTTCGGGCCTGGTCAGCAGATCTTTCTTTACCTGGGATAATATGATCACCATCCTACGCCAGGCCAGTATTCTGGTGATGCTCAGTCTGGGTCTGACGGCGGTGGTCCTTACAGGCCACATCGATCTGTCTGTGGGATCTTTTGCCGCTCTGTGCGGCTGTATCTGCGCCCAGATGCTGGTCCTTGATTTTCCGGCTTATGCTGCAGTGAGCTCCGGAATCCTGGTGGGGGCTCTTTTCGGCCTGGCAAACGGGTTCCTTGTCGGAGGCCTTAAGCTTCCTTCTTTTGTGGCAACTTACGGAATGAATATGGTGGCGGCAGGGCTGGCTGTCATCGTCATGAACGGAGGCGTGATCTACGGACTGCCATCCTGGTTTACAGGGCTTGGAGTGGGTTCTTTTTACATGCTTCCGGTCCCGGTGATCGTCAGTGCCATTACGGCTTTGGCCCTGGCATGGCTGCTCCACAAGACCGTTTTCGGGCGAAAAGTCTATCTGATCGGCATGAATGCCAGAGCAGCGGCTTATGCAGGACTTAATACATTTCACACTATACTTCTTGCTTACCTGATCTGCGGAATTACCGGAGGAATGGGCGGTGTTCTTATGACGGCCCGTTTAAACGCCGCAGATGCCGGCATGACGGAAGCCTACGGCCTTAAGATCGTGGCAGCTGTCGTGACCGGAGGCACATCCCTGCTGGGCGGTGAGGGCGGTATTGTCGGTACCGTACTGGGCGCCCTCATTCTCACTGTTATTTCCAATATTATGAATATAAGAGGGATAAGTTCCGAATGGCAGAACCTTGTGATCGGCGGCGCTATTCTCCTGATCACGGGACTGGACGTCCTCATGCGCCGGCGCAGACGGTGAACATTTGTTTCCTTTTTTGCCTGATAGGACATTGTATTTACATATGAATTATGGTATGATTACATGGAAAAAGGCGAAAGCGGGAGTATGTTTTGATTGCGTTTATCAGAGGAATTGTCCAATATAAGGAAGATGGACTGGTCGTAATTGACCGGGACGGAATCGGATTTAATATCCGTGTTCCCGACCAGGTTGTCCGGGAAACCGTGACAGGCAATGAGCTTACACTTCACACCTGTATGCAGGTCCGTGAGGATGATATCTCTTTGTTTGGTTTTGCCAGCAGGAAAGAACTGAGTCTTTTCCGTATCCTCCTGGGCATCAGCGGTGTCGGTCCCAAGGCGGCACTGTCTCTCCTTTCTACGCTGGGTCCTGAGGAACTGTATTATGCGGTCTTCGGAGATGATGTCAAGGCGATCAGCAGAACGCCGGGCATCGGTCCCAAGGGGGCCAGACGGATTATACTGGAACTGAAAGACAAGCTGGATATCAATGAGATTTCCATGTCATCTGATATGAGTACAGACGGGACAGATCTTATATCTTCCCAGGCAGATCCGGCTTTTCAGGCAGCTTATTCCGATGCGGCCCAGGCACTGCAGGCTCTTGGTTTTTCTTCATCGGATGCATACAGGGCACTGCGCATGATACCCGATTCTGACGGAATGGATGCCGGGACCCTGATCAGAGAAGCCCTCAGGCATCTCGGCTAGGAAGCAGTTGATATGCAGCATAAAAGAGGACAGATCGATCCATGGACAGAATCATAACCACTGACCTGAAGGAGGAGGATTATATCCTGGAAGGAAACCTCCGCCCTCAGACACTGAAAGAATATATAGGACAGGAAAAAGTCAAGAAGAACCTGGGCGTCTTTATCGAGGCAGCCAGACAGCGGGGGGAGTCCCTGGACCATGTGCTTTTGTACGGTCCTCCGGGACTGGGAAAGACAACGCTGGCAGGCATTATTGCCAATGAGATGGACCGTCATATCAAGATCACATCCGGTCCGGCCATTGAAAAGCCCGGCGAAATCGCAGCCGTGCTTAATGGCCTGTCTGACGGGGATGTGCTTTTTATTGATGAGATCCACCGGCTCAACCGGCAGGTAGAGGAAGTCCTTTATCCGGCCATGGAGGATTTTGCCATAGATATCATTATCGGCAAAGGAGCCGCTGCCAGATCCATCCGGCTTGACCTTCCGCATTTTACTCTTGTAGGGGCCACGACCAGAGCGGGTATGCTGACAGCGCCTCTGCGGGACCGTTTCGGAGTGGTCGACAGGCTGGACTTCTATACGGATAAAGAGCTGTGCACGATTGTGGGACGGTCGGCTTCCCTGCTCGATGTGACCATAGATCCGGAGGGGGCCATGGAACTGGCCAGAAGAAGCCGGGGTACTCCAAGACTTGCCAACCGTCTCCTCAAGAGAGTAAGGGATTTTGCCCAGGTGGAGTACGACGGAGTGATCACAAAGGAAGTGGCTGCTACAGCTCTTGACAGACTTGCTGTAGACAGGCTGGGACTTGACAGGACTGACAGAAGTATTCTGCTGACCATGTCAGACAGATTCATGGGACGTCCCGTGGGCCTTGATACCCTGGCTGCCGCCGTGGGCGAGGACGCGGGAACCATAGAGGACGTCTGTGAGCCTTTCCTGATCCAGAGGGGCCTGATCAAGAGAACACCCCGGGGCAGGGTACTGACTGAAACTGCGTACCGGCATCTGAATCTGCCGGTGCCGGATGAATTATATTAATATACAACCAAGCTGTGAAAAAGAGGGAAATTATGGGAAACAATTCATTATCAGTTTTAATCGACGGTAAAGTATACCGCATCGGCGGCGGTTCCGAAGAGCATCTGCAGAAAGTTGCTTCTTATGTGGACGGAAAGATCCGGGAGCTTAAGCTTATGCCCGGTTATGAGAAGCTTACGACAGAGTATAAGGATATCCTTCTGGCCATCAATATCACGGAAGAGCTCTTCAAGGTGCAGGAGCAGCTTGATATCTATAATCAGGAGAACCTTGATTATACAAGAGAAGTAGAGCGTATGAAGCATGATATCGTCGATAAGGATATGCGGATCGACACAGCCAATAAGCTGGTGATCGAATACAAGACCAAGGTAAATGATCTGCAGAAGCGGATTATCGAACTGGAGACCAGGAATGACTTACACTGAGAAGATCCGTCTGCCGGAGCTGCTTGCACCGGCAGGCTCCATGGATCATATCCGGGCGGCCTTCGCTGCGGGAGCTGATGCTGTTTACGCAGGAGGGCACAGGTACGGAGCGCGGGCCTATGCAGATAATCTGGATTCCCGCCAGATGGCGGATGCAGTGCGTTATGCGCATTTTTACGGACGGAAGTTATATCTGACCGTCAATACTTTAATGAAAGAAAGCGAGACCGGAAAAGCTCTCTACGACTTTCTCCGGCCACTTAATGAAGCAGGCCTGGATGGGGTGATTGTACAGGATCCCGGTGCTGCTTCTTTTATTCGAAAACATTTTCCCGAGATTGAATTGCACGGCAGCACCCAGATGACCATTACTGACCCGGCGGGTGCCAGAGCAGCAAAGGCTCTTGGCATGACCCGGGTGGTTCCGGCCAGGGAACTGTCACTGAATGAGATCAGAAAGATTAAAGAGACCGGCCTTGAGGTGGAAGTCTTTATCCACGGTGCCTTGTGTTACTCTTATTCCGGCCAGTGCCTTTTAAGCAGTACCAGAGGCGGAAGAAGCGGCAACAGGGGGCGGTGTGCCCAGCCATGCAGGCTGCTTTACAGGACGGGGCAGGGAAAAGGCGGACTGCATCTTTTCAGCATGAAAGACCTTTGTACCCTGGAAAGCCTGCCGGGACTGGTGGAGGCCGGGGTCGATTCCCTGAAAATCGAAGGAAGAATGCGGAGCATTGCCTACACGGCAGGTGTTACGGCTATTTACAGACGTTATCTGGACCGCATGAAAGACGATCCGGATTTCTTTGCAAACTATGTAGCTGACCCGGCGGATATCGCGGCCCTGGAAGACCTTTATAACCGTGGCTCTTTCACAGACGGCTACTATTCCCGCCATAACGGGAAAGAAATGATGAGCCTGCATTTTCCTGCCAACACCGGACACAGAGTGGGCACTGTCAGCAGGGACTCTGACAGGACAGCACAGGCAGTCCTTACAGACCGGGTGGATCCCGGCGACCTTCTTCTCCTTATTGATGAGAAGCCTTCTTCTAAAGGTAAAAGAAGAGAGACAGCGCTGACTGTACCTTCCTCCCACAAGCCGGAATTATCAAAGATCAGACTCAGACTTCCTGCCGGTGTCAGTGTGAAAGCGGGCCAGCCTCTCTGGCGTCGCAGCCGTGAGAGTCAGATCCGGCAGATACAGGAAGACTACATAAAAGACAGGCCCTCTGTCGAGGCGGC
Source organism: Eubacterium sp. (assembly GCA_017434385.1). Classification (GTDB taxonomy): domain Bacteria; phylum Bacillota; class Clostridia; order Lachnospirales; family Lachnospiraceae; genus Anaerobutyricum. The sequence goes on from JAFRFJ010000027.1 coordinate 28,819, forward strand.
ACTTACAGTATCCCTCAAGCGGGGAAGACCGCTGTCCGCAAAGGCCATGGGCGGCGGACTGGAGATCTTTCTTGAAGGAGACAGCCCTGAAGAGTCTGTGAACCGGCCGCTGACTGCCGATCAGGTCAGACGGCAGATGACAAAGACAGGGGCGACACCTTTTACTGTTACAGACTGCCGCGTAGACATAGATCCCGGATTATACCTTCCTATGTCATCTGTTAAAAAACTGCGGCAGGATCTTTTTTCCTGTCTGGAGGAAAAGCTTTTCCGCAGCAAAGACCGTCCTGATCCCGGTGATTATGAAGAGGATGAAACCGGCCCCGTCGCGTCAGGTAACTGCCGGGAGGATGATGGTGTTTCTTCAGAAATGAACAGTCCTCTGAAAGTGGCCTGTATTATTGAAAGGAAAACATTTGACAGAATAATTGAAAGTTCCTCTTATGACGAAATGTGTCTTATGAGCGGATTTTTCTGTGAAGATGAGCTTGTTTCCATGCTTGCCCGGTGCAGGGAAAAAGAAATCAGCTGCTCCCTTTCCCTTCCGGCAATTCTCAGGGAAGAACCGGAATATTTCGATGAAAAACAGCTGTCCGGCCTGTGTTCCCTTGAAGGCTGGAGCCGGATTTATGTTCATACACTGGGACAGGCACAGCTTTTAAAGGAACTGTGTCCTGATAAGGTCATTGCAGCAGGAACCGGTCTCTATCAGTGGAATACACAGGCAGTACATGCCCTGGCAGACCTTTTCCCGTCCATGAGATCCAGAGTCCTTCCTCTTGAACTTTCCCGGGAAGAACTTCTGGCCCAGATCAGGGCGGAAGCAAAGCCTGTAATGGAAAGGGAACTGTTTGTATCCGGCTATTTTCCCGTCATGGTTTCTGCCCAGTGCGTGTTTAAATCCACCGGAAAATGCAGAGGAGATAATCCGGTCATGAAACTGACCGGACAGGATGGCGAAAGGATGACAGTGACAGCACACTGCAAACTGTGCTATAATCAGGTCTGGTCCGAAAGGCCAAGACATCTGGGGCAGGAAGATCTTAAAGAAATAAGCCCCTATATCAGCAGATATCATTATCTGCCGGCGGGAGACATACTGGAAGAAGGCCGGGAGGTTTTCCGCAAAAAGACATCAGTACAGGAGGATGCCTACTGGAATTGCGGCGTCCTGTAGGAGTGTTATTTATGGTAAATCTGATTTCAACAGGATCAAACTATATATTTGTTATCATGTGCGTCATTTACGCCATTTCCTGTTTTTCGGTTTTTCTGCCCTCATCGGAAGAAAGGCAGATCCGGCGTATGGACAGGCAGGAGTTTTTCATGTTCTTCTTCCATTTTGTCTGTTATGTCGTTCTTTTCTGCCAGACTCTGGATGTGACGGTCATATTTCTGTATGTTGCACAGGCGGCTTTTTTCAAGGTGCTGATCTTTATATACCAGCATCTTTACCCGGATTGTTCAAGAATCATGATGAACCATACCTGCTTTCTCTTGCTGATCGGATTCGTCATGCTTACCAGGCTTTCCATGAATTATGCGGTCAAACAGTTTCTGATCGCAGGGGTATCCAGTCTGATCGTTCTTGTGGTTCCTGCCTTTGTCGAGAAGGCATACTGGCTTAAGAAGCTCAGATGGGTCTACGGTTTGCTGGGCCTTGCTTTTCTGTCGACGGTTTTTGTGGTTGGAACCACCTTAAACGGATCCACCAACTGGATCAATATAGGCGGAATCGCCTTTCAGCCTTCGGAGTTTGTCAAGATCAGTTATGTATTCTTCATAGCAGCCATGCTTGGCAGGCGGCCTGATTTTAAGCGTATGTTCCTGACGGCCGCTTTCTGTGCCTGTCATGTAATGGTCCTGATTCTGGAGAAGGATCTGGGAGGAGCCCTTTTATACTTTGGAGTTTTTGTTTTCATGAGCTATGTTGCCACAGGCCGCCTGGTCTACCTCTTCGGCGGACTGGGAATGGGGGCTCTGGCGGGACGGATCGCTTTCATGCTCTTTTCGCATGTAAAGGTCAGATTCCGCGCATGGGCTGATCCCTGGTCGGATATAACCGGCAACGGCTATCAGATCACCCAGTCTCTGTTTGCCATCGGAACCGGCAGCTGGTTCGGTCTGGGACTGACCCAGGGAAGGCCCGGAGACATTCCCGTTGTGGAGAGTGACTTTATCTTTTCCGCTATCACGGAAGAGTTCGGCGTTCTTTTTTCCATCTGTCTGATTCTGATCTATCTTGGCGTATTTGTACATTTTCTCAAGATAGCCATGGATGTGACAGACCGCTTTTACAAGCTTCTGGGATTTGGTTTTTCCATCTCATTTATCCTCCAGGTATTCCTTACCATCGGAGGCGTAACAAAGTTTATCCCTTCCACGGGTGTGACCCTGCCCCTGATCAGTTACGGCGGCAGCTCGGTTGCAAGTACTCTGATAATATTTGCCATCATGCAGGGTATTTTTATGATTGCCTATGTCGATGAAGACGGTACGGAAATCGATGAGGATGAAGAATCCACGGGAGAAGAAGTTACAGGAGGCAGTGATGAGTTTCAGGCACCTATTTACACCGATCGCAGGTAAAAAGATGAAGACAAACAGGAACATGCTCCATGTCAGCGGGCTGATCCTTTGTCTTTTTACGGCCATGATTGCCTATCTTGTACATTTTACGGCAACTGACGCACCTTCGGTCATCACAAGTCCTTATAATAAAAGAACATCTCAGATGGCCAGCCAGTCCAGAAGGGGAAGTATCATCAGCATGGACGGAGAGGTCCTTGCCAAATCTGAAATTAATGACGAAGGCAATGAAATCCGTCTCTATCCCTTTGATGAAATGTGTGCGCATGTGGTAGGATATAATACACACGGAAAGTCCGGACTGGAATCAACTTACAACTTTGAACTTCTGGCTTCCCACCAGAAGCTGAAAGAGCAGCTGGATAAGAACATCCGGGGAGAGAAGAAGCTGGGTGACGATCTTTATATTACCATCGACACCAGGCTCCAAGAGGCGGCTTATGATGCCCTTTCCGGCAACAGAGGCGCTATAGTGGCAATTGATCCTAAGACAGGCGCCATCAAAGCCATGGTCTCCATGCCGGATTATAATCCCAACTATATTGACGACATTTGGGAGACTATCAACTCGGATTCGGAGAACAGCGTCCTGATCAACAGGGTAACCCAGGGACTGTATCCGCCGGGATCAACTTATAAGACTGTCACGGCACTGGGCTATATGAAAGACCACCGCAACAATTACGGTAAGTTTTCATATGACTGTACCGGCGAGACAATTGTCAACAGCGTAAAGATCCACTGTTATCACGGAGAGGAGCACGGCACTGTAAATCTTGAAGATGCCTATGCAAAGTCCTGTAATACAGCCTTTGTAACACTTGGATCAAAGCTGAGTCTAGGCAGATTTGTCAGACTCAATGAAGATCTCATGTTCAATGATGACATAGAATTCGAACTGCCTGTATCAAAGAGCAGGTTCAGGCTAAAGAGTAATTCTGAGAAGAGCCAGGTCCCCCAGACAGTGATCGGTCAGGGAGACACACTTATGACACCTTTCCACAATGCCCTCATCATGTGTGCTGTGGCCAATGACGGCGTACTCATGAGACCTCACCTGATGAACTCCATCAGGAGCGCGGACGGACATATCGTAAAGCAGTATAAGGAGAAGGAGGCCGGCAGGCTCATGTCCGATGAAATGGCCGGTAACCTTCAGAAAATGATGCGCAAAGTCGTGACGGACGGAACCGGACACGCCCTGAATACGGATGAATACAGTGTGGCCGGGAAAACAGGCACGGCCGAGACGGGTTCCGGTGAATCCCATGCATGGTTCGTGGGTTATTCCAATGTGAAAGATCCGGATCTGGTGGTCTGTGTTATTGTGGAGAACGGAGGAACGGGCAGCAAGGTAGCTGCGCCAAAGGCAAAAGAAGTATTTGATACTTATTACGAGGAAGTGAAATAATATGGTAAAAGCCATAAGCTGCGGCGGTGTGGTAATACATCGCGGAAAAATTCTTCTCCTTTATAAAAACTATAAAAACAGATATGACGGATGGGTACTCCCCAAAGGGACCGTGGAGTCCGGTGAGGAGTACCAGGAAACCGCCCTGAGAGAGGTGAAGGAGGAAACAGGAGTAGAGGGAAGGATCATGAGCTATGTGGGTGAGAGCCACTACAGCTTCAAGACCATCCATAATACTGTAGAAAAAAGAGTAATCTGGTATCTCATGATGGCAGACAGCTATTATTCCCGGCCTCAGAAGGAAGAGTATTTTACGGATTCCGGATACTACAAATACCATGAGGCATGGCATCTGCTTCGCTTCCCCAACGAAAGACAGATTCTTGAGGATGCCTACAAGGAATATCAGCGTCTGAAAAAAGAGGGGCTCTGGGTACCGCGTCAGTTTTGACCGGCATCGGTTCATCTTTGGTTTGACAGGATCTCCGATGCATGTTAGAATTTATTCGATTTCGCCGACTTGTCGGAACTGGCAGACGAGACAGACTCAAAATCTGTTGTGGGTAACCACGTGTGGGTTCGATTCCCACAGTCGGCATTATGTAAAAAAGGAAACCGCACAGATTCTCATATAGAATGAGACTGGCGGTTTTTCTTGTTTTCCGGCTTTTATTTTCTGATATTGCCACCGTTTAAAAAGGAGATGATATATATGGATATGCATATGAATTTCTACCGGAAACTTCCTATTCCGCAGGAATTAAAAAAACAGTTCCCTGCCGATGAACGGATCCTGAAGATCAAAGAGGAAAGAGATCCGCTTATAAGGGCTGTTTTTGAGGGAAAATCCGACCTTTTTCTGCTGATTATAGGACCCTGTTCCGCGGATAATGAAGATTCGGTGCTGGATTATGTCTCAAGACTTTCCAAAGTACAGGAAAAGGTCAAGGATAAAATCCTGATTATTCCCAGGATCTATACCAACAAGCCAAGGACGACCGGAGGCGGTTATAAAGGTCTTGTACACCAGCCGGATCCTGAGAAGAAGCCGGATATGCTGCATGGGCTTATTGCCATGAGGAAGCTTCATCAGAGAGCGATCCTGGAGAGCGGTCTTACATGCGCGGATGAGATGCTCTATCCCGAAAATCTCCGTTATATTTCAGATCTCCTTTCTTATATGGCGGTAGGAGCAAGATCGGTGGAAGACCAGCAGCACCGGCTGACTTCCAGTGGATCCGGCATACCTACGGGAATGAAAAACCCGACCGGCGGTGATATGATCATCATGATGAATGCCATCAGCGCAGCCCAGGGTCAGCACTCGTTTATTTACAGAGGCTGGGAGGTACAGACTCTCGGGAATCCTTACGCACATGCTATTTTGAGGGGATATGTGGACAGCCATGGTCTTTCTCATCCCAATTATCATTATGAGGATCTGAGAATGCTCTGTGATCTTTATTATGAGTCACATTTCCAAAATCCGGCTGTAATCATTGATACCAATCATGCCAACTCCGGAAAACAGTTCCGGGAACAGAGCAGGATCGCAAACGAAGTTCTCCATGCCTGCAGGCACAGTGATGATATTAAAAAGCTGGTCAAAGGACTGATGATTGAGAGCTACATTGAAGAGGGCAGCCAGCCGATCGGAGGAGGCTGCTACGGTAAGTCCATCACCGACCCCTGTCTGGGCTGGGAGGATTCAGAGAAACTGATCTACAGGATCGCGGAGCAGTTATAGTTATGAGAAGCCCTTTGACAACTCTGTGCTATATAGAAAAAGACCGGTCTTATCTGATGATGCACCGGGTTTCAAAAGATCATGATATCAATAAAGACAAATGGATCGGCGTAGGCGGTCATTTTGAAGACGGAGAGAGTCCGGACGACTGTCTGATCCGGGAGGTCAGAGAGGAAACAGGCCTGACTCTTACTTCTTACCGCTTCTGCGGCCTGGTGACCTTTATATCCGATCGATGGCCGACAGAATATATGTGTCTTTATCATGCGGACGGTTTCACCGGCAGTCTGAAGGAGGATTGTGAAGAAGGAGTCCTTACCTGGGTTCCGGTTTCAGAGATTGACAGTTTAAAACTGTGGGAAGGTGACAGGATATTTCTCCGTCTTATGAGGGAGAGCAAATCTTTTTTCTCACTCAAGCTTGTCTATCAGGGAGATCTTCTGACCCGGGCAGTGCTTAACGGTATAAATATTGACCTTTGACTAAATGACCATATGCGGTATAATAGTAATAACTTGTTAACTAATCATTTTTAAGATAAGGAGAATATAAAATGAGTTTTACTGATGCTGTTAAAAGTGTATTTTCCAATTATGCAACCTTCAGCGGCCGTGCAAGACGGAGCGAATACTGGTATTTTGTTCTTTTTAATTTAATAATAAGCCTTGTATTAAGTCTTCTCGGAAATAAGTTTTCCTTCTTCACTTTCATCAGCGCCATTTACAGCCTTGCTATCATTGTTCCTTCTCTGGCTGTTGCTGTACGCCGTCTGCATGATACAGGCAGGAGCGGATGGTTTTTCTTCCTGTCTTTCATCCCTCTTGCAAACTTATATTTGCTGTATCTTCTGTGTGTCGACAGTGAGCCCGGAGACAATGAGTACGGTCCCAATCCCAAAGACACTGTGATTATGTAGTTTTACCAACTTTTATTAATTAGTCTGTTTTATTTTTATAAAAATGTGCTATAATATTAATGGAATTTATGGCCATTTGTTTATAGCCGGGACAAAGGAGTGAAAGGATTATGGTATTAACTGAGAACCTTAAGAAGATTTTGCTTGCAGGTATCGGAACAATTGCTACGACAGCTGAAAAGTCAAAAGAGATTCTTGATGATATGGTTAAAAAGGGTGAGTTAACGGTAGAGCAGGGCAAGATCCTCAACAGCGAGCTTTCCCAGAACATCAAAGACACTATCAGGAATCGTTCAATCAAGATCCCCAAATCAGCAGAGGGATTCAAAGATCTGATCCGTTCTTTAACACCGGACCAGCTTAAGGAACTGAAGAGATCCATCGAGAAAGCTGATGCGGAAGTTGAAGCGGATGTGGAAGCAAAAGTTGATGAAGTCGTAAGCGGGGTTGAGGAAACAGTTTCTGAGATCGTTGAGGATGAAGAAGCTTAGAACAAAGTATTAATAACTCAGCGGCATGAAGCAATTCATACCGCTGGGTTTTTTTTATCTGTATTCAATCCTTTATTCTATTACATTCAGCAGGGTGAAGATATGAGCGAGAATATGAGCGAGAGTCAAAAAAACAATCAAACTGTAAAGAATCCCGGATACCGGGGAAGATTCCGGGAGATCATGCATGTACTGCGCAAATCCAAGCTTACCAGTGGTATGACACCCGAAAAGTTCCGGGGGATACTGGAAGAACTCGGCCCGACTTACATTAAGATCGGACAGATTATGTCTGCCCGTTCGGACATTTTACCCAGGGAGTATTGCGAGGAGCTTACCAAACTCCGGTCCAGTGTGGCTCCCATGCCGTTTTCCCAGGTGGAAGACGTCATCAATGACAGTCTCGGCTTCTCCTGGAAAGAAGAGTTTTCCCATATAGAGAAAGAACCTCTTGGATCCGCATCCATTGCGCAGGTGCACAAAGCGACCCTGAAAAACGGTGACCAGGTTGTAATAAAGGTACAGCGCAAGGGAATCTATCAGACCATGTCCAGGGATATCGGTCTTCTTCATAAGGCAGTGGGACTGCTGCCGCCCATAAAGATCAAGGAGATGATCGATTTTGACATGATCCTTGATGAACTCTGGATGGTAACACAGGAAGAGATGAATTTCCTTATGGAAGCCGGCAATATGGAAGAGTTTGCGCGGCTCAATAAGGATATCCGTTACATCAATACACCCACTCTTTACCGGGAATACACGTCGCCGCACATAATCGTCATGAAATATGTTGACGGCATTGACATAGATAAAAAAGAGGAACTTCTGGCAGCCGGTTATGATGTTCATGAGATTGCCGCCAAATATGTGGATAATTTCATCAAGCAGGTTATGGAGGACGGATTCTTTCACGCCGATCCCCATCCCGGAAATGTAAAGGTAAGTGACGGCCGCATCATCTGGATGGACATGGGTATGATGGGCCGCCTGACTGAGAGGGACCGGGAAAATGTAGCCAAAGGAATCCGGGGCGTTGCCTTACAGGATATCAGTCTGATCCAGGAGGCCGTACTGGCTCTGGGCGTCTATAAGTCCAGGCCGGACCAGAGCCGCCTTTACGAAGACCTGCAGGGCATCATGGATAAATACGGCGGACTTGATTTCGGCAGTCTTGATATCATTGATATGACAGAGGATCTGATGGAGGTTATGCAGGATAACCATATAATCATGCCTCACGGCTTTACCTTGCTTATAAGGGCTCTGACCCATGTGCAGGGAGTGCTCCTTGAGCTGGATCCTTCCATCAACATGATCGAGATCGCCTCTTCACGCCTGAAACAGGATATGCTGTCACCCGGCAATATCAAAAAGGAACTGAAAACAACCTCCAGAACCCTCTACCGGTCTGCCATCAAAGCAATTGAACTGCCGGGAATAGCCAGCGATTTCCTTAAAGGATCCATGAAGGGACAGACCAAAGTAAATCTGGAGCTGCATGCGGCAGAACATCTGGAACAGCTTTTGAGAAAACTGGTCCAGAATATCGTTCTGGGTCTGTGGGTCACTGCTCTTTTGGTCAGTTCCAGCATTATCTGTGTTACCGATATGAGACCGAAAGTACTGGGAATACCGGCTCTCGGTTTCTTTGGCTACCTGTTTGCGTTTATTATTGTATTCTACGTTCTGGCACGACATATTCTAACAAAATAATCGACAAAAACAAGGGATAAAGCGTATAATAAAGACATAGAATCCGGCTCTCCGGCAAGACCCGGCGAACGGCTGATTTTATAGAAAAAACATACAAAGGAGCAGGCAATGAAAAGATGTCATTATTGTGGATGGGAAGGAGACGACGCGGATCTTTTCTGTCTGAATTGCGGAAATAAGCTTGACACATTTGCGGAGAGTGATATGGGAGATCCCGCGGACGAATGGGGATATGATGACAGACCCAGAAGAAACCGCTGGCCCATCATAGCAGGTCTGATCGCCGTGATCATACTTCTGGTGACAGGTACCGGATATATGATCCACACAACGAGAAAAGAGAAGAAGATAGAGAAACAGATTGAAGGCTATTATAATACCATCAAGAAGATTCACGACCGGCAGGTATCGGATTACCTGGAAGAGGCAACGGATGTTGAGGCCAGCGATAAATTCCTGGACCAGGCCAATGAAATCCGGGACAATGATAATCTGACCGGGGAAAAGAAAGCCTCTACGCTGAAAGATCTTTGTGAAGAAGTGGAAAAGAATGACGAGTCCCTTCGAAAACAGCAGGAAGAGGAACTGGACAAAGGTTTCAGCCGCCTTCAGGGTGCTTCCTTTGACAAGTTCAATCCTAAAAAGCACGGATATATCAAGGAGTATCTGGTTGAGGGGGAAGAGCAGAAGATCAATCAGCTTGAAAGTGATTATGCTTCTGATATCGAGGGATTCCATTACAGAAAAGCCAGAGATGTCCTGACTGATTATGAAAACCTGGACAAGCAGATCATGGATGACAGTGATACAGGCAATAAGAACAGATACTCTGCTAATACGCTCCTTCTGGAAGATGAGTTTATTCCGGAGACCCTGGATTTCCTTGTGGACGGAGACACTTACGGAGACAGGCTTGATAACTCACATTTCACGGTCTTTGAGCAGATTGGCGAAAAAGGCGAGAAGCATTATCTCAAGAGCGAGGTTATCTCAGCCCAGCAGCAGAGCAACGGGATGGTACTTTACCAGATCCACTTCCAGACAAGGGATGACAGTGATTACGATACGGGCAGAGGTTACCGGGTTCATGTCAGAAACGCAAAAGGAACCCGCGGATTCGATGCGGAGGAGAAGGTGATTCCCAAAGCCAAGGTAAAAGATGCAGTGGAAGAGGAACTTAAGAAGTTCATCAGCGCATTTAATCATGACTGTGCCAGGGATTATAAAACATTTGACCAGCTGAGGAACTGCCTGGAAAGCGGATCACAGGCTTACGATGATTTCAAAGATCAGCCTTCAAAGCCCAATATTCTCGGTGAAGGAATCACCGGTATCGAGGATGGAACTACTTCCATGGAGATTGCCAAGGACGGAGAGTCGGTGAAAGTGAGTCTTACTTTCGATTTTGAACTGGGAATCAGGGTTGCCTACGGTGACATGAAGGATAAAGAGAAATCCTATGTCCGTAAAGGCAGCCGCCGAAACTTTGACGTGCTGGATCTTAATAAAAAGACTTATGCAGTCAACGAGAATTATGATGCGTCACTGCTGAAGAATGCCGTATTTCTTTCAAGAGAGACCCGGACTGAAAAGGATGTATTCAGGTTCCGGATCGTTGATAATAAGAAAGTCGGCCCCATTTTTGAACACAGTAATGATAATTCCGTGGTTGCTTCTGTCATAGAAATGGGATTTGACACAGAACATTCCAAATTGCTCAGCGGATCTGAGAAACAGGAAATCTATGATTATTACTTCCCGCCTGAACCCGAAGATGATGAAGACTACTCCGATGATGAATATGATGATGAGTACGAAGGAGATGTCTCATATGATGATGAGGAAGGCTGGGAAGATGAAGACGAGGAATGGTGACGGGGATGAGCAGAAGATGTTACGGCTGCATGAATATTATCCGCGATGATGAGGAATTCTGTCCTTACTGTGGATTTCATATTAAAAAATATCTGTATGATATAAAAAAAGAATGTCCGCAGGCTCTGCTTCCCGGCACCAGAATCGGGAGCAGATACCTGATCGGCGTCCATCTGGGCCACGGTGGATTCGGCATCACTTATATGGGATACGACCAGTGGGAAAACCGCAAGGTGGCTGTCAAAGAGTATTTCCCCACAGACATTGCTGCCAGACGGTCTTTCACAGACGGAAGCTCTCCTGCCGAGGGTGGATCTGTCCTGATCAGCACCAGACAGGATGTCTTTCAGAACGGACTTGCAAGATTTGAGGAGGAGGCAAAAAGCCTCCTTCTTCTGAATTCAATAGAAGGAATCGTATCCGTCCATGACTTTGTTAGGGCAAACAACACAGGCTATATCGTAATGGAGTATCTGCCGGGAAAATCCCTTCTGCAGATTCTTAACGAGCGGTATGCGCCCATGGATCAGAAGGAAGTGCTGACCCTGATGAATCCTGTCATGGATTCTCTGATTCAGTTACATGCTCAGAATATGATTCACCGGGATATCAGCCCCGACAATCTGATCATGGATGAAAAGGGCAGGCTTGTCCTGATCGACTTCGGCGCGGCCAAGGATGTCGATGTGTTCGGACATACTGTATCCGTTACTTTAAAACACAGCTACGCCCCGATTGAACAGTATTCTTCCCACGGGAAGCAGGGACCCTGGACGGATGTATATGCTTTTTGTTCCACTCTCTACTATATGCTGACAGGGGTAAAGGTTCAGCAGTCCACCAATCGTGTGGCACATGATGAAGTGCGGACCCTTGAAGAGATGAGAGCAAATGTAAGCGGCTCTTTCTCTAGAGCGATTGCCAGAGGTCTGGCCATCAAGCCGGCCGACCGCTTTCAGAATGTAAAGGCTCTTAAAAATGCTCTGAATGCCCCTGATGTGCCATCGTCTTCTTCCGGCAGAGGGGCCGGACAGGTTATATGGACCGGCGGTTCGGGCAGCGGTTCCGGCGGGGCAGTCATCAGTCGCGGTGGAGTATCCGGCGGTGGCGGCGGAGGAGCAAGCAGCCATGGCGGAAGCAGAGGCGGCTCCGGTAAAGGCGGCAAAAAGAAAAAGAAAGACAGAAAAAAGAAGTCCGGCATAGGTCTGGAGGCTTTTGTGATCGGACTGGTTCTGGTCGCTGTAGTCCTGGCCTGTGTGGCCGCATATATCATCTTTACCAGAGATACCGGCTCTGGCCAGGGGACTGATTTTGACGGCGGCACTTATGTCACTATCAAATCAAAATCGCTGAATGATGATATTCCCATTTATACTGAACCCGGCGGCTCCAATATACTGAAATACCGTCTGTCCGAGGCCATACGGGTCCATGTGACAGGGCGCAGTGAGACAGGAGGCAAGACTTACTATCAGATTGAATTCTGCGGCTTGAGCGGCTGGGTCCGCAATGACATGCTGAAGAAACTCAGTGATGATGACACTTATTTTCAGCTGGATACCTGTCCGGCTGACAACATGGTCTTTTTCAACGAAGAAAGACAATACAATGAAAATATGCAGCCGTTTTCTCTTTACAGTGATCCCGATCCGGATACAGGTTTCTATACGGATATTGATTATGGGGATACTTTGCAGATCACCGAGATTGAAAACGGCTTCGGAAAGACTTCCTATGCAGGCTATGAGGAATGCTGGGTCAACATGGCACAGGTAAATTACTATGAAAGTGATTACTGGAAAGTGGAGATCGGACAGCAGAAGGGAACTGATGACATTCATGTCAGAAAAACACCTTACTCCACCGCGGAAGAGGTCACTGTCATAGCTGAAGGAACTGTAGTAAGAATCAGTGATTTCAGTGACGGATGGGGTTATGCTCCTGAATATGGCGGCTGGGTCAATCTCAGATATATGACACCCTGCACAGAAGAGGGATAGACATGTTTGATTTTTTTCGAAGAAAAAAGAAGATCACCGATTCTCCAAGTCAACCTGTCTCCCGCCCGGCTCCGGCCGAGGGCGGATTACGGGGTGTGATTCACTGCCTGAAAGGCCAGGTGGATCCTGCCCGGATAAAGGTTGACTACGAATCGGAAAATCAGCTTTACATTGTTACGGATCTCTCTGATACAGGACTTTACCTGGACAACGGAGTCAGACTTCCAAAGGACCATCCCGTATATCTGCAGGAAGGTACCATCCTGTTCATTGGGAGCAGGCAGAATGCATGTATGCTTGGTTCAGCCGGCGGTTTTTCAGCTATCGGACCCCATCTGCCTCCGGGCACCATTCTTCGCAAGAATTACTATCTGAGCAGGGAACTGGCTTCCGGGAAAGACAGCACAGTCTATCAGGCTGTCTCTGTCCTGGACCGGACTGATATGGAGGTTCATTGTCTGAACAGGGAAGAGTTCCCCTTTTCCCTTAAAGGAGGATTTAAAGATCCCGGCATGGTTCCCCTCAGAGAGACCTTTGTGGAAAATAACCTTTCTTTCTATGTGCTTTCCGCCCTCAGAGGGCAGACACTGGAAAAGCTTCTTGAAAAATCAGGGAAAATGGTTCCGGAAGAAGCCATGGCCATTCTTTTTTCCGTCATGGATACTCTGGACAGACTGCACGGGCAGGGACATTTTCTTCTGAATCTTGACCCTTCAAAAGTTTTTCTGAAGGATACAGGGGAGGTCCTGGTTGCAGGTCCCGGTCTTTCTCATCAGGCGGTTTCCACTGATCCGGGTATCTGCAGAGACCTGCTTGACAGGACATATTGCGCGCCGGAACTTCTGACCGGCCGTCCGCTTCAGAACCCTGCTGCCTGTGATGTTTACAGTGTCAGTGTGATTCTGTATGAAATGATTACCGGATCCCCGCCCCCGGATGTGACAGTACGTCATAAAAAGAAGACAAAAACACCCTACAGTGCCAATTCCGATATTTATGAAGACCAGAGCAATGTTATTATGAACGGCATCCATCTGGATGAAAAAAAGCGGATCGCAACAACACAGGAACTGAAAATGCAGCTTACCAGCATAATGCAGATTCCCCGTGTGGACTGAAAAAGATGGAGAATGAACAAATATGAAAGCTACAAGTGAGAACAGAACTGTGTCATATGGAAAAGGCAGTCCTTCACCCGGAGGAACAGGGAGACTTGGCATAATCCTGGTGAGCAGACAGGAAGGACTGCGCGAAATCGATCTGTCCCAGTTCAAATCCGAATATATACGCATCGGCAGGAGCGCCACAGACAACGAGGTTCCTCTGAATTCGCCCATTATCTCTTCCCGTCACGGGTGTTTTGCCAGAAAAGACGGCAGACTTTACTATGCGGACCTTGGATCGACCAACGGCAGTTATTACATGAATAACGGCGAGTATTTCAAACTCAAAAGTAATGAATTCATCGGTCCTCTTCAGGACGGTATGGTCTTTTTGCTGGGTTCTGTCTCCAATACTGCCAAAGGCGGCAGTGATTCTGTCCTTATGATCATAAAGGAGATGGAGAAAGATACCCGTTTTACCCAGTTCCAGCTGGTCAATCAGACTTACAGGATAGGCCGTGCTCCCGATTGTGATATTGTGCTTAAGCATCCGGCTATTTCCAGGCTGCATGCCGTAATCTACCGTCAGCCTGACGGAAGGTATGCCATCCAGGATAATCACAGCAGAAACGGTGTATTTATTAACGGCGTAAAAATAGAGTCCGCCGTTTACCTTGCGGATAAAGACATCATTCAGATCGCAGGCCGTATACTGATCTATATAGGCGGCATGCTGATCTGCCAGGCCCACACATCCGGTATAGAAGTTAATATGAGCCACCTTTTCAAAAAGGTCAATCATGGCAAAAAGGTGATCTTATCCAACGTGAATGCCCAGATCAACGGCAATGAATTTATTGCAATCGTGGGCGGATCCGGCGCGGGCAAATCCACACTCCTTAAAATCCTTGGCGGTTATGATCAGGATTATCAGGGTGTCGTTACCTACAACGGTATTCCTTTAAGAAAGTATTATCATATCCTGAAAAACATTATCGGCTATGTGCCCCAGGAAGATATCGTATATGAGAACCTTTCCCTGTATAAAATGCTTTACTATACAGCGAAAATGAAAATGCCTGACAGCACATCCAAGGAAGAGATCCATGAGAGAATCGGAGAAGTCCTTTCCCTTATGGAACTGTCCGAGCACAGGCGAACCATGATCCGTGATCTTTCAGGAGGACAGAAAAAGCGTGCCAGCATCGCTGTAGAGCTCCTGGCAGATCCCGGAGTCTTCTTCCTGGATGAGCCTACATCCGGCCTGGATCCGGGAACCGAAAAGAAACTGATGACGGTTTTAAGCCGTCTTTCAAAAGAACAGGGAAAGACCATCATTATGGTCACCCATACTACCCAGAGCCTGCATCTCTGTGACAAGATCCTTTTCATGGGTAAAGGAGGAAAGCTTTCTTTCCTGGGAACACCCTCGGAAGCGCTGGATTTCTTCAGGACAGATGATCTTGTTGACATTTATAACAGGCTTGACGAAGACACGGACCGGTGGGCGGCTTATTATGCGCAGACCCATCCGGCCACAGGGAAAGGCCACGGGGGCGAAAGAGAGCGGATAGCCAAACCGGGGCGCAAATCCGCATTACAGCAGCTGGGCATCCTTTCAAGAAGATATATGGAACTGATGCTGAATGACAGCCAGAGGCTTATGCTTATGTTCATCCAGCCTGTTCTGATACCGCTTCTGATCAAGGTGGTCGCCAGTAAAAAGATGTTTATTGAGTTCGAGCCTACTACACAGATTCTTTTTACTTTCTGCTGTTCAGCCATATGGGTCGGTATTTTTAATACCATACAGGAAATCTGTAAGGAACGGGCCATCCTGAAAAGAGAATACATGTCAAACCTGCGCCTGACCACCTACATTCTTTCCAAGCTTCTGGTCATGCTGGTACTTACATTATTCCAGTCCGTCATATTCTCCATCCTTTTCTGGCTTCTGATCGGACAGGGACGGATAGCGGCTCAGGGAGTCTTTACATCAGCCTTTATTGAGATGCTGCTGACAGTCTGGCTGACCATTTATTCCTCATCGTCCATGGGACTTCTGGTTTCATCCGTCGTGAAAAACAGCGACCGGGCCATGGCGGTCAGCCCCTTCCTCCTGATCATACAGCTCCTGTTCTCGGGTGTTCTGTTTAATCTGGGGGGATTCTCCAAACTGATATCCTTCTTTACCATCAGCCGGTGGTCAGTGGAATCCATGGGAAATGTACTTTCCGTTGAATTCCTCGACCTGAAGTATATGGATACAGGAGCAAAGGCCATGTACGCCCACAATATGACCCACCTGGCCCAGTGCTGGGGCATGATGGCGCTGTTTATCCTGGTATTCAGCCTCTTATGCATCAGCTTCCTGCAAAATGTTTCCAAAGACAGATAGGGAAAGGAGAAGGAATGGTTACCTTTGCACATGTATCGGCAGTCGGAGGCAGGGAAAAGAATGATGACTGCATCGGGACTGCCCATATGGGACCGGAACAGGGTTTTTATATACTGGCGGACGGTCTGGGCGGACACAGGGGAGGCGAGGTGGCTTCCCGGACTGCTGCAGACCTGTGCCGCAATCTTTATCCATATCATTACAATGACCCGGATCTTCTGTCTCTTTGTTTTACGGAAGCCCAGAAGGCTATCAGGGAAAAGATCGGACAGGATCCTTCTCTTGAGAATATGAGGACAACGCTTGTTCTCTTATGGCAGGAAGGCAGCCGCTTTTCCTGGGGCCATATAGGGGATTCAAGGCTCTACTATTTCCGGGAAGGGAAATTTGCCTTCCGCACAGTGGATGACAGTGTACCGCAGATGCTTTTAAATCTCGGAGAAATAAAAGAAGATGAACTTGCTTCCCACCCGGACCGTAACAGACTGCTGGCTGTTCTCGGCTCAGACACGGAGGAAGTCGGATTTCATCTGAGTGAACCGGTCATTATTGGCAGCCAGGATGCATTTCTCCTCTGCACGGACGGTTTCTGGGAACATATCAGTGAAAAAGAAATGGAAAAAGCTTTAAAGAAGTGTACTGATGTAAGTGACTGGCTGGTCCGGATGGAAGAGACTGTCCTGAAGAACAGCAGACCGGATAACAGGGATAACTACTCAGCTCTGGCAGTACTGCCATTTTAGGAGTGTTCTATGGAAGAAAATCAACAGGTTGTGCAGACTAAGACAATTATACTCGGAGCATCTTCCAGCGTGATCGGAGGCAGAAGGAGTCAGCAGGACCGCTATTATCTGGATATTAATGAATCCATGGACAATGCCGTAGCCGTCATCTGCGACGGTATGGGAGGCATGCAGTCAGGTGATATGGCAAGCGACCTTGCCATCCTGCGTTTTTCGGAAGTTCTGAATGAAATCCGTTATGCGCAGGATATCAATATCCGCCAGTCACTTGAGAATGCCGCAAAGGAGATCGACAGGGAAGTGGCATCTCTGACGGATTCCTCCGGACAGACACTGGATACGGGAACTACGGTTGTTTCCGTCCTTATAAGAGACGGGAAAGCCTGGTGGATGTCAGTGGGAGACAGTAAGATCTATGTGATCCGTGAGGGAGAAATATTCTGTGTGGTCCGGGAACACATTTATCTGACTGTTTTAAATGACCTTTATCAGGAGGGAAAGATCAGCAGGGAAAAATATGAGGCTGAGGCTTTTCGCGGTGCAGGCCTGATCAGCTATATCGGTATGGGTGAAATCAAACTGATCGACAGCAACGAGCAGGCTCTGGCCCTGAGAGACAAGGATGTGATTCTCCTTTGCAGTGACGGACTCAGCAATGCCCTGACAGATCAGGAGATCATGGAAGTCATCCTTGCCAATCCGGACAGTCCCGGTTATATACATCACAGACTGCAGAAAAAAGCGGCAGCCGCATCTGATATGCATCAGGATAATACAACGATTATCAGTCTGACCTGCCGTATTTTATAGTTTAATACAAATTCACAACAAAAGATTCAGTTAAATACAGGAAAGGCACTATATTATATGAGAGCATATGAAAGACTTCTGAAATACGTTAAGATCCATACTACCAGCGACAATTCCACAGGAACTTCTCCTTCAACCATGCGGCAGTTCGATCTGGCGCGGATCCTGGTGGATGAGATGAAAGAGCTTGGCATAGAAGACGCGCATGTGGATGAGAACTGTTATGTATATGGAAGCATACCCGCCAGCCTCGGCTATGAAAAATGTAAGCAGATCGGCTTTATTTCCCATATGGACACAGCTCCGGATTACTGCGGGGAAAATGTATGCCCTCTGATTCATGAAAACTATGACGGAAAAGAAATCTTCTTGAAAGATGGCCATGTCCTTTCCCCGGATAAGTTTCCCGATCTTAATGAGATGAAAGGGAAGACACTGATCACTTCTGACGGCAGTACCCTTCTGGGAGCTGATGACAAAGCCGGAGTGGCAGAGATCATGACTATGGCGGAAGAAATCCTCAGAGAAGGGAGTCCCCACGGAAGGATCAGTATTGCTTTTACTCCTGATGAAGAAATAGGAAACGGGGCAAGAGATATGGACCTGGAATCCTTTGGAGCGGATTTTGCCTTTACAGTAGACGGGGGTCCTGTCAGGGAGCTCTGCTATGAAAACTTCAATGCTGCCGCAGCGGAGTTTACGGTAAGAGGCATCTGTGTGCATCCTGGAGAGGCAAAAAACCGTATGGTCAATGCATCCCTGCTCGCCACGGAAATTGTCTCCCTGATCCCGCCGGCAGAGCGCCCAGAGCATACAGAAGGAAGAGAAGGCTATTACTGCCTCATGTCTCTGGAAGGCAATCTGGGAACCGCAAAAGCTAAATTTATCATCAGAGATCATGACAGCGGCCTTTTTGAGGCAAAGATACATACACTTAAGATGATTGAAAAGAATCTTAATGAGAAGTATGGCCGGGGAACAGTAAATCTTTCCATCCGGGAAGAGTATAAAAACATGATTGAAAAGATACGACCCAATATGCATCTGATTGAACATGCCAGGGAAGCCGTAAGGCTGGCCGGCATGGAACCGGCCGAGATTGCCATTCGCGGTGGTACAGACGGTGCTCAGCTGTCTTTCCGCGGCCTGCCATGTCCAAACCTTGGTACCGGAGGATACGCATTTCACGGTCCCTATGAGCATATAGCGGCAGAAGATATGGATGATACGGTTCGCGTACTTAAGGGAATTATCGCCGGCTACGCGAAGACGGAAGAAGAGGTATAAAATGCAGATCATTGAGTATAAGAAAGAATTGATAATCATATTGTTTCTTGTGATTGCCATCCTCCTGTCCCGGTTTGCCCTTTCGCCGGTTTTTTCCGACCAGAAAACCTACCGGAAGACAATAGAGACGCTGGATGAAAAAAAAGCCAACGTGCTGGAAATGACAGCCACGGCATCGGCAGCCTCTATTGCCCTGGCAGCCATACCAGGCGATGCCACAACACCGGTTGCTGATAAGATCATCGATATGGCTGGATACTTTATCATTATCCTGAGTGTTATTATTCTGGAAAAATATATGATGACCCTTGCAGGATATCTGGCATTTTCCTGGCTGTTTCCCATTTCTTTTCTGCTGATAGGGATCAGTCTTTTCTACGGAAAAAAACTGCTTCGGCAGCTTGCCCTTAAAATAATACTGATGGCAGCTGCAATCCTTCTGATTGTTCCCTTAAGCGTGAAATTTACAAAAATCATTGAAAAGAATCATGAATCATCGATTCAATCGACCATGGAGAATTTTAAAGAAATTGAAAAAGAAGCGGAAGCGACGACTGCTTTAGAAACTGTTGAACCATCGGCGGAAGAGGAATCTTCCTCACCTTTGGACAGTATCGGTTCAATCAGGGAAAGAATCCTGAAGATGATCGACCAGACCAGGAAAAATATCGAAGAGATGCCGTCAACAGCAGCCCGTATGTCTGAGGAAATGATCGAGAAAGCCAAAACCACTATGAATGACTTCGTTGAGATTGTTGTGATCATGCTGGTAACTACCTGCGGCATCCCGATTCTGGCCCTGCTCTTTCTTTCATGGATCATTAAAGGAATCATGAGTCTTAATCTGGACTTTATCAGTTGAGTCCATAACAGTTTTGAAAAGGAGGACGCCCTATGAAAAAATTCGGATTCGGCATGATGCGGATGCCCCGCCTTGACCCGGATGATCCTGCAAGTGTTGATGTTGAGCAGGTAAAAGAAATGGTGGATCTTTTTATGAGCAAAGGCTTTACATACTTTGATACTGCCATCATGTACAATGGCTTTGCCAGCCAGCGAACAGCAAAGACCGCCATTGTTGACAGATATCCCAGGAAGTCCTTTACTCTTGCAACAAAGCTCCATCATGCTTTCTTTAATTCCTTTGAAGAGAGAGACAGATTATTCGATGACCAGCTCAAAGAGACAGGAGCCGGTTACTTTGATTATTATCTGATCCACGGAGTGGAAGCTGATAATTACAGAAAATACGAAAAGTTCGATTGCTTTAACTGGCTGCTTAAGAAAAAAGAAGAGGGCCTGGTCAGACATGCAGGATTCTCTTTCCATGACAGTCCTGAACTTCTGGATGCTATTCTCACAAAGTATCCCCAGATGGAGTTTGTGCAGATTCAGCTAAATTATCTGGACTGGGAAAGCCAATGGATTCAGTCAAGGGCAGTCTATGAGATGGCACGAAAGCACGGTAAACCGATCATTGTTATGGAACCTGTAAAAGGCGGGACGCTGGCAGATGTTCCCGAAGAAGTTCTTGAGCTTTTCAGATCTGCTGATCCTTCCCGGTCTGCGGCTTCCTGGGCAATACGTTTCGCGGCATCTCAGGAAAGTGTTATGATGGTCCTTTCCGGTATGAGCAGCCTTGACCAGATGAAAGATAATCTTAGTTTCATGGAAAACTTCGAGCCTCTGACGGAAGAAGAGATTGCCATGACACGCCGGGCGGCGGATATCATCAATTCACAGATCGCTGTGGCCTGTACCGGCTGTGCCTACTGCACGGACGGATGTCCAAAGAAGATACCCATTCCCGACTATTTTTCTCTCTACAATGAGGATATGCGGGAAAATCTTGCAAAAAAAGGCTGGACTATCAACTTTTCCAACTATAACAGGCTGGCAGAAAACTTCGCAAAAGCCGGTGACTGTATCGGATGCGGACAATGTGAGAGGGTCTGCCCGCAGCATCTCCCCATCATAGAACTGATGCGCGATGTTTCTTCTCATTTTGATAATTAATTGATTGTTTTATTATAAATAAAGGGGGTACAAACATGTATAAACTTTGGAATGCGCTGGAAGAAGCAAAAAAACTTCGCTGGGTGGAACTTTCTCATCCGCTGGACAATGACAGTCCTTACTGGAGCGGTATCCCGGAAGGATCCGTCGAACTGTGCAAAACAGTATTTGACTGGGGAAATCCAATGCTGGAGTGTCTGATCCAGACTTTCAAGTTCCCGGGTCAGTTCGGAACACATATCGATTTTCCCGGACATTTCGTTAAAGAAGGAGTCCTCTCTGAAGCATTTGACGTAAAAGACGGTGTATTTCCTTTATGCGTCGTAGACCTTACGGCAAAAGTTGCAGAAGATCCCTGCTACGTAGTCACAGAGCAGGATATTAGGGATTATGAGAAGGAGTATGGTGATATTCCTGACGGCGCTTTTGTTGCCCTCAGAACAGACTGGTCAAAGCACTGGCCGGATATGGACGCACTTTCCGGTTTGGCTGAGGACGGAAGCGAAAACTTCCCCGGATGGTCCATGGAAGCATTAAAGTACATTTACGAAGTAAGGAATGCTGCCGCAAACGGTCATGAAACTCTGGACACGGATGCTTCAGCAGAGGCGGCTAAAGCAGAAGACCTGGCATGTGAGCGATATGTTCTGGCTCAGGGCAAGCTGCAGGTTGAAGTACTCTGCAATCTGGATCAGGTACCGGCTGCGGGTGCAGTAGTAGTTGTCGCATGGCCCAGAATTCAGGGTGCAACCGGCCTTCCGGTACGTGCCTGGGCAATCTGTGAATAAGAAAGACGGCAATGGTAAGCAGACAGGAAGCACTGGAATACGGCCTCAGCTTTCCCGATACATATCAGGACGCGCCATTTAAAGACCGGAACTGGCAGCTGGTAAGGGTAAAGGGGTCCAAAAAGGCCTTTCTATGGACTTATGAGCGGGACGGATTCATTAACCTCAATGTAAAAGCAGATCCGGAATGGATACAGTTCTGGCGTGATACCTACCCATCCGTAGTTCCGGGCTGGCATCAGAATAAAGACCACTGGAATACCATCATACTTGACGGAACTGTCCCTGATAAAGATATCAAACGAATGATCGCGGAAAGTTATGATCTGATCACAGACAGTCCTACAAAACGCATTTATGAAGCGGTAAAAAAGATTCCAAGAGGATGTGTGGCCACATACGGGCAGATCGCTGCCATGGCCGGTGACAAAAACATGAGCCGGGCCGTCGGAAACGCCCTCCACAAAAATCCTGATCCTGATGGAATACCCTGTTACAGGATCGTTAATGCAAAAGGCTGTCTTGCACAGGCATTTGTCTTTGGAGGAGCCGGCGTCCAGCAAAAGCTGCTGGAAGCAGACGGAATTGAAGTAAAAGACAACAGGGTAGATCTGCTGAAGTATCAGTACAGAGAAAAATGAAAAAACTGTTTTCTGAAATCCCTTATATGAAAGGGGAGAGAATTGTTTTAAAAAGAATTGAACAGGCAGATGCGCCCGCACTGCAGGATTTTGTGGACAGTGTTGAGGTCTACAGGTATCTGCCTGACTTTCTTTTTGAAAGAAAATACAAAGATATCAATACAGTGATCAGCCGGCTCTATGATGAATGTTTTAAAGAATCCATCATACTGGGCGTATTCCTGGATGACAAGTTTTGCGGCCTTGCGGAAATCTACGGTTACAGAGAAGAAATCCATAAGGCCAGCGTGGGATGCAGACTGGCGAAAGATTACTGGGGGATGGGAATTGCCTGTGAGGTAGCCGAAATTTTGACAGATTATCTCTACAATGAGGCCGGTATAGAAATCATTACCGCCAGCAGCATGGTTGAAAACAAAGGCTCTGCCGCTGTTCTCAGGAAATGCGGCTTCACTCTGGTTGTCAACGGAGTAGAAGAAGACTGGGGATATGAAAAGCCGACCATCGTTGATAAATGGATCAGGTAAAAAGAAAGGAACTGAAATGCCATCAAATCGCTCATCAGCCGCTTTTCTGGCGCAGGGGGCTGTGATCGCAGCTCTTTATGTCATATTGACTATAGTTTTTGCTCCCATATCTTTTGGCGCAATGCAGATTCGTATCGCAGAGCTTCTGACCATTCTTCCTCTTTTTACACCTGCCGCTGTACCGGGACTTTTTATAGGCTGTATTTTGGCTAACTTCCTGGGCGGTGCTATTATCTGGGATGTGGTATTCGGAAGTCTTGCCACTTTGATCGGCGCGGTACTGGGCTATGTCCTTCGCTTCAACAGGTGGCTGGTTCCCATACCGCCTATACTGGCCAACACAGTTATCGTTCCCTTTGTCCTGAAGTACGGTTACGGTGTTAATATGCCTCTACTCCTGATGGCAGTTTATGTGGCTGCAGGCGAATTCATAAGCTGCTATATTCTGGGAGAAATATTTGCGACAGTGTTGATTCGGCGAGGAATATTCATTAAAAAATTATGAGAACAATTGTAATAGGTGATATCCACGGATGTCATAAAGAAGCAAAAATCCTGATCGATATCCTTATAAAAGAAGATAAGTACTGCCCTGATAAAGACAGGCTGATATTCATCGGAGATTATATTGATCGTGGTGAAAACCCCAGGCTGGCTGTCAGATATGTCAGAGAATTGCAGGAAAAGTATGGGAACAAGGTGATTGCTCTTATGGGTAATCATGAAGACATGCTTCTTGCCTATATGACCAGGCACGGTGAAAACTGGCTCTACAATGGCTACAGTCCTACTCTGGCTTCTTACAGGGGACATGAAGAAGAGTTTCGCGATGACATGGAATGGATGGCGGGTCTTCCTCTGTATTACGAGGATGATGATTTTGTCTACGTACATGCAGGTGTTGATAAAGATATCCCAATGGAAGAGCAATTGGATGATACCATGCTGTGGACAAGGAGTGCCTTTTACCAGAATCCGAAAGCATACAGTAAAAAGGTGATTTTCGGCCATACACCTACCTTGTTTCTTGGAAACACGGTTGACCCTCTATGGCTCAATGACGGGAATGACATTGCCATTGATACAGGATGTGTCTTCCACGGAAGACTTACCGGTCTGATCATTGAGGACGGGCAGATCCTTATGTATTACCAGGTTGATTCCCGCAACCCCGGTCATATAATCAGACAGACAGTGAAATGAGAACACAAATCATAATAATTCAACAGAAAGGAAAATGACATGAGTAAAGTATTAGTAGCTTATTTTTCTGCAAGCGGAGTAACAAAAAAAGTCGCCGAAAGGCTTGCCGGAGCAATTGGAGCAGACCTCTTTGAGATCGTTCCTCAGACTGTTTATACAAAAGAGGACCTGAACTGGCAGAACAGCAAGAGCAGAAGCTCGGTAGAGATGAATGACAGAAGCTGCCGACCCGCCATCGCATCCGCAGTAGAAGATATGGATTCCTACGATACAGTATTTGTGGGATTCCCTGTATGGTGGTACAGAGAGCCGTCTGTCATCGATACATTTATGGAAAGCTATGACTTCAACGGCAAGAAAGTAGTTCCTTTTGCTACATCAGGAATGAGTCCGATTGGAAATTCAGGGGAAAATATGCAGGCTTTAGCCCCAGGAGCTAAGGTACTCAAAGGCAAACGCTTTTCAGCAGGTGTGTCGGCGGATGAGCTTAAAGCCTGGGCCGAAAAGCTGTAAGAGTATTGATCAGGAAATATATAAGGAGTAAGACATGCTGACCTTGGAAAGAGCTAAAGAAATCAATCAGGATATGATCACAGAAGAAAATCTGATCCTGCATTCAAAAAATGTAAGTTATGCCATGGGTGCAATGGCAAGACACTTTGGAGAAGATGAGGAATACTGGCAGGCTATCGGATACCTGCATGATTACGATTATGAGAAATATCCTGAAGAGCACCTGAAACACACGGAAGAGCCCCTTTTAAATGCAGGTGTTTCAGAAGAGGATGTGAGAGCGATCTTAAGCCACGGCTACGGAATCTGTACGGATGTGGAACCGGTTACTCCCATGGAAAAAAGCCTTTTTACAGTGGACGAGCTGACCGGAATCGTGCAGGCATGCGCAAGGATGAGACCCCATGGGATCACTGATCTGACAGTTAAAAGCTTTATGAAAAAGTTCAAAGATAAACGTTTTGCAGCAAAATGTGACCGGGAACTGATCCGCAAAGGCTGTGACATGCTTGAAATGGAAGTAAGGGATGTGGCGCAGATCTGCATAGAAGGAATGAAAGAACACGCTGATGAGCTTGGACTGGGCGATAAGGAAGCAGGATCATGAACCACAGACAGGTCTGGGCACAGGCCAGAGATAATCTGGTCTATGCAGTTACGGAGCTGGGATTTCCGGAAGACTTCGGACATCTGATTGCCAAAGAACTGGGCAGTCCCAAAGCCATGGAACGGATGACAGTCTATCTTGAAAATGTTAAACCCCGGTCTACAGTTGACATTGTTGATGAGATGCTAGCCATTAAAAGCGATATAGAAGCATGGCGGGAATTAAAAGCCTCCAGAGAGGCCAATGCCAGATACAATGAAATCCTGTATTTGGGGCTGAATGATGATTGAGTATTGTATGGGATAGTGTTTTATAAAAAAGCGGCGCCTTATGAGGACGCCGTTTTTTATGTTCATCTGGAAAGAAGCCTGTCCAGATATACGGATTTTAATTGTTTACTTGCCAGTGCCTGTTTTAATGGCGGCAGCTTGAGGATCACGCCAAGTACAGCTGCCATGGCTCTGTGGTTGGCGAATGCCTGGTTGTCGAAAATCAGGTTGGGAAGGGTTCCCTTTTCGATTGCCTGGAGAACAAAACGGTGAGTACTGTTTACCGGTGTAATAACCTGTATGGGCCTTTTTTCAAGTTTCATGGCTTTTGTCGGACAGTTTCTCGCGCAGATCCCGCATCCAAGGCAGAGGCTTTTGTCGATTTCCGGCTTTTTCTCTTCCATGCTTATGGCCAGTACCGGGCAGACCTTGGCACATTTACCGCAGCCGATACAGGATTCGGAATCAAGTTTCGCGATATAATTTGTTGTAGCGATGGGCTGCATGGGACTGAACTTGCGCGTAGCCTGAAGTGCTTCACAGCAGCATCCACAGCAGTTGCACATAAATGCGGGATGATCCCTGACATTTTCACCCATCTGCACCAGATTGTGTTCATAGGACATCTGCAGTATGTCCATGGCTTCTTCCTTTTCGATCAGCCTGCTGTAGCCGCCGTGTTCTGAGAGTGAGCGGGCAACATTATCAAATGTCAGGCAAGTATCCATGGGAGCGTTTATCCGGCATGGTATGCCCAGATGGAGATTCTTGTGGCGGCAGTAGCACATGCCGACCCCGATATATTCAGCCTCCTCGATGATGTGGGAGGCTTTTTCATAATCCAGGATATGATTGGTCTTTTCCGTCATAAGGACCGGTTCCTGGACAAATACGCGTCCCAGCTTGGTATCCATTCCGAAGAAAAGATCTTTTATGAAATCCTCCTCAACATTGATATACTGATGGAAGAGTTCGCTCAAATACTTCTGGTCTATATCCCCTCTGGTCCGCATCAGGGAAAACTCAAAGAAGCCGATCATGGGCGGCGGCAGAACAAACTGTCTGTTTCCCTTATAGTACGAGTCTACCAGGAGTCCCTTTTCGCAAAGATGATCCAGCAGTTTTTCCGCTTTGGCTTCGGTAGTTCCCCAGAGTTTTGCAGCCTTCTTCAGTGTAAAGGGACGGATAGGCAGCATGGAAACCCATTTTGCCTCTTTTTCCGTAAAAAGGAGGCGGAGGATGCTTGTGAGGGTTTCCGATGCAGGCGCACCCTGCGTAAAATAATTGATTCTCTGTTCCAGACTTTTATATGCATCTCTTGTGGTAAGATGTCCCATTTTTTTCTCCTTTTTCTTTTATTATACAATAGGGTATCTGACCCTTGCAATAACTCGACTATTCTATCGTTTCGTGTTATTCTATAGGAGTAAATATGAATGGTTTCCCAACAAAAAAAGATTCTTTATTTATGTGTAGAAAGGGTGGTATTTATGCCGATTCTGGCCGCTTTTATGGTGCCGCATCCTCCTATGATCGTTCCAGCCGTCGGAAAGGGCGGAGAAAAGCAGATTGTAAAGACGATCCGCTCCTATGAAAAAGTAGCGGATGAGATTGCCTCCCTGAAACCGGACACGATTATCATTTCGAGTCCGCATACGATCATGTATACAGACTATTTCCATATTTCCCCCGGTTCTTCCGCATCAGGCTCTTTTGCCCGGTTCGGCGCGCCGGAGGTTTCATTCCATGAGATGTATGACAGTGATCTGGTCGGGAAAATTGTAAATCTGGCTGACGAAAAAGCTTTTCCTGCAGGAATGCTGGGAGAAAGAGATCCCGCTCTGGATCACGGTACTATGGTTCCCCTTTATTTTATCAGACAAAAATATAAATCAGGAAAAATTGTAAGAGTCGGTCTTTCCGGATTCCCTCTTGCCATGCATTACCAGCTGGGGAAGCTGATTAAAGAGGCTGTAAATCAGTGTGGAAGAAGGGCGGTTTTCGTCGCCAGCGGCGACCTGTCCCACAAGCTTCAGGATTACGGTCCCTACGGCTTTGCCGAGGAAGGCCCTGTTTATGACGCCCGTATAATGGACGTCTGCGGACGGGGAGCATTCGGAGAACTCTTTGACTTTGATGATGCTTTCTGTGAAAAGGCTGCAGAGTGCGGTCACCGTTCCTTTGTAATCATGGCAGGAGCACTGGACGGGCAGTCTGTAAAGGCATGCAATCTTTCTCATGAAGATGTGACCGGAGTCGGATATGGAATCTGCAGTTTTTATCCTGAAGAGGGAGAGAGCGAAGACAGACATTTCCTGGACCGTTACCTGGACAGGCAGGAGGAAGCGCTTACAGAGCGCAGGGAGAAGGAAGACTCCTATGTTTCCCTCGCCAGAAACTCCCTGGAAGCATATATCCGGCACGGAGTTATCATCTCTGTTCCTTCTTCTCTTCCCCGTGAAATGACAGGTCAGCAGGCGGGCGCATTTGTTTCCATCCATGAACACGGGAAACTGAGGGGCTGTATCGGAACGATCCTTCCGACCCGGAAAAATCTTGCTGAGGAGATTATTCACAATGCCATCAGTGCTTCCACCAGAGATCCCCGGTTCGACCCGATCACAGAGGATGAGCTTCCCTGGCTCGAGATCAGTGTTGATGTTCTCAGCAAGCCTGAACCGATTGATTCCATTAATATGCTGGATGTGAAACGGTACGGTGTCATTGTTACCCACGGTGTAAAAAGAGGTCTTCTTCTGCCGGATCTTGAGGGAGTAGACACACCTGAACAGCAGGTGTCCATCGCTATGAGAAAAGCGGGGATCCGGGACGAAGAGGAGATAGAACTTGAACGCTTTGAAGTAATCCGTCATTATTAGAGGAGGTTGCCTATGGCAGTTTGTCAGACCTGTTTCAGACATTGCCGGATCGAAGAAGGGAAAAGCGGATTCTGTGGAGTCAGAGTGTGCAGGGACGGTCAGATAATTCCTGAAAACTATGGCTGTATTACGTCTTTAGCCCTGGATCCCATAGAAAAAAAGCCTTTGAGACATTTTTGCCCGGGAAGCCTGATACTTTCAGCAGGAAGTTACGGCTGTAATCTTCGCTGTCCCTTCTGTCAGAATCATGAAATCAGCTGGTCTGACCAGGCCATGGCTTATAAGGATGCCGGAGAGCCGGTCAGTCCCGAGGAACTTGCTGCGACGGCATTTTATTACAGAAACTCCGGCAATATCGGCCTGGCATTTACCTATAACGAGCCTCTGATTTCTTATGAATATGTGAGGGACACAGCGAGACTGGTTCATGAGAACGGCATGAAAAATGTCCTGGTGACTAACGGAACAGCAGACCTGTCTGTTCTGGAGGAAATTGTCCCTTACATTGATGCTATGAACATTGATTTAAAAGGTTTTTCAGCTTCTTATTACAGAGATGTGCTGGGGGGAGACCTTTCCATGGTACTGGCATTTATAGAAGAAGCTGTAAAACATACCCATGTGGAACTGACCACCCTGATTGTTCCGGGTGAAAATGATACTGAGGAGGAGATGACGGAGATTGCCGAATGGATCTGCGGATTGAAAGACAAAAAGGGACAGGTCATCGGTCCCTCCATCCCTCTGCATATCTCAAGGTTTTTCCCGCGTTTTCATATGACTGACAGAAAAGCTACTGACATCAGTCTGATTTATAAACTGGCAGAAACTGCGGGCAAGTATCTTACCCATGTATATACAGGTAACTGTTAAACTATGAAAGCAGGGGTGAATTTATGAAACCAAGAAGAAATCTGAAAAAGATCTTTCTGCTTGCCGCGAAAATAGGGCTGGGAAGCAGTCTGGCAATACTGGCCGCCTACTCTCTGCATCTTGACAATACCATTTCCGCCGGTACCATTGCCCTTCTGACACTGATGACTACCAGATGGGAAAGTGTCAGACTGTCTCTGTACAGGCTGATAACCTTTATGATTTCTGTTGTGATTGCCTGGTTTATTGTCCTTTATGTCGACAATGTCATGGTTGCCTACGGCCTTTATGTCTTTTTTACAGTCCTGATTGCCGAATACCTGGGCTGGCGGGCTACCATTTCTGTTAATGCAGTAGCGGGCGCCCACCTATTTATCAGTAATGACTTTTCCGGGGCATCTATCATCAATGAGTTTGCCCTGGTCCTGATCGGAATCATTCTGGCCCTCTTTATCAATCTCTTCCATGATAACAGATCACATCGTGTATTAATGGTGGCAGACATGAGGAAAACGGAGGAGAACCTGCAGGAAATCTTAAATCTCATGGCTGCTTATCTGCTGGAACCCGGACACCATTCCGATGTATGGCCCATGATCACGGATCTTGAAGAGAGACTGAGAAGATATATGGACGACGCAAGGGAGTATCAGGATAATACTTTCCTGCCGCATTCTGTTTATTATACCGATTATTTTGAAATGAGATATGACCAGTGCCAGGTTCTTTACAGCCTTCATTTTTCCATGCGTAAGATCAGGAGTATTCCGGAACAGGCCAAAATCGTTGCAGGCTACATGAAATATCTCAGTAAATATGTAATTGAAAAAAACGATCCTAAAGAGCAGGAAATCATGCTGCAGGCGCTCCTCGATCATTTGAAAGATGAAAAGATGCCTGAAAGCCGCGATGAATTCGAAAGCAGAGCATTACTCTATCACATACTGATGGATCTTGAGTCTTTTCTGACTTATAAAAGAAACTTTGTCGAAAAGCTGGACGAGAAACAGCTGCAGAGATACTGGTACAGTCACAATCTGACGGATTGACTGCCAGCTATTTATAAAGAGGGAGGATTAGAATATGAGCAGATTGAAAGAACTCAGAAAATATGTTGATGATGAATTAAATAAGATGGAAGATGCGAAAAAAAGAACCGGTGCCATCAACCATCTCTATGGTGTGTCTCTGGCGGCAACTATGATTGCAAAAAAGCGGGGCTTTGATCCGGAAATCTGTGCCATGGCAGCCATGCTCCATGATATGGCCGCCTATAAGACAGGCTCTTACGAAGATCATGCCCACAGGGGTGCCGTTCTTGCAAAAGAAATACTTGAAAGCCTGAAAATCACGGATGAAAAGGAAACAGAGCAGATCTGCTCCATGATCTATCATCATGATGATAAGCTGGTCACAGACAGCCCCCTGGATGAAGTACTAAAAGATGCAGATGTAATCCATCATTGTATGAATGATCTGTCCAAAGAGGTCAAAGATAAGGAAAAGGAACGTTTCCGGTCATTATGCCTGGAATTCGGCATGTAAATCTGACCGGTGATTTATTAATACTATCATATAATATAAAGGAGATGAAATAATGAAAAAGAAAATGGTGATTCTGTTTGCGATGGTATTTGCTCTTTCGCTGCTAATGGCTGCATGTGGAGACGCAGGTACGGCGGGTACGGCAGCCTCATCGAAAAAAGTGACGGCAACGGCTACTATGAGTGAGGGAGAGTTTCCTGTGGAGGTAACGATCGATACAGGTGCCGGCTATTCAGTTGTCTTTGAAAACGATGGTTTTTTGATGTTTGAGGGGGAATTTGATGATTCGACATACCCTCTTGTTACGGCAACGATTCTGACGGAGGATGTCTATAACAAGTACATTGCTGACAATAAGAACAGCGATAGCTTCCGGGAAGACGATGGGTTCATAAAATACAAATCTTCCATTGGTGAGTATGCCTGCCTTTATAAAATCGGAGACAAGATTCCCTTTATGATGACATTTGAAAAGAGCGTTGACGGCGATAAGGCTGACGAAATAATAGGATGTATGGAATTTAACTATTAGCCGGTCATAAGCAGAGAAAACAATGGTTTTTTCTATAGAATAGAATGAGAACTGTTGTGATTATTGATACCAGCCAATGAACGAACAGAGAGGAGACAAAAATGAAAAACAAAAAACTGGTAACAATCATAGGCGCTTTAACCCTGTCGACAGTTATGCTTCTGTTCGGCTGCGGAAGTACCGCGGGAAATCAGAAGCAGGAGACAAGCGAGGCTGCGGTTGAACAGGCAAGCGAAGCCACACCTGAAGCGACAGAATCCGTAAATGCCACCATGCCCGGCTCTGAAAGCCAGTATGCAGACCAGTGCAAATTTGTTCTTGAGGGTAAAGAGTACACCCTTCCCTTCGATTACAGTGTACTGGAAGCTGACGGATGGCAGACAAGTACAGATATGAGCCAGAGTCTGGATGGCCTCACCTATACATTTGTCTATATCAATAAGGATGGAAAGCCTAACATTACTATCGATGTCTTTAACGGGTCAGGTAATTCAAAGAAACTGTCTGAATGTAAGGTAACTTCCATCAAGTTCAAAAAGGCCCAGCTTTCAGATTATTCTTTTGAACTCGGAAACGGATTGAAACCGGGCGATGATAAGGATGCTGTAGAAAAAGTCATGGGAGCTCCCACTGAGTCAAATGAATATGACGAATACCTGACAAACACTTACGGAAAGAGCAGAGATGAAGGAGAAATTGAATTTACCTGGTGGAAAGATGAGGAATCCAAAAAGAACGGAGAGGATCAGATTGAAGTTTCCTACATGCTCAGAGAAGAAACAGCATCATCCAGTGAAGTGCCGGATTATCTGAGCGAGTACACGGCACCTGCTGCAATAGGTGATGATTTTGATTCTTCTACCTTCAGCCTGGGAGGCGTAGTCTATCAGCTTCCCTGTCCTACATCTGAATTCATTAAAAACGGATGGACTCTTACAGAGACACAGGATGTAATGGCAGGAAGAACAGGTTACGGCACCCTGGAAAAAGACGGTGTGAAACTCAGAGTTGATTTCAAGAATTTTGCCGATTATCAGACTGACGGAAGCAACTGCGCAATATCTGAGATAGAAGCGTCTGCATATGGAGATAATCCTGTTCCGGATTTTACTGTCCCCAAAGGATTATCTTTAACAACAGGAAAAGCGGATCTGGAAGCGGCACTGAAGACTTCAGCCGTAGAGTTTTCCAGTAGCGACAGCGATTCCTACATTTCCTACAATTATGGTGACTATGATAAGGGATGCAGCGCAAGTTTCTATTTTGATAAAGATGAGAATAAAATCACTCATATTACTATCGGCGGAGAAAACTGGCCCGGGAAATAAAAGTTGCATAAGAGAATAATCGGGGAATGACATGAAAATACCCGGGTAAAGCTTAATGCTTTGCCCGGGTATTTATCATTACACTTTTAATACTGCGTATACCCGCTGATTTCTTTTAGTTTCAGATAAAGCGCTGCATTTGCACTTTCTTTGTAAGGCCTTGTCCAGAAGATATTGAGAAGTCCGCATGTCAGAATCGAAAGCAGGTACCATCCGATAAAAGACAGGTCAAATACAAAGGCATTCCATTTGTTTCCGCTCATCATTTCTCTGGAACGGGTGATACACTCTGTTGGTGACAGAGTCGGGTTTTCAGCCAGGATATAAGGAACCATCCTGTATGAATACATTTTAATAAGTCCCGGAATAATAAATAGCAGTGACCATAAGAAGATAAAAATATCCCTCAGTAAAAGTGTAAGGAATACGTTGATAAAATTACTGAATCCGCTTGTGATCACATCCAGATCTGTCTGATGATCTTCAGTGTTCCGTAAAAAGAATGTATAACAGCCGACACTCAGCGGGTTTGTTACAAATATCTTGAACAGAAGAACCAGGACAATGACGATCAGAGAAGCGCCGGCAACCAGACTCAGTACCTGGGGGGACATATTCTGTGCATTTTCCGTAATGGTTTCTGCATCCCCGCTGTTAAATCTCGATGCAATGGATATACCTCCGGTCAGCAATGACAGAAGAAAAGCCGCGACGACACATTTCCAGTAATTAGATTGAAATGCTGCTTTACCGCTTTGTTTTAATTCACTGATTGTCCACATAATGTCTACCTCCTTATTTATAATAATAACAGGACATATCTTGCTTTGTTTCTGTTGTTAGTATACATCATCTAGTGTCACAGAAACATCACATAATTTATAAATATTAGCATTATTTTGATTTCCCTTTGCCGATATAGCTTTTCACATGGCATGACGGATATGTTATAATAATCCTGTGAAACAATCCCTTTCATCTTTTCTTATGATACTTTATCGGAGGTATTATTTATGTTTTTTTATATCTGGCCCATGGCACTTCTTGTCTTTTCCAACACCTTATATCAGATCTGCGCCAAAGAGGTACCTGCCAGGATGAACCCTTTCGCATCCCTTACAGTTACCTACCTGATCGGAGCGGCGGCAAGTCTGGCATTATACCATCTGCTTGGCAATGAAGGGAGTCTGATCAAGGAATACGGAAAGCTGAACTGGGCGCCCTTTGTTCTGGGATTCGTAGTTGTAGGCCTGGAAGTCGGATGGATTTATGCCTATAAGGCAGGATGGAAGGTCAGTACCGCATTTATCGTTCAGAGTGCTTTTCTTGCATTGGTTCTTCTTCTTGTAGGATATTTCCTTTATCATGAAACACTGACCTGGAACAAGCTTGTCGGTGTGGCGCTCTGTATGATAGGCCTCGTCTTTATTAACTATAACTGATTTTAGGAGGTATTAAGATTATGAAAAACAATCGCAGCAGCCTGAATACGATTCTTTCTCTTATAGCCATTATTCTTGCTGTTATTGCCCTTGTCAGTGTATACAGGCCGGTGGAAAAAGAGGAGAGCAGGGAACGATGAAATGCTGAAAATATTTAATCAAAGCTCAGTGCTCATTCAGGCAAATAAGACAGAAACGGAATTCTACTCCGGAGAATAATTTAATGTTATTCATATAAATAACATATAATTATTCTCAAATCACAACTTTTTATTTTAACAAAAAAGGAGAAAAAACCTTTGAAGAAATTCCTTTGTTTATTCAGTATCTGTATTCTTCTGACATCCGGTATATACGGTTGTGGCGGTCAGAGCGGAAAGCGCAGTCCGGAAGAAGCAGAAGAAAAAGCAATTTCAATGCTTGAAAAGATTTATGAGAGCAGAGAATTCAGTGAAGACCTGGATCTTTCTCTTCATCATGATCTTCTTCAGAAAGAGGATCTTACAGGTCCCTTTTTAAAGATTACTGATGAATATGATGAACCGTTTGTTCCGGATCTGTCTGATGAAGACAGAGTAGATAATCCCGAAATTCCATCCCGTTTCAGCTTGAAAGCCACAGATGAAGATGATATACCGGAAGAATATATAAGTAATATCATGACAGATGAAAAGAAAAAAGATCTTTCTTCCGGGGCAAAAGCGGAAGTCTGCGCCTTGCTTGAGTATCTGGGTTATGAAAGTGCAGGGGATTACGGTAATGGAAGTTTTACCGTTTATAATCATGTGTCCAGAGTAAGCTTTTATTCAGTTGATGACGGGAAAATGCTGGCATGGATGGATACGACTGATCACCGGACCGGTCCCATGATTTTAAAAAGCGATGAATACGGATTAGACGGACAGAGGCCGATCCTGCGATACAAAGACGGCAGTATCTGGTCCACAAATGCATGGACCAACGCCCTGGATCAGCTCTTTCATGATGAGGATGGCTATCAGGTCGTCGGAAACCGACTTGTCGCAGTCCCTGAAGACCTGACCACGATCAGAGTTCCTGAAGGTGTCACGGAGATTGATGCCTATGTAGGACGCGGCCATCAGGCAACAGAACTTATTCTTCCGGAGGGACTGAAAAAGATCGGATATTCCGCCTTTTCCCTCAGCAAAATCGAGAAAGTCACCATACCTGACTCCGTCTGCTACTTTGATGAATTATTTCTTGAGGGCTCTCCCTGGATGAAAAATGCAAGAGTAGATAAGTATCTGATCGCAGGGGACAGTGTTCTCTTAAGATGCTTTGACGAGTCAGAAGAAATCAAAGTGCCGTCAAATGTGAAGTATATAGCACCCGGGGCTTTCAATAAACTGCCCTGTAAAAGAATTACAATCCCATCTGAAGTTGTGGAGTGTTTTAATTCCCACAAAGACGATGAAGGGGCAGTTATCAGTCTTTGCGATCAGCTGGAAGACCTGGTGATCAAAGGAGGTCTTCAGAATAATGTGGAAGGCGAGAACATCCGGCTCCTGACCTATTGCAATAATCTGAAAAGTATTGAGGTTGATGCAGAATGTGAAGAATTGCCGGAAAACTGGATCGAGCTGAACAGCGATCACTATTCTGAGGTTAACATGATCTGTCCGGATAACAGCCCGGCTGCCGACTGGGCAGACAATAAAGGCATTCCGCACAAAGAAAACAAATGATTATTTTGACCAGGGGAATTGTATCGGTTCAAATATCTGTCTTGTTCTGTTGAGCAGGGCAATGGCCTGGTGTTCAGATTCATAGGGGACAGACTGGCTCATATCCACAGGGATCAGAGTCCGGTCCTGTCCCCTGCTCATTTCATGGATCAGGTATTCCATACAGTTTTCAACCGTGGCCTGAGGATGATAGAAATAGAGGCCGCTGTAGCCCTGAAGTTTATGCTGGGGCCTGCGAACAACCCGAAAGCGTGTCCAGTTTATCATATCAAGAAAACGAAGCTCCAGTTCCTCAATGATTTCATCGTAGTCAATAACCCGAATGAAGCAGATCTGATCTTCATCGCTGAAGCCCCCTTCCACATAATTACGGTAAGGAGACCTTTTCATCATTTCATATTCCTCTTTTTCGGCTCTGTTCAGTTTTCCTCCCCTGTAGATCATGAGGGAGGATTTTCTTACTGTATATGCCCCGTAGGCCAGCCCCATAGACAAAAGCAGATTGGTCAGGAAAACAGCATCCTTGTGATCAAGAGAAGTCACATGCAGGTAACTGCGGTTGGGAATATCATAAAGGGCGGCTCCGTCCATGACTATGGCAGGAACGTTTACATCCATTGTGCCCATCTGGGAGATCATAAAAGCCGGAGCCCACTTGGAAATCAGACATATTTTGGCGTTTTCATCGTAAAGACGGTTTAAAATCACCAGTACAGTGGAGTCGATTCGGGTGTATCTGTCCGGGACGAGATCCTGCAGCCTGATGAAAAAGAGATACTCTTCATGCTTTTTCCGGGGCAGAGTAACAGAATTAACAAGTCCTGCCACCATAATACCGATAACAGTGTCAATGATACGGTTTACCATATATAAAAAAGGCTGGTCAAGATCGGGATATGTTCCCAGAATACAGATAAAGACAACCGCTGCAAGAGAAGCCGCATCCGGATTTTTCATGACAACACAGGTGTATATGGTTAACATGATGCCAATACCCATGATTGCATAGGCGATCAGCACATGGACGGGAATGCCGGCTTTTGAAAGTGCCATGATCAGTATCAGAAACAGAGCTGCCCAGCCGGCGCCAACAAATGTACTGACGACCCGGTTGAAAGAGGTTCTGATACTGTCTGAACGATACGGCTGTATACATATGATGGCAGCCACAGTCGATTGCATGACAAGACCGCCGTATCCTCTGATCCAGTAAATTACAAGACACAGAAATACGGCAATACCGGTTTTTATAATTCGAAGGCCCAGATGAGGCAATTTGACTGAATGAAACTTCTTTTTCTTCTCCATAATTTATACCTGATCTATCCCGGGCTGTTTATGTGAAAAGCCCCTTTTTCTCAAGCTCGCCGTAATCCAGCCCTAGGGATTCAATGATCTCTCTGGTGTGATAGCCCAGAGGATATCCTGCATGTTTATATTCACAGGGACTTTCACTGAAATGAATTGCCGTTGCCATCTGTCTTACTTTTATTCCATTCCGGGAGGGCAGGGGTACTTCAACAACCATCTTTCTTTCCTTTACCTGTTCATCCTCCAGGAGAGCTTCTTCAAGGTTCAGGACAGGCTGGACGCAGGCGTCATAGTGACTGAATATCTGTGTCCATTCCTTCTTTGTTTTTGACTTGAATATCCTGCGGATTTCTTCTTTGATCCGTCCGGTGTCTTTAGGACGGACAGTCTCACAAATCAGGTCCTCCCGTCCGATTCCCATGCAGAACTCTTTCCAGAACTTTGGTTCCAGAGAACCTACACTCATGAACTCGCCGTCTTTTGTTTCGTAATAATCATAGATACAGCCGCCATTGAGCATTTCTTTTTCTCTGCCGGGCTGCCTGCCTGAAACAAGAAATCCTGCTCCGTCAAGGCTGTTGAAGGGAATACATCCGTCAAGCATGGACACATCGATATACTGTCCCTTTCCGGTCATGGTCCGGTGATAGACGGCTGCCAGGATACCGATTACGGAATTCATGGAACCGACTGCCACGTCGGCTATCTGAAAGTTCATGAGGGAAGGGCCTCCCTTTTCTTTTCCCGCGTGGGAAATAATACCGCTTCTGGCAAGGTAATTTATATCATGTCCTGCGGCATCCCGCAGCGGTCCCGTCTGTCCGTAGCCTGTAAGAGAGCAGTAGATCAGTCCCGGATTGACAGCGCTCAGTTCTTCGTAGCCCAGCCCTAATCTGCTCATGACACCGGGTCTGAACTGATCAAGAACTATGTCGTATTCCTTGATCAGTTCCCTGATGATTTCTTTTGCTTCCGGCTTTTTCAGGTTAAGGAACATGGTCTTTTTATTTCTTCCAAG
Organism: Eubacterium sp.; assembly: GCA_017434385.1. Taxonomy (GTDB): domain Bacteria; phylum Bacillota; class Clostridia; order Lachnospirales; family Lachnospiraceae; genus Anaerobutyricum. The sequence continues at coordinate 67,103 of JAFRFJ010000027.1, forward strand.
CCAGGCATGACATGCAGAAATCCCGCTGTCTTCAATAAAGGGCTCATAATTGATTACCAGATCAGGCCTTCCCGGTGCGCTGATCTTCAGAACTTCAGCCCCCATATCAGCAAGCATCAGTGAAGCATACGGTCCCGGAAGCAGAGTAGAAAAGTCGAGAACCTTCAGTCCATTTAAAACACCCATAGCCACCTCCATTAGTTTTACGGACAGGATACAACCTGTCTGATACATTTTCCTGATTTGATTATATCATGAAATCCCCTTGACGGGGTATTTTCAATTAACTACACTATAATCAGTAATAATAAATCATTACAATGTAAAATTGCTGTTTTTTTAAGAAAGAAAAAGAGGGTAAGATAATGGCTAAAGTATTATTGATCAACGGCAGTCCCCATGTTCACGGATGTACTGCGACGGCACTTGACGAGATGATTAAGACTTTTGAGGAAGAAGGAATTGAGACACAGCTGGTTCAGCTGGGAAACAGTGAGATACACGGATGCATAGCATGTGGCTCCTGTATGAAAACAGGCAAATGTGTATTTGATGATATAGTTAATAAGATTGCGCCTTTATTTGAGGAGGCGGACGGCCTGGTGGCCGGCAGCCCCGTCTATTACGGTTCACCTAACGGAGCCCTCCTGGCATGTCTTGACCGTCTCTTTTACTCCACGCCTTTTTCGAAGCATATGAAGGTTGGCGCGGCAGTTACCAGCTGTCGAAGAGGAGGAAACACGGCTTCTTTTGATGTTTTAAATAAGTATTTTACTATCAGCGGCATGCCCCTTGCCTCCTCCACCTACTGGAACCAGGTACACGGATTCAAAGCGGAGGATGTGAAGAAGGACCTTGAAGGACTTCAGACTATGAGAAATCTCGCCAGAAATATGGCATTCATGATTCGGGCCATTGCCGATGCAAAAGATAAATACGGCCTTCCTCAGGTAGAACAGGATGCCTTTACAAGTTTCCCGGACGGCAAGTGATAAGAATGGATGATAAACGTTTTCTTTTTGAAGAAGACAGTGTTCCCCACGCCCTTGCGGTCATGGCTCTGCCGGCTGTCGCCAGCCAGCTGATCACCCTGGCCTATAATCTGGCTGACACCTGGTTTGTGGGAAGGACTAACAACCCCTATATGGTTGCTTCCTGCTCACTGGTGCTTCCTGTTTATATGCTGACCATCGTCATTTCAAATGTGTTTGGGGCAGGAGGAGGAACGCTGATTGCCCGGTTGATCGGAAGCAGCCAGGATGAAGAGGCATCCAGAGTTTCCGCATCCTGCATATGGATGTCCCTGCTTACTGCTGTCGTATTTTCCTTACTGTGTCTTGTCGGCATGACGCCTTTGCTGCGCTTTCTGGGTGCAAGTGACAATGTTCTGACTTACTCAAGGCAATATATGTTTTTCGTGGTCGTGATCGGAGGGATACCGGTCATCCTAAGCAACACGCTTTCTTCCATGCTGCGCAGTATTGGTATGTCTTCCCAGGCCTCTTTCGGACTTAGTATGGGAGGATTGCTGAATATTTTCCTGGATCCTCTGTTCATGTTTGTTTTGCTTCCTGACGGAAAGCAGGTGATGGGTGCTGCCATCGCGACATTATTGAGCAATATCGCGGCTTTTGTCTACTTTATCACAGTCTACAGGAAGGCATGCAAAGAGACGGTTCTGCGGATCCGCCTTAAAGGCGGATATCCGTCAAAGCAGTCTCTTGCTTCGGTTTTCGGCGTCGGAATTCCCGCAGCTGCCGGAATCTTCCTGTTTGATATCTGTACCATAGTAATCAACAGGCTGGCTGCCTCCTACGGAGATATTGAACTGGCGGCCATAGGAATTGTTCTGAAGGCTGAGAGGCTGCCTCTGAATATCGGGGTCGGAATCTGTATGGGAATGGTTCCCCTCCTGGCTTACAGTTACTCTGCAGGAGATATAGAGCGCATGGATGCCGTTTTCCGTTTCGGAAGAGCAGTGGGACTGGGAATCGGATTGACCTGTGTTGTTCTCTACTATGTGTTTGCTCCCGGGATTATGAAAGCTTTTATCGCCGATGCAGATACGGTACGGTTCGGCACACATTTTCTGCGGGCCAGATGCTTTGCGACACCGCTGATGTTCCTGTGCTTTTCCATGGTACATTTTACCCAGGCAATCGGACTGGGCAGGGAATCATTCTGGCTTGCCGTGATCAGGCAGCTTGTATTTAATATTCCCCTATTATTCCTTTTAAACAGTCTCGCAGGCATGACGGGCATTGTCTGGACCCAGGCTCTGGCAGACTGCCTTACTGCCATTATTTCTTATATCATCTACGCGGGAATCAGAAAACGGAAAGGATGGCCCGCTGCAATATGAATGTGGACAGCGCAAATACAAGTATATATAAAAAGGCACTCATACTGGCCATCCCCATGATGATACAGAGCGGTATTGCCAATGCGGTCGTTCTGGTTGATAACCTGATGGTCGGAAGTCTTGGAACCGAGTGCATTACCGGTGTCTCTATCAGCGCTCAGATACTCTTTGTCTTTAATCTGGCAGTATTCGGAGGACTGTCGGGACCGGGCATTTACGGGGCCCAGTATTTCGGAAACGGAGACAGGGAAGGATTTGCCCGGGTTTTCAGGCTCAAGCTCTGGATCGTTATACTGGTAACCCTGTCCGGAATCGGGATTTTTCTGCTGGCCGGGCCTTCCCTAATCCGATTGTATCTGACCGGAACGGGTAACTCTTTTGATCCGGATCTTACTATGAAGTATGGACTGGATTACCTTAATATCATGCTGATCGGCCTGATTCCCTTCTCCCTGACCCAGGTCTACGCCGGCAGCTTCCGGGAGATGAACCACAGCCTGGAACCCATGATAGCGGGTCTGATTTCTGTTGCTGTGGATATAGTCTTCAACTATCTGCTGATTTACGGAAAAGGAGGATTGCCTGCTCTGGGTGTGAAAGGAGCGGCGATTGCCACGGTTTTATCCCGCTTTGTGGATCTGGCAGTCATTGCCGGCTGGCGTAAAGCCAAAAGCAGCGAGTTCCCTTTTCTTGATCATGTTTATGACACACTGCTGATTCCCTTAGGGAGGATGAAGACAATCATTATCAAAAGTATACCTATTTTCTGTAACGAATTTCTGTGGGCAGCCGGTGTTGCTGCTTTATCCCAGTGCTATTCCAGAAAAGGTCTGGCTGTCGTAGCGGGACTTAATATAGCAAATGTTCTCTGCAATCTGTTAAATGTCGTATTTATAAATCTGGGAGCGGCTGCAGGGATACTGGAAGGGCAGCTGCTTGGCGCTTCTGAGTTCCGGCTGGCTATGGACAGCGCAAAGAAACTTGTATTGTTTAACGGAGCTGTCTGCCTGGTTCTGACTCTTATTCTGATCGGACTGTCAGGGGTTTTCCCCAGGGCATATAACACAACGGCAGAGGTCAGGGACCTTGCGCGGTGGTTTATCATTATCCTGGCTGTGTTTTTCCCTCTGCAGGGAATGATGAATACGCTTTACTTTGTTCTCAGATCCGGCGGCAAGACCCTGATCACATTTGTATTTGACAGTGTTTTTTCATGGGTGGTATCAGTTCCTCTGGCCTATACTTTATGCAGGTTCAGCCCTTTTTCCATCCTGGCCATCCTGGCTGTCGTTCAGGGGGCAGAGCTGATCAAAGTTCTATTCGGTTACTATCTTGTAAATAAAGGAATATGGATCACCAATCTCGTAGCATAATAAATGAGCAAAAAAGGAGATACTATGAAAAATTTGAAGGAAAACAATTCATCACGCGAAAGTATTATTATCAGAACAAGTATCATAGGAATCATAGCAAATGTACTGCTGGCGGCATTCAAAGCTGTGATCGGACTTATGGCCAATTCCATCGCCATCGTATTGGATGCCGTTAACAACATTTCCGATGCGGGAAGTTCACTGATCACCATCATCGGAACAAAGCTTGCGGGCAGAGAACCCGACAAAAAGCATCCTTTCGGTTACGGTCGTATAGAGTACCTGAGTGCCATGATTATTTCAGTGATCGTCCTTTATGCAGGTATTACTTCTCTGATTGAGTCGGTAAAAAAGATCATTCATCCCGGCAGACCTGACTACACCCCTGTGTCACTGGTTATTGTAGCAGTTGCAGTCCTTGTGAAGATCGTGCTTGGACGTTATGTAAAAAGCGTAGGTGAGAAAGTCAACTCGGATTCCCTGGTTAATTCCGGGGAAGATGCCACCCTGGATTCTGTTATTTCGGCTTCGACTCTTGTGGCCGCCGGCATCTTTCTGATCTTTCATGTGTCACTGGAGGCATGGCTTGGTGCGATCATTTCAATTGTGATTATCAAATCAGGAATCGAAATGCTGCGGGATACCATTTCCCAGATTCTTGGAGAGCGTAATGATGTTGAACTGGCAAAAGGAATCAAAGGCACAGTTACATCATTTCCTCAGGTACAGGGTGCTTATGACCTGGTTCTGAACAATTACGGCCCGGATACCTGGAACGGTTCAATCCACATAGAGGTGCCGGATACCTGTATGGCAGATCAGCTTGACCGGCTGATCCGTGAAATAACCTTGGAGGTGCACAGAAAGCATAATGTAATCCTGACAGCAATCGGTGTCTACTCAGTCAATACAAAAGACGAGGAAATCATCCAGACAAAAGAGCGGGTAAGAAAAATCGCCTTATCCAATCCATATGTCAGACAGGTGCATGGATTCTACCTCATAAAAGAAGAAAAAGCCATGCGGTTTGATTTGGTTATCAGTTTCGATGCCAAAGACAGGAGGGCTGTCTGTGATGAAGTTACCGCAGATGTTCAGAAGGCTTTCCCGGACTATAAACTGCAGGTAGCCATGGATACGGATTTTGCGGAAGAATGACGGACCGGATGAAAAAAATCGATGATGAGCAGATCATAAAAATATATGAGACAATATGCAGTCATGACGGAATCAAAGCCAGAGATATCCGGAAGGAGACCGGAGTCGGCAAATCTGATATCAACCGCCTTCTGTACGGCGCCCCCTTCATCCGCGAGCTCTGTTACATAGACAAGGACTACTGCTGGCACGGAATGATCAGGCAGACACGGCCACACACGGGTCTTGCGGATTTCTGCGGTTACTACAGCAGAGCAGATGAGCTTCTGGAGCTGTCAGAAGAAGAATGGCTCTCAGAACTGATGGAGGGCTGCAGGCAAATCGGCCGTAATCTGAATGACAGCAGAGGACTGATCCATTCATTCAGGGATTGCAGAAAGACTATGGTAAACCTTTTCAATGACCTGGACCGGGTGGATTACAGCGACTGGGAAATCTGTTTTGAATTGCGGATCAAAAAGGCAAGGAGCATTCGGATTTACGCAGATGTACTGGTGATTACAGATAAGCATGCCTTTTCCCTGGAGTTTAAAATGAAGGACAGGATTGAACCGGAAGAGGAACTGCAGGCAGTAAAATACACAAAATATCTTGATATAATACTGGGACCCGGATACGAAGTCATCCCCGCTCTGGTCCTTACCAGAGCGTCGGATCTGTATCAGTGGGCCTCTCTGCCAGGCAGTACGGCGGAAATACCTGTATGTTCCGGGGATATGCTCTTTAACCTGTTTGATGAATACCTTGAATTTCTGGATTAGTATTATTTGGGCAGAGAAAAAACGTCTAAAAGGTTACAAATACGTATTATTCTGTTGAATTGAATTTCCTATTACAGTATTATTACTATAGTCCTAAAATAATAAAAATTGAAACAAGGAGGCTATGATGAAAAGAGTAGAACAGTTTCTTAAAGATGCAGGGACCTATTACCTTGCAACACTTGACGGCGATCAGCCCCGGGTAAGACCTTTTGGCACAATTCACCTGTTCGAAGAAAAACTTTACATTCAGACCGGAAAAGTAAAGGATGTGTCAAAGCAGATCCATGCCAATCCGAAAGTCGAGATCTGTGCCTGCAAGGGCGGGGAATGGCTGCGTGTAGCCGCAGAGCTTGTGGAAGATGAAAGAAGAGAAGCAAAGCAGTCCATGCTTGACGCATATCCCTCCCTGCAGCAGATGTACTCAGCAGATGACGGGAATACAGAAGTATTCTATCTCAGAAATGCCAAAGCAACTTTCAGCTCTTTTACTAAAGCGCCTGAGACAATTGAATTCTGAGAAGACTCAAAAGATACGCCTACGGAATACAGAAACCTGTTCCGATCATGATGCTGACAATCGCACTTGGAGAAATATGCTCCTGTGGCGCGCTTGGATTGATTCTGTATCGTCTGCTTCTTCCTCATAAGGAAAAGCTTTTCGGATATGTGGAAGACAATGAAGAATAAACGGATAGTCCATGATATGTGAGGAGGGATATAAATGAGAAAAAGCTACCTCTTGCTTTTAGTTGCAGCAGTTTCCCTTATTCTGTTTCTGACAGGATGCGGATCTCAGAAAGAATCTGCCGGAAACGGTACGGGAGAAGGGGATACATCAGCCGGCGAGGCAGTGACGGAAGAGGCTGCCGACGAGTCGGCTAAAGAGTTTAAATGGTTAAACTATAACCTCAAATTGGAAGAACTTAGAGAAATGAATGATTCAGACCATTTCTCCATTAAGGAACCCCCGGAAGACAGCCGCTATATCGTGACAAAATTTGTCGCTTCAGACGGTGAAATCCGCATGGATGACATTACAAAAGAAAATACAGGTTCATTTATCCTGAAAGATTCCGGCGGAAACGAATATGAGCCGGGGCTATGGGTTATATGGGGTGTAGAGTATGATGCGTCAGAAGGTTTTTCCACCAAAGATATGCAGGAAGGCTTTAACCTGATTTACCTGGTGCCCAAGTCTGTTGAGCTGGAGGAATTAAGTCTTGAATTGAAATAAAGCTATAAATGATAATCCCTCCGTCATCCGGCAGAGGGATTATTTTCTAAGACATGTTATTCCTATGAATTGCTCTTAAACAGAAAGATCTGGAAGGGAGGAAGCTGAAATGAATGTGATGGAAGTTATCAGAACAAGAAAGAGCGTCCGGACTTTTGACGGAAGACAGTTAACGGATGAAGACAGAAAAGCTCTTGAAAGTTACGCAAAAACGATTACAAATCCCTATGGCATTCCTGTGAATTTTCTTTTCCTGGATGCAGAAGAGCATAGCCTTTCAAGCCCGGTAATCAACGGAGAGCATCTTTATGTTGCCGGAAAGGTTCCTAAGATTCCCGGATTCGAAGTTGCATTTGGGTATTCCTTTGAAAAGCTGGTTCTCTATGCATGGTCCAGGGGCATAGGTACAACATGGATCGGCGGCACCATGGACCGGGAACTGTTTGAAAAAGAAACGGAAACGAAAGAAGACGAGTTCATGCCGATTGTCAGTCCTCTGGGTTATCCTGCCGAAAAAAAGGCTGCTGTGGACATAAAGCTCCGGGAGACTGTTCATGGGGATGAGAGACTGGATCCCAAAGAACTCTTCTATGTAAATGATTTTTCAACCCCTATCAGCATGGATGATTATGACAATGCTCTGGAAGTGGTCAGATGGAGTCCGTCAGCCGTAAATATTCAGCCATGCCGTGTGATTAAAGACGGCAGTGACTTTCATTTTTATAAGAGGCATGCGGATAGCTATCAAAGGAAGGTTCCCTGGGATGTACAGGCCATCGACATAGGTATTGCCATATGTCATTTTATGAGCGTCACTGATGGCAAATTCAGTATAGAGGATCCCGGAATTAAAGTCGATGATAAGACAGAATATATAGCCACAGTAACAAAGAATTAAAGAAGGTATTGTCAATGAAAATCAGCATATACGTGAAAAGACTGATAAACAGGTACAAATACATTGAGAACAGAAAAGTTGTAGTACTTTTTTTATACTTCATGTGATGGTTGTGTTGACAGCCATTCGCTGCGCTTTTACAGAAAACTATGAGAACCTTGCCCTTTGCATACTTGTATTAATCCTATTTCTTGTACCGGCATTTATTGAGGACCAGCTTGACCTTTCAATTCCTCCGCTCTTTCATTGCATAATATTTTTTCATATTTGCGGCTGAAATTCTTGGGGAGGTAAACAGTTATTATGTGAAAATTCCGGCATGGGATACAATGCTGCATACTATGAATGGCTTCCTTTGCGCGGCAATTGGATTCTCTCTGGTTTATTTACTCAACAGGGGCAGTAAAAACGTTAACTTATCACCATTTTATCTGGCCCTGGTTGCTTTCTGCTTCTCCATGACTATAGGTGTAATATGGGAGTTTTTTGAATTTACCATGGATCAGCTCTTTTATCTGGACATGCAGAAAGACTTTATTGTAACAGCTTTTGGCTCTGTAAAACTTGATCCTGAGCAGGCCCAGAATGTTATTAGGATACGTTACACTTAAGACATCAAAGACAAGTAAGATGGCAGAGAACTTTATGATTAAACCTAATGAGCATGACGAAAGCTGACAGGTACGCAGTTTTTAATGAAGGAAAGGAAAACTATGGAACAGTATACTGATTTAGACCAGGCTCTTCTGGACTCGTCACTCGCCATAATAAGTGATAATATAACTACGCAAAAAGAACTCAAAAAAAAATACCTCCGCTATAAAGTCCTCCCGAAAAAACAGAAACGATTCTCCAACTATTACTCTAACAAGTTTTTAGGGCACAATGTATTGGAAATGTATGTCATCGTAAATGATAAATTCAAAAGCGACAGCGACATCTCTAAGGGGTGGCAGCTGCCGAGTGATAAATACACTGTTTCGGAGCCGGATCTCTACTACAATGAAGAAAGCTTCAATTCAGGTGAAACAAATATTTGTTTCATTCTAGGTCATTCGGGCAGTGGAAAATCCATGATGGCAAGAACTCTTGAGGGAGACGATATTGATCATATTGAACTTGACGACCTGCTTCTTGTCAAGGACCATTTTTCGATGGATGAATTGAAAGATTATTCTGACATGTTTTACAGTTTCTTTATTGGTGAAGGAGCAAAATACTATATCGGAATAGATGAGAGAAACAGTGTTTCCAAGGAAGAATATGAGGATAAGGTATTTATAGACTTCGTTAAGTTCGCAATGGATTATTCAAAACAGCACAGGGAAAAGAAATATATCATAGACGGAATCTGGATCTACCTTTATTTCGATGATCCCTCCATATTTGAGGACTATGCAGTATTCATCAAGGGAACTTCATTCCTCAAGTCCAAAATCCGTGCAATGAAAAGAGAAATGCACAGAGAGCGGGAAGTACAGAAGGAAAGGAAAGAGATGTTCGGAAGAGAAGCCAGAAACTATCTTCTTGATGAAGATAAGATCGACATCTACCGAAGCTTTTTTGGTGATAATACTGACACAGTATTCAGAGCAGAGACAAATGAAGCTGAAAAAAAGTCTGAAGACATAATCAGGGAATTGAACAAGGTTGATCAGTGTTTCGTATATGCTGACGCAGACGGAATCAGAGAGATAATGAAAAAAGCCGAAGAAAATGTTGAATTATCCAAATGGAATCAGCTGAAGATCATCAATGAATGCAAATCAGCCTTGCTTGATCTTAAGATTATCCCTTAAATATACTCTCCCTTGAAGTTATTAAAACATGTTTGGTGATGATATGAATGATTATCTGCGCGAAAGCCTGAGTTACTTCGGTTTATACAGGAAAATGCTCCGAATAAAAAAGAAATATAAGCCGGCAGAGGTTTCTTATGGCAGTGATAAAAAGCAGTATTTCCTATATTACGAGCCAAAAAAAGTCATCAGTAACAAGATTATAATGTGGGTTCATGGCGGAGGCTGGAATGCCGGAAATCCAAAATTCTTTGATTATGTAGGACAATGTGTCTGTGATCAGGGATACAGATTTGTTTCTCTGGGTTACAGATTGTCTCCAAAATACAAGTATCCCTGCCAGATCAAGGATGTCTGTGAGGCATACAATTCTGCAGTCAATTACTTGAAAGAAAACGGGGTAGATGTATCAAGAGTCATTATTGCGGGACCATCTGCCGGAGCACACCTTACATCAATCATGTGTTACTGCCGAAAGATTCAGCAAAAGTATGGAGTTGATGTTTCAAATATTATAGGATTTATCGGTTCCGGTGGACCGTACAGTTTCAGGGATGATCAGGGCCTGACTATCAAACTGCTGCAGAACCTGCTTTTTAGGAAAAACTATAACAGGAGAAAAGGGGAACCTGTAGCGTTGATGTCAAAGAACAGTATCCCGATGCTTCTTATACAGAGTAAACATGATGGTCTGATCGAGTATGCCTGTGCTGAAGATTTCGCTAAAAGGGCAAAAGAATTGGGTAACTCTTGTGAACTCTATAGCGTGCAGGATAAGAAGAATACTCATTCCTGGTATACAGCGGGAATGTTTATGGAAAAAAGAGAAGAAAACAAGTGTTTGGATAAGTTTTTTTCATGGATAGAGGAGCAATAACGGATTTTTGCAGGATATACTTGATGTGATTGTTTTGTGACAAATCCTATGATATTCTTCATGCGTAAGAAGGAAAACCAAAAGCTCGTCTCTTAAAAAGCGATGGATCACAGTAAATCAGGACATTTAATAACGAACCGCAGATGATCCGGCGTCCATTTGAAAGGCCCTCTGTAAGAGTCAGAAAGAATTCGAAAAGCGGAGCTCATCACCTTTAGGTGATGAGCTCCTTTTGTTCTGGTGGATAGAGAGAGGGTTTCATGATATAATATAATACATGTTTTTCCCCAGAATCTGCTGTTCTGCGGGCTTCCAAATCGGGGCACTTGAAAGGAGGTTTTCGCATTGATCAGGATACTTTTTGTTTGCCACGGCAATATCTGCCGCAGTCCGATGGCAGAGTTTGTTTTAAAGGATATGGTTGAGAAAGAGGGCCTCTCTGATTATTTCGAGATTGCTTCTGCCGCCACAAGCAGTGAAGAAATCTGGAACGGACGGGGGAACCCGGTCTATCCGCCGGCAAGGCGCAAACTCCTTGAGCACGGGATCGATCCGGTCGGAAAAGAAGCCGTCAGAACACGAAAGTCAGACTATGATAAATATGATTATCTGATTGGTATGGACCGGGCCAATCTTAGAAATATGTCTTATATTTACGGAGGAGATCCGGATGGTAAGCTTTCCCTTTTGCTGGATTACTGTGGCAGAAGAGGACATGAAGTAGCAGATCCATGGTATACGGATAATTTTGATGCAACCTGGAAAGATGTGGAAGAGGGTTGCAGAGGATTATTAAAGGAGATTAGAAGGGTCAATAAGATTTAGCTCAGGTTATAAAAATGAATGAAGATCTTTTGAGAAAAATGCGAGAAGGTGAAAGGCTTTCTGTCCGTGAGCAGGTCCTGCTGGTCTTTACTCTGAGTATTCCGGCCATTCTTGCGCAGATTTCCACTATCATTATGCAATATATTGATGCTTCCATGGTCGGCTGTCTGGATCCTGATGCCTCGGCAGCCGTTGGTCTGGTGGTTTCTACCACATGGCTGACAGGTGGACTCTGTCAGGCGGTATGTACCGGTTTTACCGTCCGGGTTGCTTACCGGATCGGAGCAGGAAATGAAAGAAAGGCCAGGGAAACTGTCAAATACGGTGTGATCAGTGTTCTTTTTTTCAGCCTCTGTCTTATGGCTATTGTATTACTGGTCCACAGAAGTCTTCCTATATGGATTGGAGGAGAACCGCAGATCTGCAGGGATGCCTCACGCTACTTCCTGATTTACGGTTTTTCTTTGCCTTTTCTCCAGATGGTCTACATATGTGGTGGAATGCTGCAGTGCAGCGGAGATATGAAAACACCGGGTATTCTCAATATTCTCATGTGTTTTCTGGACATTGTCTTCAATTTCTTACTGATATTTCCCTGCAGAACTGTAAACCTTCATGGTATATCCTTTTTTATACCCGGGGCGGGGCTTGGAGTGACGGGCGCTGCTCTGGGAACTGCACTGGCTGCTTTATGCTGTGCATTTTTGCTGATCTGGAATCTTCTTTTCAGATCGTCATCATTACATCTTCGAAAAGAAGAATCCGGATCCGGACTACTATATGCAGATGTTGTGAAAGATATGCGTGTATCTGTCCCTGTCATGGCCTCGGCTGTGATCATGGGACTGGCCTATATCGCAGGGACCCATATTGTCGCGCCTTTAGGGACTATAGCCATTGCCGCCAATTCCTTTGCCGTAACTGCAGAAAGTATCTGTTTTATGCCATGTTACGGACTGGCTGCAGCTGCGACGACCTGTGTCGGACAGGCAAAAGGGGCAGAAAGAGAGCCTCTTATGAAACGATTCGGTTACCTTTCCGTAGGTCTTGGTATGGCTGTCATGGTCTTTATGGCATTTCTCCTGTATCTTGCTGCTCCATATATGATGGCCATGCTCTCGCCTGACCCGGCTGTCAGAGAAGCAGGGACCAGAGTTCTCAGGATTATTGTTTATGCTGAGCCCCTGTTCGGAGCCTCCATTGTCGCTGAAGGAGTATTCCGGGGCCTTGGCCGTACCAGAATTCCCACTGTCCTCATTCTTTTAAGCATGTGGTGCATCAGAATCCCTCTGTGCCTTGTGATGGCAAGCCGAATGGGTCTTACCGGGGTCTGGATCGCGGAAGGAATAGAGCTCTGTATCCGGGGTCTGATCTTCATAGTCTCCCTGATAAAAGTGAACAGACAAAGCGGCCGAAAATTGGATATTTCCTTGTCAGAACAGTGACCTTTTATTATAATAAAAATATAGAAAAAGCCAGGGAGGCGGATACATGAAACAGAAGAAGAGACAGTCTCTTGGCTGGAGTTTCAGGCACGCGTTTGACGGTTTATTTAAGACAATAAAAGAAGAGCGGAATATAAAGATTCATCTTTTTATAGCCTGCCTTGTGGTACTGTCCGGGATCATTTTCCGAATCAGCAGAATGGAATGGATCATATGTATTGTTCTTTTCGGACAGGTTCTGTCCCTGGAGCTGGTCAATACTGCTCTTGAATCAGTGGTTGACCTGGTAACGGACGAGTGGAAGCCCCTGGCAAAGACTGCAAAGGACGCCGCTGCAGGCGCTGTCCTGATTGCAGCCATTATGGCCGCTATTGCAGGACTTCTGATCTTTATTCCGCAGCTCATCGACTTGCTGCGAACAATCTCTTGAGGAGGTTTCTATGACAGGATATAAAAAAATCTGGGAAGGCAAGAGTAAAAGTACTGCCGAGGAAATTGCAAAGCAGAAAGAAGAGGAAGGCTTTGAGTGCAGAATCGAGGAGATTGTCAGTTCAAGGCATACCATGTATTCAGAAGGAATCAGAAGCAAACAGGTGGAAGACCTGATCAGGACACCTGTTAATCACCTTGGTTACAAGGTATATATTAAAAAACCGGAATAAAGGAGGTAGACCCATGGAGAACAATCAATACCCAAGTGTAGCCAACCTTGCCTGTCCCAAATGTGGCAAGAAAGATTTCAGAGTTATCAGCATAAAAGGATCACTGGCTAAGATTGGCACTGTAGCGGCATTCGGCGCTCTGGCAAATCTGGCTCTTGATTCCAAGAGCAAAGGTGACTTTGAAATCAAGCCTGTTAAGTACCAGTGTCTCGGATGCAAAAACAAGTTTGAAGCATTGCCGCTTGTAGCAGAACCGGATGAATTGCTTGAAACTCCCTGCAGGATCAAATTCCACCGCCAGAAGAGCGCTCTTGGTATGGCTGTTTCACAGCAGGTATACATGAATGGCGTGAAGATGGGAAATGTCGGAAACGGTAAGGAACTTGAATTCCAGACCTTTATTAAAGAAAACACGCTTTTTGTTACTGACCAGACGGGAACCGCTTTCCCCGGTACTTATAAGTTTACAGCCGAAAACGGTGGAACAGAACAGATCGAGTTTAAGAGGAAATTCCTGAAGTAATAATCATCCTCCCGGATCAGCTGGTTTAAGCAGAAATCCGGGAGGTTTTTTGTATTTTCATTTCTTTTGCTGTATTATTAAGAGTAACTGATCTCTTTGGAAGGAATAATTATCATGCCTGAGACAAAGCCTCTTATCCTTATTAAGAATGACTCTCTTCGGATTATTGAAGCGGATGTGTTTGTCGTGGGCAGTCATATTCTGTGGGACGGTGTCCGTTTCTGCTACCGGCTGGAAAGTGCACCTCTTCGCCCGGTATATGATGTGTATCCTGTATTAAAAGAATAACAAGCAAATATAATACATTTGGGAGGAAATCAGTATTGGAAGAAAAGAAAGCTTTATTAAAAGAGATTGAAGAGAGAAGAAAGGGATGGACAGTCAGTTCATTTACCAACGCAGAAGCCTTTGACCTGGGAAATTATATCTACCGGAAAGCCCTCAGTGAGGGAAATCCTTTTGTGGTTTCAGTCACAAGGAATCGGCAGAGGCTTTTCTATGCTGCCTGTGAAGGCACAAGCTATGAGAATGACCACTGGATCATGCGCAAGGAGAATTCAGTGTATTTTTTCAGAAAGAGCAGCTATGAAATGAATCTTTCCATGGCAATACGTGACACTAATATCTGGGACAGATACGGTCTTCCCAGGGATCAGTATGTGCAGGCCGGCGGCTGTATCCCCATTTCAGCAGAAGGATTCGGCATGATCGGAACAGCTGCCGTATCCGGAATGAGTCAGGCAGAAGACCATGCTTTCGTAACGGAAGCAGTTGAAGAATGGATCAAAGAGAAAACCCGATAACCGGAGGAATCAGAAAAAATGGCTGATACAGTAAATAAACTTTCATTTGCCAGTGATTACATGAAAGGCGCTCATCCGAATATAATCAAACGTCTGGCAGACACAAATATGACCAATAGCCCGGGATATGGTCTGGATCCTATTTGCCGGTCTGCGCGGCAGAGAATCAGAGAGGCCTGCGGATGCCGGCAGGCGCAGGTAGAGTTTCTGATCGGTGGAACCCAGACTAATGCCGTAATGATCGATGCGCTTCTTAATTCTTATGAAGGTGTAATTGCCGCGGAAACCGGGCATATCAGTACACATGAGGCCGGCGCCATAGAATCAGGCGGGCATAAAGTACTTACTTTGCCCCATGAAAACGGCAAACTTGATCCCGAATGCGTCCGCAGCTATCTGGAAGACTTTGTTAATGACGAAAACCATGATCATATGGTAAAGCCGGGTATGATCTATATTTCACAGCCGACAGAGTACGGTACACTTTATTCCGCATCCGATCTTGCAGTCCTGAGGGAAATCTGTGATACATACAGGATCTCTTTATATGTAGACGGAGCAAGACTGGCCTACGCCCTGAGCTGTCCGGAAAATGATCTGACGCTCCAGGGACTGGCAAAGTACTGTGACGCATTTTACATTGGCGGGACAAAATGCGGAGCTCTGCTCGGTGAGGCTGTTGTGATCCCTGACCCGACACGACTGCCCCACCTCTTTACCATTATCAAGCAGCACGGAGCCCTTCTTGCCAAAGGACGTCTCCTGGGTATCCAGTTTGATGAGCTGTTCAAAGATGACCTCTATCTGCGAATCGGAGAACCTGCCGTCACAGCTGCCGACAGGATACGAAAAGGGCTAAAGGAAAAAGGCTACAGACTTTGCTTCGATTCACCCACAAATCAGGTATTCTGTGAAATAGACAATGAGAAACTGAAGTCTCTCGGAGAGAAAGTGGAATACAGCTTTTGGGAAAAATCTGATGATGATCACACCATTATACGGTTAGCAACTGACTGGGCTGCCAGTCCAATACAGGTGGACATGCTTCTGGAAGTATTATAGAATAACGATAATATGATTATTCTAAAAAGGAAGCAAACCAGCTGCAGGAGGATATAAGGATGAATAACAATAAAAGAAAGCTTCATTTATTATTGATCACTGCATTTGCATTGTGCTTTGTTCTGGCTGTACAGATCAGGGTAAAAGCGGCTGCAAGCGGCAAATGCGGGAATGATGTGACTTACACTTTAGACAGTCAGGGTACACTTACCATCCAGGGAAAGGGAAGAATGGATGATTATGTACGTGATTATATGTCTCCATGGGACGATATCGGCAGTAAAGTCAAAAAAATTGTAGTAGAAAAAGGCGTAACCCATATCGGAAGCCGGGCCTTCTGGACCTGTGAGAACGCAAGCAGCGTTACAATTGCTGATAGCGTTACCAGTATCGGTGACTATTCCTTCGCCCGCTGTGAATCCCTGAAAACAATAAGCCTTCCTGCAGGCGTGACTGAGATGGGAGAGTATGCATTCAGTGACTGTACTCTTCTCAATCATTTTACTGTACCTGCCGGAATCAAACGTATTCCGACCGGCTGTTTTGACAGTTGCGAAAGCCTGTCTGACATCACCATTCCTGAAAGCATAGAAACAATCGGAGAGTCTTCTTTCCTCCTTTGTGAATCCCTGACGGGAATTCGCCTGCCTTCCGGCTTAAAAGAAATTGAAAGGTGTGCATTTGCAGCAAGCGAACTTAAGCAGATCAGTCTGCCCGGAAATCTGACCCGAATCGGAGATAATGCTTTCGATTCCTGCGATAACCTTACATCTGTCCGTATTCCCGACAGTGTGACTTTCATTGACCATCACACATTTGGAAACTGTGAAAAGCTGAAAAGTGTTGTGCTTTCCCGCAATATGGACAGCATAGAAGAGGGCACATTCGAAATGTGCGAGAGTCTGACTGATATTTCAATTCCTGATAATATCAGGAAAATAGACAAAGAAGCTTTTAGTACATGTGAAAGTCTGACTGCCATCAGTATTCCTGACAGCGTTACATATCTTGGGGCGGACGCCTTTGAATCCTGCTACGCCCTGAAGACATTCCGTTTTCCAAAGAACATTACCACCATTGAAGAAGGTGTTTTAAGTGATTGCTGGAAACTTACGGAAATCAGTATGCCTGAAAGAGTCGACAAAATTGGAGACTACGCATTCGCTAATTGTGAAAGCCTGAAAAAAATCTCCATTCCTGCCGAAGTCACTTATCTTGGAGAAGAATCATTCAATGGAGCTTCTTCTCTGACAGATATTTTCTATGCAGGAACGAGGTCAGAGTGGGAATCAATCAGCGGACTGTCTTTAGCCTGCATCAGAAGCAAAGCGACTATTCACTGTTCTGATGAAGATATATATCCCATCGGCGTTGTCTTTACTCTGAAATATAATGGTAACGGCGGCAAAGCTTCCGCAAAGTCCAAAAAAGTTACCAGCGGAAAAACCTACGGAAAACTTGCAACAGCCAGCAGAAAAGGGTATTCCTTTGACGGATGGTATACGGAAAGCAGCAATGGAACAAAAGTCACCAAAGACAGTACCGTTACACTCGCATTCAATACTCTTTATGCACACTGGAAACCTGTCAATTATAAAATCAGTTACCGCTTAAACGGCGGGGCACAGTCAATCGGCAGCAGTAATCCCGATACTTACACAATAACTGATTCAGTGAGCTTTGATGCTCCTGTAAGAACAGGTTACCGTTTCGGAGGATGGTATAAAGATAAAAAGCTAAAGAAGAAAGCTTCCGGGATTTCCAAAGGAAGTGTCGGCAACAAAACATTTTACGCAAAATGGAATGCCAACACATACACAATTGTATTTAAAGGAAACGGTTCTTCGAAAGGTAAGATGAAAAACCTGAACATGAAGTACGGAAAATCCAAAGCATTAAGTGCCAACAAATTCTCCCGGACCGGATACAGCTTTTCCGGCTGGGCAACATCCGAAAACGGACCGGTAGAATATAAAAACAAGAAAAAGGTGAATAATCTGACTACAACTCATAAAGATCAGATTACCCTTTTCGCCATCTGGAAAATCAACAGTTATAAGATAAGCTATAAGTATAACGGCGGACACAAGGTAAACGAAGAAGATAATCCTGAAATCTATACCGTAAATGATGAGATCATCCTTGCAGCACCTGAAAAAGAAGGATATACATTTATCGGCTGGTATAAGGATAAAAAGTATAAGAAAAAAGCTGCCGCAGTGAACGCCGGCTCAACCGGAAACAAGACATTTTACGCAAAATGGAAAAAAGCACCTGCCAATACAAGCAATCAGTAAAAGAAAAAACAATGCTAAAACAAGAGATAACCGAACGCCTGTCCTTGCTTCAGGATGAAAAATACCGATCCTTTCAGGTCAAGCTAATTCCGACAGTCAATGAGGAAAACGTGATTGGGGTAAGGACGCCGGCCCTTCGGAAATATGCAAAAGAATTATCGAAAAGAGAAGATATCCATGACTTTCTGGAAGAACTTCCACATCAGTTTTTTGATGAAAATCAGCTCCATGCTTTTATAATTTCAGAAATAAAAGACTATGAGCTCTGCCTGGAAGAAGTGAATCGTTTTCTGCCATACGTGGACAATTGGGCTACCTGCGACCAGATGTCACCAAAAGTCTTCAAAAAGCATCGTCCTGAACTGGTGGACCAGATAAAAATCTGGATCAGTTCTGAAAAGACATATACCATTCGCTTCGGTATAGGGATGTTGATGGAACATTTTCTGAATGAAGACTATGACCCTGTTTATCCTGAACTGGTCGCCGGAATCAGATCGGAAGAGTACTATGTCAACATGATGATCGCATGGTACTTTGCGACAGCCCTTGCAAAGCAGTATGAGTCCATCTTGCCATACATTGAGAATGGCAGGCTTGACACATGGACTCATAATAAAGCAATACAGAAATCTGTAGAAAGCAACCGTATAAAGGCGGAGCATAAGGAGTACCTGAAGAAGTTAAAAGTGAAGTCATAGAATTCGATTACAAGATATTGTATATAGTGATTTGAAAAATACAAGATGACGGGCTAAACAAGGGGCAAAAAACGGAGGGTGTTATAACAGAAGGAGCAGGTAGCTGAATGCCGTGGTATAGGCAGCTGCCATATATCCGAAATTCAGGATACAGATATAGTTGAGGATCACGTTGACGATCATGGCTGCAATGGTTCCGGCAGCCACATACTGTGTTTTCTTGTAGTA
>JAFRFJ010000028.1:0-53816 GCA_017434385.1 Eubacterium sp.
AGCAGAAACGCCCATAAGGGCACCGAATTCCGATATGCGATGAAACGGTGTATCTCCTGAAAAGGTACCAGATTGTACCTGTATGTATTGTAGCCGTCCGCCCTTCCCAGCTGATCGCTGAAGAGGACGAAATATATCAAAATACCTATATATAAAAGGAGCAGGCACACACTGAGCCCTCCTATTTTTTTCTTAGTCAGATTATTCAGATTCACTGTCCTTCCTCAAAAGATGTTCTATATGAAATACCGAAGGGAATCGGACTGAAAAGACCGATTCCCAATTATAGTGCATGACTGTAAAAATGTCCTGCCAAAGTCCTCTGTAATCTTCAGATCAGGCTCTACAGGATGTCTTTGGCTGTCAGATCAGAATGTTCCTGCGGATTCCAAGGTTCTTTGCCCCGCAGATGATGGATATTACGCCTGCCGTGACACCGGTTACCAGAACAATAACGCCCAGTGCAATTTCTGCCGCCCCGACTCTGCCAAGTCTCTTAAAAAGTCTCTCGTTCATATATACCTCCCGGATCAATCTTCCTTCACACCGTACTTTTCATAATATGCATCAATAGCATCTTTTAACTGATCATCGATAATGATTTGTCCTTTATAAGGCTTATTATAAAGATGCTCGACCACTTCTGCCATTGTCACGATAGCGCAGGTACGCAGGCCGTACTTTTCGCTGATCTCCTGTAATGCGCTCTTCTCACCCTGTCCGCGCTCCATGCGGTCCACGGAGACCACCAGCCCCAGGACATTGACATTTCCCTGAGCCTTTACAACAGGCAGAGTCTCCTGAATGGAGGTCCCGGCCGTAGTCACATCTTCAATGATCACGATCCTGTCTCCGTCAGTAATCGGAGATCCCAGGAGGATACCCTTGTCACCGTGATCCTTGATCTCCTTACGGTTGGCGCAGTAGCGGATCTCCTTGTCATACTCCTCGGAGATAGCCATGGATGCCGCCACACTTAAGGGAATACCCTTGTAGGCAGGCCCGAACAGGACATCAAAATCCAGGCCGAAACTGTCATGGATGGCACGGGCATAGTATCCGCCCAGCCTGCGCAGCTGGGAACCGGTACGGTAGAATCCCGTATTGACAAAGAAAGGCGTCTTTCTGCCGCTCTTAGTGGTGAAATCACCGAACTTCAGCACCTTGCAGTCGATCATAAATTCTATAAAGTCTTTCTTATACTGTTCCATAAACACCTCCGGCGTATGTATTTTTCTTTTTTAATTCAGATTGATTCTAACACAAAACGGGTACCTTGGCTACATACAGCCGATAATTTCGTGAATATCTTCTATATGATACCGGTTCAGGTAGTCCTCAATTTCATGCAGGATGCGGATGCTGGCGCCGGGATCGTTGAAATTGGCTGTTCCCACTGCCACCATGGTGGCCCCCGCCATCATCATCTCTATGGCATCCTCGCCTGTCATGATTCCACCCATGCCGATGATGGGCAGGCCGCAGACCTTATGTACCTGGTAGACCATTCGGACAGCCACCGGATGGATGGCAGGTCCGGAAAGACCTCCTGTCCGGTTTGCCAGAACGAATTGCCTTCTGTGGATGTCAATCTTCATACCGGTGATCGTATTGATCAGGGACAGAGCATCCGCCCCTCCGGCCTCAGCGGCTTTGGCCATCTCCGTAATGTCCGTGACATTGGGGCTCAACTTCATGACTACCGGCTGGGCTGCCGCTTCCTTTACTGCCCTGGTGATCTCGAATAGTGCCCTGGGATCCTGTCCGAAGGCAATGCCGCCTTCCTTGACATTGGGGCAGGAAACATTGATCTCCAGCAGGTCGACCGGCTGATCTGCCAGCCTTTCCACTACTGCCACATAGTCCTCTCTGGTCCTTCCACACACATTGACAATAATCGATGCGTTATTCTCCTTCAGATATGGTATATCCCTGGCACAGAAGAGGTCGATTCCCGGATTCTGCAGACCTACTGCATTAAGCATGCCTCCGTAGGTCTCGGCCAGTCTGGGTGTGGGATTTCCCTCCCAGGGTACGGAAGCCACTCCTTTGGTAGTTACCGCACCCAAGTCACCAAGATTAAGAAAATCAGCAAACTCTTTTCCGGACCCGAATGTGCCGGAGGCTGTCGTTACCGGGTTTTTAAACTTCTTTCCTGCTATCTCTACCTGCAGTTTCATGAGAAAACCACCTCCCCGGCATTGAATACCGGCCCGTCTTTGCAGATCCGGCTGTTGTTTACGTTGGTATGTTCATTTTTATTCTTTGTAGGGCAGATGCATCCCAGGCAGGCTCCGATTCCGCAGGCCATTCTTTCCTCCAGGGAAATGTAGGCGGGAATCTCCTTTTCTTCTGCATAGGCCGCCACTGCCTTCAGCATTGGCATTGGCCCGCAGGCATAGATCACACTGCCCTGGACATCCTGTTCCCGTATGGCATCAAGTACAGTACCCCTTGTTCCCATACTTCCGTCTTCACTGGCTACGACAACCCGTCCGTAAGGCTCAAATTCCTCCTTAAGGAAAGCCTGGTCTCGATAGCCCAGGGCCACTGTCTTCTCGGCATCCAAAGCCTCAGCCAGAGCCAGCATGGGCGGAATGCCTATGCCGCCGCCGATCAGGATCGCCTTATCCGGCAGCAGGGGAAAACCGTTCCCCAGAGGTCCCATCACGGTGATGGAATCACCGGCAGCAAGCCCGGAAAACTCTCCGGTTCCCGCACCCGCGATCCGGTAGACAAAGCGGAGAGTCCCCGCTTCCCGGTCGATTTGGCATATGCTTATAGGCCTCGGCAGCAGTCTTTTTCCGTCATGGCAGTAAAGAGCCGCGAACTGGCCCGGCTTTGCCGTAGCCGCCGCCTGCGGCATACGGACAGTCATGTCGTAAATCCCGTCGGCGATCATTTCCTGCCCGGTGATCAATGTCTTTTCTCTGACAATATTCATAGGTCTCTCCTTTATAGCCTGCCGCCTTCCCCGGCATCCTCCGGTCCTGTGGCGGTATCCGCCTGCAGTTCGCCGATATAGCGAGAAACAGTGGCGTTCTTTTTATACAGTTCCTTGAGGGAGTAGAGGAAAAGATAGGTTTTTGCCCTGGTCATGGCAACATAGAAAAGACGTCTTTCCTCCTCCAGATCAGCATCCTTTACCGCCTTGCGGTGGGGTGTGATCCCTTCATTTACATCGATCACAAAAACAACCTCATATTCCAGCCCCTTGGCCGAATGCATGGTGGTAAGAGTCAGACCTTCCCGCCGGTCCTGCCGCCGGTTTCTCTGTTTCTCCAGCGCCTTGCCGTAGGCTTCTATGTGATCGAACCATGCTTCAAATGTATCAAATCCCCTGGCGCTTTCATGTACCTGGTCCAGGATCTCGATCAGTCCGGCCAGATCCATATTTCTGAATCCGGCATACTCGGCCAGATAGTCCTCATAGCCGATTCCCTGCCGGATGTATGTCACCGCCTCATAGGGGCTCATTTTCCTCAACAGGTAAAGATCCATCTCCAACTTGTCAATCTTTTCAAAGAGCCAGCGCTTACCGAAGGAGGCCCTTTTGAGCTCCGCCAGATCCACCTGCTTCCCCGTAAGCATCGTCCTGGAAATGTATCTTTTTGGCTTGTTCATAATCTGCAGGAAAGAGGACCTCGTCCTGTCTCCCTGCGCGATTCTGATATAAGTAAGAATGTTGCGGGCGATCCAGTGTTCAAAAATGTTGGGAATCTGGTCCCGCATGACAAAGGGGATATTGTACTCCATCAGCCGGCTGACCAGGAGCCTGGGCTGTGTATTGGTGCGGTAGATCACCGCCATCTCTTCCAGGGAAATTCCTTTTTTCTGATAATAGAGAATTCCCCTGATAATGTCAACACACTCCTCGGAGGAATCCTTCAGCTGCTTAAATGTAACCGGAACCACGGGTCCCCTGTGAGATTTGAGGTCTTTGGAATAGCGCTTTTTATTATGGCCGATCAGATTAACTGAGGACTCCACAATCTGGCTGCTGCAGCGGTAATTGACACCCAGGGTGATCTTTGCCGCTCCGGGGAAGTCCTTTTCAAAGCCCAGCATGATTTCCGGTCTGGCACCCCGGAACCGGTAGATGGACTGATCGTCATCTCCTACCACAAAGAGATTCTTCTCTTTTCCGGCCAGCATTTTTACGATTTCATACTGGACCTTATTGATGTCCTGGAACTCATCAATCAGGATATACTGAAATCTCTCCTGCCAGACAGACAATATGTCCTTTCTTTCCCGCAGCAGCTCGCAGCAGAAAACCAGCATGTCGTCAAAGTCTATCAGCTGCTCTTGTCTCAGATAGTTTTCATACCCTTTGTAAATACGGGCAAACTGCTCATCAGAGCAGACCGCACTGTGATAGTAGGGCAGGGAAAGCATCTCTCCTTTTACGTAACTGATCTCCCCGATCAGGCTGCTGACAAAGTCGTTTTCATCCTCGATTTCCATGTCAAGACTTCCTGCCAGGTCTCTGATCACCTGCCTCTTGCTTTCCTCGCGGATAATATTGGCAGCCTTATAATGATAGGCATAGCGGAGGATCATGAAAAAGACCGCGTGAAAGGTCCCGAAGGTGACCGGGCTCCGGTCCATCCCTTCAAAGCGGAAGAAGCGGCGCTTCATTTCATCAGCAGCAGCCCTGGTAAATGTGATCACCAGGATATGGGCGGGATCGACCCCCGCCTTTTCGATCAGATAACGGACCCGCCAGGTTATGACTGTGGTCTTGCCGGATCCCGGTCCTGCCAGGACCATGGCCGGTCCCTTTCCGTGACTGATCGCCTTTTTCTGCTGTTCATGAAACTGACGGCTCATTCCTTAACTGCCCTTCCTTTTATATGCGCATAGAAAAAGGGTGTTACAAGTAACACCCTTTTATCCTCATTCCGGACATATACAATATGCCGGTTTATTATCATTTGTCTGATTAATGCTTAGCCACAGACTCAAGATACTCTTTTACCTCTGCCTCCGTTGCGAGAGAAAGTGCTTTCTCGGCAACTGCATTAGCCTCTTCCATGGTCCACTGGGAAATAACTTTCCTGGTTACCAGGATGGAAGTTGCGCTTACACTGAACTCATCCATTCCGAAGGAAAGGAGCAGGGGAGCAAGAAGCGGATCTGCTGCTGCCTCGCCGCACATACCGACGATAGCGCCGCCTTCTTTACCGCACTTGATAACTCTCTCGATGGAGCGGATCACTGCGGGATTGTAAGCGGAATAGAGGTAAGCCACATCCGGGTTACCACGGTCAGCACACATTGTGTATCCTGTCAGATCGTTGGTACCGATACTGAAGAAATCTGCCTCTTTTGCAAATACGTCTGCCATGATGCTGGAAGCCGGCGTCTCGATCATGATACCTACCATGATGTCCTTATTGTAAGGAATGCCTTCTGCATCAAGCTCTTTCTTGAGTTCTTCGAGCATTGCCTTTACTGCGCGGAGCTCATCGACACATGTGATCATGGGAACCATGATACGGATATCGCCGTAAGCACTTGCACGCAGAAGAGCACGGAGCTGGGGACGGAAAATGTCGTCTCTGCTCAGGCATAAACGTACTGCACGATAGCCGAGGAAGGGATTCTCTTCCTTGGGCAGATTCATATAAGGAATCTCTTTGTCGCCGCCTACATCCAGTGTACGGATGATGACAGGCTTGCCTTCCAGTGTCTGAGCTACTGTCTTGTATGCCTCAAACTGTTCTTCTTCTGTCGGAACAGCCGGACGGTCCATGTAAAGGAACTCTGTACGGAAAAGGCCAACGCCCTCGCCGTCGCACTCGACAACTTTCTGGGCATCCTGCGGCTTTCCGATGTTGGCACAAAGCTCAACCTTGTGTCCGTCAGCCGTCACGGTCTCTTTTCCTACAAACTTCTGTAATGCAGCCTTCTCCTCAAGGAAGATTCTGCGCTTTTCTGTATACTCGGCTACAACTGCTTCTTCCGGATTCACATATACATCACCTGTGGATCCGTCAAGAACGACCTTGTCACCATTCTGGAGTTTTGTGGTAATATCCGGAATACTTAAAACTGCAGGAATCTCAAGAGCTCTTGCAAGAATTGCGGAATGAGATGTCTTTCCGCCGATCTCTGTAAGGATACCTGCTACGTTCTCCGCATTAAGGCCTGCTGTCATGGAAGGAGTCAGGTCCTCTGCCACAAGGACGGTGCCTGCCGGAAGATTGGCAAGATCTACTTCCTCCACACCAAGGAGAACTTTAAGGAGTCTTGCCTTTATGTCATTCACGTCTGTAGCACGCTGCTGGAACATCTCGTCTTCAAGAGATGCGAAAAGATCTCTGAAGGTGTTGCATGTCATTTCAACAGCTGCCTCTGCGTTCATCTTGTCGTTAAGGATACCACTCTCAATCTGTCCCACCATCTCCGGATCCATGAGAAGAAGAATATGGCCTTCGAGAATCTCAGCTTCTTTCTCGCCGACTCTCTTCTTCATATCTTCAGCCATAGCCTGAGTCTTTTCGATGGTCTTGTTCAGGGCATCACTAAAACGAGCCTTCTCAGCCTCGACATTTGCAATGATCGTCTGCTGAAAGTCAAGATTCGGCTCTTTAACAATCACAACGGAACCGATACCGATTCCTGCTGATGCACCAATACCCGTATACATATTATTCACCTCAATTCGGACTAAGGGATTATTCGCCAAGTCCGGATTCGATCAGGTCGATTGCAGCCTGTAATGCTTCTTCCTCATCCGGTCCGTCGCACTGGATCTCGATCTCGGAACCGCATTTGATGCAAGCGCCGATGATATTTAAGAGGCTCTTTCCGTTGGTGGATTTTCCGTTAAATACAAGGTTTACATTGCTCTGATACTTTGCAACACCTTTAGCGAAAACGCCTGCCGGTCTCATGTGAAGTCCCTGGGGGTTCTTGATCGTGATTTTCTGTGATACCATAGTAATTCTCCTTTTCATATAATATGATTAACGTGGATACACTGATAGGAATCTTTGATGATGTCGCGCATCTGTTGCATCTGGTTAGTATTATACCTCGTCCAAACCACATAAGCCATAAAAGCACAATCATCCAATGGATCATGATGAATCGACTGAATCATTGTGCATTTTTAACATTATCTCTGACTTCCTGCTAGTTCACATTCTATCATTTTTTATATTTACTGTCAACAATCGCGCATTTTTCCTACATTATCTGGTAGACAGGAATGTGTACTCTTTCTGCCCTTTTTCGTCATCGGGATAGAGGTCTGTGTATTCCTTGCATGCCTTAAGAGCACTCTGGTAATCTCCCTGCTTTTCGTAGATCACAACCCGGGTAAAAAGGAAATCCGCAGCATTTTCATCGCCGGCTTTTCCGCCTTCCTCCGCGCAGGCCAGGGCTTCCTCATAGTTCTTTTCCGAGAGATACCGTTCGCAGAGGGTCAGCAGAAGGCCGCTGTCACCGGTCTTTTCATATCCCCGGCGCAGGACTTCCCCGGCTCCTTCTTCATCTCCGGAAGAGGTCAGACACTCACTTTTTAAGACATAGTAGCGGACTGCGTCCGGGTCCTCCCGGATCAGGTCATCGTAAAGGTCTACTGCCTCCTCGTACTCTTCCAGCTTCATATGGCTTTCCGCAAGATATTCTTTCATGTCCGTGACGATGTCCCCGGAGAAAACGGAGTGCATTCCGGTTGCCTCCTCCAGGTAATCGATGGCCTTGGCATAGTCCTCCTCACTGAAATAAAGGAGACCCTGACGCCTCAGATCCAGCTGCTTTCTGTACTGTCTCCACTGAAAGAAACATGTCCCTGCCAGAATCAGCGCAAGGACCAGAAGAATGATCCGAACATATTTCATACTCTACTCCACCTCTCATGTCTTCCGTCCTGCCTTTACGGGCTCAGGACCGGGTCATATAAGAACAAAAGAGGATGCTCCCGCATCCTCTTTTTAAACACAATGGTATCAATCACTACTTTCTCAGACCAAGCTGCTCGATCAGTGTTCTGTATCTCTCGATATCTTTTGATTTCAGATAGGAAAGGAGATTTCTTCTCTGACCAACCATCTTCAGAAGTCCTCTTCTGGAATGATGATCCTTGGGATTCTCTTTGAAATGTCCCTGAAGGTCATTGATCCTTGCTGTGAGGATTGCGATCTGTACCTCGGGTGATCCTGTGTCGCCTTCTGTTCTTCCGAACTTTTCAATCAGTTCCTGTTTACGCTCTTTTGTAATCATTTTGTTTCCTCCTTCTTTTTACAGTGTCCTTCACGAAGGCAAGGTCGGAGTGGTCCGTTACCCTGGCAAAGGATCTTCTTAGACCTGACTAGTGTAACACAGGCAAATCCTTTTGTAAAGTGGCTTTTATCCCTGATTCTTTTGACCCCTCTTCCGAATTGCGATATAATTTATCTAAGTATTTGACACTAAAGATAGCCTGACGGATTTTCACAGGAGAAGAAGCAAAGGAGTTGCCATGTCTGAAAAGCGGAAAGTCACCACACGGGATATAGCGAAAAAGTGCCAGGTTTCCCAGACTGCGGTATCCATGGTTTTAAGCGGCAGAGAAGACATACATTTTAAAAAGGATACGGTGGATAAGATCCTTAAGACCGCCGGGGAGATGGGCTATGTCTATAAGAAACGGCAGAGGAAGCCCGCAAGCCACATTACAAAGACTATCCTGATCATGTGTCCTTCCCTGTCTACAGAGTACTATACGACTCTGGTGCGCACCATCACCAAAAGTGCGCGTCTTAAGGGCCTGTTCACAATGTCCACCTATACCATGCGGGACCTTGCCACAGAGGAGTCTCTCCTGAATACTGCTGCCGAATCCGGTTTCTACGGTGTCATCTACACTTACGCCCCCCAGGCAGTTGACCGGATCAACCGTCTTCATAAGGACCTTCCTTTTGTCCTGATCAATGACTATAACGAAAAGCTGCGGGTCCCCCTGGTGGAGCTGGACAGTAAGCGTTCGGGAGTCCTGATCGCAGAGCACCTGATCTCTCTGGGTCACAGGCACATAGCTTACATGACTACGCCCCTGGATCCTCTGGAGCTTCCCAGAAAGCGCCGGCTGGACGGAATGCGGGAAGCCTTTTCCCGGGCTGGTCTTGATCCGGAACAAGTGGAGGCCGTGCAGCTGACCCAGGAGCAGTGGGATTATTATCTGATGGGAAACCGCTACTATGACGGAGGCTATCAGCTGACCCTTCAGTATATGAAGAATCCGGACGGGAAAGCCACCGCCTTTGTGGGCACCAACGACCAGATTTCCTTCGGAATCATGGACGCACTCAGGAAAATGGGATACCG
The DNA here is from genome assembly GCA_017434385.1 of Eubacterium sp. Lineage (GTDB taxonomy): Bacteria > Bacillota > Clostridia > Lachnospirales > Lachnospiraceae > Anaerobutyricum. The sequence continues at coordinate 9,319 of JAFRFJ010000028.1, forward strand.
CATCCCGGAAGATTTCTCGGTCTGCGGTTTTGATAATACCCTTGCTTCCTCCTTTGCGGGAATATCCCTGACCACCATCGATCATTCCATCGAGGAGAAGGGAACGGCCGCGGTCCGCATGCTAATCGATACCCATGAAGCGCGGACTTCCTCAGATCATAAAGACCGGAAAACAGCCATGATGCGGCTGGAATATGATCCGGTCCTCCAGATCAGGGAGTCCACCGGTCCCTGCAGCCGGTGACAGAAAAGGCGGATCTGCCGGCAGAAAAAAAGAGGACTCTGCAATCCCATTTGCAAAGTCCTCTATGATTGTCTGTGCACTTCAGGCAGGATTCCGACCAGCTTTTACTGATAATAGAAGCACCGCACCTTATGTCCGCCGCCATGATCAATCAGTTCAGGCTTGTCCGATCTGCAGCGGTCATGAACAAAAGGACATCGTTTCTGATAAGGACATCCCATCTCCTCATAACCGGCATCCTGCATGGACAATGTCTCCAGCTCAATTTTTTTCCTGTCTCTGTCATAAACGGAGAACACACTGTCCAGAAGCTTCCTTGTGTAAGGATGAGCTGCTGTTTCTTCCAGACTTTCACTGGCAATCTCTTCCACCACATTTCCCGCATACATGACTACAATACGGTCGGATATGCTCCGGACCACAGCCAGGTCATGACCGATAAAAAGGTAGGTCAGACCAAGCCTTTTCTGTAGCTTGACCAGCAGACGCAGGACCTGTTTCTGAACCGAAACATCCAGGGCGCTTGTAGCCTCGTCAAGGATAACCAGCCTGGGTTCAATGGAGATGGCCCTGGCAATTACTACCCTTTGCAGCTGGCCGCCGGAAAGTTCATGGGGAAACCTGTCCAGCAGTTCGGGGCCAAGTTCTACCATTGAAAGGAGAATCTTTGCTTCCTGCCTGGCTTCACTTCTGTTCGCGATCCCGTAGTGAACAAGTCCCTCTTCCAGAAAGGTTCCGATCTGCATTCTGGGGCTGAAAACAGAATAGGGATCCTGAAAAACCATCTGAATCTTTTTGTAGATTTTTTTCAGGTTTCTGTCTTGAAGTGAGGTGATGTCCTCACCTTCCAGAAAAATCTGACCTTCCGTGGTATCAGTAATCCTGGTCACCATGCGGGCAATCGTGCTCTTTCCGCATCCGCTTTCACCGACGATTCCGACACATTCCTCTTCCTTTATATCCAGGCAGACATCCTGTACGGCAGGTATAACCCCTGTCTTGGCCGAGTAAAATGTTTTACTGATATGTGATAATTTCAGAATAGGATCTTTCATACTGTCGTAATCAACCTTTCATCCCTCAGCTCTATGACAGCGTCAAGCAGGGATCTGGTATAGGCCTGCCGGGGAGAAGAAATCAGCTTTTCCGTCTCCCCCCACTCTACAAGTTTTCCGTTCTGCATAACACCGATGACATCCGACATATAAGCTGCCACACCCATACTGTGAGTGACAAAGATAATGGTGGTGCCGTATTTTTTTCGAAGCTCCATCATCTCATAAATGACCTGGGCCTGGACAGTTACGTCCAGGGCACTGGTAGGCTCATCCGCCAGCAGCAGCCTGGGGCGTAATGACATGGCCATAGCTATGCCGACCCGCTGCCGCATGCCTCCGCTAAGCTCGAAGGGATAGGCATGAAGAATTCTGTCCACATCCTTCAGGTGAACTCTGTTTAGCATCTCCTTTTCCAGCTGGTACAGTTCACTTACCGGCTTTTTTTCATGAATCTTCAGAAAACTCGTATATTGCTTTCCGACCCTGCTGATAGGATTCATATATCTGCCGGTATCCTGGAAGATCATTGCCACATCCCGGCCGCGGATCCTTTTCATCTCCGCGGCCGTCATGGTATCAATGTCCTGTCCGAAAAGAGAGATCGTACCCGTTCTGGCAGAAGTGCGTGGAAGCAGTCCCTGCAGTCCGTGAAGGATCGTGGATTTGCCGCTGCCGCTTTCTCCGACGATCCCAACGATCTGTCCTTCCTCTACCGTAAAAGACACATTACTGACCGCATCTTTTACTCCGTCATATGTAATTGATACATTTTCTGCCCGTACAATCTCCATAGTGTATTCCTGTCTCTTTTATTCCCCTCCCGGGATAAGGAAATTCTTCACAGATTATTCTGCTGCTGAAATTCCGTTGTCGATAAAGTAGTAATCAATGGGATAAGGTACGATATTCTGAATTTTCTTATTAGCCACAACAAAGTTATTCTCGCCCACAAGATAGATTGAAGCACAGTCCTCAAGCAGGATCTTTTCTGCCTCGATAGTAAGCTTGGCTCTTTCTTCCGGCTCAAATGTGGTAGTCAGCTGATCGATGATCTTGTCGAGATCCTTATTGCTGTAACTGATACAGTTGTGAGGACCGTCACTTTTATACATGTTATCGAGGAACCACTGAGGATCTCCGGTAGACAGTACCTGCCAGTTGGTGCAGATCAGATCAAAGTCTTTCTTCTCTTCCACTGTCTCAATACTGTCTGTGAGTTTCAGCTCAATATTGATTCCGCTGTCCTTAGCCATGGACTGAACAGCTTCCAGCATGCTGGTATAATCAGTCATCTGATAAACCAGAGTCAGTTTCAGTTCTTTCCCGTCTTTGTCCACATAGCCGTTTCCGTCACTGTCTGTATAACCGGCGTCAGCAAGAAGTTTTGCAGCTTCCTTGGGATTGTAAGCCTGCTTATCCAGTTCATCATAACCGTAGGGAGCAGATTTCGGATAAGGTGCCTGCGCATTTGTCACACCGTCACCGAGGATCTTTACAAGAGAATCATAATCGATCGCTTTTGAAAGAGCCTTTCTTATGTTTACATCTTTAAGAAATTCATTGTTCATGTTAGGGATGATGATTCTTACACGTGCGCCTGTGGTATCGATCACCTGATAGTTTGAATCTGACTTAAATGTGGGAAGATCAGCTGTTGCCACTCTCTGAACCACATCCTGTTCACCGGACTGCAGAGCAAGGCCCCTTGTGCTGTCCTCCTCGATGCACTTGATGGTCATGGTCTTTACTGTGGACGGGCCGTTCCAGTAGTCATCATATCTCTCCGTCTCGATCACTTCGTTTACTTTGAATCCGGTAACCTTGAAAGGCCCGGTAGCAATCGGCGCATTGGCATAATCCTGATCATCTCCGATCTTTACAACCGAGTACATAGGCTCTGAAATATTGGCAAGAAATGCTCCGAAAGGAGCCTCTGTAACAAAGGTGACATCCTGGCCGTCAGCCTCAATGCTCTTGATCTTTGCCGCGGTCTTTGCTCTTTCCTGCACTTCCATGGCCCGGTCAAAGGAGGCTTTTACAGCAGCACCGTCAACAGGTGTCCCGTCATGGAAGGTCACGCCGTCACGTATATGCATTACCCATGTCACGTCATCCTTCTGTTCCCAGCTTTCTGCCAGCAGAGGCTGAATTTCATAGTTTTTATCTACAGTAACCAGTGTTTCCGTGATACCGGCACGGCAGGTTGTCCATCCGTCATACTCCGTAGCCGGATCCAGGCTTGTGCCGAACCAGTAGAGAGCCGCATTGATGTGGGCATCCTGAGCCGCGGCCTGGCCTGTACTTCCCTCTCCGCCGGACGAGGAACCACAGCCGGCAAGAAGTGCCGATACCGCAAGTGTCATTGCAAGGATCGTTGCAAGGATTTTTCTTCTACCCATTTTTTCAATCTCCTTCCTTTTCCTTTCTCTTTATGATATCTGGGATCTAATATATCTCTAAGGCTGTCCCCAAGCAGGTTGAACACGATGACGTGGATCACGATAATCAAACCCGGATAGAAGATCAGCCAGGGAGCCGCCTGTATATATTTCCTTCCTTCACTGAGCATGAATCCCCACTCCGGTGTCGGAGGCTGGGATGATAGGCCCAGCAGAGAAAGTCCGCTCAGTGTCAGAAGCTGGTTGCCTATGTCCTGGGTGATATTGACCAGGAGATAGGGGAAAACATTTGGAAGAACGTTTCTCATGATAATCCGGGGCCTGCTGAGTCCGCCCAGCCGTGCCTCCTGTATATACGGACTTTCTTTTTCTGCCAGGACGAGGGCTCTCGCCACACGGCAGTATTCCGTCCATCCTACCAGAGACATGGCCATAACGGTATGGCGGAGGCTGGGTCCCAGCACACTGACCAGGGCAATCACAAATATGGTCGCAGGCAAAGCCATGACAATATCCGTAAAACGGGTGATTGCCATATCTACCCATCCGCCGAAAAAGCCGGCTATGATGCCCAGAATGATGCCGGACACTGCCACGATCCCCACCACGATAAAGACGATCAGCAGAGAAGTTCTTCCGCCCCAGATCAGTCTGGAGAGAATGCACCTGCCGATCTGATCTGTACCGAAAGGAAATTCTCTGTTTCCTGAAATCATGGCATTGGCATAATCATTGGCAATGGGATCATGGGGCGCGACCTGCGGCGCGAAAACAGGAATCAGTATGAGGACCACGGCAAGGAAGAGAAGTATCATAAATTCCCTGTTGTGTAATGCTTTCTTTACATATAGCTTCATGCTTTCCCACCCCCCAGTCTGATCCTGGGATCCAGGAATTGATAAAGCAGGTCAACGATCAGGTTGATGCTCACATATATTATCGCCATCCAGAGCACATAGCCCTGGATAATGGGAAAATCTTTAAGTGAGATGGCATCAACAGCCATCTTCCCGACACCCTGCCACTCAAATATGGTCTCAACGATAGTCGCTCCGCCCAGCAGGCTGCCGATGGACATTCCGAACATAGTGACTACTGAGAGCAAAGAGTTGGGCAGAATCTGCTTCATAATAATGGCAGGCCGGGAAAAGCCTTTTGCCATTCCGCCGATCATGTAATCTTTGTTCATTTCCTCAAGGGCGCTGCCCCGGAGTCTCCTGATATAGAGGGAAGTCATCCAGAAAGCCAGGGTAACCGTGGGAAGGATCAGATGTTTCAGATCACCGCTTCCCATAATCGGAAGCAGATGGAGTCTGACCCCGAAAGCATACATAAGAAGGGTTCCGACCCAGAAGCTGGGCATGGATACTCCCAGGAAAGAAATCAGCCGGAGCAGATAGTCTATGAAACTGTTCTGGCAGGCTGCGCAGAGAATTCCCAGAGGAACGGCAAAGAGTATGGTGAGAAGGACTGTAGCTCCGGTAAGAATCAGTGTATTGGGCAGTCTCTTCCCCATCTCGGTCCAGACTGAAGTCCTGTACTTGTAGGACTCTCCAAGATCTCCGTGCAGTACTTTCCCAAGCCAGCGTCCGTACTGAACCACGAATGGATCATTCAACCCCATTTCCTCTTTTTTTCTTTCTACCATTTCTTTATCCGGTTTGGTCCCCATGCTCTGATAATAGAGTGTAACCGGATCAGAGGGAGAAAGATACGTCAGCCCAAATGTGAATAATGAAAGAATAAACATAATCGGGATTACAAAGAGCAGTCTCCCGGCAATATACTTTTTCACCTTTTTACCTCGATTATTAGATTTTATATTAACAGCGATATTTATTAAATCAATTATCGCATGATATATCCCCAAAAATCAAATATGGCATTTTGTCTTATATCAACAAATAAATACATATGCTTTTATGATTTTTTTGCCGTCTTAAGAAAAACAAAACTGCCGCAAGAGGATGACGGAATCCTGCTTTGCAGTTCCCGCCTGCCTCTTGCGGCAGTTTCTTCAGACTCTATATACAATTCGTATCAGTTGTACATTTTACTGTTCATTTACCGATGCTTTATTTGTTCTCCTCGCGAATGCGGTTAAGACGCTTCATCACATCGTTTCCGCCTCTTCCGAAGTAATCCATCAGAGTATTGTACTCTGCGTAAAGCTTGTCATATACGGCAACCTTCACCGGATCAGGTGTATAGGTCTTGTCCTGAAGTTTTCCGAATTTAGCGGCAATCTCGTTGGCATCCTTATATCCGGTAATGGAAGGATCTGCTGCCGCGGTTCCAAGGACAGCTGCTCCCAGGGCGCATGCCTGATCGGAAGCACAGACCTTGATGGGCCGGTTGAGAATATCAGTGTAGATCTGTACGATCAGCGGGTTCTTGGAGGGGATTCCGCCGCTCAATACAACGCTGTTAACCGGAACGCCTGCTTTTTCAAAGCTTTCCACGATAGCTCTTGTGCCATAGGCGGTTGCCTCTATCAGGGCCAGATAAATGTCCTCAGGTTTTGTCTGCAGGTTCATACCGATGATCAGGCCGTTTAAGTCAAAGTCCATAAGGGGAGAGCGAACACCGTTGAACCAGTCAAGAGCAACCAGTCCGCTGGCACCTGCCTTATAGCCTGCAAGTTTCTCGGACAGGAGCTGATGCCCGCTGATGCCCTTCTGTCTTGCCTGCTGCGCATATTCTTCCGGAAGACAATTGTCAACAAACCATGCAAAATGATCTCCTACACAGGACTGTCCTGCTTCGATTCCGTAAAAGCCCGGCATGATACCGTCTTTGATGATGCCCTGGATTCCTTCAATCTGAGCGCCGTGGTCTGCCAGCATCAGATGGCAGGAAGATGTTCCCATGATGATCATGAGTTCGCCCGGCTTTCCTACGCCGCCGCCCGGAACGGAACAATGGGCATCAATGATACCTGTGCCCACCGGTGTTCCCGGCATAAGGCCCAGCTCTCTTGCCATGGCGTCACACAGATGTCCCGCGCATGCGCCGATGGGAAGGACCGGTATATTGAATTTTTCTTCCACAAAGTTCTCCATCCTGGGATCCAGAGCTTTGAAGAATTCTTTGGACGGGAAACCTGCCTCATCGTTATAGAACATTTTAAATCCGGCTGTACATGCAGAAGTTGTAAGCTCATCCGTCAGTTCCCAGAGGATCCAGTCAAGAGCCTCCATAAAGTAATCTGCCTGCTCGTAAACTTCCGGCGCCTTGTGAAGTGTCTCAAGAATCTTCGGGATTGTCCACTCACTGGAAACTTTGCCGCCATACATCTTCATGAAATCTTCATTTCTCTCTCTGGCGATTTTGTCGATCTGGATTGCTTCTTCCTCACCCCCATGATGTTTCCAGAGCTTGACATAGGCATGTTTCTCATGCTTGAATTCCTCTGTCATACTGAGGGGCGTTTTGTCCTTCTTAACCGGCATGATGGTAGCGGATGTGAAGTCGATACCGATACCGATGACCTCTTCCGGAAGAACCTTGCTCTGCTTCATAACGCCGCGGACAACCGTGAGAAGTCCTTCCATATAATCGCCGGGATCCTGGAGTGACCATGCAGGCGGCAGAGCCTCTCCGGTGGGGATCCGTGTCTCCATGCAGGCATGGGGATACTCATACACGCTCTGAGCGACTTCACTTCCGTCTGTGATGTCAACAAGAAGTGCTCTTACTGATAATGTTCCATAGTCAAGACCGATTGCATATTTACTCATTGTAACCTCCTCATTTGATGCCTTTGTTGATTGATAAGTGTTTTTTATTGCATCCTTAACGGATTTAATTTGCAAAGTATTCTTTCGTCTTCTGCGCGTAGTCTTTTGAAAGTCCCAGGTCCCAGATCAGCTGAAGAACTGTGTATCTGGGTCTTACTTCCTTGGCGTAGATCACGCTCTCATAGGTCTCCTGCAGACTGACATCGATCTGTGTCGGATTGATCGGCGCATCCAGTCCGGCAAAAAGGTCTTCCATGTCTTTCACTTTGGGAAGCTCTTCTCTGATCATTGTCCGGATCTGATCCCAGTTCTTTTCAATTACTTCAAGTCTCTTATTTCTCTCAGCGATATCATTCTTGCCTGCCTTCTCCTCCACAGCCATGATACCGTCTGCCGCGATCTCGTATACCTGGCGGATTTCCTTCTCCCACTCGGCCTTGTCAAATGTTGATGCTTTAACAGCAGCGAAGTCAACATCCTGATCTTCCAGCATATGGTAGAGATATAATGCCACGATGGTTCCCACGCCTACCTGTGTTCCGTGCAGAGCCGGGAACTTGCCGTGCATGAATGCTTTCATTTCCCAGAAATGGGAGAAATGATGCTCGCAGCCCGATGCCGGTCTGGAGTTGCCGATGAAGCTCATGCCGATACCGGTAAGCACCAGGGCTTCCGTAACTGCCTTTACCGCATCCGGGTCTCTGTCCTGTACCTTGCTGCTGTAGTCCATAACAGTCTGGATGGCTGTCTCGACCATATTTACAACTTCTTCACAGTAGTATTCATCGTTGATCAGGCGGGAAAGCTTCCAGTCAAAGAGACAGGTGTATTTTCCAAGGGTGTCTCCCAGTCCTGCAGCGATCAGGCGCATGGGAGCCTGGCTTAAAACATCCACATCCCCGATTACTGCTACAGGGCCGTGGCAGTCAAGTGTTGTCTTCACATGGTTGAGGATCACAGCGGAACCGATGGAAACAAATCCGTCCATGGAAGGCGCTGTAGCATAAATGATGTAATCCAGTCCCATCCGGAAACTGATGAGCTTACAGAGGTCGTTAAGGGTTCCGGAACCTACGCCCAGGATCAGGTCTGATCCGGGAACCACCGCTGCAAGGATCTCACCGATCACATGCTCATCCGGGATTACTTCGTCATAGTTTAATACTACTTTATCATACTCAATCCCTGCCTTGTCAAGTTCAAGGGCTGCAGCTTCTCCTGCTGCCTTCCAGGTGTTCTTGTCGGCAACCATGAATACTTTCTTATATCCAAGTTCCTGAATGTGAGCCGGAAGTCTTTTTACCGCTCCTTTATCAATGTCGATTAATTTTACTGCTGAATAATGTCTGTGTCCGCAGGAACAGTCAATTTCTTTGCTGATATACTGATTCAGATCTAATGCCTTTGCCATGATATTACCTCCTCCATCATGATGCCGTCCGGCTGTTTTCCTTGCTCTTCAAATGCTTTATACTGCCATTATACATGGCTTTTTCCCTCCGTCAATCCCCCCGGAAAAGGCCCGATTAGTAATCAATCCCCTTCCTTTTGCTAATCAAATTTCTGATTACTTTTTGCAAAAAGGAAGAGGATTGAATTTGGGATTTTTGATTACTAATCGAGACTTTTTTAGGCCCGTTTTCGACCATCAGAAAATAAATATTAAATTTTTGTTAACTTTTTTCAGGCCTTTTCTTACCCTCATTTATCTTTCCGTCACCCTGATGGCCTCCGCCGGGCATGCAGCTGCACAGGCGGGCATAAGACCGGCATCAAGCCTCTCGTGACACATCTGGCATTTTCTCATGACGGCCTTTCCATCGCCCAGTTCTTCAAATACAGGGATATGGAAACGGCAGGCAGCCAGGCAGAGTCTGCAGCCTGTACACAGGTCTCTGTCCACTACCACAATGCCGTCATCTCTTTTGCTGATCGCTTTTTTGTGACAGACATCCATGCAGGGAGCATCCGGACATTGTCTGCACATGTTGAGGCGAAAGGTTAATTTTCCCTGTGTCCCCTTCCGGACTTCCCTCTGTTCCATGACAATCAGACGAAGTCCCCTGTCAAGCCGGTACTCCATTTTGCAGGCAATCTCACAGGCACAGCAGCCCATGCAGCGGTCTGCATCAAATACAAGTCTTTTCTGCCTCTTCATCTGATCACCCCTCCATTCTTTCAACCTGGACCAGAGTATTGAAATACCCGGTGGTATTGCCGTCATAAAGGGCAGCATATTCTGTCATGATTCCTTTTTCCTTCAGGGTATCCCTGGGACCTCCCTGGCTTAAGGATGTCAGCACATTGACATTTGCCCCCAGCTTGACCCACATACCGCTGTTCAGTTCTACAACACCCGGTTTTACGATCATGCTGATCCGGGCCAGGATATTCTCCAGCTGTCCCCGGTCATTGAAAATCCGGACCTTATCGCCGTCTTTTATCCCCCTGGCCCGCGCATCTTCCGCATTGATATGAACCTTGGGCGGACCTTCGATCTCCTGGATCCAGGGCAGATTATAATACTGGGAATGACAGCGGTAGGATGGATGCTGGGACACGATACAAAGGGGATATTTCTCTGCCAGTTCCGGTGTCGCCCGCAGGCTTTCCTCCGGTTCGATAAAGTGGGGCAGGGGATAATAATCTCCCGGGAATTTCCTTCCCCGCTCCTCCATGACTGTCGAGTAGAATTCAAACTTGCCGGTGGGCGTATTGAACTTTCCGTCTTTATAAGGTATGGACGGGGACCAGGCCTCGTCAACCAGAGCTGGGCCTCTGGGGGATACTGCCGCATCCACATCGGTATTCTTTCCTACCAGCATACGGATATAATCAAGGCCCTTTCTCTCCCTGGGGAAGTAGGCTTCATATCCCAGCCTTCGTCCCAGTTCCTCAAAAATCTCCAGGTCCGGCACACACTCGCCTGCCGGCTGGCAGACCGGTACCAGAATCTGATTATAGTGGTGCCAGTAGGATGTATGCAGGCCATACTGCTCCAGAAAATGACAGGCGGGCAGGACAAGGTCCGCCCAATCGGTATCGTCTGTCATAAACTGTTCGATCACTACGAAAAGGTCCAGCTGGCGGATAGCTTTAAGAGTATAGTCCACATAGGGCTGCTGGGATACCAGTCCCCCTCTCCAGGATATGATTCCCTTGACAGGAGGGTCGGCAGCCAGTATGGCAGTGGCCACCGCAGAGATATTGATCATACGGGTCTTTTTGATTTCCGCCCCTTCCGGAACAGCAACTGCAGCCGCATCCATAAAGCCTTCAAATGCCGGAAAGCCCAGATTGTTCACGAATTCATAAGTGCCGTATTCCTTTCCTATATGACCACAGACCGTTGCCAGGCAGGCCAGAGCCCGCTGTACCTGATGACCGTTGCTGTACCTCTGCTGTCCGCAGCCGCAGCTCATGTGAGACTTGCCGGTCACGTATAGTCTGGCAGCTTCAATCAGGTCTTCTTTGGGAATGGTCGTGATTTCTTCCGTGTATTCCGGGGTCCACTTTTCCACCAGTTTTTTCAGATCCTCAAAGCCTGTTGTATATTTTTTTATATATTCCTTATCATGAAGATCATTGGCTATGATCCACCGGATCATACCCAGAGCCATGGCCCCGTCTGTCCCGGGCCGGGGTCTGAGATGAATATGGGCTTTGGAGGCCACGCCGGTCACACAGGGGTCGACCACGATCAGTTTGGCTCCTCTTTCCATAGCCCTGTAAAGATAGGGAAAAACATGGGGATGGGTGGCCGTGGGATTAAGGCCGATCATCATGATCACATCCGCCTTGTCCGCCCAGATGTCCGGGGACATGGTGTTCTGGCTGCCGACACTGCACTGGGATCCGGATATGCCGGAGAGAACACAGAAGCTTCCCACCAGCTTAGTGGCTCCCATCAGGTTCCACAGGCGGCTGCTCACTGTTTTGGCCATATATTCACGGTTACCGGAATATCCGTATTCCATCATGGCTTCACTGCCATACCGGCCGGTGATTTCCCGAATCCTGTCCACTATGTAATCCATAGCTTCCTCCCAGGAAATCCGTTTAAACTTCCCTTCCCCTCTTTTTCCGGTGCGCAGCATGGGATATCTGACCCGGTCAGGACTGTTGATCTTCTGTACATTTGCCATGGCTTTCAGACACAGAGTGCCCTTTGTGATCGGGTGATCCGGATCACCCTCGATCTTAATAACCTTCTCATCCTTGACGTAAACAAGAAGACCGCATGTATCATAACAATTATGAGGACAAGCCGTCTTTACGACCCGGTCCGCGATCACAATCTTCCCGTCCAGACTCACCGGCACATTTTTTGCCACGGCATACCGGTCCAGGTCCTCGCATTTACGCCAGGGAACCTCCTGATAATACTCTTTCTCCTGATACAATTTACACCCTCTTTTCTATGAAAATTCCTGTTTATTATCTTGATTTCATTATAGTAAGAATCCTTTGCCGTAATTGGAAATAAACGTACACAGGTTAATAAAAAAAGAGGTGACCTGCGTCACCTCAAAAAAGCACATTATCTATATGGTTATTATTTTCTAAAAGGACATATACTGCAGATACAGTTCATTGAAGTCTTCACGGTTTGAAAGGACAATTTCCTCCGATATGGAAACCACATGTTCCATTCGCCTGCACACGGAAGGGTCCGAAGCCGCCATTACCGCCCCGGCCAGGGAAGTGTTGCCCGCAGAAACGATCCGGCCAGCCAGACTTTCCGGTATCAGTCCGATCGCAGCTGCCTTTTCTGTGTTCAGCTTCTGTCCGAAACTGCCGGCCAGAAAGACTCTGTCAATTTCCTCACCGGTCACGCCGTATGTGGACATCAGGATCTCGATCCCTGCGCGGACAGCGCCTTTGGCCAGCTGGACCTCCCGGACATCCTTCTGGGTAAATGTCAGTCCCTCGGCAAGGGGATAGCCGTCATTAAACCATCTGTCATCCATAAGTCCGTTTCTGTCTATGATTCCTTCACGCAGCAGTTCATGTACTGTCTCCAGCACACCTGTACCGCAAAGACCTGCCGGCCGGCCTCCGCCGATGGTAGTCATTGTAACCTTTCCCTTCCGGATGACCACCCTGTCGGCCGCCCCCGGAACAGAGGCCATGCCGCAGCTGATGTTGCCCCCTTCGAAAGCCGGGCCGGCTGCCGTGGAAGTCACCAGAATCCTGTCTCTGTTTCCGATGGCCATCTCTCCATTGGTTCCCAGATCCACCAGAATACTGATCTCCTTCTTCTGATCCATCCCGCAGGCCACAATGCCGCTTACTGTATCCGCACCGACAAATGTGCTGATTCCCGGAAGAATGGTCATATTCTTATAGGAGTGGAGGGAAATATCCTCCGGCCGGAAGGGCCAGTGTCCCAGATTCCGGCAGGAAAGACCCTGAAGCAAGTGTTCCATGGTGGTATTTCCGCTGATGAAAACCGGTATGGAAAGCGCCTCGACGGACTGCCCCGGTCCCAGCTGCCGGCAGAGCAGATCAAGATCTTCCATCATGAGATTTCTGAGTTCTTCTCCCAGTCCGCGGTTGGCTGCGTCTATACGGGAGAGGACATCCGACCCGTAGCTTCTCTGACTGTTCATGCAGGAAGCGGTCTTTATAACTCTCCCTGAGTCTGTGTCTGTCAGGGCAGCCGCAATGGTTGTAGTTCCGATGTCCACTGCCAGGGCAGTCCGGTCCCTGGGAAGATCAGCAGTATTTTCAGGAGAAAGTACTGCCGGCCGGATTTCATCTTCAGTATAAGCCGGAATACCGACCTGATAAGTCCCCTTTCCGCGGACTCTGCAGGCCTGCTGCCATGAGCAGGCCTCTTCTTTTCTTTCCGGACCTGCCCCCGGCTCAAGGATCCTCACTTTGCATTTTCCGCAGTTTCCCCTGCCCCCGCAGTCTGCCCGGACAGAATATCCTTCCCTGCGAAGGGCATCCAGGAGGGTCTCTTTATGATCTTTAATCGTGATTCTCAGCCACTTCATACAGTCTCCGCCCGATTTCCGCATTCTTATGCAAAAGGGCTGCCCGAAAGCAGCCCTCACATTTAAATGTCATGATTCCTCTTATCTTTTTCCTACCCGATTGCTTTCAGGATTTCAATGGTCCTGGAAAGTCCTCCGCCCATATCATATCTGGGTTTCCAGCCCAGGCCCTTAAGCTTGCTTCCGTCAAGCCTTGCCTTGGTTGCCTTGGAATAGCCTGCTGCCTCCACGGCATCGGGAAGTTCAAAAACAACTTTCTTACCTGCAGTATCGGCAATGATGGCTGCCAGGTCCTTCAGCATGATATCACTTGCGACGTCCGCGATATTGTAAGCCTCTCCATTCTCTCCGCAGAGGAGCACGGTAAGGAGGCCGCTCACGGCATCAGCCACATAGGTATAGCTGTAATACTGGGTTCCTTCAGATTTGAGGATGATATCCTCTCCCGCGATTCCCTTTCTGATGAACTGGCTGATCGCCTTGGTGTCACTCATCAGCATGGTGGGACCGTAGGAACGGGTCAGTCTGGGAATGACCACGTCAAGACCCTTCTGGGCTTTATAAGCCTGGCAGAGGGCTTCTCCGCAACGCTTTCCTTCCGGATATCCTGCCCGCATGGTATTACAGTTGATGTAGCCGCAGTAGTCCTCGTCAAAAAGCTCCACGTCACCCCGGTTTTCACCATAGATCTCGTTGGAGGAGGCAAATGCGAATCTCTTTGCCTCATGATCTACCGCAAAGTCCAGCATATTGTAAAGGCCGATGATGTTGGTCGTGATGGTGCCGATGGGGTCGGTGGAATACTGCATGGGATGCGTATTGGAAGCCAGGTGGAGGATATAATCCACTTTGCCCAGATCATCCCTTACAAAAGGTTTGGTCACATCATAGGGGATAAACTTAAGGAGGTCATTGCCCTCCCAGCCTGTAAATCTGGCTGCCGCCCTCTGAGCATTTCTTCCCAGGGCATAGACAGTGCAGTTAAGTCCTTCTGTATTTTTCTGCATCAGGACATCCACAAGGAAACTGCCCACCAGTCCTGTTGCCCCTGAAATCAGGACTGAACCGTCCTGAAACTTGTCCCAGGGGAGGGGCAGACCTGCCACATATGCCACATCGTCCAGATACATTTTGTTATCATATAATGACATTGTCTTTTGTTCCTTTCTTATTTCAGCCAGTTGTCCTTATCGGACTTGAGATATCCCTTGAACATTTCCAGATCGTCCTTGGTAGTAAGCTTGATGTTCTTGTCGGAGCCTGCGGCAAAGTAGAGCCTCTCGCCCAGTTCGACCATCATGGTATTGGTATAGGAAGAACCGTAGATGCCGATTTCCTTTTCAAATGCCTCATGATAAGCCCAGTCAAGCTTTCCGAACTTGTATGCCTGAGGTGTGGAAACCCTTCTTAAAGTCTCTCTGGGGATATACTGGGTCGTGCTCTTTTCATCTTCCGGATCGATCACAAAGATCTGCTCGTTATAGGGCATGGATGTTACGCCATTGCCGTATTTGTTACATTTGATAATGATATCGGAAAGGACTGTTTCGTCAACCAGGGGACGGATTCCGTCATGAATAATGATATTGTCATCATCTGAGCAGATACCTTCCAGGTTATAAACTCCGTTCCGGATGGACTCCTGTCCGGAGTTACCGCCGGATACGATCCATTTCAGTTTGGTGATGTTGAACTGCTTTGCATACGCCCATACAATGTCATGCCAGCCGTCGATACATACTACTTCGATGGCATCGATCTGGGGATGCTTCTGAAATCCTTCCAGTGTGTAGATCAAGACCGGTTTGTCATATACATTGATAAACTGCTTGGGGATATCCTGCCCCATTCTGTGTCCTGCACCGCCTGCTATAATAATTGCAACATTCATAATAATCCTCCGGATTCATTCAGTTTTCACTTCTAATTTGTCAACTGCTTTCTTTTTCCAATTATAATATGAACAGGAAAGAATCGCAACCTTTCATTGCGAATCCGCACCCAGCCTGCGGAGGGTTTCCTCGAAGTAGGCAGGAAGGGGTGCGTGAAATTCCACATAGTCTCCGGTGCCGGGATGGATAAAGCCCAGCGTTCCCGCGTGGAGAAACTGGCCCTGACCGGAGGGCAGCCCCGAGGGCGTCCTGGACGGTCCGTAAACCGTGTCTCCCAGGAGAGGATGGCCTATGGATGCCATATGCACCCGGATCTGGTGGGTTCTTCCGGTTTCCAGCCTGCATTCGATCAGGTTAAAACGGCAGTCCAGATGATCAAGGACCCGGTAATGGGTCACAGCCCGCCTCCCCTTTGCCACGCCGGCAGCCATCTTCTTGCGGTCCGTGCTGCTGCGCCCGATGGGCGAATCCACAGTACCGGACTCCCGGTTGAAATTGTTCCACACAATGGCCTTGTATCTCCTGGTAATGGTATGGTCTTTCAGCTGGGCCGCCAGGCTTTTGTGGGCTGCATCGTTTTTACAGACCACCAGCAGTCCGGTTGTATCCTTGTCGATCCGGTGTACAATACCCGGTCTCAGAACTCCGTTGATTCCTGAGAGTTCATCGGCGCAGTGGGCCAGAAGGCCGTTCACCAGGGTGCCGGAGTATCTGCCCGGACAGGGATGAACTACCATATCCTTGCCTTTATTAATGATCAGGATGTCCCTGTCTTCATATACAATATCCAGGTCCATCTCCTCAGGCAGAACAGAAAGCTCCTTAAGAGGCGGGATCCGCAGACTGACCTGCTCATCCACCCTGAGTCTGTAACTTGCCTTAGCCGGAGTGCCTTCTACCAGAAGTCTTCCCTCCCTGATCAGTTTCTGTATATAGGATCTTGTGTGGTCAGACAGCTCTCCGGCCAGAAAGCGGTCAGCCCGCATGCCCGCCTGATCCTCCGTTATGGTAAAAATGTATTCTTCTTCTCCCGTTCGGTCCATCATCGGTCCTCCGTCTCTTTTTTCCTGCTTCTGCCCTTGAGAATCAGCTCCAGGTCCTCATCCCTGTAGAAGAACACCATGAGCACGACCAGGGCAAAAGCGGCACAGGTCACATAGATATCCGCCACATTGAAAACAGGAAAATCAATCAGGGAAAAATAGATAAAATCCGTCACGTAATGGTGGAGCACCCTGTCGATCAGATTGCCGACAGCCCCGGCCGCGACAAATGTCATGCAGATAAAAAGAGGCAGATAATATGTCTTCTCAGGCAGTCTTGCCATGGCCACAAGCACACAGGCCAGGACCACTATCGTCATCAGGATAAAGAAAAACTGCCGGTTCTGCATAATACCGAAGGCCGCACCCCGGTTTTCCACATACTGAAGTTCCAGCACTCCGGGAATCAGGGTAAATGGTCCTGACGGTTTCAGAATTGTCTTTGCCAGGTGTTTGGTAAACTGGTCCAGCCAGATCAGAATAAGAATCCCTGCCAGGCCAGCCACATTTCTTTTCATTTATTGATCGTCCTTTCCGTCATTCCGGTCATCCGCCAGAAGGGATGCCAGATCTTCATCGGTCACATCTTTGTATATGGCGGCATGGCCAATCCCGTCAAGAAGGATAAAGCGGATCTTTCCATGCTCCATTTTCTTGTCGTGGTGAGTCTCTTCAATAATATCTTCCGCTCTGAGATCTTCCGGCATTGGCGGAAATGAGAATCCGTCAAAGAGATCTTCGATCTGCCTGTAGTCTTCTTCCGTGATCAGGCCTCTCCGGGCACTCAGCCCGCCGGCAAGCCGGCAGCCGATTCCCACACATTCGCCATGGGTCAGGGAAAAACCTGACAGCTTCTCGATGGCATGGCCCAGGGTATGGCCGAAATTAAGAACAGCCCGGATACCCTCTTCTCTGGGGTCCTCTTCCACAACTTCCCTCTTGATCCTGCAGCTGCCTGCCACCATCTCTGCCAGGGTTTCCGGATCTCTGGCAGCAATCTCATCCCTGTTTTCCAGAATCCAATCATAGTAATTTCTGTCACGGATCAGTCCGTGCTTGATCACCTCTCCCAGACCGCTGTGAAACTCCCTCTCGGACAGAGTAGCAAGGGTGGAAGTGTTGATGTAGACCAGGCGGGGCATATAGAAAGCTCCCACCATATTTTTATGATCCTGAAAATCCACGCCGGTCTTTCCGCCTATACTGCTGTCCACCTGGGCCAGGAGGCTGGTCGGCACCTGAATAAAATCAATTCCCCGCAGATAGGTGGAAGCGGCAAAGCCGGTCAGGTCACCTGTCACGCCGCCGCCCAGGGCGATCAGAATGTCTTTGCGGTCAAAGTGGTTCCTGATCAGAAATTCGTAGAGCCGGCTGACCGTATTCAGGTTCTTTGAGGCCTCCCCCGCCTGAAACATGAATATCTTAAGAGAGGCGCAAAGAGGCTGGAGCAGGCGGAAGGCACTGTCCAGATAATATTCGGCCACCGTACTGTCTGTGACGATACAGAGTTTTTTCTTATGTATCTCAAACTGCTGCAGGGCCAGAGGCAGCATCATGAAGCTGTCTTCGATCATAATGTCATAGACCGGCTTCCCGTCCGCCCTGACCGTCAGTTTCCTGTCTTCCATAACTGATAATCTCCTTTAAGTTAATAAAATAAAGAAAGAAGGTCCCGGGGACCTTCTTTCAAAATATACTCTTCAATCTCTTTTGTCTAGAACTTTGTCAGCTCGGGAGAAAGCATATCCTCACTGACGATCTCATCTCTGAGATCGCCGGACACCTCGATGTTGCCCGGAGCTACTATGAAAATGTTATTGGAGATTGCTTTCAGAGATCCGTCAACCGCAAAGCTTGCACCGCCGATAAAGTCGATGATTCTCTGTGCCTGGCCGATTTCGATGCCTTCAAGATTCACGACGATGGTCTTTCCATCTTTCAGATAGTCGGCTACAAGCTGTGCCTCATTGAACGTCTGTGGTCTGATTACTTTCACAATGTCACCTTCTTCTTTTATCCCGTTAAAGGGAACAACATTACTCTGTGTCTCTGACTCCGTTGCCTCGGGCTCCGGATCTGCTTTCTTTTTACGTCTGAATGAGATAAACGGTTTACGTTCAGGTTCTTCCTTCTCTTCTTCCGCCTCATCAATCAATGCGGCATCCTCGTCAGAATACTCCTCATAATCCTCGTAGTATTCATCCTCTTCATCATCATTGAATCTCATCATATTCAGAAACTTTTCTGCGAGCTTACCCATTCAGATTACCTCCATTATCTGTTTATTCCCTCGCCCCGAAAATTGCCGTGCCGATTCTGACCATCGTGGCGCCTTCTTCGATTGCGACTTCATAGTCATTGGTCATACCCATTGACAAAATATCCATAGATACATTATCAATGTTTTTACTCCCAATGTCAACAAATAATTTATGTAATTTTCTAAAATAACACCGATTTTTCTCCGGATCCTCCACAAATGGGGCACTTGTCATCAATCCACGCACCCTGACATGGGGAAATGTGCTTATTTTCCGGATCAGTTCTTCGGTCTGTCCGGTGTCCAGACCGAACTTGCTGTCTTCATGAGCCACATTGACCTGGATCAGAATATCTGCCGACAGATCCCTTTTGCCGGCTTCCCGCTCGATCCTTTCTGCCAGTCTCACGGAATCCACGGAATGGATGAGGGCGGTTTTCCCCACGATCTGCCGGACCTTGTTGGTCTGCAGATGGCCGATCATGTGCCAGCGGACAGGTTCCGTCACTTTCTCTTCCTTGTCAAGAAGCTCCTGCACATAGTTCTCTCCGAAATCTTTCTGACCCAGAGCCAGAAGGGTCTCAATGTCACTAAGGGGTTTTCTTTTACTGACAGCCAGGAGGGTGACCTCTTCCGGGTCCCGTCCTGCCCTCCGGCAGGCGGCTTCTATCCTTTCTCTGACTTTTTTCAGATTTGTTTCCAGCATAAGTCTTTTCTTCTCCGGCCCCGACCGAAGTCAGAACCGGAATCCTCCGATGTTTTTTTAGTAAATAACCTGATTTTCTTCTACCGTATCGCTGTTCAGGATAATTCTGTCGTACAGTTCGATGTCACTGGTGTCCGCAGACACAATACAGTAATCCTTGTTCTTCTCTACTACATCCACAAGGCGGAAGACTGTGAATCCCCGGTTTACAATATAGACACCTTCCAGCTTGACGGTCTCCTTGAGGACGGCCGTGTTCTCCATGGCAATGTCGGTGATCACCTGTCCGGACTTGAGCCCTCTGCCGGTAATGTAGGCATACTTCTCATCTGTCTTATATACGGTCACATCCCGCAGGGTGACAGACTTTCTTCCCTTCTTTGTTTTCAGGATGGCGACCTGACTGTTATCAGACCGGTTGCCGCCCTGGGTAAGCAGCTCCTTGGGAATCCGGAAGACTTCCTTTTTGACAAGGGCGCTGGTGGGAATCTTGAGTCCGTTGGTCCTGGACAGGAGAAGTTCCACATACAGATAGCGCTGGTTCATATAACGCTGTACATAGTTGTTGAAAGACAGAACTACATAATATTCCCTGTCTGTCTGCATCCCGTCAAAAGGAGCCCGCGTAACGAAATTATCTTTGTCAAATGTAACCTGAAGGGTCGTGATTCCTTCTTCTTTCAGGTTCATCAGGTGTTCATAGGACTGTCTGGTGACCGGCACATAAAGCTGCCAGTTCTGGCTGGTGACCAGCCTGCAGACAGGGGTTCCCTTTTTGACCGTCTGAACACTCCGCAGGTCCTGCATTTTCGCCTTGCTGGCAAAAAGATCTGCCGAAACCTTGTCAGCTGTCAGCCCCTCCAGGGAATCGGAAGTAAAGGATACCAGTCCTTCCCTGGGTGTTCGGACCTCGATGTAGCTGTTCTTTCCGCAGATTTTCTCCATCTCGTCCCAATGTTCGGTCAGAAGAGTATCTGTGTATGATACCAGTTCCTGGCGGATATCCTTATGGACTTCAAAAGCCCTGGAAAAGTCCCTGTCCTCATAGGATAAGGAGAAATCGCTCAGGGTCTCGTCAATCCGGTTCTTCTCTTCCTCGCTGATCTCACCCTTTTCCCGGATCATCTCCTCCAGATAGGTCTGTATCTTGCCGGTGATGTCCACTGTGTAGACCGTGCCGCCGTTTTCCACGCGCGATCCGTCCCTGACACAGTAATTGATATAGCCGTCTTTTTCATTCTTCATCAGAGACTCTTCCCGCAGGATCAGGCCGGTACCCTCGATATGGTCGATAATATTACTCTGGCTGACCTCATAGATCGCCAGCTTGTCCTTGCCGATGTAGCTGACCACATAGGCCAGGAGGTAAACCACGATCAGTGAGAAGGCGATGGTTCCCAGATTGATATGACGGAGAAGCCGCTGCCTCAGTCTGTCAAACATGGCAGTTCCTTTCTGTAAACTCTGTAAAAACTTCTATAACCTGTAAACCGCCCCATAAAGACTACGGGGCGGCATATTTTACACATTCATACCGGAACCCTTGGGGTAATCCGGGTTAATAATTTTATAAAGAGCTGCTCCAATCAGTTAATCCGGCCTTTATAAAGCCTCGGATACCAGCTCCTGAAGAGGCTTGGGAAGCTCTTCTTTATCCAGTGAAGCACTGATAACAAAATCCACATCAAACTTTTTGGACATCCTGTCAAGCTTTGCGATTGTTTCTTCCAGATTATCCTCGATGAAGGCAATCGTCAGGAAACTGTCCAGATAAATCTTATCAAGATCATGATCCTGTGAAAGGATCCCTGCAATAAACCCGATAAACATATCGGTGTCTTCTATATCAAACTCAGGCACTACAATCAGTCTGATTTGATTGCTAAGCTTATACATCTGCTTATTATTCTTATCCAGGTAAACGATCGTGCCGTGGGTAACCTTAATATCATCGTTTACCCTCTGAAGAAGAATCTTGGTCTTACCCTTGCCCTTTGAACCTGCAATTATATCTATCATATTTCGTGTCCTCCTATATCTGTAGTAATATTATTATAATTTATTCGTTGGAAAATCACAACCACTATTTCGGTATTTTTTCCAGCAGACGGGTCATGGAATCGTACAGGTCCGGCTTTGACCGGGCACCCAGAACAACAGAGAAAAATCTGTCTCCCGCCTCATTTTCCGTCATGAGAATCAGGCAGGAACCTGCCGCCGATGTGGTTCCTGTTTTTCCCCCGTACATAGTCAGTCCCGCGGGTACCGGATACTCATTTAAAAGATAATAGTTGGTCGTTTCCATGTATTCGTTGATCACACTGCCTGCGGAATTCCTGTATGTCAGAGTATAGTCCTTGGAAGAAACAATGTCCACAAAGGTGTCATACTCCACAACTTTCTTGAAGATCAGATAAAGATCGTAGGCTGTCGTATAGTGATCATCCCGATGGAGTCCGTTGGTCGTCACGAAATGCGTGTGGGTGGCGCCCAGCTCCCAGGCTCTTTTGTTCATCATTTCCACGAATGACTGCTCATCTCCCGCAATATACTCGGCAAGAATAACAGCGCAGTCATTGGCCGACTTGATCAGGAGAGTGTGGAGCACTGCGTCTACAGTGACAGTGTCTCCCCTGGTCAGGGTGCTCATCACAGCGCCCTCATCCACGATCACGGTGTTGTGGGTCAGGGTGATCTCATCGTCCAGGTTGCCGTTTTCAAGAACCAGCAATGCTGTCATGATCTTGGTGATGCTGGCCGGATAGGCTTTGCGGAAACAGTGATAGGAATCCAGTACTTCCCCTGTACTGTCGTTGATCAGGAGGTCTGCCTTGTCCGTTGTATAGAAATCCGGCGTATCTTCCTGATCCGCGGATAGGACAGCCAGCCCTTCTGCCATACCGGCAGGAGGCTTAAAGTCATTCTTATGATTTTTCTGATAATAGGTCTTATACTCCGATTCAAAGGAAGCCTGAGTAGTGTCCGCGCTCTTCTTCTTACTCTTCTTTTTCCCGCATCCGCCAAGGACCAGGGAAAAAACAAGGAGCAGGCAGAGAGCGGCAGAAAGCCTCCTCTTAAGAACTGTCTTTCTTTGTCCGGTCATTACTTATACATCTCCCGCCACTCCAGGTCACCCCGGTCAAGAGCCTTGATCAGAAGCTCTGCAGTGGCCAGGTTTGTTGCAAGGGGTACATTGTGCATATCACAAAGATGCAGAATGTCAAAAATATCCGGTTCATTACTGTGCTTGTTTGCAGGAGACCGGAGAAATATGACCATATCGATCAGATTATTCTCAATCTGGGATCCCATCTGCTGGGCCCCGCCCAGAGGTCCGGCAAGATATTTGTGCACAGTCAGGTTGGTTACTTCTTCGATCAGTCTGCCTGTGGTAGCAGTTGCATATAATTCATGTTTGTTCAGAATACCCCTGTAGGCGACACAAAAGTTCTGCATCAGCTTTTTCTTTTCATCATTTGCGATCAGTCCGATATTCATAAGTCCCCCATACTCTATCTGAAAATTGCTCCGCCGGCTTGTCAGCCATGCCGGCCCAGCCTCTCACTGTTGTTTCCCGTACTCAGGTATTGTAAATAATATAATACAAATCAGGGAAGTATGCAATCAAAAACGTCTCTGCAGTCCTATGTTGAGCACCAGGCCGATTCCTGCCATACAGCTCAGCAGGGATGTAAGACCGTAGCTTAAGAAGGGCAGCGGCAGACCGGTATTGGGCAGAATTTCCGTGGCGACCCCTATATTGATAAATGACTGAAAACCTATCAGGGCCGCCATTCCCACGGCAATCAGCCGGCCACTTATATTCCTGGCCCAGTATGCCGTCTTCAGACATTCAAATACGATAATGGCAAAGAGAAGGATCGTTGCGATACTGCCTATAAATCCTGTCTCCTCACCGATAACAGAGAAGATGAAGTCTGTCTGCTGTTCCGAAACCAGACCTGTATCGGTAACGGTAACGGATACGCCTGAAATCGTATTATTGTGCAGTCCTTTACCGTACAGCTGTCCCGAACCGATGGCCATGACAGAGTTGTCCTGCTGATAGGCAGTGGACGAGGCATATTTGGACGGGTTGATAAAGGTCATGATCCTGGTGACCTGGTAATCCTTGAGCAGAATCTGATTCGGCGTCTGGATATACCAGAGAAAGAGCATGGTAAGGGGCACCATGACCAGGATCACATTTCGGATCAGCTTTCCGCTCAGCCCCCCTGTAAAGATAACCGCCGCCAGGATAAATGTGATATCCAGCGTTGTCGACAGGTCAGGCTCGATGACGATCAGGAGCAGGGCAATTCCGCAGAGAATCGCCAGCTGCAGCAAGACTTTCCTGTCGTTCAGGTCGTCTTCATGGTCCTGTATAAAGGTTGCGACAAAGATGATCATGATCACTTTTGAAATTTCCGAAGGCTGCAGTCTGGTAAATCCCAGATTGATCCACCGTCTGGCACCGCCCACGGAAACGCCGGCCACCTTTACAAGGATCAGGAGCACGATATTGATCCCGTAAAGAATCCTGCTGAAGCCGCAGATGTAATTATAATTAATCAGCGAAACCGCGATCATTACAATCACACAGAAGACCAGCCCCACCAGCTGCTTCATGGTGTAGCTGCTGTCGGCACTGCTGATGAAAACCACACTGGCCGAACTGATCAGAAGCACGGAGAGCAGCAGTACCCAATTAAAATTTTTCAGCTGGTATTTCTGTCTAAACACCTTTCATCCTCCAATTAACGGTCGGTCTTGATTTCCTTGATCGGAATGTTAGCGCAGATTGCGGGCGCGTCATTTCCCCGTCCGCCGTCTCTCGCGGTTGTAATCTGAATATCCAGACCTTCCTTGTCAATCTCCACATATTTGGAAATTACTTCTATAATGTCATTCTTGATTTTTTCCATTATATCAGGGGAGCATGCAGCGCGGTCGGAAACAAGAACCAGCTTGAGTCTGTCCTTTGCCGTGTTCCCTGTAGATTTCCTCTTAAAAAATGTATCAAAGAATCCCATTGCACTTCCTCCTTTTAGTATCCCCTGCGGAACAGCTTGGCAAGCTTCTTGAAAAATCCATCCGGTGTGAACTCCATGATCGGCACTTCTTCACCTGTCACGCGCTTGCAGATATTCAGGTAGGCCTGGCCGGCTTTGGAATTGGTTCCTACAACGGGTTCTCCTACGTTGGTGGCAACAATGATCTCTTCATCATCCGGTACGACACCAATGAGGTCAATGGCAAGAATCTCTATTACATCATCCACCGAAAGCATATCGCCCGCCTGGACCATGTCCATACGGATCCGGTTGACCACAAGGTGGATCTTCTTGAACTCCTCGGCGGAAAGAAGGCCGATGATACGGTCAGCATCCCGCACTGCGGACATTTCCGGCGTAGTAACGACAATAGCCCTGTCCGCGCCGGCAATGGCGTTTTTGAATCCCTGCTCGATGCCTGCAGGGCAGTCGAGGATAATATAGTCAAAGTCTTCTCTGAGTTCGTCAACCAGGGCTTTCATCTGCTCCGGTGTAACGGAAGTCTTATCTCTTGTCTGAGCCGACGGAAGAAGGTAGAGGTTGGGATACTTCTTATCCTTGATCATAGCCTGTCTGGTACGGCAGTTTCCCTCAACAACATCTACCAGATTGTAAACAATCCTGTTCTCAAGACCCATAACCACATCCAGGTTCCTCAGCCCTATATCCGTATCGATCAGCACAACGCTCTTTCCGAGCTGTGCCAGTCCGGTTCCGATATTGGCAGTGGTGGTGGTTTTTCCAACGCCGCCCTTTCCTGATGTGATTACAATTACTTCACTCATCGCATAATCTCCTTTTACCTGTCGTGTGTTTTTCTATTTCCAACATATCATGTAACTGATAGCATCTGCAAGTCCCGGCTTTAGCGGGTACTGATTTCATTGATCAGGGCCCTTGTGATAGGCTCGATAAAAATGTTTCCCTGATCGATAAAGGCCATCTTGGGCTCTATTTCCGGTTTGACAGCTTTCTTTCTGCCCGGTTTCTTCTTTACCTTCTGGTCAGGCGCCCTGGCTATCCGGCTTCCGATCTGGATCTGCATGGGATCCATGATCAGGGCCGCCACGATCGCATCCCAGTCATCCGGATAACCGGCATAAACTGTACCTTTAAGGCATCCCAGAATAACCACGTCGCCTCCGGCTATCACCTGAGCTCCCGGATTGATGTCTCCGACGATCACGATGCTGCCGTCCGCCTTAATGGTCTGGCCTGACCGGAGAATTCCCCTGTAAAACTGGGCGTGTCTTCCCACCAGATCGGGCCGCAGTTCCGTGGCCGCCATGGGAACAGGAACTGTTTCGGCCTCCGGCTCAGGCTCGGAAACCGCTTCAGCTGCCGCCTCCGGCTCCCCGGCCGGCCGGGGCTCAATTACCGGTTCCGCTTTATTTACCGGTGCCGGTTGGCTTGCCGGCTCAACAGCCGGCTCATTCTCTTCTGCTGTCCCGGCTGTCTGTCCGGAAACCGTCTCCAGGAGTCTGGCAAACCGGGTCTGTGTAATCTCATCCCCATCGATCAGATAGGGAATACTGAGTCCCGCTGCTTCCTCGATGGCTGTGACCATCCGGTCCTGCTCCTCATCATCCAGGTCTCTGCCGGAAAAGCTGACCGCCATGGCTCCCGCCTTTCCGAAAAACCGGGCGGATTCCCTGAACTTGCTCTTTGTCTCCTCCAGAACAACTTCAAAAGGAAGTTCCGGGTCCAGAACAATGGAAAATCCGTATTTATTACCTTTTATCATGACCGGACTCTTCATAGTGCCTCCTGTCTAATCATTGCTTCCGTCAGATCCGGAAGGCATAAGCGCTGTCTTTGCCTTCTTCTCTTCCTTTGTCGCTTTATCAAAATAGTAGCGGTAAATGTCCCTGGCAATCTCGGCTGCATTGTGGGATGTATAGCCGTTGGGGACTACAACCGTCATGGTGATCTCCGGCTCGTCATAGGGCGCATAGGAAATGAAGAGAGCGTGGTTGGGGCGCTTCTTGTTCTCCTGGGCGGTACCGGTCTTGCCGGCCACCTTCAGGCCCTGCTTTGCGTAAAGACTCTTGATGGAACTGTTTTTCCCGTATACAACGTCACGCATACCGGTTTTGATCAGTGTAAATGTATTATCGTCAACAGCAAGCTTGCCGTCGGATTCCGTCTCATGCTTTTCCAGGACATTTCCCTGGACATCCCTGGTTTCCTTTACCAGAGTCAGTTTGATCAGGTCTTTTTCGTTGACAAGTGATGTGACATATCTGGAAATCTGGCTGGGCGTATAACTGTTGGTACCCTGTCCGATGGCCGAACGCACGGCATCCTCGTCGGAAATCCTGGGTTCATACTCCGTGATCTCCAAGCCTGACTTTCTGTTAAAGCCATAGATTGACGCATATTTTTTCAGAATCTTCAATCCCTTCTCGCTGTTGTAGTTTCCGTTCTTCATACCCATATTGTAGGCATTCTGATAGAAGAAGTAGTTGCAGGAAACAGCGATTGCGCCGCTGACATTCAGCATGCCGTGGGCGCTGGGATAGATCCAGCACTTGGCATTGGGGGTGATCTCATCGAAGAGTCCTGTACATTTGACATAGGTGGACTGATCGATCAGGTTCTCCTCCAGAAAGGCTGTAGCGGAGACCGGCTTAAATGTTGAGCCGGGGGCCGTCCTTGTCTGGGTGGCGCGGTTGAGCATGGGCGAAGACTTATCGGCATTCAGTCTGGCATAATAATTCGAGTCGATGCCGTTGGCCAGCTTATTGTTGTTATAGCTGGGATAGGACACCATAGCTTTAACTTCACCTGTTTCGGGGTCGGTGATGATGACAGACCCGGAGCAGGGATCCAGAGCCAGCTGGGCCGGCGTGATATCGATATCACGGATCTTCTTCTGCATAAATGTGTAGGCGGAAATCTCATCGTTGTGAAGCTGCCTGTAGTCCTTGTCTTTATCCTTGTTAAGGACGCCCTGGTTATAGAGCAGGAGGCAGACCCTCTTACCGGACAGTTCTCCGCTTTTGATCATATATTTATAGAGGATCTTATCAAAGTCTTCCTCTTTCTTCAGGCCTTCGATGATGTAGTCCGTCAGAGCCTTGTAAATCTCATCCGCATCGTAATAATCAGACTTGATGTCCAGCATACTGATGTCGATCCACTCATTGCTGATGGCCTTGCGGAGGAAACGGCGAAGGCTGATGGATCCGTTCTGCCATTTCTGGTAGGTCGGATCTTCCTCATCGATACCGGCTGTCACCAGGACATTGTCTTCCTTGAGCATGTTATAGGCATAGTAAAGATACTCCTGCCTCTCCTTGCCCAGGTTCTTCATGGGCGTCTTTCCGCTGGTCAGGCTCTTTCTCACATTTGAAAGAACCCTGGCCTGCTTCTGCCGGTAGATATCATAGACGATTTCCTCTGTACCGGAAGCCTTGGCGGAATTAAAATGTGATATATCAATGATATTGTTGTCAAATAAAGCAAAATAGACATCCTTGATGGGTATCATCTTATCGGTGCCCGCCTCATCCGCCGAAGTCAGATGGGCCAGGATGATACCGGCAAGACGACGTTCCAGGATGTTATAGGCATACTCCTGCAGGTCGGAATCAATGGTCAGGTAAATGTCATTGCCGGACTCGGATTTGGTCGTGGATACCACTTTGATGACCTTTCCCAGATTATCGACAAGAACCTTCTGCTCTCCCTTCTTTCCCTGAAGGGATGACTCCATCATCTTCTCTATGCCTGTCTTTCCCACCACATCCGATGCTTCGTAGGAGCCGCCGTTTTCATTATATTCGGACAGTTCCGATTCGGATATGATTCCGGTGTAGCCGATGATGCCGGCAAAGTATCTGGCTTTGTTGTACTTGCGCAGGGAATCGGCGGCAATGGACACACCCGGATACTGGTCAAGGGACTCGGAAAGAGCGGCAATACTCTTATCACTGATGTTTGTCGCCACCGTGATGGGCGTAGTCTGGGAATAGCGGTTCATATACAGGTCGTAGCGGATCGACATGATTCTCAGCGTTTCCTCTGTCGTGTAGTCATCGGAAATGTCGAACATTCTGCCGGTCCCCACCGGACCGTCTTTTCCTGTACGCAGGTATTCGTAGACTTCCTCCGGAGAAGCATTGAGCCAGCCTTCAGCTTTCTTTCTGTCGTCTCCCCGCAGATTGTCTATATTGATGATGGCATAGACATCCTTTTTAAAGCGGGTGAGAGAAGCTCCGGATACCGTAAACTTGATCTTCCCTTTCTTATTCAGCTTGAGGGGCAGATCATAGTTTACATCATCTCCGTGCTCGTTCAGGAGATTTAACAGATTGAGAATTTCCTCGTTGAGGACATCATTGGCAGTTACTTCCCTGCCGGTTTTCTCCGAACGCTTTTTGGCGATATCGGAAATCCTGTCGGTCCTCTCCAGCGTTACGGCATAGGCCAGCTGGTTGTAGGCAAGGAGGTTTCCTTTGCTGTCATAGATATTCCCTCTGGTTCCGTTGAGCTTGATAGTCTTCTCCACCTTGTAATTGAAGTTTGCCAGGTGGTCAGCCCCTTCCACGATCTGGAGCACAAAAAGCCTGTAAGCCAGGATCATGAAGAGCGCTCCCATGACCAGGCCCACGATAACCAGACGGTTGGAAAAGAATTCTCCGAGAATTCCCCTGATATTCCATCTTCTGTTGTTACGTCGATTATATAATGTCGGCATTAAGGTCTTCCCTTCTCGTGATCCAACGGTTCAGCCTGAGCAGGATCCGGTAGATCAGAAATGCGAGCAGAACAGTATATACCACTTCCGGTAAAATTGTTTTTCTCAGATAAAAGAAAATGTTTCTGTGATTATGGAGAAGGCCTTCCTTCATAAACATAATCAGTCCGAATACAAAATCCGCCGCCCCTATCATCATAAGAGGAAGCACATTGTCCTCCTCATAGTAAATGCGGTGGAAATACCCTGCCACAAAGCCGATCAGCATATAGACCATGGCAAAGATTCCAAGGTAGGAGCTGTAGAAAATATCCAGCAGAAGACCGCTGAAAAAGCCCGCAAGCATTCCTTCCTTCTGTCCCCGCATAACAGCGATGGAAGCCACAAGGATGATCAGGATATTCGGTTTTACGCCGGCCAGTTTGATCCTCTCAAAAATGGAGGTCTGCAATATAAAGCAGAAAAAGACCGATATGGCATTAACTAAAGCTCTCTTCATAAATGTATCTCCGATAATACAGGAAAGCTGCCCACGCCCGGCTTTTTACAGCCGGCTGCGGCAGCCGGTTTCCTGATACCTGTATTCTGTCAATCCGTACTTTCGGCATCCTCCGGTACATTTTTCAGATCAGTGATGACCAGAACCTGCTCCAGGTGGGCAAAGTCCACATAAGGCGTCACCTTGGAGGACTGTGTCAGGTTCGATGAATCCTTCTTGATATCACTGACCGTACCGATCCGGATACCCGGAAGATATTTGGAACTGATGTGTGATGTTACCAGCTCTTCCCCGGCCTGCATCTTTGCGTCCTTGCTGATATATGCAACATTCACTGTCCCGTTCTTCTCCATGCTCTGGCTGTCCCCCTGCACGACGCAGGTATCACGGCTCTTGACGGACATGGCGCTGACATTGCTGTTGTCATCCACGATCGAACGGACTTTGGCATAATTACGGCCCACGTCAATGACGATTCCTACCAGGCCGTTGCCGGATATGACATTCATATCCTTTTTAATACCGTCCTTTGACCCTTTATTGATCACAAAGACCTCAAACCAGTTTCCGCCGCCCTTGCTGATGATCCTGGCTCCTACCTTATGGTATTCTCCATAAGACTCGTCCAGGGACAAAAGCTCCTGCAGCTGGGAAAGTTCCTGCTCTTTCTGACGCAGGGACTGGTTGGCTTCCTCCAGCGTCTGCACCTGTTCACTTAAGCGTTCATTCTCTTCCTGCAGTTCCTTCATGGTCTTGAAGTTCCCGAACCGGTCTCCGGCCCAGGATCCGATGGTATTGATCCCGTCCTGCATGGGGATCACCACCGCTGCCACTACATTGGTGAAAGGTTTGAACACATTTTTAAACGCAGCGCTGAGAAAAAGAAGCACGATACAGATCCCGGTCAGAAGAAGCAGCAGCATTCTGGGGGAAAGGTTAATTCGTCTTCGGCTGTTCATCTCATCGTCTCCCGATAAAAAATCTTAGTTAAAATTAGACTCCTGCAGAGCATTTGCCAGCCGCTCGTATTCCGGATTTTCTATGATCATACCCAGACCGCGCACTACTGTAAGCTCTGGTTCTTCCATCTTCATGATACTGAGACCTGTTTCCTCCTGGATCAGGTGATCCAGATTCTTTACGTGAGAGGAAGCACCTGTCACGCAGACTCCGTCATGCATGATATCCATGGAAAGCTCCGGCGGTGTCTTCTCAAGAATAAACTTAATCGCGTCGATAATGGAGGACATGCTCTCCTCCATGGCTTCAAAGATCAGATGATTGGTCACGGTCACACGGTTGGGCAGGCCTGTGATCAGGTTGCGGCCCATCACGTCGTCCGTCCTCTCCTCGTCTTCTTTGATTCCGCTTGCCAGGTTCATTTTAAGGCGCTCGGCACTCTTCATGCCGATCACCAGGTTATGTTTCTTCTTGACTGCCTGCTGAATCGCCTCGTCAAACTTGGTGCCGCCGATCTTCAGAAGACGGCTCTGCACGATGCCGCCCAGGCTGATCAGACTGATCTCGGTCGTATCGGACCCGATATTGACGATCAGGCGTCCTGTGGCATCCATGACATCAAGTCCTGCGCCCAGAGCATCGGCGATGGGCTTCTCCACCAGGTGGACCCTCTTGGTCTTGAGTAAGGAGCTGGCGATCAGGTCATAGAAAGCACGCTTTTCTACCTCTGTCACATCAGAGGGGACAGCGATATAGAACTCGGAAGATGCATTTGCCTGCAGGTTCTGTGTTCCTTCCAGCCTGTGGCCGCGGCTTCCCTTAAAGTAGAGCTCGATCATGGTCTGCATAGCCGTAAAATCCGCAATAACACCGTAAACGATCGGCTTCTTGACCTCTATGTTCTTGGGGGCTTTCTCATACATTGAGTAGGCTTCATCGCCCAGAGCCAGGGCCTCCTTTTTATTGACAATGGCAATCATATTCTTCTGATGAAGTACGACTCCCGCGCCTTTCTGATATACCTTGATCGAGTTCGTACCCATATCTATTCCATAGATTCTCTCAGACATTGACCGGTCTCCTTTCCAGTGTTTCCTATAGTATAAATGTGCTGCGGACATCCGCAGACATCGGTTATCTCATAACAGGTCCCTTAATTGTTCCCGCCCCGCATCATGCCTTCCTGACGCATGCTGATAAAGCACTGGTCTCCTATCACGATATGATCGGTCAGGGGTATGCCGACCAGTTCGCCCGCCTCCTGGATCCTGGCCGTCAGGCTCAGGTCGTCTCTGCTGGGCCGGGGGTCCCCGGACGGGTGGTTGTGAAGCAGGATCAGATGTACCGCCTCATAGCGCAGGGCCAGAGTGAATACCGACCGCAGGCTCACGTAGGCCGCGTTGGCACTTCCTTCCGACAGGTCGATCTCCCGCATCAGCCGGTGCCGTCCGTCCAGAAGCAGAAGCTTGACCTTCTCCCGGTCCAGATGGCGCATCTCCTCCATATAGTAGGAGGCCACATACTCCGGCGCGCTGAAATCACATTTGGCCTCAAGCGAAGCGCGGGACAGACGCTTCGACAGCTCGAGAATGCAGAGGATTTCCACTGCCTTGACCTTTCCGATCCCCGGAATCTCCGTAAGCATGGGGTAGGTCAGATGATAAAGACCTGCCAGGCCCTTGTGGACCGGATGCTTTTCCAGCAATAAAAAAGCCAGATCCAATGCGGAGCATCCCCGTGTTCCGCTGCGCAGAACCACTGCCAGGAGCTCACCGTTGCTCAGGCTTTCCGCACCGGATTCCAGGCACTTTTCATAGGGCCGT
The DNA here is from genome assembly GCA_017434385.1 of Eubacterium sp. Taxonomy (GTDB): domain Bacteria; phylum Bacillota; class Clostridia; order Lachnospirales; family Lachnospiraceae; genus Anaerobutyricum. Next base: position 41,701 of record JAFRFJ010000028.1, read on the forward strand.
TCCGTGACGGGACGATCCTTCATGTTTCTTGCATTTGCGTTCATAGCTCCCTCCTGTCCCTCCCCAGGCACAGGATATGGGATTACCAGTCCGGCAACTATTTTAGCATAAATTCATTCGTTTGTATATAGAATACTCTTTTGCTTTTCGTTACGATTTTTGTCTATTATTTCTTAAGGATATCCCTGTAATCGGGAAGTTCCGTGATCTTCTGCAGGGTCATCATGATTCCGTATCTGGCGTGCTCGTAGGTGAGTCCGCCCTGGAAGAATACGGCGTAGGGTTCCTTCATGGGGCCGTCGGCTGACAGCTCTATGGAAGCTCCGGATATAAATGTTCCGGCAGCCATGATCACCTGGGCATCATAGCCCGGCATATCCCAGGGCTCCGGACGGACAAAACTGTCAACCGGGGAAGCAGCCTGGATTCCCTCACAGAAGGCCTGCAGAAGGCGGGGATCGTGGAACTCTATCTCCTGAATGATGTCATGACGAATCTCAGCAGCCCGGGGAACAGCGTCAAACCCCAGTTTTTCATAGAGAGCTGCCGCAAAAAGGGCTCCCTTGACAGCATTTTTTACCACCGCCGGCGCAAGGAAGAGTCCCTGCAAAAAGGAATGGGTCACGCCGAGGGTCGCGCCCACCTCCCGGCCAAGACCGGGGGATGTCAGCCTGTGGGCTGCCCGTTCGATACAGGCTTTAGTTCCGCACAGGTATCCGCCGATCGGCGCCAGTCCTCCGCCAGGATTTTTAATCAGCGAGCCCACCACCAGGTCGGCACCGGCCTGGGACGGTTCCGCAGTTTCCACAAATTCACCGTAGCAGTTGTCTACCATGCATATTACGTCAGGCTTCCTCTCTTTGATAAAAGAAATCAGCCTGCCGATCGCCTCCACCGACAGGGTAGGGCGGGTAGCATAGCCTCTGGATCTCTGAATGGTCACCATCCTGGTCTCTTCATTCAGCGCCTTCTCAATTCCTTCCCAGTCAAAACTGCCGTCAGGGAGCAGGTCCACCTGGCTGTAACTGATTCCGTACTCAGCCAGTGAACCGTCGGAAGGACGGATCCCGATCACCTCTTCCAGGGTGTCATAAGGCTTTCCCACCGGAGACAGAAGCCGGTCTCCCGGCCGGAGCTGGCTCATGAGGGCCAGAGCCAGGGCATGAGTACCGCTGGCGATCTGCGGCCTGACAAGAGCGTCTTCCGTTCCGAAAACATCCGCATAAATCCTCTCCAGAGTCTCACGACCCAGATCATTGTAGCCATATCCCGTCGTGGGGGCAAAGCATGCCTCTGACAGGCGGTTTTCCCGCATGGCAGCCAGCACCTTCATCTGGTTGATCTGAGCGATATGATCCGCCATGTCAAAGCGGGGCGCCAGTTCCTTTTCTATATCTGCGCAAAAGGCCGCAACCTCCCCGGAAATTCCCATCCGGGACCAGTATTCTTCTAAGCTGATATCCTGCATCATCTGATTTTCACTCCGTACCGGAAATGATCCCTTTACGGCCAAGAATCCGCTTCATTTCAAGGATCACATCCTCTCTATCTGTTCCGGGTCCGACAGGAATCCGGATCACATCCTTCTCCCTGCGGAACCAGGTCATCTGTCTCTTTGCAAATCGTCTTGTATTCCTTTTGATCAGGGAAACTGTCTCCTCCAGGGTCTGCTTCCCGTCAAAATAATCAAAAAACTCCTGATATCCGATTCCCTGCATACTTACAAGGTCTCTGTCATATCCTTCTTCCACCAGGCCCCGGACTTCGTCAAGAAGTCCCTCTTCCATCATCAGATCCACCCGCCGGTTGATCCGGTCATAGAGGACCTGTCTTTCCGGCTCCAGCACAAAATAAGCCGACAGGAAGGCCGGCTCCCTGCTGCGCATGGCCAGATTATGGGAAGACAGAGTCTGGCCGGTTTCATGATAGTATTCCAGAGCACGGATCACTCTTTTTACATTATTGCTGTGGACCGTAGCGGCATAATCCGGGTCAACCAGGGTCAGCATCCTGTGGAGGGCTTCCTTTCCCTCCTTTTCGGCAATCTGCCGAAGCTCCTGCCGATAAGGCGCCTCCCCGTCATGTTCGGAAAAATCCACATCATAGAGGAGAGCCTGTATATAAAAACCTGTTCCGCCTGCCACAATAGGAATACGGCCCCGGTCCAGAATCTTCTCCACTGCCGCAAGAGCCATCTCACGGAATCTGACCACATTGAAAGCCTCAGCCGGATCCAGCTCGTCAACCAGATAATGGGGAATACCCTCCATCTCCTCCGGAGTGACACGGGCAGTACCGATCCGCATTTTCCGGTAGATCTGCATGGAGTCAGCGCTGATGATTTCCCCGCCGATTTCCTTTGCCAGCTGAACGGACAAGCCGGTCTTTCCGGACGCAGTTGGACCTGTAAGGATTACCAGGGGTCTGTCCCTGCCTGCCATGTCATTTCCTCCTTCTTGTCTGATAACTTTGCTGCTGAAAGCATGTATGATTAAATCAGCACATCCTACTGCTGGATACGCTTAAACTTCTTCTCCATCTCATATCTGGACATGGAGATCATAGTAGGCCTGCCGTGGGGGCACTGATAAGGATTCTCCAGTTTCAGCAGGCTGTCCATCAGGGCATCCATCTCCTGCATGCTCATCCTGGTGTTTCCCTTGACAGCCGTCTTGCAGGCCATGGTAGCCACCCTGCCTGTGATAATATCGGGAGAGATATCCTTACCGCCCATGTCGAGCTCATCAAAAAGCCCCACAAAAAAGTCAGCCGCGTTCATCCCCGGAAGGGTCAGGGGAATCCCCCGTATAGCGTAATCATTTTCTCCAAAGGGTTCGATGATAAAGCCCAGACCGGCAAAGACATCCTGACATTTTTCAAAAGCTGCCTTTTCTTTCATGGAAAATGTCACGATGACCGGGGGTGACAGCATCTGGCTGCCCGGATCCCCTTTTGCCATCTCTGCCATCAGCTTCTCATACATGACCTTCTCATGAGCCGCATGCTGATCGACAAAGTAAAGCTTGTCCTCGTACTCCATCATCCAGTAAGTATCAAAAACCTGGCCGATCATCCTGTGCCGTGGTCTGGCGGCCTCGGACAAAACGGGTATATCTGCGAAAGAAATCTGCTTACCGTAATCGGCAGGCTCCCGGACAGAATGAACAGCCGGTGCCTTTTCAGGCTCCTTCTCCACGGGCGGAGGTTCCTGTTTCTTCTCCCGGATTTCCTTCTTTTTATCTTCTGTCAGATTCTGAAATCTCTCCTCAATGGACCGCCTTTTTTTCTCAAACGGTTCCGGTGTGGCCGGCACAGGAGCGGGCTTTTCCTTCTCTCTCTCCAGACTGACAGCCGGAATCAGCTCCTTCTTCACAAAACTTCGGCGGACGGCCTCAGAGATGGCATAATAAAGAGCTTCACCGTTGTGGAAACGCATTTCCAGCTTGGAGGGGTGGACATTTACATCTGCCATTTTGGGGTCCATGGAAATCATCAGGGCCGTAAACGGGAACTTATGAACCATGGCATGGCCCTTGTAGCCCTCTTCGATAGCCCGGCTGATAATATTATTCTTCAGATATCTGCCATTTACAAAGTAATTTTCATAATTCCTGTTGCCGCGGGAAATCGTGGGCTTACCTATAAATCCTTCCACAGTGATTCCCTGATCCTCATAGCTGACAGGCAGCAGATTCATGGCGATCTCCCGCCCGAAAATGTGATAGATCACGTCCTTGAGGCTTCCGTTTCCGGAAGTGGCAATCTTGTTCTTGTTTTCATGGATCAGCTTAAAGGAAATGTCCGGCCTGCTGAGAGCCAGCCTCTGCATATAGGCCTCCACATATCCGGACTCCGTCATTTTGGATTTGAGGAACTTATACCTGGCAGGTGTATTGTAGAAAAGATTGCGGACCAGGAAAGTCGAGCCTTCCGGACAGCCAATCTCCTCCATATGCGTTTCCTGACCGCCCTCGATCACATAGCGGATACCGGAAATCCCTTCATCGGTCTTAGTGATCAGTTCCACTTTGGAGACCGCGGCGATAGAAGACAGAGCCTCACCCCTGAATCCCAGGGAACGGACTGACTGCAGATCATCCGCACTACGGATCTTGCTGGTGGCATGAGGCAGGAAAGCAGACCTTACCTGGTCACCCGCGATACCGCATCCGTTATCCGTAATCCGGATAAAATCAATACCGCCGCCCTTGATCTCAACCGTAATGGCCGTGGACTTTGCGTCAATGGCATTCTCCACAAGTTCCTTCACTATAGAAGAGGGACGTTCCACCACCTCGCCGGCAGCGATCTGATTGACCGTCTCCTCATCGAGAATTCTGATCTGAGGCATGGAAGCCTCCTTTCTATTTCTTCATTAGTCAGGCTGCAAGAGTATTTTGGATTCCATGGAAATCCGAAATTAATCGGTAACAATTCCTGAAAAAACGGACTGCTTCAGCAAAAGGACCAATCCCTCTTCCATGGCTCCGCTTACGCAAACTCGCGAATCATACGATTCGCTCAAACAAGCTGCGGAGCCGAAAAGGGATTGACCCTCTTTGGAAGCAGCAGCCGTTTTTTCAGAGATGTCCCCGATTATCTTTCGGATTTCCATGAAATAAATGTTGTTTGCAGTTGTGGATGAAGAAATAATCCCATCCGCCAAAAGACGGCGGTTAGCCCGGCGCAGTGGGGCTAGTCCCCTGCTTTGGAACCAGCCGCTGCCTTTTGACGGATCTTCATTATTGTCATCATCCTGCAACTGCTGCAAACATTTATTTACAATCTTTCTGCAGCTCGAAAAGCTGATTTAATGCTTCTATGGGTGTCATGTTGGACAGGTCCATTTCCCGGATTTTCTTTTCTACCGGGCTTTCCTTGGGCTGTTCCGCCACCATGCCCAGTGTGTCAAACAGGGACAGCTGGACCGGTTCCGGCTCGGCCTCTCCGGTGATTTTTCTGGTATGCATGGTGATGTCCGACTTTTCCAGTTCTTCGGAGATGGCACCGGCTCTTTCAATAACTACATCGGGTATCCCGGCCAGTCTGGCCACCTGGATTCCGTAGCTCCTGTCAGCGCTTCCCCGGATGATTTTTCTTAAAAATATGATATTCTCGCCCTTTTCCTGGACGGCAATACAGTAGTTATGAACTCCGTCCAGTTTTCCTTCCAGCTCTGTCAGCTCATGATAGTGAGTGGCAAAGAGGGTTTTGGCTCCTTTGAGGGAAGCCTGGGCAATGTATTCCACCACCGCCCATGCGATGGAAAGTCCGTCAAATGTACTGGTACCCCGCCCGATCTCGTCCAGGATGATCAGGCTGTTTTTTGTGGCGTGTCGGAGTATATTGGCCACCTCGTTCATTTCCACCATAAAGGTACTCTGGCCTGATGCCAGGTCATCGGAGGCTCCCACCCTGGTAAAAATGCGGTCCACAAGGCCGATATTTGCGGATGTCGCAGGTACAAACGACCCGATCTGGGCCATAAGTACAATCAGGGCCGTCTGTCTCATATAGGTTGACTTGCCGGCCATGTTGGGGCCGGTGATGATATTGACCCGGTTCTTTCTGGTGTCCAGAAGAGTATCATTGTCGACAAAGAGTTCTCCCTTCATCATCTGCTCCACAACCGGATGCCTTCCGCCTTTGATTTCGATGACTCCCCTCCCGTTGATGGAGGGACGGACATAGCGGTTTCTTTCAGCCACCAGTGCCAGGCTTGTAAATACATCCACGGATGCAATAGCCCGGGCTGTCTCCTGAATTCTGCCGATCTCGGCAGCCAGGGTCTCACGGACACCGGCAAAGAGCTCATACTCCAGAGCATACAGCTTATCCTGGGCATTCATGATCGTCCGGGCCAGCTCTGAAAGTTCTTCTGTCACATATCTTTCTGCATTGGCCAGTGTCTGGCGGCGGACATAGTGGTCCGGAACCAGAGACTGGTAGGAATTGGTTACTTCTATATAATACCCGAACACCTTGTTGAACCGCACACGCAGGTTCTTGATGCCGGTGCTCTCCCGCTCCCTGGCTTCCAGCTCCGCCAGCCATGTCTTGCCGTCGGTCTTGGCCTTTCGCAGGTAATCTACTTCTTCATTATAGCCTTCTTTAATGATGTCGCCTTCTCTGGACTGGATCGGCGGATCCTCCTGAATCGCCTGAGAAAGAAGGTTATACAGATCCTCCAGAGGGTCCAGCTTTTTGCCCAGAGATGCCAGGAGCCCGCCTCCGAAATGGGACAGGAGTTCCTTGATATAGGGCAGGTACCGGATGGAAGTCTTGAAAGCGATCAGATCCCTGGGATTGGCACTGCGGTAACTGATCCGCATGGTCAGCCGCTCCAGGTCATAGATTGCATTCATATACTCCCGCAGCTCTTCTCTGCTGATAGCGTCCTCCGTCAGCATGGCTACTGCATCCTGACGCTTGATGATATCCGCCTTCCGGATCAGTGGCTGCTCCAGCCAGTTGCGGAGCAGTCTGGCCCCCATAGCCGTTCTGGTTTTATCCAGAACCCAGAGAAGACTTCCCTTTTTCTTCTTTTCCCGCAGGGTTTCACACAACTCCAGATTGCGGCGGGCGGCACTGTCCAGAATCATAAAGTGTTCCGTGGCATATACCTTCAACTCCATCAGATGGTTCAGAGAATTCTTCTGGGTTTCATGGAGATACTGGAGCATAGCGCCGCTGGCGATGGTCCCCAGGGGATAATCAGCAAGTCCCAGCCCCTCCAGGCTGATCAGGTGATACTGATCCCTGATGGCATCCGCGCACTGGCTTTCTTCATAATAGTAAGAAGGAGCCGGTGTGATCACCGCCCCGGTCTTGTCCCGGACTTCCTCTTCGTCAATCCCGGAAATGGCAAATGCGTCATTACAGAGTATTTCTGAGGGCATGAACTTGATCATTTCGTCCATGACTGCATCAATCCCGTCAATCTGGGTTGTACGGAACTCTCCTGTAGACAGATCACATACCGCTATGCCGAACTGGTCATGCTGGCAGAAAATACTCATCAGATAATGATTGGACGCGTCACTGGTTCCGGGCGCCGTCACATTTGTACCAGGCGTCACGATACGGACCACGTCACGCTTTACCAGACCTTTGGCCAGCTTGGGATCCTCCACCTGCTCACAGATAGCCACCCTGTGCCCATTCTCCACAAGCTTACTGATATAGGGCTCGCAAGAGTGGAAAGGTACGCCGCACATGGGCGCCCGCTCCTCCATGCCGCAGTTTTTCCCTGTCAGCGTCAGTTCCAGTTCCTTGGACACCACCAGGGCGTCATCAAAGAACATTTCATAGAAATCGCCAAGGCGATAAAAAAGGATACAATCCTTATATTTATTTTTTACTTCAAAGTACTGCTCCATCATTGGAGTAAGCTTGGCCATCTTTTACCATCCTTCCAAGGTAATAGAACCCCTTTGCCTCGGTCAGCTCCACCGGGACAATGGTCCCGATCACGGATGCGTCCGCCTTAAAATGTACTACGTTGTTATTGGAAAGCCTTCCTGTCAGCAGAGAGGCGTCCCGCTCATTGACAGACTCCGCCAGAACATGCTCCACTTTGCCGAGAAGCTCCACATTTTTCCGGCCGGCTGATTCGGCAACCACAGCCAGAAGGCGGTCAAAGCGTTCATGGATCACATCCTCCGGCACCTGGTCGGGCATAGATGCCGCCGGTGTACCGGTCCGTTTCGAATATATAAATGTAAATGCGCTGTCGTATCCGGCCTTTCTGACCACGTCCAGCGTCTCCAGAAAGTCCTCCTCGGTCTCACCGGGGAAGCCCACAATAATATCTGTTGTAATGGCAATATCGGGCATAGCCTCCCGGATCCGTTCCACCAGATCAAGATACTGCTCTTTGCTGTATCTGCGGTTCATCTTCTGCAGGATCCGTGTACTTCCCGACTGAACCGGCAGGTGAAGATGGCGGCAGATCTTCTTTGAGGCAGCCATGACCTTGATCAGGTCATCTGACAGATCTTTGGGATGGGAAGTCATAAAGCGGATCCTCTCGATTCCCTCCACCTTTTCCACCATAGTAAGGAGCTGGGCAAAGCTGACCGGCTCTTCCAGGTTCTTACCGTAGGAATTCACATTCTGGCCCAGGAGCATGACCTCGACCACGCCCTCGGATGCCAGTTTCTCCACCTCAGCCACAATGTCTTCCGGCTTACGGCTTCTCTCTCTGCCGCGAACATAGGGAACGATACAGTAGCTGCAGAAATTATTACAGCCATACATTATGTTGACCCCGGCCTTAAAAGAAAACTTTCTGTCACTGGGCAGGTCTTCAATGATTTCCTGAGGCGAATCCCATACATCAAAGACTCTTCTGCCTGACGTCAACACCTCATAGAGGAGTTCCGCCAGCTTGTAAATGTTGTGGGTGCCGAATACCAGGTCCACAAATGGAAAGTCTTTTTTTACCTTTTCCAGTTCGTCCGGCTCCTGCATCATGCAGCCACAGAGAGCTATGATCATGCCCGGATTACGCTTTTTATAGTTTTTCAGCGTGCCCAGACGCCCGTAGACCCTGACGTTGGCATTCTCCCGAACGGTGCAGGTATTGTAAAAGACAAAATCCGCATCCTCACTTTCCGCCCTGATATAGCCGATCTCTTCCAGAATACCGGAAAGCTTTTCCGAATCCTTGAAATTCATCTGGCAGCCAAATGTGGTATCACAGAAGGTCAGCGGTCTTCCGTAATGGCTCTGCCTGCGGGCCACCAGGTCTCTGCAGGCCTCCATGAAGAATCTCTGCCGTTCCGGTTCCCTTACCGGAATCTGTGATTTTTCATTTATATTCATGGTTATTCTCCTGTTTAGGCATAGTTTCTCTAATCATACCATATAAAGATATAGGATAAAGTTCCAAAAGTCAAATGTTGCTTTTCCTATATAAGTGGGAGAAATCTCTCACATTTTCCATGCTCTGACACAGGGAGAGGGCCGGGGATATCCGGGGACAGGAAGTTCTTACAATTCCCTGGCCCAGATATCCGGGGCCCTCTTTCAGGCTAATTTGCCTGGTGCATTATTCAGTTACATTTTGCAGTTCTTCTGCCTTAGTTCTTCTTTGAAGAACGTCTCCGGAAGAGAAGGAGTGCAAGAGCAAGAAGCAGTGAGGATCCTCCAATGCCGGTCCAAAGTGCGATCGGATTGTCATCTCCGGTCTTTGCAGACCTGCTGCTCGTTGATGATCTGTCGGAGGATGATCCGCCAGAGGATGAACCGCCGGAAGTCTTGCTGCTGCTATCGGAATCATCATCACTATCATCATCTGAATCATCTTCAACATAAGAGTCTTTCAGATTGATGGTTGCCGTCTTGCCGTCCTCAACACTTGCCGTTCCCTCTGTAGTGCTGGCTTCGCCGTCAAGCTCATAGCCTTCCACATCGGAGTTGGTCTCTTTGACAGTGTACTTGCCGACAGGTACGTTCTTAAAGGTCAGGGTGTATTTACCATCCTTATCCTTGGTGAAGTCTTTCAAGGTAAGTTCTTGCTTCGTATCACAGACATTTCCTTTCGCATCCAGCCACTTGCCGTCCGAAGTCTTTACTTCAAACTTAAGTGCACCTTCAAATTCGGACTCTGTGATATTGAGACCGTCGACGGTCTTTGTGATAACAAGATTGCCCTTCTTATCCTCAACTACCGGAGTTTCCTCCTTCTCGTACTCGTCAGTGATCTCAGCTGTTGCTTTCTCACCGTCTTTGACCTCGGCTGTCGCCTCAGTAGTTGAATCTTTTTCCTTCAGCTTGTAGCCGTCGATCAGCGCATTCGTCTCTTTGACTGTGTACTCGCCTACTTCTACATCCTTGAAGGTCTTAGTCCAGGTCTTGCCTCCGTCTTCTGTCTTGAAGCCGTCTGCCTCTCCAAGAGTAAGGGTTACTTCCTCATCATGGAGTTTTCCATCTTTATCAAGGTACTTGCCGTCCTTGTTCTGGACTGTGAATGTCAGAGCTGCTTTCTCAAGCTCTTCTTCTGTCACATCCCCGCCGATGGTCTTCTTGATGATCAGGTCACCCTTCTTATCCTCGGTCGGACCTTCTTCCTTCTCGTATTCGTCAGTGATCTCAGCTGTTGCTTTCTCACCGTCTTTGACTTCGGCTGTCGCCTCAGTAGTTGAATCCTTTTCCTTCAGCTTGTAGCCGTCGATCAGAGCATTCGTCTCTTTGACTGTGTACTCGCCTACTTCTACATCCTTGAAGGTCTTAGTCCAGGTCTTGCCTCCGTCTTCTGTCTTGAAGCCGTCTGTCTCTCCAAGAGTAAGGGTTACTTCCTCATCATGGAGTTTTCCATCCTTATCAAGGTACTTGCCGTCCTTGTTCTGGACTGTGAATGTCAGCGCTGCTTTCTCAAGCTCTTCTTCTGTCACATCTCCACCGATGGTCTTCCTGATGATCAAGTCACCCTTCTTGTCTTCAACCGGGCCTTCTTCCTTCTCGTACTCGTCAGTGATCTCAGCTGTTGCTTCCTTACCGTCCTCGACTGTTGCCTTCTGGGTCAGGTCTTCCTCCGCTGTCTTCAGTGTATAGCCGTCGATCAGGGAGTTGGTCTCTGTGACGGTATATTCGCCTACTTCTACATCCTTGAAGGTCTTGGTCCAGGTCTTGCCTCCGTCTTCACTTTCGAAGCCGTCTGCCTCTCCGAGGGTAAGGACTACTTCTTCATCATGGAGTTTTCCATCCTTATCAAGGTACTTGCCGTCCTTGGTCTGGACTGTGAATGTCAGGGCTGCTTCCGCAAGCTCTTCCTCTGTCACGTCTCCGCCGATGGTCTTCTTGATGACCAGGTCACCGGTCTCCCGGATCTCTTCATAGACATCCTTCAGTTCAGCTTCCGCTTCCTTGCCGTCCTCGACTGTTGCTGTGGTTTCCGTGGTGCTTGCTTTCTTATCAAGCTCGTATCCTTCCACATCGGAGTTGGTCTCTTTGACATTATACTCTCCGACTGCTATATCCTTGAAGGTCAGCGTGTATCTTCCGTCCTCACCCTTGGTGAAGTCTTTCAGGGTGAGTTCCACTTTCTCGTCAGATACTTTGCCCTTTGCATCCAGCCACTTAGTGACTTCTTCTCCGTCTTCGCCTTTGACTGTCGTCGTCACTTCGAACTTCAGCGCTCCTTCGAACTCGGATTCTGTCACGTTCAGGCCGTCGATGCTCTTGGTGATTACAAGGTTACCGGTCTGGTTCTTGGTGTATTCATCTGTCAATTCTGCAGTTGCAGCTTCTTCTGCTCCTGCCTTGACTGTTGCGCTTGCTTCCGTCTTGGATTTCTCCTCGTCGAGCATGTAGCCTACGATCGTACTGTTCTCTTCCTTGACAGTGTATTCCCCGGCCGGTACGCTTGCAAAGCTCTTGGTCCAGACTTTTCCGTCCTCAGAGGACTCGAAGCCGTCCCCTGTTCCCAGGGTGATCAGGGTCTTCTCGTCTACCAGCTTTCCGTCCTTATCCAGCCACTTGGTGACGTCTTTTCCGTCCTCGCCTTTGACAGTTGTGGTCACTTCAAAGGTGATTGCTGCTTCCTCGATCTCCTCCTTCGTCACATCTCCGCCTACTGTCTTCTTCAGCTCGAACGGGCCTGTCGTCGGGTTCTTGGTGTATTCGTCTGTCAACTCAGCTGTCGCTTCTTCTCCGTCTTTGATTTCTGCAGAGCTTTCGGTCACAGATGTGTCTTTCAGCGTATAACCTCTGATCAAGGCATTGGTCTCTGTGACGGTGTACTCGCCTGCTTCTACATCCTTGAAGGTCTTGGTCCAGGTCTTGCCTCCGTCTTCGCTTACGAAGCCGTCTGCCTCTCCAAGGGTAATTTCTACCTTTTCATCATGAAGCTTGCCGTCCTTATCAAGGTACTTGCCGTCCTTGGTCTTGACTGTGAACTTCAGCGCTGCTTCCGCAAGTTCTTCCTCTGTCACGTCTCCGCCGATCGTCTTCTTGATGATGAGATCGCCCTTCTTCTCTACTTTCTTATACTCATCTGTCAGCTCTGCAGTTGCAGCTTCTTCTGCTCCTGCTTCGACTGTCGCGCTTGCTTCCGTCTTGGATTTCTCTTCGTCGAGCGTGTAGCCTACGATCGCACTGTTCTCTTCCTTGAC
>JAFRFJ010000029.1:0-183716 GCA_017434385.1 Eubacterium sp.
AGGAGTGCATACGATGGCAAAAGCAAGAAGTCCCTTCCTGATCGTAAACCCCAAATCCTACTTATATGGAGAAAAGAGCCTTGCCCTGGCCAAGGAAGTCGACAAGGTGGCAAAGGACGTCCCGGACCTGCAGATGTATTTCACCTGCCCCTTCGCGGACATCCGCATGATCAATGAAAACACTGAGTACCTTACCGTAGTGGCCCAGTCCATGGATCCCCTGGTACCCGGCAGGGGCATGGGACATGTCCTTCCGGATTCCCTCAAGGAAGCGGGAGCAGAAGGCGTCTTCTTAAACCACGCGGAAAACCAGAAGACCGTAGTCGACCTCTACAACTGCATCAAGCGGGCAAAGGAACTGGATATGTTCACGGTCGTTTGCGCAGACAGCAAGGATGAGGCAAGGGCAGTCACCTGCCTGGGTGCAGACATCGTCCTGGCAGAGCCCACGGACCTGATCGGAACGGGCCAGGTGGCAGATGACCAGTACACCATCGATATCGTAAAGGCCCTCCATGAGATCAACCCCGACGTCCTGATCATGATCGCTTCCGGGATCACGACCCCCGAGGACTGCTACAACGTGATCAAGCTCGGCGCCAACGGGACAGGCGGTACATCCGGCATCCTGAACGCACCGTCACCGGCACAGAGGGTACGCGACATGGCGGAGGCCATGGTAAAGGCAGCAAAAGAATTAGAGGAGGAAAAGTAATCATGGCAGTATACAAAGAGACGATCAAACTGGTATCCCACGGCGGGACTCCTTCATTTTTCAATGTGACACCCCAGGTAAAAGAGGCCATTGCCAACAGCGGCATCAAGAACGGTATCGTGACCGTCATCTCCCCTCATACCACCTGTTCCGTATTCTTTGAGGAATACGTGCACGATGTGACCGAGGACGGGACCGAGTTCCTCCAGGTCGACCTCAACAACGCGCTCAAGACCCTCTTCCCGGATCAGACGGAGATGCCGCCGGCAGGCCATTACATGTATCCGGGCGAGGCACATTTCGTAGACGTGGAATCATGGCCCAACGCGGCTGACTACCTTCCCGGCGGGGACAGGAGGGCCCTCCTGAACGCGGACGCCCACTTAAAGTCCACCCTGCTCGGCTCCAGCGCGACCCTGGAAGTGGACGAAGGGAAGCTTGGAGTAGGTTCCACAGGTTATGTATATTTCGTAGATTTTGACCGTGCCGAAGGCCGTAACCGCAAGTGCAAGATCATCATCATCGGTGAATAATCCCTCATATTCGATCTATTGAAAGGAGACCAGCATGTTAGTTAATTCCAGCGTTTTATTCAAGAAGGCCCAGGAAGGCCATTATGCCATCCCTTCCGCCAACTTCCTGGACATGGAAGGCATCAAGAACCACGTGAAAGCAGCCGAGGAGTGCGGCCTGCCCCTGATCGTAGCAGTGGCAGAGAGCCATCTGGGCGACAACATCAGCCTTGAGGACGCGGCCCTGGTAGGAAGGAAGTACGCACAGGAAGCATCCGTTCCCATCGTCCTCCACCTGGACCACGGCGAGAGCGTTGAGACCTGCAAGAAGGCCATCGACCTTGGATTCACCTCAGTCATGATCGACGCATCCATGAAGAGCTTCGAGGAGAACGTAGCGACCACCAAGGAAGTAGTGGAGTACGCCCATGCCCGCGGCGTGACTGTAGAGGCAGAGATCGGCCATGTGGCAAGCAACTTCAACGAGGACGACAAAGAGACCTTATACACCACACCGGAAGAGGCGGCAAAGTTCGCACAGGAGTCCGGATGTGATTCCCTGGCCATCTCCATCGGTACAGCCCACGGCGTATACAAGGCAAAGGCAGTCCCGGAGATCAGCTTTGAGGCACTGGCAGGCATCCGCCAGGCAACAGATGTACCCCTGGTACTCCACGGCGGATCAGGATCCGGGGACGACAACCTCAACCGCTGCGCAAGAGAGGGGATCTGCAAGGTGAACATCTTCACAGACCTCTACCTGGCAGCAATGAAGTCGGCTGACGAGGCGGACGCAAAGGATTACCGCAGCCTGCGGACCGCTCTCCAGAAAGGAATGAACGACTGCCTCAAGCATTACTTTAAAGTTTTTGAGACAAAATAATAAAGACAGCAAAAGAAAGAAACGTGGCCTGCCGGGTGAGACAGTTTTCGGCAGGCTTTCTTTTTTAGGAACAAATGTAATTGTCGCTTGATTCATTTCCACGCTTATGTTAATTTATCTTTAGTTACATTCGTAACCATTTTTTTGAAATGTAAATTAAGAAAGAGGAAAAAATGAGAACAGTTTCAGAAGATGTCAACATCAGAAAGATCACCCTTGCTGCGGAGATGTATTATATCTATGACATGTCCCAGAAGCAGATAGCAGAGCGTCTGGGCGTATCAAGGCCATGGGTATCCAAGCTCCTCAAGCGCGCCAAGGAAGCGGGGATCGTCCGGATCGACATCAATTCACCCCTGGCCGGCATGCCGGAGGTGGAGCAGCGAATCATGAACAAATACCGGATCAACCGGGTTACCGTCATCCGTCCCATGGTGAACGGCGACTATACAAATATCAGCATGGCCGCAGCCAATTATCTTGTATCCCATATCCGACCTGACGATACGATCGGCGTAAGCTGGGGCACATCCATAGCCAGCATGATCGATCATGTTGTGGAGATGCAGCTTCCCAAAGTAACTCTGGTCCCCATCGTAGGCGGCGCCGGTTCAGATGCAGACTGCCTGAGCAACGTGTGTACCAACCGTCTGGCAAATATACTGGGAGCCCAGTGTCATCTGATCCATGTAAACGCCTGCTGTGCCGATCAGAAGGAATATCAGGTGATGATGTCAAATCAGGGCATAAAGGATGTAATCGAGAGAGGTGAGCATGCGGATCTGGTCCTGGTGGGTATCGGTGATGTGGCCCACTCCAGGATCATGGAATATGACTATGTAACCGAAAAAGACCGTGAAGATATCGAAAAAGCCGGCGTAGTAGGCGATATCGGCTTCCGCTTTTTCGACAAGGGTGGCGAGGTGGCCGACATCGACTTCAACAAGCGGGTCGTTGCCTGTGATCTGACGGCTATGAGAAAGAATGCCCGGGAGGTAATCGCCATAGCTTACGGCAGCCACAAAGCCGATGCGATCAAAGCCGCACTCAAAGGCGGACTGATCACCACTCTCTTTACAGATTACGAAACCGCCCGGATTCTGGCCGACTACTGACAAGTATCTGGCAAAAAATTACCCTGTATACATAATTCTAAGTTGATAAGCATAGGAAGGACTACTAAAAATTTATGGAACACACACAAGTTTTTTTATGTTTTTCACAAGTTTTATGTGCTATACTATGAATAAGTTTATGTGGGTGTAGTATGCTCAATTTTCCCCACATTTTAAGAACACCTGTTATCGTAACAGAGGCGGGCGGGCGCAGACCCGGTCCGCAGCAGTTATATATTTCAGAAAGGAGCGTATCGGCATATGCTTATTCAACGACTCGTAGATCTTGAGGATTACGAATTTGATACACTGCTCGTCACATATAATCACAAAGACCGTCTCAGCATTGAGCTTGACAAGGTCAGCGAGATTTTTGCGGCACTTCGTGAGGACGGACTGGTTGGCGGCACAAAGGTGTACGGCCTTCGCGGAAAAGACTTCTCCTATCAGGGACAGCCTTATTATAACCTGATCTTTATCGGTATTCCGGAGAAAGCGACACCCAGAAGATACCAGCTTCAGTTTGGCGCAGCCATGAAAGAGTCCAGGAAGTTCAAGGGAAAAAATCTTCTGATGACCGCTTTCGGCGACAATGTTTCCTACTGGCTCAGCTCTGCTCTCAAGGGACTGATCCTCGGAGATTACAGTTTTGACAAATATCTGACCGGTGAAAAGGATGACACCGAACTTAGCCTGGGCGTAATGACAGGTATGGACGCTTCTTCTTTCAAGAAAGAGGAGCAGTATGTCCGCATGGTTACCGCTTCTGCCATCAAGGCCAGAGATCTGACCAATGAGCCGGCCAATGTCATGACACCTGCGGCTCTTGCAGATGCTGCAAAGGAAGTCTGTAAGAAGAACAACATCAAGTTCACCGCATTAAAGAAGGATGAGTGCGAAGCACTCGGAATGAACGCATACCTCTCCGTGGCACAGGGCTCCGATCTTCCTTTGAAGTTTATCATCATGGAGTATAACGGACGTGTTACAGATGAGGATAAGGTTGCCCTGGTCGGCAAGGCTATCTGCTTTGATACAGGCGGATATAACATCAAATCCACAGCGCATATGAAAGGCATGCAGTTCGACATGGGCGGTGCCGCAGCTGTAATCGGTGCTATGGAAGCAATTGCCACAGCCAAGCTGGGTATCAATGTCGTAGGTATTATTCCGGCATGTGAAAACATGATCTCCGGAAGAAGCGCAAGACCCGGTGACATCGTCAAGTCTATGAACGGCAAGACCATCGAGGTCGGTAATACAGATGCTGAAGGCCGTATGGCTCTGGCAGATGCCATCACATACGCAATCCGCGAAACCGGTGCCAGCACCGTGATTGACATAGCAACCCTGACGGGCGCTTGCGAGATTGCTCTCGGCGATCGTTATACCGGTGTGTTCAGCAATAGCGATGACCTTATGTCCAAGGTAATCCAGGCTTCTATCCTGGCAGGGGAAAATGTATGGAGACTTCCTCTCGGAACCGATGAATATTCAGACCTGAACAAGTCCGACGTGGCTGACCTCTGTAATGCATCCACCAAATGTGGCGCTATCTCTGCTGCAAGATTCATCAATGAATTTGTTGAGAACAAGCCCTGGGTTCACATGGATATTGCAGGAAGCACCATCTCCGACAAAGACTGTGAGATTTTCTCCAAAGGAGCAACCGGCGTCGGAGCTATGCTTCTCTATGAGCTGGTCAAGCTGATGGAAAAGCCCTATAAGAGTTATTAATATCTGAAAACCATATAATGAGATTAAAAAAGGATGGCTGGCGCCATCCTTTTTTTCTGCCGTTTTTTTCTTTAATTAATATGATTCCTCCCTGTCCTCTCTGCTTTTATCCTGCATATTGCAGATTACGATAGAAGCAAGAACAAGGATCACGCCTAAGAGCTGGCTTCCTGTCATAGTCTCCCTGAACACAAATACGCTGATCAGAGCTGCGACCACCGGCTCTACGGAAGCCAGGATGGAAGCCATGCCGTTTTCCACATAGTCAAGTCCCCATGTATAAAAGAAATAAGGAAGAATTGTGCTCGTCAGGACAAAGAGCAGCATGAGTCCGATGGCCGGAAATCCTGAAAAGACTGCTGCCGCCACCCTGCCCGGCTGCATAAAGGGAAAAACCGCCAGGGCGGCAAAAACAAATGTGTAAAAGGTTATTGTCATGGATGAGTAGCCCCTTTCAAGGGCATACCTTCCGAATATTGTATAGAGGGCATATCCGAAACCGGCTCCCAGACCTGTCAGAAGGCCGGCCCATGACAGGACAAACTCACTTCCGATCATGCCGGTAACAAGGACACAGCCGGCAAAAGCCAGGACAAGAGCTGCCGATTTTCTTTTTGTCATAGGCTCCTTAAAAAGGACCGCGGACATGACCATAACCATGGCCGGCGCTGTATAAAGAAGCACCGCTGCCACTGACAGACTGGTCAGGGCCATGGTTTTCATATAGCAGTAATTAAAAAAGACGATGCTTAAGACTCCGGTTCCGAAAAAACACCACAGATCCTTAAGTCTGATCTTCAGGACACTTCTTTTTCCGGGCAGGAGAATGACCGTCAGGAGCAGGACCGTGAAAACCGCACGGATTCCCACAACCTGAATGGTCCCCATTCCCATGGCATTATAATAGCGAACAAATATGCCGATACATCCCCACATGATACCGGCACTTAATACAGCTGCGGACGCAGCTCCTTTTCTCCTGCTCTTCTCTTTCATAATTGCTCTCTTTTCCAAATATATTGCCTGCAAAGTATTATAGCACAAAGCTATATATGAAAGAAGAAAAAAAACAGACAAAAACAAACAGGAGCACCCGAATCTAGATTCCAGTGCCCCTGTCAGCGAAATGAAGTTATTACATCCAACGGACTATACCTCCTTAGATGTTATTTTTCGTGTCCTACGAAATAAGTTTACCAGTTGAACTCTTAGCGTTACCATCCTTTTGAATTACTGATCCTTCCCCGGTTGCAGTATCCCCATTACTTCCTTTTACTCTATGAAGCCCATGCATCTGCATCGCAAGCTTCCAACTGTAGGATCTTTCCCGACTCATAAATCAGAATTCCAAGCTTATGTTTTCGGCGCCTTGTACCTCCCTGGTTTTATAGTTTCGATTCTAAGTTAATACTTCCGGTGGTCCGTACCTCCTTCTTTCAAATTTAAATTCTGAAATTAATCTTAAGCTTCTGGCGGTCTCACCTCTTTTTACATGAAAACCAACAATAACAACAAGTAATTTCAAAATCTATATAATGGACTTCGTCCGTCCTTTCTTAATGTATCTGTATTATAAGGCAGCAAATCTGTTTTGTCAATACTATTTTTAAAAATACCTTTTGTTTTCAATAATTGTGTTAATTTTCGGAATATTATTAGATTTTTAAATATTTTCTAATCTTTTGCGTGAAAATATCTTTTCAATTCCTTTCTGCCCCACAGCCGAACACCGGTCTGGCCCGCCAGGTTCTCAGCGTTCCTGGTAAAGTACTGGTTTGTGACGACCATGGCTCTGTCGGCCTGGTAATATGACATGGCTCCGGTCACTTCCTGGACTGCGCCGATCCCCACATTCCTGTCATAACGCTTGGCCTGGACCACCGTAGTCTTCCCTCCCCTCTTGAGAAGAAGATCAGCACCGTAATCATTGGAGCTCCCTGTCAGCTTTACCTTATATCCGATCCTTCTGAAATGTACCGCAAGATACTTTTCAAAAGACTTTCCGGACAGGCGGTCTACCTTTCGAAGCCTCATGAACATATACTTCCGTCCCGTAATCTCCCTCACCAGCTCACAGGCACAGAAGGCGCAGACCAGGGCAAGTCCCACCGAAAGGGCATGATTCCCTTCCCGGTAAAGCCAGAATCCCTCAACGAATGAATAGATTGTCATAATTGTCCAAATACATTTTAACATAGCAGATTCCCCTTCAAGAAAGATTATATCCTCCGTGTTGAAATCTGACAAGGATAAAGACAATATTGTTCACTCTGCAGTCCGGAAAAGGAATTGACTTTTCTCCTGGTCATTATTACAATTAGGTTAGATGAGTTTGACCTTTTTTATGCGGGAGGCATAAGCGTGTCTTATTTTAATCACTATTTTCAGATGAAAGAAAGCGATATCGCAGAATACGTGCAGGAGCGCATTTCCTTCTTTGACGGGGAGGCCGGTCTGACCTGTGAGAAGATCGGGGGCAGCGATCTGAATCATGTTTTCCGTCTTTCAGACGCCGGCGGCAGGTCTGTCATCGTCAAACAGGCAGGCGAAGAAGCCCGGGCTGATCGGATCAGGATCGAGAGCAGTATGCTGAAGATACAGGAATCTCTCTGTCCCGGTATGGTTCCGCGTCTCTATGATTATAATGAAGTCATGCGCGCAATCATCATGGAGGATATGTCCGATTATACTGTATTGCGGACCGGTCTGCTTGCCCATAAGACCTATCCTCAGTTTGCGGAACAGATTACCAGCTTCCTGTCCCGCTCTCTTCTGATGACCAGCGATATAGTGATGGATCACCGGGAGAAAAAACGGCTTGCTGCTGCTTTTGCCAATCCGGAGCTTTGTGATATCACGGAGAATCTGGTCCTCGGCGAACCGGTCATGGACTATCGGAACCGCAACGATATCTTCCCGCCTGTAAGAGATTATGTAGAAAAGCACATTTATAAGGATGAGGCTCTGCGGGCAGAACTGGCAGCACTGCGCTTCCGCTTTATGAATTTCCCACAGGCTCTGATCCACGGAAACCTGAATACAGACTCTGTTTTCATTAACCAGAAGCGCTCTTTCGTATTTAATCCGGAGTTCGCTTTCTTCGGTCCCGCGGGCTATGACATGGGCACCGTGATCGCCGGCATATTCTCTGCCTGGGCCAACGGAAATGCCGTTATCGAAGACCCTGAGGAAAAGAGAAGTTTCTGCGGCTGGTGCATGTGTACCGTCCTGGAGATCATTGATCTATTCCCGGATAAGTTTTCCTCTCTCTATGACGAGAAGAAAACGGATCCCCTTGCAGACAGTCCCGCTTTTAAAGAGCAGTGGATTCACGGAATTCTGGCAGACACTGCCGGCTATGCAGGAGCAGAGTGCCTGCGCCGGGTCATCGGTATGGACCACAGCGAGGAAACAGCATCCATCGCCGACCCGAAGAAGCGGGCAGACGCTGAGATGATTCTGCTGGCATTCGGTAAGAATCTGATTCTTAACAGGGACCGTTTCCTTACTTCCTCTGACTACTATCAGGCAATGACCGGAGCAATCCGGGCCGTTGAGCCGGACAACAGCCTCTGCGGCGACGCCATGAGTATCCTTGATTATGATACGGTCAACCTGGATGATTATAACCATGCCCTTGTTATCATAGACCAGACAAAGCTTCCCTCCCGGATCGAGGTTCTTTCCCTGACCGGTCAGGAAGAGATCTGGGAGGCCATAAAGACATTGAGAGTACGCGGCGCACCGGCAATCGGTGTCACCGCGGGAATGGGCATTTACCTTGCTGCAAGGGAAATCGCAGCCCGGCTGGCAGCCGAAGGCATGGCAGACCATGATGTCCTGACCTTTGAAGCCTTTTACAAAGAGTATCTGAAGGCTTCCGAGTACCTGAATTCCTCCCGTCCCACAGCTGTTAATCTTTCCTGGGCTCTGCGAAGGATGGACCAGGTGGTGCAGGACAGAAAAGACCAGCCCATATCTTCCATTGTCCGTGCTCTGCACGATGAGGCACTGGAGATCCGGGATGAGGACGTCCGGGTGTGCCGGATGATCGGAAAGTACGGCCTTACCCTTGTGAAGCCGGGGGACGGCCTGCTGACCCACTGCAACGCTGGCAAGCTGGCTGCGATCCGCTACGGTACTGCTACCGCTCCCATGTATCTGGGACATGAGCAGGGATATAATTTTAAAATATACTGTGATGAAACAAGACCCCTTCTGCAGGGTGCGAGACTGACAAGTTTTGAGCTTTCCAGTGCCGGCATGGATGTCACGCTTCTCTGTGACAACATGTCCTCCGCCCTCATGCGGGAAGGAAAGATCAATGCAGTATTTACCGGATGTGACCGGGTTGCGGCAAACGGTGATACCGTCAATAAGATCGGAACATCTCTGGCTGCCCTGGCAGCAAAACGCTATGGCGTGCCTTTCTATATCGCGGCGCCGACTTCCACCATAGATATGAGCCTCTCATGCGGCGATCAGATTGTCATCGAGCACCGGGACGGCAGGGAAGTCACGGATATGTGGTATGAGACCCCCATGGCTCCGGACAATATCTCCGTATTCAATCCTGCCTTTGATGTGACAGACGCGGATTTGATCACCGGTATTGTTACCGAGTTCGGCATCGCTTATCCGCCATATGAAGAGTCACTAAAAGAAATCTTCGCAAAAAAAGAAGTCTATAAGGCTGTCGAACAGATCGTAAAAGCCATGGAAATTGCCGGAAAAAGTATAGATGACTGATTCCGGCAACGACATACATTTTCAATATAAGAGTTTATCAATCAGTCCTTCCGGCGCCAGCCGGAAGGATATTTGTTTTTCAGGGTATTTCCGGTCACTTTGGCAAATCCGAGGGGATAGCCTTCCACTGTGACCAGTACATAGCCTCCCTTTTTCTCCGCCCGGATCAGGTCGCCTGTATCGAAACTTTCACCCTTCAGATAGCGTCCCGTCCGCGGGTCATCTCCCGCCAGGCAGATTGATGGCGCAAAGTCTTTTTCCGAAAGCATCAGGGCCAGGGGCTGTGAGGGTTCAAAACGGTTCTTCTTCAACTCGCCCAGGCAGACTCCGTTTCGCAGGAAAGTCAGCCCCCCTGTCATCTTCCCGCATTCACCCGGCACATAGTAGAGCTTGCCGGACCGTATTTCCATCTCCTCAGGAGAAAAGGGTCTTTTTACTTTTGAAAAAAAAGCTTCCAGGTCTTTTACCGTGCCGGCATCCTTCAGCCGTATATGACGGTACCAATTCCTGCAGGGACCGCCCGTTTTCCCTTTCTTATGTTTCCCGGAAAAGCTTTCCGATACATTTACCCTGTCCTGTCCTCCGCCCCTTTTTCTTAAAAGTGCCATAAAATGACCCTGACCCGGCATACGGTGGGGCCAGATCCTGCGGCAGAGACCGATCTGCTGATGGAAGCGCTCTCCCCGAAAACCGGGAAGTCCCTGAGAGAATCCACAGTAATCCTCCATGGGCACCAGTTCCATCTCCGGCCGTCTGAGAAGGAGATCCGTGATAACAGCTTCATTTTCAAGGGGGGAGAAGGTACAGGTGGAATACATCATCATCCCGCCGGGGCGGAGCATATCTGAAGCCCGGGCAATGATTTCTTTCTGTATCCCGGAAAAATAGTCAGGTCCCTTCTCCATCCAGGCATCGATGACTTCCGGATTCCTGAAAAACATGCCCTCTCCCGAGCAGGGCGCATCTACCATGATTTTGTCAAAGTAATCAGGGAAGCGTCCGGCCAGGACGTGGGGTTTCTCACTGGTGACAAAAGCATTGGAAATGCCGAACAGCTCAATGTTTCTTAAGAGGGCTCTGGCTCTGGACCGGCTGACATCATTGGCCACAAGGATTCCCTGCCCGGCAAGGCGGGCACCCAGTTCCGTAGCTTTTCCTCCCGGCGCGGCGCAAAGGTCCAGAACCCGGTCCCCCGGCCGGACAGGCAGGCGGGAAGCCGGAGTCATGGCGCTGGCTTCCTGCAGATAATAAAGCCCTGCCGCATAAAAGGGATGGGCCGCCGGTCTGTCGGAAACTCCATAATAGTAGCCTCCTTCAATCCAGGGAATCCTCTCAAGCTGAAAAGGAGCCCTCTCTTCAAAAGTCTTTTCATCTGTTTTCAGTTTGTTGATCCGGAGAGAAAAATGCCGCTCCTCATCATAGCTTGCGAGGAACGGCTTATAATCCTCACCGAGTATTTCCTGCATGGTCTGCAGAAATTCTTCCGGTAATTTCTTCATGTATTCATTTGCTCCTGTGGTTCTATTTTCCCGTGGTCGCCTCAGCAGGAGCTGTCTCCTCTGCGGCATCTTCGGTCGCTGTGCTCTCGGCACTTCTGAGTACCAGCTGTGCCAGAAGTTCCTGATCCACGTCTTTTTTGAAATCCCACTTTTTCTCCAGCTTGTCTGTCCACTTTTTGTAGGTCTTATTGAAGAGTTCCTGCTCTCTGCCGGCAATGATGCTCTCCTTGTTTGCCTCTGTCGCTTCCTTATCCGTGTAAGCGACCAGCTTGGCGATCACATAACCCTGGTCACAGGTATAAACCTTGTTGAGCAGATCTCCGTCCTTGGCCTTCTTCAGATCCTTTTCAAAGTCTTTGCCTTCCTCGGACTGACCTTTGGCAAAAGTCTCATCTGTGTTGGTCCAGCCGGCTTCTTCCGCAACCTTTTCGATCTTCTTCTTGCCGCTTTTGACAGCTTTCAGGGCTGCTTCGGCATCCTTTTTGGCCTTTTCCTTCTCCTTTTTGCCAAGTTCCACGGTTTCCCCGTTTTCGTCAGTCTTACTGGTAGGATAGACCACTCTGTAGATGGTTGTCTGCCTTGCGTCATCGTCGGAGACTTTCTTGTCTACGTCCTTCACCATGGCTTCCTGTACCTTGGAGGCCAGTTTATTATCCTCGTAGATCTTTTCCATGTCCTCCTGCTTGCCGCCGCACTCCTTGAGGATGGCATTTCCCGTTTCATCCTTGACAAATGCCTCTGCGTATTTGGCGCATTCTTTCTTCTCATCCTCAGTCAGAGAACACTTCATCTCTTTTGCCTTATTGTTCAGGACAATGATCTGCTTGATCTGGGTGATGGCCTGTTCCTTCACCATATCCTCAAATGTCACACCATTTCCGTCTTCATCCGTGCTGACTTCCATTCCCCAGAAATCCGGCCCGAAATAGCTGCTGTACTGTGCTTCATACTGGGCACCCAGCATGCGGGTGTAGATCCAGGCTTCCTTGAGGGTGACCTTGGTCCCGTCATAGCTAAAGAGTGTTTTATTACCGTCTTTTGTCTTTGTTCCGCCGGATCCCGAAAGGCCGCATCCTGCAGCAAGGACCGCTGTCATGACCAGAACCAGCAAAAGTCCGGTGATTCTCATCCGTTTTTGTCTCATAATATTAATTGACCTCCTGTTGCTGACATGATTTCCATGTCATTATATACTAAAACATCTATTCTAGCAATTCTTTTATTCCTGCCGTCACCTCTTCTATACCGGTTAAAAGCTCCTTTTTTCCTATCCTTCCGGCATCCCAGACAAAGGCCGGCTCCGTGCCGGGTTCCAGTCTCATCCGTCCCCGGTAGGACTTCATGAATCCGTCAACTTCCTCCACACGCACTCTGGCTGTGTCCGACATGACAAAGCGGATCCTGTCCCCCTTCTGCTCGATACTGCTGATAAATGCTTCGTGGGCCTTGCTGCGCAGCAGGGCCACATCCATGAGCATCAGCATGGAAGAAGGCAGATCGCCGTAGCGGTCCGTGACTTCATCGATCATATCCGCCCGGTCTTCTTCTGAAGTGATATTACTGATCCTCTTGTACCAGTAGAGCTTTTCCGTCTCGTTTTCAATATAGCTTTCCGGTATATAGGCATCAACTGAAAGATCCGCCGTCGTGATAAATTCTTTTTCTTCCTTTTCTCCTGACATGGCGTCGATGGCTTCTTTCAGCATCCTGTTGTAAAGCTCATAGCCGACGGCTTCCATATGCCCCGACTGCTCTGCCCCCAGCAGGTTGCCCGCACCGCGGATCTCAAGATCCCTCATGGCGATCCTGTATCCGCTTCCCAGGTCCGTGAACTCCCGGATTGCCTTCAGTCTTTTTTCAGCCTGTTCTCTCACCAGCTCATTTCTCCTGTAGAGAAGAAATGCATAGGCGCTCCTTCCTGAACGGCCGACCCTGCCCCGGAGCTGGTAAAGCTGCGCCAGTCCGAATCGCTGCGCATTTTCAATAATGATCGTATTGACATTGGGGATGTCAAGACCGGTCTCAATAATGGTGGTGGACACAAGGACATCGATTTCCCCATCCACAAAGCGGGTCATGATATCCTCCAGCTGCCGCTCTCCCATTTTTCCGTGTGCATACTCCACTGCCGCGCCCGGCAGCAGTTTTTTCAGGCGGGCTGCTGTATCCGGAATCGTGCTGACACGGTTATACACATAATAAACCTGGCCGGACCGGGACAGTTCCCTCTCTATGGCCTCTCTGATCAGCTCCTCATTATACTCCATCACATAAGTCTGGATAGCCCGGCGGTCCACAGGCGGAATCTCCAGCAGGCTCATATCCCGGATTCCGGATAGGCTCATATGAAGAGTTCTGGGGATCGGGGTGGCCGACAGGGCCAGAACGTCCACATCCTCTTTAAGCTGCTTGATCTTTTCCTTCTGCCGGACACCGAACCTCTGCTCCTCATCAATGATCAGAAGGCCCAGGTTCCGGTATCTGATGGTCTTTGACAGGACCTTATGAGTCCCGATCACAATATCGACGCTGCCGTCCGCCAGACCCTTTTTGATCCTGCGTTCTTCCCCGGCAGTACAGAAACGGGACAGCATGGCAATCTCTACCGGATAGTCTTCCATGCGGCTGACAAAGGAATTATAGTGCTGCTGAGCCAGGATGGTGGTGGGAACCAGAAAGACGACCTGCTTACTGTCCATGACGGCCTTGAAGGCGGCCCGGATGGCCACTTCGGTCTTTCCGTAACCCACATCGCCGCAGATCAGCCGGTCCATGATCCTGTTACTTTCCATGTCACGTTTGGTATCCGCTATGGCAGTCAGCTGGTCTTCCGTCTCCTCATAGGGGAAGCGCTCCTCAAACTCCGTCTGCCACACCGTATCTTTGCCAAAAGCAAATCCTTCTCTCTCCCGCCGCCTTGCATAGAGGCGGATCAGGTCCCTGGCCTGGATCTGCACCTGGCTTTTTACCCTGGACTTGGTCCTGGTCCATTCCGTCCCGCCAAGGCGGTTAAGTTTGGGCGGGTTTTCCCCTGGCCCGCTGTACTTTCCGATCACGGCCAGCTGGGTCGCGGGGACAAAAAGATTTCCGTTATCGAGATATTCTATATTAATGTAATCCTTGGATACACCGTCCACCTGGATCATTTCCATTCCCCGGTACACGCCCAGTCCGTAGCGGTCATGGACCACGTAATCTCCGGGCGCGATCTCTGAGATGGAACGGATTTTCCGGCTCTGGTATCCGTCGCCTTTTCTGACTGCCTTTTTCCTTCTTGCCTTGAAAATATCCTTCTCAGTCAGGATGACCAGATGAAGATCCGGATATTCAAATCCCTCTGAAAGGCGGCCGGCCGCCACCAGAATCTCACCCTGTCCGATCTCCCGGTCCATATCGGAAATGTAATAGGTAAATATATTGTTTTCCCGGAGATCATCCGCAAGCCTTCTTGCCCTGGTGGAGGATGAAGAAAGGAGCAGTACCGCGTAGCCTTTTTTTCTCCAGTCATCAAGATCCGAAGAAAGGCGCTCGAAGCTGCTGTTGTAGGAAGGTACGGAACGTACTCTGACCGGCAGGCTCAGGGCAGGCTTCAGCAGATCTTCATTCTCAACCATGCTGCTGAAAGTCACAATCGGGAACTTCTTCATGAAATCAAAGGCTTCCCGGGCAGAAAAAAGAACATCCGCCTGTCCGGGCAGGATGTAGCCGCCTTCCAGTCTGGACTGCATACTGGCCGCAAAAGCGCTTTCATGCTGCTCCGCGGCCCGGACTGCTTTTTCCGCTTCCTCTACAAAGACCATGGTATCTTCAGGCAGGTATGCCGTGAGGGAAACTGTCTCATCGTAGAAGTAGCGTATCAGGCCTTCCATCTGCTCCGGACTGTAAAATGTACCGAACATGTCCTCCAGCTTTTCATGCTGCTGACGCAGCCTTTTGGCTGCCTCCCGGTTCTTCTCTTTTAAGAAAACAGCCCGGGTCTCCTTGTATTCCTTCCGGATCTTCTCCAGTCCTTTTTCCGCCTGGCCCGCTGAGAGAACCAGCTCCGATGCGGGATGAAGAAGAATACGGTCCAGGTTGCGGACGGTTCTCTGTGTTTCCGGATTGAACTCCCGGATGGAATCCACCTCATCACCCCAGAGTTCGATCCGCACCGGCAGATCCCGGGTCAGAGGAAATATATCCACGATACCGCCGCGGATTCCAAACTCTCCCGGCACCTCGACAGGGGACCGGAACTCATATCCCATGTCCCTGAGAATGTCCCGCAGATGATCCAGGTCTATCACGGACCTGTAGTCGATCAGCAGAGTGCGGCTTCTGAAATTATCTTCGGGCATCAGCCTCTCCATCAGTACATCCGCCGAAACTACGATGGTCATCCTCTGCCCCTCTGAGAGCTGGCGGAGAATATTGATCCTCCTCCTGGTAATATCACCGCTCCGCAGATCCGCACTGTAAAAAAGTATGTCCTTGGAAGGAAACCATACTGTATCCGGGTCAAAGTACTGGAGGTTTTCGTAGAGCCCTTTTGCCGCATCCTCACCGGCGGCAACCACCAGCCGGCAGGAAGCCCCTTTGCCCAGGGCATCTGCCAGATGGGCAGCCGCCGCCCCGCTGCATCCGCTTATATTTACCGGAGATATGCCTCCGGCAACTGCTTCTTTGATTTTTTTGTATGTCTGGTCATGATCCAGAGGCGCAGTAAAAATCTTCAAACTGTCTCCTCGTCTTTCTGTTTCCGTTTCTTTTTTCCGGCACTGTAGCGGTTCATGGCCGTATCAAGTTCATCTTCCGCAAAGAGTGCCGATGCCTCCACCGCATTTTCCAGGGCCCGGTCAATGTCTTCTCTGTCTTTTTCATCGATCCGTCCCAGGACATAATCCGCCAGATCCATATCCGGATGACGTTCGCCACCGATTCCCACACGGATCCTGGGGAAGGTGTCACATCCCAGATGACGGATCAGACTCTTCATACCGTTGTGGCCGCCGGCGCTTCCCTTTTTCCTGATACGCAGCAGTCCCGGCTCCAGGCTGATGTCATCATAGATTACCAGAATGTCCTCCGGATCGATATGATAATAGTCAGCCGCCTGACGCACGCTTTCCCCGGACAGGTTCATGAATGTCAGAGGCTTCACAAGAAGCACTTTGTGTCCTCCGATAAAGCCGCTTCCTGTCAGGGCCTTGAACTTATGGTCCCTTACCGTGATCCCGTAAGCATCGGCAAGCCTGTCCAGAGCCATAAAACCGATATTGTGTCTTGTCCCTTTATACTTATCGGTGGGATTTCCCAGACCGACGATCATTTTCATCTTTGCTTTTCTCCTTGTTTCAAATAAGAATTCTGCCACGCGGGAAGCATTTTCCGCATCAAAATAATCATTGTGAAGATGGGCGAAAGCCCTGACTTTATCAAGATCCCATTTCCGGTTCATGATACAGTCGATCAGTTCATCCATGGTCTCCACAACAGGTCCCGGCGCTGTCGAGTCATAATCAAAATAAAAGCCCCTGTCCTTGTTCAGATACCATTTTTTATCGTAGGCATAGAGTATGATCGGTCTTTCCAGAAGGGAGTACTCTACGGCAATGGAGGAATAATCCGCGATCAGGATATCCGTCATACAGAGCAGCTGTCTTACATTTTTGTATTCGGTGAAATCAATCACTCCGTCCGGCACCCGGCTTCCCCGGATCTGGGGATGGAGACGCACACCCAGGCAGTATTTCTCTCCCAGCCGGCGGGAAAAGGCTTCAAAGTCAAAATGTGAAAGCAGATCCCGGTCTCTTTCAGGGTCATCCCGGAAGGTGGGCGCATAAAGTACCAGTTTTTTCCCGCGAAGGGAAGGATACCTGTCCTCCAGTTCCCTGCGGGTTTTCTCCGGGGAATGGTCCCGGAAATAATAATCCACCTGGGGGCAGCCGATGGTCAGCACCTTGTGTTCGGGCACCATGAATGCCTGGGCATAATGGCCGCGGATATTAACAGATCCTGCCAGTATGTAGGTTACCCTGCGGCTGGCTTCCCTCAGTTCGCGAAGAACTTTCTCATCCGTCTCTGATGAAGCTCCGAACTTTTTAAAAGACCCGATGCCGTGCCAGAGCTGTACCACCGTGGTTTCCGGATCCAGGTCCATATATGCCATGGGCAGGAAATTGTCATTCAGGAAAATGTAGGATGAGGTCGCCAGCATATATGCCTTGACCGTAAACAGACGAATAAGGCCCGGCAGATTGGAGAGGCTTACCCGGTAGTCCCGGTGGGTGATCACATGAAATTTCAAACCCGGATCTCTCCTGCGGCACTCTCTCACCATCTCGTAAAGGCCGCCGGTACCGCCGGTGGGCAGCTTTTCTATCAGGGTTACCCTATTCTTTTTTACCTTCCACCTCCGGAAAAAGTTCACAAATCCCGCAAATACTCTGTTCGTGTTCATGGCAGTCCTCCTGCTGATCCGCTTATCATTATACTGAATTATTAGTATACCATAGATTACTTTCTTTCACAAAGACCACATTTATTCAGGCCGGGATTAAAACGCGGAAGAGGAGAACCCCGCCCTTCGCGGAATTCTCCTCCTCTGGTATCAACTCTTCAGCTTTACGTTTTTATCTACAATCCGCATTTTCAAGTCTCTTAATCTATGTCTTCCTCTGCATCTTGCGGCATCTCTTCTTCCACCTTCGCATAAGCATCCAGGATCTGTTCCTGGAGAATACGGCGTGTATCAGAATTGATCGGATGAGCGATGTCTCTGTACTCGCCATCCGAAGCCTTTCTGCTCGGCATTGCGATAAACAACCCTTTTTCGCCGTCGATAATCTTGATGTCATGTACCACAAAAGCGTTGTCAAACGTAACTGATACCACCGCCTTCATTTTCCCTTCTTTCGTAATCTGACGGATTCGAATATCAGTAATCTGCATTACTTGCCCTCCATAACGGTTTGACGGGTTACAATATATATCTTACATTTTTCTCGATAACAATCCTGATCTCGCCATCCGTTCCGACATAATTGGTGCCCGGACGGAGGGTATCACGACTCTCCACGATACAGTTCTCGATGTAGGAATCGTCGCCGATATATACATCATTGAGAATGATCGAATTACGGATAGTACAATTGTTACCGATATAAACGTCTTTGAAAAGCACGGAATTTTCAATTTTTCCGTTGATGATACATCCTGATGAAACGATACTGTTGCTGATGTCCGCGCCGGAATTATATTTTGCCGGCGGAAGGTCATCCACTCTGGAGTAAACGTCCGGATGCTGTTTAAAGAAGAACTCCCTCACATCTTTGTTCAGGAAATCCATGTTGGTACGGTAATAGGAATCGACAGTTGCAACATTTCTCCAATATGTGTCCAGCCTGTACCCGTAGATTTTACGGACGCCCACATAGCGGACCAGAACATCTTTGACGAAGTCATGCCTGTCTTCCCTGGCGCATCTTTCCAGGATTTCGATCAGGTGTCTTCTTCTGATGATGTACACGCCGATGGAGACATTACAGGAAGATGCCACCAGAGGCTTCTCCTCAAATTCCACGATTCTTTCGTTCTCGTCAAGCTTGAGAATTCCGAACCTGGTCAGGTCATCATCTGTGTCCTTCATGGTTTTGTAAACGACGGTAATGTCCGCGTTTTTTGCAATATGTGCATCCAGCGCCTTTGAGTAATCCATCTTATAGACGCCGTCGCCTGCCGCGATGATCACATACGGCTCATGGCTCTTTTTGAGGAAATCGATATTCTGATAAAGGGCATCTGCCGTACCCTGGTACCAGAAATTATTTTCCTTTGTGACAGTCGGGGTAAAGACATAAAGTCCTCCCTGCTTTCTGCCGAAGTCCCACCATTTTCCCGAACTCAGATGTTCGTTCAGTGATCTGGCGTTGAACTGGGGAAATACCGCCACTTTGGAAATTCTGGAATTGGTCATGTTGCTGAGCGCGAAGTCAATCGCCCGGTAGCTTCCGGCGATCGGCAATGCCGAGATAGCCCTTTTGTCGGAAAGACGGCCGATTCTCTTATTATTACCACCCGCTAAAATGATACCTATTGCTTTCATACTTTAAGTCACCTGCCTCTACGCTCTGATAATTGATTCGCCGCTTGCCAGTATGCCGTCCGGGTAGTCCTCCGGCGTGGTCTCGCCAAGGATCGCCACATTCTTTCCGATCTTAACATCCGCCGGTATGACAGAGCCTTCCCCGACAGTGACAAGACCTCCGCTGTACACGTTGGGCTTATACTTGTTTTCAGCTTCCTCAAATACACCCAGCTGTGCTTTTTCTCCCACCGTGACTCCTTCGGCCAGGATGGTCTTCTCCAGCTGCGCACCCTTCTTTACTACAGAATTACTCATGATAATAGAGTTGGATACTCTTGCGCCTTCCTCAATCACTACACCTGCGCCCAGTACGGAGTTGTATACTTCTCCGCTGATCTCGCATCCATCGCCGATAATGCAGCCGCTCACCTTGGAGCCCGGTGCAAAATACTGGGGCGGGATCATGTCAGACTTGGTGTAGATGCGCCAGAATTCTTCGTAAAGATTGAACTCGGGAATAATGTCGATCAGCTCCATGTTAGCCTCCCAGTAAGCACTGAGAGTTCCTACGTCTTTCCAGTAGCCCTGGTAGGTGTAGGACATGATCTTATCCCCTCTCTGATGGCAATAGGGAATCACATGCATGCCGAAGTCACAGCCGGGCTGATTTTTCAGCTGCTGCAGGGCATCTTTCAACACATCCCAGTTAAAGATATAGATTCCCATGGATGCCTTGTTGCTTCTCGGTCTTTCCGGCTTTTCCTCAAAGTCTACCACCTGGCCGTTCTCGTCGGTGATGACCAGGCCGAAGCGGCTGGCCTCCTCCCAGGGAACCTCATAGGTTGCCAGAGTGATCTTGGCATCATTCTTCTTGTGGAACTCGAGCATCTGCTCGTAGTCCATCTTGTAAATGTGATCGCCTCCCAGGATTGCTACATAATCCGGGTTGTAATACTCCATAAACTCCATATTCTGGAATATGGCATTGGCCGTTCCGGAGTACCAGTCCGTATTTTCTGACTTTTCATAGGGAGGAAGAATGGAGACACCGCCGATATTGCGGTCAAGATCCCACGGGATCCCGATACCGATATGCTGATTCAGTCTCAGAGGCTGATACTGTGTCAGTACACCAACTGTATCAATGCCGGAGTTGATACAATTGCTGAGCGGAAAATCAATAATCTTGTACTTACCTCCAAATGCCACAGCAGGTTTTGCCAGCCTTGATGTAAGAATACCAAGACGGCTTCCCTGTCCGCCCGCTAACAACATTGCTATCATTTCTTTTTTTATCATAAAGAATCACCCCTTTGTCACATATAAAACATTATAACACCGCTGCAGTTAATTGAAAAGCACTTTCGCACAATAAAACCCAGTATAAGAGTCTGATTTTTGTTTAGTTATTATGGTCTCCCTGTTTTCCACAACTGAGAATTGCATAATACCACAAATGATTACTGTGTTTTTTGTTAATTTTATACCACGCGAATCATTCTCTTGCAAAAAGAAGTTCCTTCTTATATACTACATATGGGATTTCAAATACTATATATTGGGTTAAACCATTCTTTTACTACAAATTGAGGTGTTTTATATGTATAAAATAGATTTCAGACATCCGGTCCATGTACATTTTATAGGAATCGGAGGCATCAGCATGAGCGGTCTTGCCAGGATCCTGATCGAAAGAGGTTTTACCGTATCGGGTTCCGATATGAAGGCTTCCCCCCTTACCGGTCAGCTTGAGGATCAGGGGGCTCAGGTGTTTATCGGGCAGAAGGCCGAAAACATCCATGACGGAATTGATCTGGTTGTTTACTCCGCTGCCATCCATGAGGACAATCCGGAGTTTGCCGAAACCTTAAAGCACGGGATTCCCATCCTCTCCAGGGCGGACCTTCTGGGTCAGATTATGGACAATTTCCTCAGAACCATCGCAGTTGCCGGTACGCACGGCAAGACTACGACTACATCCATGCTCACCCACATCCTGCTCCAGTGCGATATGGATCCCACTGTCAGCATCGGCGGTATTCTGGACAGAATCGGCGGCAATATCCGGATCGGCAGGTCGGATGTCTTCCTGACGGAGGCCTGTGAGTATACAAACAGTTTCCTTTCTCTCTATCCCTTCTACTCCATCATATTAAATGTGGAAGAGGATCATATGGACTTCTTTAAGGATCTGGATGATATCATCAATTCCTTCCGTACATTTGCCTTTCAGACTGATCCGTCAGGCCTTGTCATCATCAACGGTGACATGCCCCATACAGACGCCGTGCTGGAAGGTGTACAGGCAGCCCACATTACCTTCGGACTGTCAAAGGATAATGATTACTCGGCAGAGGATGTTGTCTTTGACGAGAAGGGCAATGTTTCCTACAGTCTGATCGAACGTGGCCAAAAGGCCGGCACGATCCGGCTGAAAGTCAAGGGAATCCACAACGTGACCAATTCTCTGGCTGCCATTGCCTGTACCAGGGCCATGGGCCTGCCGCTTGATATGATCAGCAGCGGCCTGCTTTCCTTTGGAGGAACGCACCGCAGATTTGAATTTAAAGGAAAAATCGGGGATGTGACAGTCATCGATGACTATGCCCATCATCCCACCGAGATCGAGGCAACCCTGCGTGCGGCTTCCGAGATCAGCCATGATGATCTCTGGGTCGTTTTCCAGCCTCACACCTATACCCGGACCAGGGCCTTTCTTCCCCAGTTTGCCCGGGCCTTATCCTCGGCGGACCATGTGGTCCTGGCCGATATCTTTGCCGCCAGGGAGCCTGATACCGGGCTGGTCTCTTCAGGAGATCTCGCTGAGATAATCAGTCAGGCGGGAACGGATACTAGTTATTTCCACACTTTTGAAGAGATCGAGGACTATCTCCTGTCCCGAATCGGGGGAAAGGATCTTGTCCTGACTGTCGGCGCAGGTGATATCGTAGAACTTGGTGAAGAGCTTCTTGAAAAGGCAGCCTCCGGCAGCAAAGAACAGACAGAAAACGAATAGCTCCTGCTCTGTAAAAGTTTTCCACTTTATCCACATTTTTTTCCGTAAGAAATGTCGGATAAAGTGGTTTTTTTATGCTTTTCCCCATTTTGTCCACATTTTATCCCCAATGACCCCCTTCTATATCTTCCGTCTCCCGGTCTCTTTTCGGGAATCCCTCCACAATATCCTGTTTTTTCTGTCCATCCACATCTTTATCCACTTTATCCACAATTAATCTGCCTTATTTCTTCCACCGTTTTCCCCGGGTTTTATCCACGGTTTTATCCACATGGCCTCTTTTCTTTCCTTCTATATTTTTTGAATCTCTTATGCTATACTTATTTTTGCAAAACATGCGGACTGATCCGCATGCCTACACTAAGGATAAGGAATGGTGTAAATGAACCAGGAAATTATGACAGCACACAATCTTCATCCTGATATTACCGTACTGTCCAATGATTTTATAGATCGGTATCTGAACAGGACAGACGGGGAGTATATCAAGGTATATCTCATGATCCTCCGGCTTGAGAACAGCGGGATTCCCGCGACAGCCGAGGAACTGGCAGACCGCCTGGAGCTGACCCGGAAGGATATACTGCGGGCCCTCTCCTACTGGCAGAAGGAAGGTCTCCTCTCTGAGAGGAAAGAGACCGGACCTGAGGCAGAAGCGGCGCCCGAAGATGACGGAACAGAAAGCGCTCTACAAGCCGCCGACGGGAGGCCGGCCCGGGACAGTATTCCTTTTAAAAGAACACTGACTCCCCTGGAGATCGAAGCCGCTTCCGAAAACCGGGATCTGAGCAGAGTCATTTTTATGGCGGAGACATATTTCGGGAAAACATTTTCCGTTTCCGAGCTGAACTCCCTCTGTTATATCAGCAGCCAGCTGGCCTTCTCCAGCGAACTGATGGAGCACCTGATCGAATACTGCGTCAGCAAAGGGCACACCAGTATGCGCTATGTGGAGCGGGTAGCGATCGAATGGTTCCGGCAGGGCATCCGTACCGTGCCGGAAGCCAGGGAACACAGCCGCCTTTATGAGAAAAATGTATATCCGGTCATCAGGGCTTTCGGCCTGACAGGACGCAGCCTGGGTGCTTCCGAGATGGAATATATAGAACGCTGGAACCGGATGGGATTTGATACGGACCTGATCACTGCTGCCTGCAGCAAGACCATCCTGTCCATCCACCAGGCCAGCTTCCCCTATGCTTCCAAGATTCTGGATGTCTGGAAAGCCAAGGGCGTCAGAACTCTGAAGGACGTGGAGGCTCTGGATGAGGCTCACGCCGGCGCCCGTATGCAGGAAACAAAAAAAGTTCCTGCCTCAGGCGGCTCCCAGGCAGCCTTTGATCAAAGATCCTATGATTACGGGGCACTGGAAGCCAGACTGCTTGACAGAGACAGGAGGAAGCCATGAAGCTGACCAACCGCCAGCATCTCCGGATCATGGATGAGTATGACCGGATACGGAGAGAAAACCGGTATACAGAAGAAGAGAGGCGGGATGAGGTATATCAGGCAGTGCCTGCCATACGGCAGATAGACGAAAAGATTGCTTCCCGTACTGTTGAGCGGACAAGGAAACTTCTTTTTCTGGAAGGGGCGGCTGCCGCAGCCCAGGAACTTGCCTGCAGAGAAGAGATCAGGGATCTTGCCATGGAAAGGACCGACCTCCTGGTCAGAAGCGGCTATCCGGCAGACTATCTGGATCCCATTTATGTCTGCCCTGTCTGCAGGGACACCGGTTATGTAGAAAACGACAAGTGCCGGTGCTTTAAAAAACGGATCCGGGATCTGCTCATAGCCCAGTCCAATCTTGCGGATATCAGAAAGGATGCCAATTTCAGAAATTTCAGGACCGACCTCTACGCTTCCGTTCCCGGACCCGGTGACAAAGAGTCACCCCGGGATAATATCCGCCGTGTGCTTGACACAGCCGACCGTTTCATTGCGAATGTCAGACAGGGAAAAGCTTCCAATCTCCTGATCAGGGGCAAGACCGGAGTGGGAAAGAGTTTTCTTTCTTCCTGCATAGGCAGCGAGCTCCTTGATGCCGGCAAGAGTGTTCTTTACCTGACAGCCTACCAGCTCTTTGACCGGCTGGCCAATTATACCTTCCGGCGGAGCGAGGATAATGAGGATGATCTTTCCAGGATCCTGACCTGCGATCTGCTGATCATAGATGATCTGGGGACGGAGCTGACCAATAATTTTGTCAACTCCCGGCTCTTTTTATGTATCAATGAAAGGATCCTGCAGGGCAGGTCCACAGTCATCAATACCAACCTGTCCCTGGAACAGATCAGCAGGACCTATTCGGAGCGGGTTTCCTCAAGGATTATCGAATCCTATACTATTTTGTACATTTTCGGCGAGGATATACGGATCAAAAAGGCATTATCCGCCCTTGACGGAAAGAATGATCTGATGATATAAAGGTTTTATAAGACTAACTACTAATACATGACCAATAAAAGACATCCCCTGATCCTTTCAGGGAGGAAGGAGTTTGATTCATGAAGCCGGACGACAGTAAATTCTCTTCTGTTCCCGTAGGAAGACTTGCCATGCTCGTGCATCCAAGCTGCGCGCATCTGGGCGAACAGATTGACAAGTATATCGTAAGATGGCGAAGAGAGCGTAACCACGCTCATAAGGGCGATGCACTCTTCATGGATTATGAAAAGGATTCTTATATCATCCCCTCAACCTGTCCCCGGTTCGGTACAGGTGAGGCAAAGGCACTCATTACCGAGTCTGTCCGCGGCGTTGACCTCTATGTCATCGCGGATGTCCTGAATTACAGTCTGGAGTACACGGTCTGCGGCAATCGCAACCACATGTCTCCTGACGATATCTATGCAGACCTGAAAAGGCTGATCGGAGCAGCTTCCGGAAAGCCCAACAGCATCACTGTCATCATGCCTTTCCTCTATGAGAGCCGTCAGCACAGGCGTACTTCAAGAGAGTCCCTTGACTGTGCTTTTATGCTGCAGGAGCTTATGAGTATGGGCGTTGACAACATCCTGACCTTTGATGCCCATGACCCCAGGGTCCAGAACGCGATCCCACTCAACGGATTCGATAACATCCAGCCCACCTACCAGTTTGTAAAGTCCCTGCTCAAGTCTACGAATGATCTTACCATCGACAGCGATCATATGATGGTAATCAGCCCGGATGAAGGTGCTATGCAGCGGGCCATCTACTTTGCCAATGTGCTGGAAGTTGATATAGGTATGTTCTATAAACGGAGGGATTACTCCGTTGTCATCGACGGCCGCAATCCCATCGTAGCCCATGAGTTCCTGGGATCTTCCGTCGAAGGCAAAGATGTTCTGATCATCGATGATATGATCTCTTCCGGTGAGAGTATGTTCGATGTGGCCAATGAGCTTAAGCGCAGAAAAGCAAAAAGAGTCTTCTGCATTTCCACTTTCGGTATGTTTACCAACGGCCTGGAGCGCTTTGACCGCGCTTATGAAGACGGTCTGATCTACAAGGTCATCACCACCAACTGTACCTACCAGAGACCGGATCTCCTTGAACGTCCCTGGTATGTAAGCTGTGATGTGTCCAAGTATATCGCACTCCTGATTGATACCATGAATCACAATGCTTCCATCAGCGCTCTCCTTGATCCCCATGACAGGATCAAGAAGCGCATTAACGAGTATGCGGAGCATCATACCATCTACGACGAGGCATAATCTGCCGGCAGAATTGAAGAATTGAAAATATACTGGCTGACTGCCAGACGCAAAAAATGCAGGGTCCGGAAAATCCGGACCCTGCATTTTTTGTCTTTTTTATGATTTCCTGAACCGTCAGGGAATATCTCTGTCTACCTGGTCTTCTCCTTCGCCTCCGTCTTCACTTCCGGCATCCTCCTCCTCTTCAGGAAGGTCTGCATCGGGTGACTCCGGAATTTCTTCATCCTCCTCGGTTATATCGACATCAATGGAATCATCGTCTACATCCACATCAAAATCCTCATCCACATATTCTTCCGTAGTGTCGTCCCTGACTTCCGGCTGCTGGCCGGAGTAAGTCGGAAAGGCTTTCCACTTTTTATTTCTGTGGATTGTTTCCATGAACAGTTTCCATATTTCTGCAGGATAGGTGTTACCTTTAAGGTTGTCGACTTCTTTATAAAGGTCACGTCCCACCCAGACTGCTGTTGTATAATAGGGACTGTATCCGCAAAGCCAGCCGTCTACATTACTGGTGGTGGTTCCTGTCTTGCAGGCGATGGGCATATCCTTGCCGTCAAATTTACAGACCCTGCCGGTTCCTTCTCCATCCGTGACAACACTTTCCAGAACACTGGTCATCATGTGGGCACCGTTGGGACTGTAAATACTGCTGCTGTCTTCTCTCTCTGTTACGACCGTATTGCCCTGGGCATCCGTGATCTTAAGGATACAGTCAGGTCTCCGGTACTCGCCGTCATTGGCAAGAGCCCCATAGCCGGCAGCCATCTCCAGGACTGTGACACCTGTAGTAAAACCGCCGAGGGATGTTGTGTCATACTTGTAATCACTTGGTTCCAGTCCCTTGAAATTCATTTTTTCAAGGTAAGCCAGGCATTTGGACGGTCCCAGAGTCTGATAGAGTCTGTAGGTCGCCACATTACTGGACACAGCCACAGCCTTTCTGAGAGAAATGGATCCGCGGTAGCGGTAACCGCTGTTATTGACCTTGTCTTTGCCCGTCATCCGGCTGTCATCCACTATGCTGTCCGGCGTGTATCCCTGGTCAAGAGCCGGCCCGTATACAAGAAGCGGCTTGATGGCACTTCCCGGCTGCCGGAAACTCTGGTAAGCACGGTTGAGACCGTAACTCTCCTGGTTTTCCTCGCGGCCTCCGACAATAGCCACAACTTTTCCGTTTTCATTGTCTATGCAGACAGCCGCGCCCTGGACCTCAAAAACACCGTCATCAGTCCGGTTATTCAGGTTCTGGTATTTCCCCAGCACATTTTTCACTGCTTCCTGGAGGGCGTTCTGCTTCTCCACATCAATAGAAGTATAAATCCTGTAACCTGCCGTATAAAGACTCTGTCTGCAGGAATCATAGAGGTCGTCATAGTCCTTGTCATACTGCTTCTTTTCCTCCGCCGAAGAGAATTGGGTTTTAAAGGTAAAACCGTTGGAGACCATGAGTTTCTCCGTGGCGCATTTGATAATGTAGGTTGCAGCATAATCGTTGGTCTCGGTCTCTTTTTTCCTCTGTACGCTGATCTCCTCTTCCATGGACCGCTGGTACTGGTCCATATCGATATATCCGTCCTTCCGCATCTGCAGGAGGATACGGTTACGCCGCATGACTGTGGCCTTCTTATCCACATATGGATCATATCTGGCGGGGCTGTTGGGAATAGCGCACAGGAAGGCCAGCTGGGATATGGACAGATCTTCTGCCTTCTTGTTGAAGTATCCCTCCGATGCCGCCTCAATTCCGTAGAAACCATTGGCAAAGTACACGTTATTGAGATAGTACTCCAGGATCTGCTTTTTGGTGTAGCGCTGTTCAAGAAGAATGGCAATAAACATTTCTTTGATCTTCCTAGAGTATGTTTTTTCGAAATTCAGGAAAACATTCCGGGCCAGCTGCTGAGTAATGGTACTGCCGCCCATGGTCGGCCTGCCGTGATGGACCACCAGAGAGATGAC
This sequence comes from Eubacterium sp., assembly GCA_017434385.1. Classification (GTDB taxonomy): domain Bacteria; phylum Bacillota; class Clostridia; order Lachnospirales; family Lachnospiraceae; genus Anaerobutyricum. The sequence continues at coordinate 27,958 of JAFRFJ010000029.1, forward strand.
GGATCTGGCCACGCCGAATACGTCTATTCCTCTGTGGGTGGGAAAACTTTTGTCTTCTATAGATATGATGGCAAGCTTCGCCGCGTCGGGAATCTGGTTGTATTCAAGATAATATACGTCCTTTTCTCCCCGAAGCTTCTTCAGTTCTTTACCTTTGCTGTCATAGATAATGGTGGTCTGCTCGGTCCTGAAAGTTCCTTCCCCGCTCTGGCTGACAGCCGCCTCCGCTTCCCGGTACATTCTGTAGACAGGAATGCCTATCTTCCTGACGCCCACCACACCTGTGATGATCAGGGCGATCAGCAGGAAAGTCCCCCAGATTCTGATAATATTCCAGAAGAGGCTTTCTCTTCTTTTTCTTCGGCCGCTTCTGCGGCTGTTCTTTCTCCGACTCATATATACCTCCACAACATAGTTATTATACTATCTGCGGGGCCAAATGTGATTAACAAAACATGAAATAAGTATTACAGGGGAGGCGGAAGATTGCTTTTTTTAGAATCTGTGCCTATAATAGTTTCGGAGGTGGAAAATAATATGAAAAAATGCCTTTCCAGTGTTCAGATCAAATATCTGGCTCTGCTGGCCATGCTGACAGACCATTTTGCCTATATTTTCAGGTCTTCCCTGTCCACTGCCGCCTACTACGGACTGCGGGGTGTCGGACGGCTTGCCTTTCCCATATTCTGTTTCTGCCTTGTGGAAGGTTTTTTCCGTACTACCAGCCACAGGCAGTACCTGCTGCGGCTGGTCCTTTTTTCCATCCTCTCTGAAATTCCCTATAATCTGGGCCTTCTCGGTGTCTGGTTCAATCCGGCCCGTCAAAATGTGTTTTTCACTCTGGCAATCGGCTTTTTCGGCATGATGATCCTGGAAGGAATCTATCCCCGGGACCGGAGTTTTTACGTTTTCGGTTTTCTGACGCCACTGGTGGCGGACATATTCCGGGCGGATTACGGCGCCCTGGGTGTGCTCTGCATACTGGCTTTCTATCTTGTGGCGAAAAGAATCCTGGGCATGGTCCCTCTTTCGGACACTGATGAAAGTCCTCTTCCCGCAGGCGGCAGCAGTATTTCTCTGGCTTCTGCTTCCCTGCCCTGGCTTCTGCTTCCCTGCATGGTCCTGCTGCCCATGGCCGGCCGGGCCTCCCATTATATTCAGGCGGCCTGCCTGCTGGCAGCACCTGTTATGTGTTTATACAGCGGAAAAAAAGGACAGGGCAGCAAGTACTTTTTCTACCTGTTCTACCCTGTCCATCTTCTTTTTCTCAGAGCCACCCACCATTTCTTTATCCACGGCCTGCCCTGACAGCAGGCCCCGAAACAGAATGCGGCATTTCTATGCCCTTTTATTCTTCGTTAATATAACTGTAAAATACATTTCCCGCCTTTTTGAGTTCCCTGGTCACTTCGGCACGGTCCTTGGATATGGACTTCCCTGTCACCGGGTTCAGATAGCGGATATTGGTGGAATTATAGCTCATCACAACCACATAGCGCCCCTTCTTATACTTTGCCAGTACCGGGCATCCCTTGCTGACATAGTAAAGGATCTCGTCCGTGCTGCATCCGCAAAGGTTAAGGGCCCTGTGTCCGCTGTATTTTTCCAGCAGGGCAGCTTCGCTTTTTCCCTTTGTCTTTATGGCTGACGGTTTGACTGTAATCCCGTTCACTGCCGCGATCATTGACAGGCAGCCTTCCAGAGATTTCTTCTTTCCCGTTTTGACGACATTGTCCATGCCCGAAACCCGGGCATAACTGTCAAATACGCTCTCCCACACTACATTTTCATTACTGTCTATGACATTGCCCCGGGCCTGGTCAGCCTCATCCACTGCCTCAGGAAGCAGCATGTAGGTTCCGGTTGCCTTGCCGGAAGCATAGACATAGTAACGGACTGTTTTATCCGGATTCTCGTGAAGTGTCACGGGTTTGCTACGGTCGCTTACATTGAGCTTGGCAAGCAGCAGATCCGGTTCAATCTGTATATAGACGTAGGAAGGGAACTTCAGATAAAGCTGGTTTAAATAAACCGAATTGTGCCGGTAGACCATCTCCACCTGATCGGCTTTTTCTTCTTCCTTGTAGCGGATATAATCCTGTTTTCCCGTTCCCGTAACTTTTCCGGACTTCTTTTTGCCAAGTTCCATCACCAGCACATTTCCGTCTATGGATGTACTCATCACATATCCGTCTTTACCGGTATAAGTCTTGACCGTTTTCCCTGCCTCATTAATGATATAGATCTTTTTCAGGGGGAAGACCAGACTTCCGTCCTTCTTTCTCCTCAGATCTTTGGCATTGGCGCAGCCGTAAATAAAATCATCCGTCAGAAATCCCACGGACCGGATCCGCTCTCCGCCTTTACATTTGACGGTGTGGCTTTTTCCCGAATCCAGGTTCATCAGCTCGATGGTCTTGTTTCCCGAAAGTTTGCTGCTGCCTTCAATCGCGATCATATTCTGGCTTTTTGACGCAGTCAGGCTGTCGCCCACCAGATTTTCGCGGATGACTTCATCTTCCTTTTTCTTCAGGTCCACCCTGTGGAGGCTGTCACCAAGAATAAAGTAGAACTGGTCCCTGCTGTTTAAGTAGGTAAACTTTTCCACATCATCCTTCATGCTCTCATAGGGGTTGACCGACTCCAGGAAAACAAGCTCCCGGCTGGCGCTCTTTTCCGGATCAAACTGCATCAGCTGGATGCCGTTTCTTCCTTCATGAGCACCCCGGTTGATGTAGCCGTAAACCAGATAGGTTATTTCTCCCTTGTCTGTCAGATTCAGAAGTTTGATCCCGTGAGAAGAAGGGTCATTTCTGTAATCAGACATGTTCTCGGAGGAAAAACTGTAGACCCTGGTGACATCCGAGGACTGATAGTTATAGTACCAGAGCTGTCCCTGCTGGGTAAATGCCACTCTCTTTCCTTCATCGGAAGAAAGAAGACCGATATTATCCCGGTTCTGAACACCCAGATTAATCAGGTTCTCCGATGAATCGATCATCTCATGGTTATAGTAGGCGTCCATTGTCCTGGTGTAGTCCAGCAGATAGATCCGGGTACTGGTATAGCGCATTTTATAGTTTTCGCAAAGATCATAATACTGGATCACGCCCTGGCGCACTTCACTGGAGAGAAGGCTGTTCACTTCCAGTGTGATGTAGGCATCGTTTATTTCCCGGATCTTGACCCGGGGTTCCTGTTCCTCCTGAACCTTCATCATGCCGAAAAAGATATTGCTGAGACTGGAGTGGATGTCAATCGACTCCAGAGAATTCTCCACTTTTCCCGTCGGCTCCAGATAAGCTGCGGAGGCTTCAATCTTGGACTCATCAAAGAGATTGGCATGAAAGTCCCTTGCGAAATCCATACATTCTTTCAAATGTGTTCCCTTGCTGTTTTTAATCCTGGTGTAGTAATAGATAGTCTTTTCGCCGTCCAGACGGATTCCGAAACGCATGTAGTAGGTCCGTCCTTCTCTGATCTCTGTTTTCAGCCGGCATGTACCCAGACGTACATTTTCCTTGTCATCTATCTCAAGACGGTTGATGGTACCGGACTCCAGGGGATCATCGGGATCTCTGGAAAAAAGGATATAATGAATAGCAGTTATATCATATTCATAATTGTGAAGCTTTAAGGATATCTCCCCGCTGCTGTCCACGGGCGTCACCTGGTTTCTCACCAGTGACAGGGAAATCTGGTCCCTGTATCCCGACATAAGGTTATAATCACCCAGGTCCCCGGTGATCTCCAGAACGGGGAAGGAAGGATTGTCGATTTCCGCAAAGGCATTCCCCTTCTCCCTCAGGCTGAAAAAGTTCAGGAGAAACGAAGCAAGCAAAAAGGTAAAGACTCCGACCAGCACGACCAGAATATTCAAAAGCATTCCTTTTTTCATCAGATCAGTCCTCCTTCCTTCATCAGTGTCAGCAGTGTCGGCTGAAAGCCGAAAGTATCAGCCAGAGCCCGGGCCTGGGCCCTGCATTCCTCTCTCCTGCCTGACCGTCTTCTGACGGCGCGGATCAGAAGATTCTTGGGCGTATGCTCCATATCGATAAATTCAAGAATCTGGGTATCGTAACCCGCCGCCTCGAGAAGCTTGGCCCTGATTCCGTCCGTTGCCAGTGCACAGAAGCGTTCCCGCAGAATTCCGTAATCCCCGAGAGGGGCAAAAGAAATCTCTTCCGACCTGTACTGTCTGTTCAGCTCATGCTGACAGCAGGGCACGGAAAGAATCACGGCAGCTTTCTTCTCCACCGCCTTGTAAAGGGCATAATCCGTGGCGGTATCACAGGCGTGAAGTGTTACCATCATATCGACAGGGCCCTGCCTGCTGTAATCCTCCACATCTCCCTTCAGAAATGACAGACGGTCATAGGCATATTTTTCCGCCAGCATATTGCAGCGGGCAATCACATCTTTTTTCCGGTCCAGTCCGGTAATCCTGACATTATACCCTTTCAGTTCCTTCAGATAGTAGTACATGGCAAATGTCAGATAGGACTTGCCGCATCCGAAATCCAGGATTGATACTTCCCTGTCCCTGGGCAGGGCAGGCAGAATATCTTCAATAAATTCCAGAAAACGGTTCACCTGACGGAACTTGTCATATCTCCTCTTTACGACAGTCCCCTCTGCCGTCATTACTCCCAGATCCACAAGAAAAGGAACCGGCAGGCCTTCTTTGATTATGTAATTCCTGGCCCTGTTGTGAGCCAGAGATACCAGCAGGATGGCAGGGCTTTCCGGTGAAGACTTCCCTTCCTTTGCATCCGCCGGAGCCTGATGCTGCCGGCGGATCGTAACTTTTCCCTTTTTGCTGATTCTTGCAGTCCAGCTGCCCTCAGTAGTCTGAACACGGACCTGCCTGAAATCGGGAATGCATTGGCTAAGCCGCTCCGTCGCCCGGTCTCTGTCCAGATTCTCATGAAACACCTGATTTCCCCTGAAGGCAGTCAGCTGAAACTTGAGCCTGTCCCTGATAGCCACTGGACGGACCGTGTATTTCACCGTCTCATTCTGTTTTCTGGGATCGCTTACCGTAATCTGGCAGAGACCGGCATTCATATCCTCTGCCAGTTTCTCTATCAGTTCCTTCATCCCTTTTCCTCCATCAAAGCCGGCAGGAGTTCCCTTACCTTTTCCAGATCCGGCACCAGGGCATAGCATGCAGCTGCCAGTTTTTCATCCACGGGAACCAGGTCCGGCACGGCGATCACCTTTGTTCCCGCCGCCAGTCCTGCTCTGATACCATTCTCGGAATCCTCCAGGACCAGGGTCTCCTCCGGCTTTACATTCCATTTTTCACAAATATAGAGATATACGTCGGGGAAAGGCTTGCCTCTTCCGACTGATCTTGTGCATAAGGTCTCTTTAAATCGTCCCGCAAACCCGGTCATCTCCAGGTTCCGTCGAATCACATCCTCCTCGCTGCCGCTGGCCACCACCATGGGGATTCCAAGGGCATCCAGGGCATCTGTCAGTTCCGCCAGACCTTTTTTGACCGGAACCCCTTCCCTGGCAAGAATATTGCTGCGGTGGTCCCCCACCGCCCTGTAAAAACCGTCCGCATCGAAATCTTTACCGAACAGTTCATAGTACACCTTTTTTATATCATCCGCATTCATCCCCAGATATCCCAGGAACTGGTCCCTTGTTGTGGGCACATTTCTAATCTGTCCCATCTCAACATAGGCCCTGGCGGTCACACCTTCCGTGTCAAACATCAGACCGTCCATATCAAAGACTGCCAGCTTCAGCATCTCTTCCTCCTTACCCCGTCCTTTTCCGGACAGGACATATTATAAAGGTTATGATACCACAGATTCCGTGAAAACTCACCACAAAATCAAACGGCTGCATGGACCTTTCCATGCAGCCGCATATACACAATGATTTTCAGGATAAGAATTACTTATCTTACTTTCTCCACTACCTGGCGGACTTCATCGGAAATCTGAGTCAGGCTGCGGATGATCTCATCCTTTGTAGAAGCAAGTTCTTTGGCTTCTCTTGCAATGGTATCAGCTTCATTGCCGGCATCAGCGATGATCTTCTCAGCCTGGGATCCTGCGTCTGCAAGGATTCCTTCTGCCTGCTCATTGGCGTCTTTGAGAATTCCGTCTGCTTCTGTCTGAGCGCCCCGGATGATACTGTCTGCCTCTGTCTGTGCTTCTTTGATGATGCCGTCTTTCTGGTCATCCAGTGCGGACAGCTGTCTGCAAAGAAGGTCTGCGTTACGGATATACTGTCTGTATGCTGCATCTGTGTCAGCAGGCGCCTTAGTCTCCGTAATCTCTTCCGCTTCCTCAGCGATCTCGAAACCTTCCGGCTCCTCCTCGGACATCTGTGGTGCTGTGATCTCCTGTGCACCCTGTACGGAAGCTGCCATGGACAGGGATTCGAGTTCTTTCTCCTGCTCTGCTACGCGGCGTTCTGCAATCTTTGCTCTCTCTTCGGAAGCAGCGGCAGCTTCTTCGGCCTCAAGAGCCTGTGCTCTTGCTTCCTCGGCACGCTGCTCAGCTTCCTCGGCGCGGGCAAGTGCCTCCTCCAGCTGAGCTTTTGCTTCAGCCAGCTGGCGCTCGAGTTCTTCCACTTCCTCACTGTCACCGAAAACCGGAGCCGGCTCGTCTGCCGCAGGTGATGCCGCCGGTGCTTCTTCTTTATCAGCAGCCTCATCCTCTACAATGACACTTTCTCCTCCTCTTAATGCGGCGATTTCCTTGTCCTTTGCCTTGACAATGGCTTCGATCTCGTCACAGATCTTGTCCAGCTGTACATCGACTTCGTCTTTATCATAGCCGAACATGGAGTTCTTAAATGTCAGTTCCTCAACATAGGTTAATAATTCCTGGATATTCATGGCTGCCTCCCTTTTCATTACATGCAAAAATAATTCTTATATTTTATTATAAGCCATCTGGAAAATCTGTCTACATTCAAATAGTAAGAAAATGTTAAGATTTTGATACCATTATATTATTTTTTGGTATTTGCGCATGAATTACTTTCCGCCGGCAACGCCAAGACGGAGCAGGGCTCTCTTCAGTGCCATCTCCGCCCGCAGTACATCTCCGGGTCCGCCTTCTTCAGCCAGTCTTCGCTGGGCGCGGATCCTTGCTTCCTCCGCCCTCTTGACATCTATATCCTCCGGCCACTCCACAGCCTGGGCCAGAATCATGACTTTTTCAGGCAGAATCTCCACAAAGCCTTCATGCAGAGCCGCACGTCTGTCACCCTCAGGGGTTGTAATGACCAGTTCTCCCGGAGCTATGATCTGTGTCATCGGGATATGACCGGCATAGACGCCGGTTTCTCCCTCTGTCGTATTATACTCAACCATGGTCACCTGGTCCCGGAAAAAAACCTTATCCGGCCGGACAATCTCAAGTTCGAACAACTTGTCAGCCATGTCATCACCTACTTATTATTATATCTTGCAAGCACGTCATCGATACTTCCGGCATTCAGGAACATACCTTCCGGTATCTCGTCATATTTGCCGGCCAGCAGATCCTTAAATCCCTGGATCGTATCAGAAAGCTGCACATATCTTCCGTCTGTTCCCGTAAACTGCTCAGCCACGAAGAAGGGCTGGGAAAGGAATCTCTGCACCTTCCGGGCACGGGACACCAGCATCTTGTCGTTCTCCGAAAGCTCATCCATACCCAGGATGGCAATGATGTCCTGCAGTTCCTTATATCTCTGCAGAATCTCCTGCACCTCTCTGGCTACTCTGTAATGCTCCTCTCCGACCACACGGGGATCCAGCATTCTGGATGTGGACTCCAGAGGATCGACCGCCGGATAGATACCCTGCTCCACGATGGCACGGGAAAGTACGGTCGTCGCATCCAGATGGGCAAATGTCGTTGCAGGCGCGGGATCCGTCAGGTCATCCGCCGGCACATAGACTGCCTGGACGGAAGTGATCGACCCGCTCTTTGTAGAGGTGATCCTCTCCTGCAGGGCTCCCATCTCTGTCTGCAGTGTAGGCTGGTATCCTACGGCGCTGGGCACACGGCCCAGAAGAGCGGAAACCTCTGATCCTGCCTGGGTAAAACGGAAAATGTTATCGATGAACAGAAGAACATCTTTTCCTTCCCGGTCTCTGAAATACTCCGCGATGGTAAGTCCGGAGAGGCCTACTCTCATACGCGCTCCCGGAGGCTCGTTCATCTGCCCGAATACCATGGCTGTCTTGGCGATAACGCCGGATTCACTCATCTCGGTATAAAGGTCATTTCCCTCACGGGTCCTCTCTCCGACACCTGTAAACACCGAATAGCCGCCGTGTTCTGTTGCTATATTACGGATCAGTTCCTGGATCAGTACGGTCTTGCCGACACCGGCGCCGCCGAACAGACCGATCTTCCCTCCCTTCTGATAGGGACAGAGAAGGTCTACGACTTTGATGCCGGTCTCCAGAATTTCCATTTCCGTGGACTGCTCAGAAAAGGCCGGGGCCTTTCTGTGGATGGGCAGTCTTTCCGCATTTTCGGGGGCCGGTTTGTTATCAATCGGCTCTCCTAAGACATTGAAGATTCTTCCCAGGGTCGCTTCCCCCACAGGCATTGTGATCGGTGATCCTGAGGATACGGCCTCCATGCCTCGGACAAGTCCGTCCGTGGGTCCCATGGCGATACATCTTACAATATCATCCCCGAGATGCTGCGCCACCTCGGCAACCAGTTCCGTACCGTCCCGGCGGCGGATCTTCACCGCATAATTGATCTCCGGAAGGACACCTTCCGGGAACTTTATGTCCAGAACGGCGCCGATTACCTGGGTAATCTTACCTGTATTCTGTGCTGCCATCTTTTACTCCTTATCAAATTTATCGTCTGACCCGAAAACAGCCTGCTGCCGGCCCTTTTCTGTCAGCTCAGTGCCTCGGCACCTGAAATTATTTCTGTCAGTTCCTGTGTGATCGCGCCCTGTCTGGCCCGGTTATAAGCGAGGGACAATGCTGCGATCATCTCCTGTGCATTGTTGGTTGCGGCATCCATTGCCTGCATACGGGCGCCGTTTTCACTGGCCACCGCCTCGATAAAAGCCCCGTAGATGATACTGTTGAGATACTGGGGAATCAGCTGGTCCAGCGCCTCGATATCTTCCGGCTCAAAGTTCATGGGGCCTTCAGCCCTTTTTCCCTCCCGGTCCCGGGAATCCGTTTCCGGTTCAATGGGCAGAAGCTTGAGCAGGACCGGCTCGTGGACCACGGTATTTTTAAAATTTGTGTAGGCAATCCATATTTCCCCGATCAGTCCCTCCAGATAGGCATTATATAGAGTTTTACCTACCTCGATGGCATCGGAGAGCAGGGGCTCATTGATGATATCCGACTCATCGGACACGATTTCAAAGCCTCTGTGAGAAAGCCCTTCAATACCTTTCTTTCCGATTCCGTATACCAGGATATTCTCCGGGACAGGGTCAAGCCCGGCTACCGCGCGGACTACATTATTGTTATATCCGCCTGCCAGCCCGCGGTTGGATGTGATGACAAGCACTCCCTTTTTGGGGGAGCCGTTGTCGGTCACCGCCGGATGGTCCGGACTGCCGCAGCGGGAAAGAATAGACTGGATGGTCTCATACATTTTCCGGAAAAAGGCCTTGGCATCTTCCGCCCGGGTCTTTGCTCTCTGCAGCTTGACAGTGGACACCAGTTTCATGGCCTTGGTAATCTGCTGCGTGCTTTCTATACTGGCCTTTCTTCTTTTTATATCTCTGATGGAAGCCATACTGTCTCACCACTCCTAAAACTTCTCTTTAAACTCCCCGATCGCCTGTGCTATCTGCTCTTCCGTTTCCGGGGAGAGCAGCTTTGTCTGCCGTATGGACGAATAGATTTCCGGATATTTGGTATCGATATACTCATGGAGACCTGTCTCAAAGGCAAGAATCCGGTCTACCGGAATGTCAAGAAGATACTTCTTTGTCACGGCATAAATCGTGACGATCTGTTTTTCCACGGGCAGGGGTCCGTACTGGGGCTGTTTAAGTACTTCACGGATCCTCTCGCCCTGGTCCAGTCTCTGTCTGGTATCCGCATCCAGTTCCGACCCGAACTGGGCGAAGGCTGCCAGTTCTCTGTACTGGGCAAGCTCCGTACGGATGGGACCCGCAATTTTCTTCATGGCTTTGATCTGGGCGGATCCTCCTACCCTGGACACGGACAGGCCGGCATTGACAGCCGGACGGAATCCCGCGTTGAAAGCCTCTGTCTCAAGATAAATCTGACCGTCTGTGATGGAGATGACATTTGTAGGAATATATGCCGACACATCGCCTGCCTGGGTCTCGATAATAGGCAGAGCGGTCAGTGAACCGCCTCCCAGTTCCTCGGAGAGCCTGGATGCTCTCTCCAGCAGTCTGGAATGCAGATAGAATACATCTCCCGGAAAGGCTTCTCTTCCCGGCGGTCTCCTCAGCAGAAGTGACAGGGTACGGTAAGCGGCGGCATGCTTGCTCAGGTCATCGTAGATGACCAGGACATCCTCGCCTCTTTCCATCCACTCTTCTCCGATGGCACAGCCGGCATAGGGCGCAATATACTGGAGCGGCGCCAGCTCACTGGCTGTGGAAGCCACGATCGTCGTATAGTCCATGGCCCCGTACTCGTTCAGGGTCTTCACAATGTGGGCAACCGTGGAAGCCTTCTGGCCGATCGCCACATAGATGCAGTGCATGTTCTGCCCCTTCTGATTGATGATGGTATCTATGGCAATAGCCGTTTTTCCTGTCTGCCTGTCTCCAATGATCAGCTCCCTCTGGCCCCTTCCGATGGGAACCATGGAGTCGATCGCTTTGATACCGGTCTGTACCGGTGTATCTACACTTTTTCTGTCTATGACACCATGCGCTACCCTCTCAATGGGGCGGTAGCGGTCTGTCACGATGGGTCCTTTCTCATCGATGGGCTGACCCAGTGCATTCACAACACGGCCTGTCAGCGCATCCCCGACCGGGACTTCCACGACTCTGCCTGTTGTTTTAACGGTGTCACCCTCGTTTATGTTCCGGTCTGCTCCGAGCAGTACACAGCCTACATTATCCTCTTCCAGGTTCATGACCATGCCGTACACTTCACCCGGAAACTCCAGCAGTTCTCCCTGCATGGCATTTTCCAGACCATGTACACGGGCAATTCCGTCCGCGACCTGAATAACGGTACCTACATCGGATGTCTCGAGCTTGCCTGCATAAGCTTTGATCTGTTCTCTGATCACGGAACTGATCTCTTCTGGTCGTAAGTTCATTGAGCCCCACACACCTTCTTTCTATCTGTAAATGTAATGATGCTATCTAGAGTTGATCAGGATGTCTTTTCTTCTGTCCCTTCCTCCAGGTGGATCTTTGACAGCTGCCTTTTAAGCTTTTCCAGCTGTGTGCGTATACTGCTGTCCACAACTCTGTCACCCATCCGGATGACAAGGCCTCCCAGAAGGGATTCGTCGACCCTGAAGCTGCTTTCCAGCCCCCGGGCTTTCGATGTCTCAAGAATTTTCTTTTCAAGCAGCCTCTTCTGCCTTTCTGTCAGGACAACCGCGGAAGTCACCTCGACAGAAGCGATGCCTCTTTCTTCTTTTACACGCCTGATAAACCAGGCAAGGATACTGTCCAGGTCATTCTGCCTGTCCTTGGCCACGGCAACCTGGAGAAGGCCTTTCATCTCATCGGATATCCTGCCGGAAAAAATCCGTTCACAGGCCGCCAGTTTCTCCTCCTTGATAATCTCGGGATGAGCAAGAAAGCGGCGAAAATCCTCATTTTCCTTCAAAAGCTCTCTCAGGGAAGAGGCCTCACGGCAGTATTCCTCCAGACGGTCCTGCCCGGCCGCAATTTCAAATAAGGCGTCTCCGTAGACAGCGCTTACCTGCTTAGCCATGTATCATCACCTATCTCTCTCAGGGTCTCTTCAAAGAGTTCATCCTGCATGCGCCTGTCCATGGATGCTCCGATCATTTTTTCGGAGAGAAGGGCGGCCACGGAGATGATCTCCTGCTTCATTTCATCCTGGACCTTCAGCTTCTGACGCTCAGCTTCCAGACGGGCATTTTCAATAATCTCACCCGCCTCCGCCCTGGCTGCGGCAATGATCTCATTCTCCCTGTCGAGGGCCTTGCGCCTGGATTCTCTTAAAATGTCCTCGGAGATCCTGTCGATCTCTTTCATTTTTCCGTCATACTCTTCCTTATAGCGGAGAGCCTGCATCCGGTCTTCCTCCGCTTCTCTCTGCTGTCTTGCCACCCGCTCTTTCCGGTCGTTTAAGATCTTTCTGACCGGATCCAGGAGCAGATAGCTTCCCAGAAGGAAGAGAATGAAGATTGCCAGGATCTGAAAGCACATCTGAAACAGAAGCTGCGCATCAAGTCCGAAAATTCTGTTGTCATAAGTCAGTGCTTGTAATAACACTCGCTGCCTCCTTTCCTTTCAGTCGGCACATGGGCGTTTTATACGCGGCCGAACATCGGATTGGCAAAGAGCAGGATCAGGGCAATGACCAGGCCGTAAAGACCGGTTGTCTCCGCAACTGCCTGTCCCAGAAGCATGGTGGATGTGATGTCTCCCCTGGCACCCGGGTTCCTTCCCACGGCCGAAGCGCCGTAGCCTGCGGCAATACCCTGGCCTACTCCGGGTCCGATACCCGCGATCAGGGCCAGACCTGCGCCGATACATGAACAAGCAGCAATTAATCCTTCGTTAGTAATCTGTGTCATATCTGTTCCTCCTGTAATTGAAATCTCATTTTTAAAGAACCCTTTCGATCATATCCCTGAGGATACAGTCTAGTCAGGATATCTGTCAGTAATAAATACCATTGTCAGCATGCCGAAGACATAGGTCTGGATCAGGCCGGAAAACAAATCAAAGTAAGCGTGCAGGAATGCCGGAATGCCGATCTTGGCAAACCAGGGCATCAGCCCGTACCAGAGTCCCAGCATGATGGTTCCTGCCATGACATTTCCGAAAAGACGAAGTGACATGGACACGGGCGTTGAAAACTCACTGATCAGGTTCACCGGAAAGAAAATCGGGAAGGGCTCAAAGAGGTCCTTCACGAACCTGATTCCGTTGGATTTGACCCAGGCAGTCTCGATCAGTACAAATGTAATGACCGCCAGACCGAAAGTTGTGGCAAAGTCGGCCGTGGGGGCCCGCAGGCCGAACAGGCCGGAGATATTGGAAAAGAGCAGGAAGATCATCAGGATCTCTATATAGTTGACGTACTTCTTTGCATGCTTTCCCATGTTGCTTTCCACAAGTCCGTCCAGGGTCTCCACCAGCATTTCGGCGATATTCTGGATGGTGTTGGGCACAGTGTATTCCTTCATGATCTCATGGCGCATGATCAGCATGAGGGTCAGAATACCCAGCATGACGATCACTGTCGTCACCATGGTCGTATTGATGGAAACAGTCTGTCCGAACAGTTTAAACTCATAGTAGCTGTGGATAAAAAAATCCACCTCAGACCCGCTGTCAAGCAGCATTGCCCGCATGGCCGGGGCGGATAGCGCAAGTCCCATAGCTTCACCTTCCTTTCTTCCGGAACGGTCCGGTTATGTAAACATGTACATAGACATGTAAATATGCTGATATCTTAAGTCCTATGACGCCGATGATGACGCCTGCCAGGCAGGTCCGGGAGAAGCGTACGGCGGCCACCATAACGCAGAATATAAAAATCATCCTGATTATGCTGGATACCGCCATGATCCTCTGGGCCCTGGCCGCACCCTCAAGCGCTGCCTTCCGGGTGTTTCTGTACATACTGAAAGCGCAGACCGCGGCTGTCAGTGTGCCCGCCAGCAGTCCGACGCTGTAACCCGGCTTATCTGTAACAAAAATCAGACCGACGATTTCCATGATCATACTGTAGACCAGACAGCCGGCTGTCAGGTCGATCCATGTATCATACAGTCCGGTCTCATGGGTAGATTTCCCTTTCATCCCGGTCATCCTCATCCTGATCATCATACTGATCACTATCATGCTGAACGCCGCTTCCGGGGTTCAGTCCGCCTGAACGGAGAATCAGCCGATAGCAGGAACGGAAGCCGGAAAGAATTCCCAGCACAATAAAAACCGGGAACCAGAAGGGCTGACCCAGCGCGACCATAAGGAACCGGCCGGCAAAAACACACAGAAAAATGCACGTCAGCATGCTGATTCCCAGCTGCATGATCAGGGCCGCCATCCGAAACTCCTGCTTCCTTCCTTTGTTTTTATATTTCATATCAGTTCCCCGATCAGCCTGTCTGCCGCAGCTTCCATGAGCTGCTCTGTCTCAAGAAAGCATTTCAGAAAACTCTCCTCTTCATCTGTCACTTCCAGAAGGCCCTCTTCCGCGTCCACGAAAGTTCCTATGGACATGCAGCTGACCTGGGCCTCATAGTTTTCCTTGACCTTTTCCGCCAGATTACTGTCAAGGGTCAGCACCAGATCGGCGCTCTCAAGATCTTCTTCCGAAAGCTGGGCCGACCGCTCCTTCACATCCTTATAACCGTGATCTTTCAGAATCTTCACGGCCCGTTCCGAGACCGGCTCTGAAAAGAGGACCACCTGTCCCCTTGAAATCACCTGGATATCCGAAGCACCTCTCCTGGTCAGTATATCCTTCAGGATAGACTCGGCCATGACGCTCCTCCGGACGTTCTGTTCCCCAACAATTATTACTTTGTGATAACTCAAATAATTGCCCCCTTATTTCAGAGAGATGAGCTGATAACCCGCCGCTTTCAACATACGGTTCATAACGGCATCCGCCAGAGAGATCTCGAAGAAACTCTCTGAATATATATAGTCACAAGCCAGATCATCCATCTCTCTCAAAATGCGGTAAAGTCCCGCCGCTACCGTCTCAGGGTGCTCCCTGGATCCGATAGTCCGGACGACATGGGCGTCATATCCGGCGGCAGTTTCTTCAGCCGCAATCACACCTGTTTTGTATCCTTGCTCCGTCCGCAGCCTCACATATCGGTTAATAGTGTCAGTCACCGCCTGCGCAGGTCCTTCCACCAGCACCATCTGTCCCGAAGGTGCGTAATGGCGGTACTTCATGCCGGGCGCCTTGGCTGTCACGTGTTCATCGGGTTTTCTTCCTCTTACCGCAGGATCTGTCACGATCTCCCCGATTTCTTCCCTGATCATCTCCTCCGTGATCAGGCCCGGGCGCAGTATCATGGGGACAGGAGCAGTCATATCCACAATGGTGGACTCTATGCCGATCTCCACAGGCCCTCCGTCCAGAATCATGGGAACCCTTCCCTCAAGGTCCTGGTATACATGCGAAGCCATGGTGGGACTGGGTCGTCCCGATCTGTTGGCACTGGGCGCCGCGATCATGCGGCGGCTGACTCTGATCAGGTCTCTGGCTGCCGGGTGAGAAGGCATGCGAACCGCCACCGTCGGCAGACCGCCGGTCGTTCCGTCGGGAACCTCCGGTTTCTTATGAAAAATCAATGTCAGGGGACCCGGCCAGAATCTTTCCATCAGCCTGACCGCTGGCTGCGGAATCTCTGCCGCCAGTTCCTTTACCTGGTCTCTGTCGACAATGTGGACGATCAGAGGATTATCGGACGGCCGCCCCTTGGCTGCGTAAATCCTGGCCGCCGCCTCCTCGTCCATCGCGTCAGCTCCCAGCCCGTAGACTGTCTCGGTGGGAAATGCCACCAGCTGTCCCTGGCGTATCAGCTCTCCTGCCCTGTATATGGCCTGCTCTCTCTCCTCTTTTCCGAGGGCATCCAAATGTATCAATTCTGTCGTAATCATTTACTCTCCGTCTGAAGCCGGAAGGAATCATCTTGTTTTCTTCCGGTCCTGCATAGCAAAAAAGGACAGAGATTCTAACCGAACAACCATATCGGATTCTCTGCCCATAACGCTACTACTATAACATGAAAAAGCCTGATTGTCAAAAGAAGAGGGAGGGCAGTCTTTAGTGAAAGGCGGCTGCTCCGGGTGACCGGATTCCGCCGGACAAAACACACAAAACACATAAAAATACCTCCGGCCCGCAGATACGCGCTTTCGGCCGCCCGCCGTCATTGCGGCGCCAAATGTCCGGTAACTTCATCCCTCCCCCCTTTAAAGGAGCCACAGGAATAAAATAACATTATTACTAAATTTTTACAATATTTATTTTCATCTTTACAGCATTTCTGTTTGCGGTTATAATCAAGTACGAATATCAATATCATCTGAATTTCAGGCTCCCGGCGGGCCTTACCGGAAAGAACCGGACTGAAAAGGATTATCTTAATATGAAACTGGAAAAAATAAATGACAATCAGATCCGCTGCACACTGACAATGCATGATCTGGACGAAAGACAGATGAAAATATCCGAGCTGGCCATCGGATCCGAGAAGACCAGGGATCTCTTTCACGAGATGATGGCTCAGGCCTATATTGAACTCGGCTTTGAAGCAGACAACGCTCCCCTGATGGTGGAAGCCATGCCTGTATCCAAAGACAGTATTGTTCTCGTCATTACAAAGGTGTCGAATTCGGAAGATGGCGAAGGTCCCGACTTAAGCAGGGTCTTCGAGCACCTGTTCGCGGCCCGCAGGCAGGATGAGACGGGTATGGATCCTGACAGGGAAGAAGCTATGGAGACCGAAAGTGCTGATCTCTATGTCTCCCCCTCCTGTTTCGCCTTTGACAGCCTGGAGGACGTCAGTGCATTATGCCGTCTGATCGAGCCCTTCTTTGACGGGGAGAGCATACTTTGCAGAGACCCTGAAGAAAAGATTTATTATCTTGTTCTGGAAAAGGGGCCGGAGGAGAGTTCCCATTTTTCAAGGGCCTGCGGTCTTGCCTCGGATTTCGGCATGGCGGTTCCTGCCGTATACGGCACCAGGGCCTTTTTCATGGAGCATTTCCCCATGATCGCCGAAGAAAACGCTGTCGATCTGCTTGCAGGACTTTAAAAGATAAGAAAAAAAGGACCTGTGTTCCGGTTTTCCGGTGCACAGGTCCTTTTCTGCTGTCTTTTTAGGCTTCTCTTGCAACAAGATACTTATTGATCTCGGCAAGAAGTGAATCCACATCCATGCCATGTACCATGCAGGCTTCTTCCAGGCTCTCTGCCTGAGATGCCGGGCATCCTACGCAGTGCATGCCTGCGCCCATCAGGATTGCCGCAATACCCATATCTTCCATGAGCATATCGCCGATTCTTGTCTCTTTTGTAATTTTCAATGCCATATGTATTCCTCCTGTATCAATTCATCTTTCGCATTCCAAAGTATAATACAGCCGCTTTCAAAAATCAAGCCTGCCTATCCGATATTACGGATCAGGTCGATCATCTCGAGTGCTCCCAGGGCACAGTCATAACCCTTGTTGCCTGCCTTGGTGCCGGCACGTTCAATCGCCTGCTCGATATTCTCGGTGGTGATGATTCCGAACATAACAGGAACGCCGCTTGCCATGCCAACCTGTGCCACGCCTTTGGACACTTCGTTGCAGACATAATCATAGTGGCTTGTTGACCCTCTGATTACGGAGCCGAGCGCGATCACTGCGTCATATTTCCCGGTCTCGACCATCTTCTTGCAGATCAGCGGAATTTCAAAAGAACCGGGCACCCATGCCACATCGATGTTATCCTCACTGATTCCGTGGCGGACAAGACCGTCCACAGCGCCCCCGAGGAGCTTTGACACAATAAACTCGTTAAAACGTGCGCAGACAATACCGATTTTCTCATCTCTTCCGATTACATTTCCTTCAATAACCTTGAATCCCATTTCTTTTCCTCCTGTTTATTTATAGTTGGTGTAATGACCCATTTTTATCTGTTTTGTTTTCAGGTAGAAGAGGTCGTCCTCATTTGCCTCGATCACAATGGGAACCCTCTCCACGATCTCGATTCCGTATCCGGAAAGTCCCGCCACCTTGGTGGGGTTGTTGGTCATCAGACGAAGTTTCTTTACGCCAAGATCCGCCAGAATCTGCGCCCCGATACCATAGTCTCTCAAATCCTCCGGAAATCCCAGAGCCAGGTTGGCTTCCACCGTATCCAGCCCCGTATCCTGGAGCTCATAAGCTTTCAGCTTGTTGATCAGGCCTATGCCTCTTCCCTCCTGCCGCATATAGAGTAGAAGTCCTCTTCCTTCCTTCTCGATCATGCGGATGGCGGCGCGGTACTGCTGGCCGCAGTCGCATCTTCTGGAACCCAGGGCATCCCCGGTCAGGCACTCGGAGTGGATCCTGCAGAGAACGGGTTCCCCGTCTGAAATATCTCCCTTGACGATGGCTACATGATGTTCTCCGTTAAGTTTGTTGACAAATCCCATGATGCGGAAATGTCCGTAGTGAGTGGGGAAGTCCGCTTCCGCCTCTCTGCTGACAAATGTTTCCGTCCGCCGGCGGTACTGGATCAGATCCGCAATGGTAATGATCCGTATATTCTTCTCTTTCGCAAGCTCCATCAGCTCCGGCACCCTGGCAAGCTCTCCGTCTTTATCAAGAACAGCAGAGCATACGCCCACAGGCGCCAGGCCTGCGATTACGGACAGGTCCACTGCAGCCTCCGTAAATCCGGTACGTTTGAGGACACCGCCTTTCCTTGCAACCTTCAGAAAGACATGTCCCGGCACTACGAAATCGGCAGGTCCGGCATCTTCCCTTATGACCGCCTGTACGGTGCAGGCACGGTCCTGGGCGGAGACACCTGTTACCACCTTCACACTGTCCAGAGCCACGGATGGTGCGGTCGCCCGTTTGTCGGTGCTGGACCACAGAGACTCGTCCAGGCCGATCTTTCCGGCTTTTTCCGGCGTGGTACGGATGGTAATGATTCCGCCGGTCATGGTCCCCATGACATTGATCAGCTCCGGTGTCACCATCTGCCCGGCGGCAATCAGGGCCCCGGGATTGGTTTCATCCTCATCATCCACCGCGATCACGAACCGGCCCTGGCGGATATCCTCCAAAGCCTCGTCAATGGTGTTGAATGTCTGTTTACTCATGTTGCTAATTCCTCCTGTCAGAATCCGTTTTCAGCCAGAAATTCCAGAGTGATCCGGGATTTCGGCTCCTCTTTTTCTCCGGTAAAGGAGAGCAGCTTCTCCACATATTTCCCTATCATGTCATTCTCCAGATTGACCGTATCACCGGGCTTCTTTTCAAGCAGGGTGGTACTGTCGGCTGTGTGGGGAATCACAGATACAGAAAAGTTTTCATTTGTGACTGCTGCCACCGTCAGGCTTATGCCGTCGATGGTAATGGATCCTTTATCTATTATATATTTCAGAATCGACGCGTCGGTATCGATGGTGATCCACACCGCATTGTCGTCCTTTGTCATGGAAATGATTCTGCCGGTACCGTCTATGTGTCCGGCAACGATATGTCCTCCGAAGCGGCCGTCCGCAGCCATAGCCCTCTCCAGGTTCACCCGGCTGCCGCTTTTCAGGCTGCCCAGATTGGTCCTGCGCAGGGTTTCATGCATGACATCGGCGCTGTAGCCTCTTCCGGTTATATTCACTGCGGTCAGGCAGACTCCGTTCACGGCCACACTGTCGCCTGTCTTCAGATCCGAGAGGACCTTGTCCGCCCTGATCGTTATGACTGCCGAGCTGGCTCCTTTTTGAATGGATTCCACCACACCGACTTCTTCTATGATTCCTGTAAACATACTTCTCCTTTCCGGCTGTACTCTATCAGCAGATCGTCACCAAAGGATGATACTGCCGTCCGCCTGAACATCCAGGCATCCCGCGCCAGCGCGGTGCCCAGTCCTTCCACCGGGGTCTTGGCATCTCTTCCTCCGAAGATTTTGGGCGCTATATAGCAGTAAACTTTATTTACCAGACCGGCCCGCAGAGCACTTTCATTGAGGCTTCCGCCGCCTTCCAGCAGGATCCCGTCCACTTTTTCCCTGCCCAACGCTTCTGTCAGAAGCCGGAGGTCTATGGATTCTTTTCCTTCTTCTGCCGGAATCCGCAGGACCTTTACCCCTTTTTCCTCAAGGAGTCTGATCCTGTCTTCTGCCTCATCCTGTCTTCCGCCGAAGGGTTCCGGAAGACAGGCCACGATCAGGGGCTGTCTTTCTGCCGTCCGGACCAGATTGGACTCAAGGGGGATCCGGAGATGACTGTCCGCCACGATCCGGACCGGATCACGGCCGCCTTCCATCCTGCAGCTCAGGGTCGGGTCATCGGCAAGTACCGTTCCGATACCCACCATGATTCCCCTGTAATGATTCCGCAGCTGCTGTACATGCCCTCTTGCCGCCTCTCCGGTCACCCATTTTGAGTCTCCGGTACGGCAGCAGATTTTGCCGTCCATGGTCATGGCATACTTCATGGCCACAAAAGGAGAGCCGGTCCTGATGTAATGGAAAAAGACATCATTGATCCGGTCGCATTCCTCCTTCAGGAAATGCGGGATTACTTCAATTCCGTGGGATCTCAGTATTTCAAATCCCTTGCCTGATACCAGAGGATTGGGATCATCGGACCCTACGACCACCCTGCTTATACCCGCTTCGATCAGAGCATCTGTGCAGGGAGGCTGCTTGCCGTGATGGCAGCAGGGCTCCAGAGTGACATAAATGGTACTCCCCGAAAGGTCCGCGCCGCGGGCTGCGGCGTCGGCGATCGCATTGCGCTCCGCATGGGCCTGGCCGTAGCAGGCATGATAGCCCTGGCCTAGGATTTCCCCGTCCCGCACGATCACGGCCCCCACCAGGGGATTGGGATTCACGTGTCCGCTTCCCTTCAGGGCAAGCGAAATGGCCTTTCTCATGCAGGCCTCATCAGGTATAAAGGTCTCCCGGGACATGACATGCACCTCCGTTTGTCTCGTAAATCCTGTCTCACAAATAAAAAATCCCGGAACACATACTGCGTCCCGGGGCGTAATAAACACGCAAAAAGCATCTGCTAAGATCTTCTCACATCCGGACTGTCGCACTTTCATATGCGGGCCGCTCACGGCCTCCGTCGGCTCCGGAATCTCACCGGATCATGCTCCTTAAAGCTCGCGGGCTCATATTCCCGTAAAAAGAAATACACACCGCCGGTCGGGAATTTCACCCTGCCCCGAAGATTGCACTGATATAACAGAGCCTATTATATATTAGTCAGGCAAAAAATGCAATGGCAAATCCTGCTGTCCGAAAACTGACCGGAAGAATCCGGAGGTATTCGTCACTCGAAGATATATTTGCCTTTGGGATCCCAGACGCCGGCGCGCTTTCCTGACTTGGCGGTACCCTGGGGTCTCTTTCCTGACCGGATCTGCTTGTCGTCGCCGATGGTCAGTTTATTGCTGACCATTGTATCGTAGACTTTGTCATTCAGGGCATACTTTTCAGACGCACTCTGGCAGCCGTGAAGACTTCCGCGTACGTTCCATGTTGCCGCCTGCGCGGCAGCTACTGCAGCCCGCACGGCACCGGTATCCCCTTCAACTTTTACTACGATCCTGGCGTCATAACCGCTGTACTCATAACCGATCAGCCTGACATTCCCCGTTTTCAGGGCCGTGTCAGCCGCCTGAACGGCTGAGGCCAGTCCGATCGCCTCGATCAGACCGATACATTTGCTCATGGCAGATTCCTTTCATATCAGAATATAACAATTCATTATAATTATACCACAAGATATCTTCTGAAAATTGGTGACTGCGTGTAACTTTTTGTTTAGGGATTACATTTTTCCCGATATATGCTATATTATAGTTGAGAAAGTATCTGTTCATAGGAGGGTTGATGAAAAATGTATAAATCACTCAGATTACATATAGCATTCATTGGAATATTTATCTTATCTACCCTGCTTTTTATTGCCATGCCCGCCCGGGCGCAGGCGGCAGATGACCCTGTCGAGGAAGCAGTCAGGTACGGAACCACACTGAAAGTGGACGGGCTTCCCCTGGATCTGCGGGCAGCCTCCAATCTCCTGAAAGAGGAATACCGAGTACTGGAAGGAGGCTGTGTAGACAATAACGGATATGCCTATTTTGTTCTCTACAATAAGGCTGAGGTCAAATGTAAAATCATCAAAGTTCTTTTAAAGACAAAAAAGGTGGTCAAGGTTTCCGGCGTCCTCGCTTTAGACCACGGAAACGATATTACCTATAACCAGAAGACCGGCAAGCTGGTCGTTGTCCACTGTCTGAACGCTTCAGACCCTATGAAGGACATATCCATTGTTAATCCTTCCACACTGCAGGTCGAGCGGAGAATGGGCAGCAGGGATATTGCCATCCCGGACTCCCTGGCAGGCGCAACATCCGCCCAGCTTCAGGCGATCCGTGGTTTTGACGGCATCAGCTACAATGCCGCCCGCGATGAATATGTTGTCCTCCTTCAGGGGGATTCGGGCAACATGCTGATCCTGAATGCCTCATTCAGGCCTGTCCGTTATATTAATGTTTCTCACCGCTACAATTACGTAAATCAGGGCATTGACTGTAACAACAATCATATCATCGTGGCCCAGAGCGCCAACAAGCCGGCAACCACCGGAAATATCCTGGCAGTCTATGACTGGAACGGCCGCCTTGTACGCCGGGTCACCCTGAAGGGTATGCAGTATGAGCTTGAGAACATTTTCCATGTAAACGATGTCTATTATCTCTCCTGTTTCGCCTATAACGCGAATCTGACCCAGGTCAGATTCGCTCTGGTATATACCATCGGAGACAAGCCTGTCCTGGAAAAGGTCTGGCTTGACAAGGAAAAGGCCACGGTCAATGTCGGAGATAAGGTGAAGCTCACCGCCAAAGTCTCCCCGGCCAAAGCGCCTCTGAAAGATGTTTTGTATTTTTCCGCAAACTCTTCCATAGCCAGTGTTCAGGGCAGCGGAAAGAATGGTCTGACCGGGACGGTAAAAGCACTCAGGCCCGGCATGACCAGAATCACCGTATACAGTAAGGAAGGTTATCATACCGATTCCTTCTTCCTGACAGTCCGCCTTCCCTATCCCAAAATGAAGACGGCTGCCCGGACAGACAAGGGAATTCTTCTCGGCTGGACAAGTGTTTCGGGAGCGACGGACTGGAGAGTTTACCGGAAAAAGCAGAGCGACAAGAAATTTATACAGATCAAAACCCTGTCCGGGAAGAACAGGACTTCCTATGAGGATACGTCAGCCAGTCTCGGCACGGTTTACACCTACACGGTGGAAGCTTTCAACGTAAGCACCCACAGCTATTATGCAAAGTCCACCATACGGCAGTGGTACTGCAAGGCACCGGATGCCGTTAAACTGTCTTCCGGCAAAAAGAAGGCTACCTTCCGCTGGACCGGCACACCGGGTGCCCAGGGCTTCCAGATCCGCTACAGTACAAACAGTGATTTTAAAAAGTCAAAAACCGTCTCCGTTTCCGGCGGCGGCAAACGCTCAAAGACCATCAAGAAACTCGGAGCGCGCAGGACCTACTATTTCAAGGTCAGAGGCTGGCGTAAGCAGCACGGCAAAAAGTGGTACACTCCCTACTCCGACGTGATGACTGTTAAGACAAGATAAGCAAAGCCGAATTAAATAAGGCCGCCTCTTTTATTCGAGGCGGCCTCTTTTTGTTTACGTAGTGATAATCTTCCGGAGTAATATTCAGTTCAGCATTATGTTCCCTGAAAGGGAATCGTCTTAAGATCCGGTCTCCCTACCAGGAAAGCTCCGCGTTATAACCGCGGCTCAGCTCATAGGAACGGATCAGGTTTGCATTGTAGATCTCCACCTCATTGAGAAGGGATTCGTCAAAATCACTGGCCGCGTATTTGGGCGTATACCACTTCTGTCTGGCAAAATACTCCTGGAGGATCTGGTCATTAAACATCCGCCCGTGCCGGGCAAAAATTTCATTCCTGGTAATCCTGAGTCCGTCAGAATCAAGGAGGGCCAGATTTTCCTCCGTATAGCGGATTTCCTTTGTATAGGAAAGATGATCCACTTTTTCATACCTGTTGGATCCGGAACTGTGTCCCTTGATCAGGTAAATCTTTCCCGCTTCCGATCCACTGTCATCATACTGGCGGCGGACCAGCATAAAACCGGACACGGCAAGCACCAGAATCAGCAGGACGACTGCCGACATCAGCAGCATAAGGTATATAGTAGAGTCTTTTTTCTGTGATCCCGGCATCTCTTCCTCCTTTCCCGAAATCTGACCGGTTTCTGCCGGCATTTGCCACTTGGCTTTCGCCGGCGGTATACCGGCATATTTGTAGTATTATTATAAGGGATGGAAAAAATCAGGACAACCGGGACCGATGAAAGTTAAAGATAATTAAGTTTCCTGTAACACTTACATTTTTTTCCTGTAACAATTGAAATTTTCCTTGCCAACCTTTTTTTTCTGGTATAGAATAGTGATACAAACTTAAGGGTTTTATTTCATTTTAAGGAGGTAACTATTATGGCATATGTAATTTCTGATGATTGTATCAGCTGCGGAACATGTGAAGGCGAGTGCCCTGCAGGCGCTATCAGCGAAGGCGACGGCAAGTTCGAAATCGATCCCGATGCATGTATGGATTGCGGTTCCTGTGCAGGCGTTTGCCCGACAGGTGCTATCAGCCAGGAATAATTTATAAGAATAATTCAGGAGGGAGAAGAAAGTGCATGGCACTTGCTTCTCCCTCCTGTTTTTTTCGCTTTATTTTCAAAAGATATCTTTCGGCTGCCGCTCCGGTCAGCTGTTTCTTTCTTTGTTGGCGAACTTTGTATATTTCCCAAGCCAGACCAGCTCTATGGTGCCGGTATCGCCATTTCTCTGCTTGGCCACAATGACTTCAGCCAGATTCTTCTTTTCACTGTCCCGGTTATAGTACTCATCCCTGTAAAGGAAGATAACTACATCCGCGTCCTGCTCGATCGCTCCGGACTCCCTCAGGTCTGAAAGAAGAGGTCTGTGGTCCTGTCTTGCCTCCACTGCACGGGAAAGCTGGGACAGGGCGATGATCGGTATATTAAGCTCCCTTGCAAGGATCTTCAGGGATCTGGAAATTTCCGAAATCTCCTGCTGGCGGGATTCATTCCGTCTGCCGGAACTGCTCATCAGCTGCAGGTAATCGATGATTACCATATCTATATCATAGAGCTGCTTGTATCTTCTGCACTTGGACCGTATCTCAGCCAGGGTGACCGCAGAATCATCGATGATCAGATTCGACTTGCCGATCATGGCTGCAGACTCCAGCAGCTTCTCCCATTCGTTATCTCTTAAATCACCTGTCCTGATCTGCTGGGAATCCACCATGGACTCCGAAGCCATCATACGGGTGACCAGCTGTTCCTTACCCATTTCCAGACTGAAGATTGCAACCTTTTTCCCGCCCCGCAAAGTAGCGTACTGGGCTATATTCAGTACAAAGGCGGTTTTTCCCATGGCCGGCCGGGCCGCCACCAGAATCAGTTCTGCCGGATGAAGTCCGGTCAGCTTATAATCCAGTTCCGTAAAGCCTGTGGCGATACCGGTAATCCTGCCCTTCATCCTGGAAGCTGCCTCAATGGCGTCCATGGAACGCATAACGATCTCCCTGATGGTCACATGCTCGGACATCCGCCTGCGTTCCTGGAGAAGGCGGAAAATATCCGTTTCCGTTTTCTCCAGAATCTCCTGCGTATCTTCCTTTGCCAGATAGCAGTCGTTTCCGATGTTCTCCGTAACACGGATCAGTTCCCTCAGAGTGGCCTTGTCATGGACGATCTTGGCATAGCTTCCCACATTTGCTGAGGTGGGCACCTCTTCCACCAGATCGCGGAAAAATTCCGGACTGGCATATGCCTCCGGAATATCCTTTCCCCTGAGCCGGTTCTGCAGGGTCACCAGGTCCACCTGCTTCCCCTCCCGGTAAAGCTCCAGCATGGCTTCAAAAAGAATCCCGTACTGTCTGTGATAAAAGTCTTCCTTTACCAGAAGACCTTCGGCCTCCGTGATGGCATCCCTGTCCATCAGCATGGATCCCAGTACCGATCGTTCCGCCTCCTCATTATGGGGCTGTATTCTCTTGATAAAATTACTGTCTACCTCAGGCATAAGTGCTCCTCTTTACTGGCCCTGTACGTTAACCTTAAGCTGTGCTGTCACCTCAGGGTGCAGTTTCACTTTCACTTCATGCTCTCCCACAGTTTTGATGGGCTCTTTGACGACGATCTTCTTTTTGTCGACCGCCAGATTCAGCTGATCCTTTACAGCAGCTGCAATCTCCTTGGAGGAAACAGCTCCGAAAGCTTTTCCGCCCTCTCCCACCTTGATGGAAATCGTCACTGCCTTCTCGGCAAGCTTTCCGGCCAGTTCTTTAGCCTCTTCCAGCTGGGCAGCCGCCACTTTTTCCTCGTGGGCCTTTGCAAGCTTCAGGTCGTTGATATTCTTTTTGGACGCTTCAACCCCCAGCTTTTTCGGCAAAATGTAATTCCTCGCATAACCATTGTTGACTTCTACCAGATCGCCTTTTTTTCCAAGGGACTTCACGTCCTCTAATAAGATTACTTTCATCAGATATCTCCTTCCTGCTTCATTTCTTTTATCGTATTTTTCAGGAGCTGGACAGCCTCAGGTATTGACATATCCTTAATCTGCGCAGCCGCCATTGTCAGATGGCCGCCGCCCCCGAATCTCTCCATGATAATCTGCACATTTACATCGTCGATGGAGCGGGCGCTGATATAGATTCCCTCATCCAGTGCCGTCAGTACAAAACTGGCGCGGATGCCCCGGATACTCAGCAGGGAATTGGCCGCCTTGGCTCCTACTACTGTTGCCCCCGGAACATTCTTTCCGTACTGGGTGGAAATGGCAAACTCATCCATGAATATTTCTGCCTGATTTACAATTGAGGTCTGGATCTTGACATGGTCGAAATCCTCCCTGAACATTTTCCGGACCCTTGTCACATCGGCGCCTGCCCGGCGCAGGTAAGCAGCCGCTTCAAATGTACGGACTCCCGCCTTGATCACGAAGTTGTCAGTATCTACCAGAATGCCCGAGTAAAGGGCGTCTGCTTCCACAGTCCGCAGCTTGGGCTTATCCGATACATACTGAAGGACTTCCGCCACCATCTCGCAGGTGGAGGAGGCATAGGGTTCTACATAGGAAAGCACTGCATTCTTGATCGTATCGCTGGTCTGTCTGTGGTGGTCGAGGACCACGATCGTCCTGACCTGGCGGAGGAGTTCCGGACATTCTGTCATGGACGGTATATTGACATCCACGATCACCAGCATGGCATCGCTCTTGTTCATGTCCATGGCCTCTTCTCCGGTGTAGAAGACCTTTTCTTCCGGTTCCGTCTCCTTCATCAGCTCCGTCACGATGGGCTCGATGGCCGGCCAGCTCTTATCCATGATAATGCAGCCCTCCCTGTTCAGGGTCTGGGCCATGCAGTAGATACCCAGCGCGGCCCCTACGCAGTCCGCATCGGGATTCCTGTGTCCCATAATGAAGATCTTGTCATGGGTCAGCATGAACTCCCTGAGGGCATGGGCTTTAACCCTTGCCTTGACCCGGGTGCTCTTCTCAACCTTCTGGGTCTTTCCGCCAAAATAGGAAATCGTTTCGCCGTCCCGGACCACCGCCTGGTCTCCTCCCCGGCCCAGGGCCATATCCATGGCAATCCGGGCACTTTCATAGGTGTCCGTGTAGCTGTCCTCATGAACACCTACGCTGATGGAAAGGGTCATGGCCAGTTCGTTTCCGATACTGATGGTACGGACTTCATCCAGGATTGAAAATCTGGACGAGATCAGTTTCTCAAGATTCTGTTCTTCCACAACGAAGAGGAACTTGTCCTTCTCGAACTTCTTGATGATGGCATCAAGTTCCTGCATGTATTTTACGACTTTCCGTTCCACCAGGGCAAGGAGAAGCGACTGGCGCACCTCCTCCATGCCTTCCAGAACCTCTTCATAATTGTCGATGTAGATCAGACCTGCCGCCAGACTCTTCCTGCGTTTTTCCTCCTGATGCCTCCTCAGAGAAGTCTCATCAAAGAAGTAAAAGGCCAGAAGATACTCGTCCGGTTCCCCGCCGTCCTCAACCGGCCCGGCAGAATCCGCCACGGAGCTGTCTGCGGCTGTTCTTATATAGCGGGCTTCCACCCGGTAATCCTTATCGTCAAATGCCACGTCATAATTCCTGGTACTGCCCCGCTGGGGAAAAATCTTTTTGTAGATTTCAGGGAACATCTGGGAAATGTTCCTCTTTGTAATCTTTCTCCCGAAATACTCTTCAAACTCCGGACTGGTCCAGATTACATCCCCCTCCTCGGAAGTGAGGACATAGGGAAGAGGCATTTCCATTATGATATCCTTGCGGATCTGCCCCTGTTCTATTCCCGCGGAAACAATCTCCGCGCTGATCTGCTTCTCCAGGGATTCTGTATAGAAAATCATGGCGATCAGACAGAGAATGGCTCCAAAGATGATCCCGTAACCGAATACCGGGTATTTTGCCCGGACCAGAATGCCGGCAAGAGCGGCAAGAACGGAAACGGCGATCGCCAGCCAGAGCAGGATCCTGAGCTGGCTTGATACTCTTTTTTCCTTTTTCATCTCGATTCCTCTTAGTTCACTTTCACATAAAATCATGTGCCCGCAGGACACAAAAATCCATATTAACATTGTGAATGATAATTAGATAAAGTATTATATCACCATTTCTTTTATTTTGGAAGATACTTTAACGGATTACCGGCCTGGTCTTTCCCCTCTTTCCCCGCCGGGTATTTATCTTGCGAATTGTTAAAAAAAACAGTATAATAGCATACATAATTATGAATACAAATGGAGGTACCATCTCATGAACCATCAGGAACCTTTATACAAACGTATGCGCAGAATGTCAGGCGTTCTCCTGCATCCGACCTCTCTTCCCGGAGATTTCGGAATCGGAGATCTGGGCCCGGAGGCATACCGTTTTGTTGATTTTCTCGAAGAAGCCAATCAGCATCTCTGGCAGACTCTTCCGGTCGGACCCACCGGCCAGTTCAACTGCCCCTACCAGTGCTATTCTTCTTTTGCCGGACAGCCTCTCCTCATCAGTCCCGAACTGCTGAAAGAGGACGGACTGCTCACCGGGGAGGATCTCAATGACCGGCCGGCTTTTACGGAAGAAAAAGTGGATTATGAGTCGGTAAAGAAATATAAAAGCAAACTTTTCAAAAAAGCTTATGAACGTTTTTGTGCGCTTGATGACGACGACAGCCTCAGGGAGTCTTTCTCCGCATTTGTAAAAGAAGAAGCTTCCTGGCTGGAGGATTATTCCATGTTTATGGCTATCCGCGCCAGCAAGGATGAGACCCACTGGCTGACCTGGGAGAAAAAGTACCGTAAGCCCACAAAGTCCCAGAAGACCGTGATCCGAAGAGATCTGGCAGATGAGATCAGGTACGAGGAGTTTCTCCAGTGGCTCTTCTTCCGCCAGTGGCGGGCCCTCAAGGAATATGCCAACGAGCATTATGTTCTGCTGATCGGAGATATCCCCATCTTTGTGGCCCAGGACAGCGCGGATGTCTGGGCGGAACCGCAGATGTTCCAGCTGGACAAAGACGGTTTCCCGACCGTTGTATCCGGCGTACCTCCGGATTATTTCAGTGCGACAGGCCAGCTGTGGGGCAATCCACTCTATAACTGGAAGCACCACAGGAAAACAGGCTTCTCCTGGTGGATCAACCGCCTCCGGACCATGTTTACCCTTTGCGATATCGTCCGGATCGACCATTTCCGCGGTCTGGAAAGTTTCTGGGAAATCCCGGCTTCCGCTGAGACGGCCATGGAGGGCAAATGGGTAGAAGGCCCCGGAGATGACTTCTTTAACGCCATTCATCAGGCTCTGGGCGAAGATCTTCCGATCATTGCCGAGGATCTGGGCATTATCACCGATGAAGTCCGGGCTCTGAGAGACCGCTTCGAGCTTCCGGGCATGAAAATCCTCCAGTTTGCCTTCGAGGATTACGACAGCGCTTATCTGCCATATAATCAGCCTTATAACTGTGTATGTTACACAGGAACACACGATAACGACACCAGCACGGGCTGGTATAACAGTGCGTCTGAAGAACTCAGGGACAAGGTTCGCCGCTACATGAACACGGACGGTTCCCAGATCAGCTGGGACTTCATCAGGACATGTTTCGGTTCCCCTGCCCGTTTTGCCATTGTTCCGGTACAGGATCTTCTCTGCCAGGGCAGCGAGTACCGCATGAATGTTCCGGGCGTTGCTGACGGGAACTGGTCCTACCGGGTATATCCGGGTGCTCTTACCCACGATATTGCCGCAAGACTCAGAGATATGACAAAGCTTTTCGGCCGCTGATCCTGCCCCATACGGCGCAGCTCCCGGCCAGAAGGAGGAACTAATGAATCTAAGGGCTTTTGCTTTAATTGTATACCTGTTTTTTTATCTGCTCCTGACCTTCCCGAAAAGACTCTACTATAAAAAATTAGCAAAAAAAGACCCCGGGGAGGCTGCAGACCTGTCATTTAAAAACATTGCCTCAGCCTGTCGGACCATCATGCGTATAACAGGTTCCAAAGTCGAGGCGGAAGGCCTGGACAAAATTCCGGATGAGGCTGTCCTGTTTGTAGGCAACCACACCAGCTATTTCGACATAGTGACTGCCATCAGCACACTCCCCCATGCCACGGGCTTTGTGGCCAAAGACGTGATCAAAAAGGTCCCCGGCCTTTACGGATGGATGCAGAGGATCAACTGCCTTTATCTGGACCGTTCCGATATCAAGAAGGGCGTACAGATGATCAAAGACGGAATTGAAAACATCAACCAGGGCTATTCCATGTTTATCTATCCTGAAGGAACAAGAAGCACCACCGGTGAACTCCTTCCCTTCCGTGGCGGCGCTCTGAAAATGGCCCAGAGATCAGGGGCCCCTGTCGTCCCGGTAGCCATCAGCGGAACCAGGGACATCTACGAAAACAACAAGGGTCTGAGAATCCGCCCGTCAAATGTCAGGATCGTCTACGGAGAACCTTTCCGTATTCAGGACCTGCCAAAAGAGCAGAAGCGCTTTGCCGCCGACTACACCAGGTCTGTTCTCGAAGACCTGCTGGCAGACGGAAAAGCCGGCGAAGAAGCAGGCGGCGAAAATTCATAAGAAAAGCCTGTGGGACAAATATATCGAAAAACTATTTTTTCTCTTTTCTTATTTTTGAAAAAATGCTAGAATGGTGTTTGCGTATATTTCAAAGAATCAGGCCTTATGAATCATATGGCTTTAAATGAGGAGGTTGAAACATGAAAATATGGATTATTTTTGCCATAGTTCTGGCGGTACTCATCATTGCGATGCTTTACCTTTACCAGAAAGGGCAGAAGCTCCAGAAAGAGCAGGACGAACAGAAAGAAAAAATCATGAGTGCCGCACAGCAGGTGACCTTGCTGATCATTGACAAGAAGCGGATGCCTCTGAATGAAGCCGGACTGCCCCAGGCGGTCATGGATGCCACACCCAAGCGGATGCGCCGGGCCAAGGTTCCGGTGGTCAAAGCCAAGATCGGCCCCAGAGTTACAACTCTTCTGGCAGACGAGGACGTATACGACCGCATTCCTGTCAAGGCACAGGTCAAGGCCATGCTCAGCGGTATTTATATCACCGACGTAAACAACTACAGGAACGCTCCGGTACCGGAGCCTGAGAAGAGAGGCTTCATGCAGCGTATCAGGAAAAAAGCTCATGACGCGGCTTCCAAATAATCTGCCTGTATCCGGCGGATTCAACCTTAAAAGCGAAAACAGCGGCTTCCTAAAGGAGCCGCTGCTTTTTTATGCTTATATTTCCATGAACTCGCTTTTGACAGGAATCAGTTGTCATAGCGGGCGAAGGCCAGTTCGATCAGTTTATCGATCAGGGCTTCCTTTGAAAGTCCTTTTGCCTCCCAGAGCATGGGATACATACTGATGGCTGTAAAACCGGGCAGAGTGTTGATCTCGTTAAAAACCACTTCATT
The DNA here is from genome assembly GCA_017434385.1 of Eubacterium sp. Classification (GTDB taxonomy): domain Bacteria; phylum Bacillota; class Clostridia; order Lachnospirales; family Lachnospiraceae; genus Anaerobutyricum. Next base: position 59,889 of record JAFRFJ010000029.1, read on the forward strand.
GCTGCCTTCGGCCACAAAGAAATCCACTCTGGAAAGGCCTTCACAGTCAAGAGCCCGGTAGATGGCCACAGCTGCATTGCGGATCTCATCTGCCTTTCCTTCAGGCAGGTCAGGATCCACGATGGTCCTGGAGTCCTCGTTGTTGTACTTTGCGTCATAGCTGTAAAACTCTTCCGCCGCAAGCACCTCTCCGACACCGGATGCCTCTGTCTGGGCCCTGCTGCCCAGGACAGCACATTCGATCTCTCTGCCCCGAATGGTCTCTTCCACAAGGATCTTATTGTCATGCTTTGCTGCCAGAGCAAGAGCAGCAGCCAGGCTTCCGCTGTCAAATGCCTTGCTGACGCCCTGGGATGATCCGGCCTTGGAAGGTTTGACAAATACGGGATAGGAAAGTCTCTTCTCCACTTTGTCGATCACCTTTTTCATATCCGAAAGTTCATGTCTGCGTACACCGACAAACTCTGCCTGGCGGATGCCGACCTCCCTGTCTACGATCGTCTTGGTATAGAACTTGTCCATACCGCACGCTGAAGCCAGCACACCACAGCCCACATAGGGAATCTGCGCCAGTTCAAACAGGCCCTGAATGGTGCCGTCTTCCCCGTTCATACCATGCAGTACAGGGAAGACCACATCTACGTGAATACTGTTGACCTGGTCGTCTCTGATCAGGAGAAGTTCTCCCTTTCCTGTTTCCGGGCTCAGGATCACATGTGTCTTACTATCCTGCCATGTCCCGTTCTCAAGTGCATCAAGGCTGCGGATCTGCTTCCACTGGCCATCTTTGGTGATTCCGATAATGATGACATCATACCGGTCTTTATCAATGTTTCTGACTACTGTCGCGCCGGAAACCAATGATACTTCATGTTCAGAAGAACGGCCTCCCATAATTACCGCGATTGTCTGTTTTGTCATAATCCCAATCCTTCCTTTGCTTTATCCTGCAGACACAGGTAAAAAACTTATATCTTTGTCAGTGTATCACAATCAAAAAGCCTGCGCAACTCTGCTGTCTCCATGTACAGCTTGAATTTTACTTTTTTACTCAAATCATGTAAAATAATATGAAAGACCTTTTCAGGTCCGCACTGATAAGAATGGCAGCATGGTCATGAACCGGAGGAGGAACACCTCATGAATACACAACTACATTTGAACGCATTTGCCAAAGTCAATCTGGGACTGGATGTAGTCCGCAGGCGGGAAGACGGCTATCATGATGTCCGGATGATCATGCAGTCCGTCCGTCTTTATGACCGGATCCGTCTTAAAAAGAATACTTCCGGGGAAGTCCGGTTAAGCTGTAATGTATCATTCCTTCCCCTCGATGACCGCAACCTGGTCTATAAAGCTGTTCAGATGATTCGGGAGGCTTACCATATAGAAGAAGGCGTGGATGTGGACATCGAAAAGCATATACCGGTCGCTGCCGGCCTGGCAGGCGGGAGCAGTGATGCCGCCGCCGCCTTTGTCGGTATGAATCAGCTTTTCGGACTGCGGATCAGGGAAGACGAGCTCATGGGCTACGGTGTGAAACTGGGAGCGGATATCCCCTTCTGCATCCGGCGCGGCACTGTTCTCTCCGAAGGGATCGGTGAAATCCTGACACCTCTTCCGCCCATGCCGGAATCTTATTTTGTGCTGGTCAAGCCCTCTTTTTCCATGTCCACCGGTTTTGTCTACCAGCATCTTACCCTGGATGAGCGGACGGTCCATCCGGACATAGACGGCATGATAGAGGCCCTGGAAGAGGGAAATCTTGGCGCCATAACCGAGCGGATGGGAAATGTGCTGGAACAGGTGACGACGGAATATTATCCCCAGATCCCCGTGATCAAGGAAGACCTGATGAAAGCCGGCGCTCTGAATTCTCTGATGAGCGGAAGCGGCTCTACCGTCTTCGGTGTTTTTGATGATTATGATCTGGCCAAGGCGGCTGCCGACAGTTTCCGGGACCGGAAAGATATCCGTTGCGCTTCTGCTGTAAAACCCTATAACAGGTCCTGACCGGAAAACTGCCGTCAGGAGCAAAATAATCGCTTTTAGGCAGTCATTTTTATGATATAATTTTGATAATAATTACAGACATTCACCTTTAATTTATTATCCAACGGGAGGTTTTCTATGAAAATCAATATGCCGCCACAGGCGAAGTATATTATCGATGTACTTCTTCAGGCAGGCTTTGACGCATATATCGTTGGCGGGTGCGTCCGGGACAGCGTACTTGGAAAGACGCCCGCAGACTGGGACATCACCACCTCTGCCAGACCTTCGGAGGTAAAGCGCCTCTTCGGAAGAACCATTGATACCGGACTGGCTCACGGCACGGTGACAGTCATGCTGGACAAGACCGGCTACGAAGTCACCACATACCGGATCGACGGTATCTATGAGGATCACAGACGGCCCAGCGACGTTACATTTACGGACAATCTGAAAGAAGACCTGATGCGCAGGGATTTCACCATCAATGCCATGGCCTATAATGACCGTGCCGGTCTGGTAGATTATTTCGGCGGTCAGGATGATCTGGAAAACAAGATCATCCGCTGTGTCGGCAATCCCCTGGACCGTTTCGGGGAAGATGCCCTCCGCATGCTCCGTGCCGTCCGCTTCGCGGCACAGCTCGGTTTTACAATCGAGGATGCCACCATGCGGGCTATTACCGAACGCAGGGAGCTTCTCATGGATGTCAGCGCAGAAAGAATCCAGATGGAACTTCTCAAAATGATGATGTCCGACCATCCCGAAGTATTCCGTCTGGCTTATGATACAGGTCTGACAGGCATCTTTTTCCCCGAGTTCGACGACATGATGGCAACGCTCCAGAACAATCCTCACCACCGTTTTACCGTAGGTGAGCATACTCTCTGTGCCCTGACCCATATCGGTAATAATCCGGTGCTCCGCCTGACTGTGCTCCTGCATGATGTAGGCAAACCCGGCTGCCGGTCTACCGACCAGGCAGGCATCGACCATTTTTACGGGCATGATGCCGCGGGCGAAGAACTCAGCCGCCGGATCCTGCGCCGGCTTAAGTTTGACAACCGGACCATCCATATCGTCGGAATCCTGATTGCCAACCATGACCAGCGTTTCCGGGAACCGCTGACCACCGGAAGAAATCATGTCCGCAAAGTCATGAGCAAAGTGGGTGAGACCCTCTTCCCCTATCTTCTGGATGTCATGGAAGCGGATGTCCGGGCCCAGAGCACTTATCTGCAGGATAAGAAGCTGGCCACCTTACAGGAGGTCCGCCAGGCCTGCGAAGAGATCATTGCCGATAAGAACTGCCTCAAGATCAAAGACCTTGCCGTAAACGGACGGGACCTGATCGCAATAGGTATCTCCGAAGGAAAGGAAATCGGGGCTATTTTACATACTCTTCTGAATCTGGTGCTGGAAGACCCGTCTCTTAATGAGCGGGAAAGCCTGCTGGAGCTTGCTTCAAAAATCCACAGCCAGCTTCACTGATACAGGAATTTAAAATGTCATATCTTGCTTTATATCGGAAATGGCGTCCCTCTGATTTTGATATGGTCAAAGGTCAGGACGCCATTGTCCGTACATTAAGAAACCAAATAGAGTACCAGAGGATCGGACATGCCTATCTTTTCTGCGGGACCCGGGGAACGGGAAAAACTTCCGTAGCCAAACTGTTTGCCAAAGCAGTCAACTGCCAGAATCCCGATCACGGCAGTCCCTGCAATCAGTGTCCTTCCTGCCGCAGCATCAACTCTTCCAGCTCCATGGATGTTCTTGAGATTGACGCCGCTTCCAACAACGGCGTGGATAACATCCGCTCAATCCGGGAGCAGGTACAGTACATGCCCGTGGAGGGAAAATACAAAATCTATATCATTGATGAGGTGCACATGTTGTCTCCGGGTGCATTCAATGCTCTTTTAAAAACACTGGAAGAGCCTCCGGCCCATGTAATTTTCATCCTTGCCACAACGGAGAAGCATAAGATCCCTGTTACCATCCTCTCCCGCTGTCAGAAATACGACTTCCGCAGAATCTCGGCTGACACCATTACAGCCCACCTGGAAGACCTGATGGAAAAGGAAGGGATAGAAGCTGAAAGCCGGGCCCTTAAATATATTGCCAGGGCTGCAGACGGCTCCATGAGGGATGCCCTAAGTCTCCTTGACCAGTGCATTTCCTTTTATCTGGGACAGCCGGTTACCTACGACCATGTCCTTGATGTCCTGGGAGCCGCCGACAATACCGTATTTGTTACTCTGCTGAAATGTATGGTCAGCCAGGACGCCATCGGCGTCCTCCGGGTCATTGATGATATCATAGCCCAGGGAAGAGAACTGACACAGTTTCTGGCAGACTTTCTCTGGTATCTGCGTAATCTGCTGATCCTGAAGGATCAGGAAGACACGGCCGGCGCTCTGGATCTTTCCCCGGAGATGGAAGAATCTCTGCGGGAAGACAGCAGCCTCGTATCCACAGCCGGTCTTCTCCGCTATATCCGGATCCTTTCGGACCTGCTTGGACAGATCCGGGCTTCCACCCAGAAAAGAGTTCTCCTGGAAGTAGGTTTTATACGTCTGTGCCGGCCGGAAACCGAAACTGATACAGACACTCTCCTGACAAGGATCGAGCATCTTGAAGCAGAGATTGCCCGGGGCATCAGCTATGTTCCGTCCCGGACAGAGGGGTCATCAGATGCACGGGAAGACAGACCGGCCGGAGCCGGGGCAGAAGATTCACCCGGTCTTTCCGCCGGTGAAAATGCTGGGACAAAAAACCGTCTTTCCGGGAATTCCGGTGAAAAGAGAAAGAAAACAAAGAAAAAGAATGACCTTGAAATGCTCGAAGAACGATTTGCTCCTTCACAGGCAGAAGATCTCAAGCAGATCGCCGCTGACTGGAGAAACCTTGTGAGTTCTCTGGACAACCCCATGCGGCGCTATCTCAAGAAAGCCTCTGTTTTTGTGGAGGAGGACAGCAGTTCTTTAAAGCTTGTTTTTGATCCGGAAGACCTGCCCAGCACCATAGCAGTCGACTATTTTGAAAAGGATCATCATGCCAACCTGGATCAGCTTGCCGCAATCATTGCCAGGCGGACCGGAAAGCTGGTAAAGCTTTTCTGCACAAACAAAAAGCCCGAATCCCGTTCTGAAAGCCAAGGCATTGATCTGAGTCGGATCCACATGGATGTAACCATAGAGTAAACACGATACACGAAACATTATCCAATAAAAAGAAAAACGGAGGAATATACTAATGGCACGAAGAGGCGGCTTCTCCGGCGGAATGCCCGGAAACATGAACAACCTGATGAAACAGGCACAGAAAATGCAGAAGCAGATGGAAGAAACCCAGAAAGCGCTTCAGGAGAAGACATACGAGGCAACTGCCGGCGGCGGTGTCGTAGCTGTAACCGTATCCGGAAAGAAAGAGATCACAGCCATCCGGATTGATGAGGAAGTAGTGGATCCCGATGATATTGAAATGCTTGAAGATCTGATCATGGCAGCTGCCAATGAAGCCTTAAGGACCATGGAAGAGGATTCCCAGGCACAGATGGCCAAGCTGACAGGCGGACTCGGAGGAGGCTTCGGTTTCTGATGAATTACTTCAGCACGCCGGTCTCAGATCTGATCGAAGAACTCCGGCGCCTTCCGGGCATCGGAAACAAATCAGCCCAGCGGCTGGCATTCCATATCATCAATATGCCCCAGTCCCATGTGGAACATCTTTCGGAAGTCATGGTCAATGCGCGGAAAAAAATCCGTTACTGCTCTACCTGCTGCACACTTACGGATGCGGACCAGTGTCCGATTTGCTCCAGCCCCAACAGGGACCATGAGACCATCATGGTGGTAGAACACACACAGGATCTGGCAGCCTATGAGAAGACCGGGCAGTATAACGGTGTATACCATGTTCTTCAGGGAACCCTGGTTCCCAGTCTGGGAAAAGGACCTTCGGGGATCCGTTTTGAGGAATTGATGAACCGGCTCACGGATGAAATGCATCCGGTCCGCGAACTGATCCTGGCTACCAACTCCAGCCTGGACGGAGAGGCGACAGCCATGTTCATCACAAAAAAGGTAAAGCCCCTGGGAATAAAAGTATCACGAATCGCCAGCGGAGTTCCTATAGGAGGAGAGCTGGAGTATATTGATGAAGTCACCCTCTCAAGGGCCCTTGACGGCAGAGTCGAATTATAGAAGTCATTTCGGCAGATCCTGCTGCAAATATACAACTGAAAACAGTACAAAAAAACGGCAGACCGTCTAGACGGTCCGCCGTTTTCATTTATGAGGGGAGAGGATTTGTAAGATTGAGCTTACGGTTATAAATATACAGAGGAACTGTGTTCAATCTGTGTTCGAATTCTTAATAAGGACTAAAGATATTATTTCGTCCCGCCACTCTTTCGTCTGTTTTGTGTACAGAAAAAAACAAAAATCATAAGCAGCATACTCACAAATCCGCCGGCAAGTCCGCCAAGGTGTGCTGCATTGTCCACACCGCCGTCTGTAAAGCCGTAATACAAGGCGGAAGCAATCATAAAAAGGATTCCTCTCATCCCGATCCGGTCAGATACTCTTTTCTGCCGGAAGGCTTTCTGAGCCAGCAATACGGCACAGAGTCCTCCCATAACACCGAATATGGCTCCGGAAGCACCCGCACTGACAGTCTGCGGGTCCATATAGAGGGTGAAATAAAGAGAAGCCAGGCCTCCGCTTATACCGGAGATCAGGTAAATCACCAGATAAGCCGCCTTTCCCGTTATCCTCTCCAGTCGGCTTCCCAGAAGAACCAGAATCAGCATGTTTCCGAGCAGATGTTCCGGGCCGAAATGCAAAAACATCGATGTAATGAGCCGGTAGTACTGCCGCCCTATGACTACACTTGTCCAGGAAAGTGCGCCGCACCTCTCCATCAGATTCGGATCCTCGGTGCTTCCCATAAGACTGATCAGCAGAAAAACCAGCAGATTTACAGCAAGGATCATAGTATTGACCGGGGTGAAAGTTCCGTACAGGGAATTTCTTCGAATAGTCTTCTCCCTTTTGGCCGCTTCTTCCGGCACTGTTTCCAGACCGGCCCGGATTCCGAAAAAGTCACTTCTCTGATCCTCAAAAATCAGCAGTCTCTTCTCATCCTCCAGAAGAAGCCAGGCCTCCGGATCATGTTTGATCCCGTTAAGGGATTTCTCTTCCGGCAGGGAGCTGAAAAGATAAAGCTTTTGTGTACGAACCGGTTTCCGGTCTCTTATCATCAGCTTCCTGGCCAGATCTTCCTGCACCCGGTCTCTCTCTTCCGGATCGTCCTTTTTCTGCCCGGCAAGTCTGGGGGGAATCAGAATCAGAAGGCCTGTAGTCTCACTTCCTCTCCTGCTGTAGAATCTGTCCCGATTATCATCTGTTCCGACCGGATCAAATCCCATAGAACGCAGATATCTGTCCGTTTCTCTCGTCAGATCCATCATGATACCTCCCTGTAAAGACAATTACAGGTATCATCATAACATATCTGCCGGCGGTTTGTTCCAGAGAAAACGATATTTTTTCTGGGCGAAGCATACTACGGATCCGTATTCCAGAGTCTCTGATTCACCGGACACCACACGGATGCCCCGGACCCAGGTACCGTTGGTCGACCCCAGATCTCTGATCAGATAAGGGTCTTCTCCGGGATTCCTGAGGATCACGGCATGTCTTCTGCTGACGGAAGCATCCGAGATCACCATACGGTTGGCTGTTCTGTCACTGCCTATGTAAAAAGGAACCGAGTCGATCATATATATTTCTCCTGTATCAAGAGATTTCAGATAGGGCATTTTCTGCCTTATGGCGCTCAGTACTGTAGTCGCATCCGGGTCCGGTCCCCTGTGCTCTTCCGGATTAACATCATTCAGTTTTCTGATGGCCTCCGGTATCTGTCCCTCTTCATTCTCCAGCCATCCCGATGTCGTCTGTATGATATCTGACGGCTGACTCAGTTTATTTTCATCTGAGTCATCGTCGTCCTCTGTATCCGTATGGCGGATATGTCCGGACAGATACAGATATAAGAGCCCGGCGGCGGCGGCTCCGAAGATCAGCCAGGCAGCTGTCAGGATTCTCCGGGAAGGATAATAATAGCCGATACGAAAGCTCAGTATCAGCAGCCACATGGCAAACAGTCCACCTGCGGCTGTTACTGTAAATCCTGTGACAAGGAGGATTGTTTTCCCTTTTCCTGCTCCTCTTTCTTCGTCTTCCTGATCTTTTTCCTGATCTTCTTCCTGTTCTCTTTCCTCCTCTGCAAAATAGTCATCATATGAGTCACCTTTTCTTTCCGGATCGGCATAAGGCAGCTTTTCCTCTTCCTTCAGACACTCCTCAATCAGAGCTCTTCGTACTCCCTGCTTTCTGACGGTCCAGAAGACGCGGTACATTAAATTGACAGCCGCTGTGTCTTCATAGTCCACTTTGGTAAGAAGCCAGGACAGAAGGTCTGTCATTTTTCCCGTGATATCGTCAGTGCGGACCGGCCCGTAAATCCACCGGATACTATCTCCGTCCAGATAGATATCCTCCGGCTCATAGCTCAGATATGCCGGTTCCAGCAAATAGTCCTCCAGCTGAGAAAGGACTTCCTTTATACCCTGCAGAACAGTGCGGCACATGGACAGGGAATATGCACTTTCCTCAGAAAGGTCAATCAGGCTTTTCATTCCGGTCACTTCATAGAGCAGGCTCATTTCCCGGTCCGAACACCTGAGTGTGACCGGCAGCAGACAGGACAGGCGGTTATATCGCATGACATGATACTCCGTATCGTAAAAATAAGGATTGTCCGCAGCTTCCTTATCACAGTATCGATGAAACCCTTCTGTCAGCAATTTCTCATCACCTCTTTTCCAAAAAGAACCTGCATGCTTCCCTCATCATTTCCTCCTGGTCTGCGGAGGCTGAGAAAGCAGTATAGCAATAACTGAAAGCCCCCATCCCTGAATATCTGCGGGCACCGGATAGAGGAATCGATGTGTGTATGACAGCAGTCACCTTCACAAGATGATTTCCCTTATCTGCAGTGACCCGGCAGGCCTTTCCGGCTGTCAGGCTCCCGCTGATTCGGAGTGGCAGGGTTTCCGCAGCCTGCCTCTCTTCCTCCGGAAGCAGGTACAGCTCGGCTCTTCTGACTGCCTCTTTCTGGCTTTGGCCGATGACAAGGGACATATCCAGAAGAAAGAGGAGAAAGCAGATCGCAGCGGCAATGATAAACATAAAAACCGGCACAATAACTGATACCTCAACAGTAATCATCCCTTCTTTACCTGTGGACCGTCCGCTGCTTCTCTCTTCCCTATACAGCTTTCTCAAATAAACCTCCCCTTTCAATTCTTTTATCTGTCACGGGATACACACCTTGCACATTTACGCATGCCCGCCACTTCATCGTAGGGAACTGCTTTCACTGACCGCCTGAGGCCGCTGCAGGACAGGCTGACATGATAGTGGCTGCCTCCCGGTGTAATATAGATACTTCCGGGCATCCTTTTCCCCCTGCAGCACTTTCTGCAGGGGGCCAGCCCTGATGAGTTTACAATGCCCCGAATCAGCCGGCCGCTCTTAATCCGTATAAAAATATAGGAACAGTCAGCATGCGTGTGATACACTGTCCCATTCTCAGCTATGTAGACTGTCCGGCCCCTGTCTTCAGCCTGCTTTCCATGTTCCACATAACCGGAAAAGACCCTCTGGCTGAGAGTGATTCTTTTCCGCAGGGTAAACCGGCTGACCGGCGGGTAGGGAACACGGTATGCATAGGAAACAGTCATTCTGATTTCCTGTTTTTCCGGGTCCGTATCTTCACTGACAGAAAAGTCTTCACTGATCAGGGCCATATTGATTGCTGACCGGTCCAGAACTTCAAAAAATGCCTGCCGGCAGTTCTCCTCCGCCTGTCCGTATCTGCTGCAGCCCTGCAGATTACAGCAGCGCTGCAGGGCTGTCGAAGCCGCAAACCGCACAATGGATTCTGTCATCAGAAGCTGGCCAATGGCAAGCAGACTGCACAGAGCGAACAGAAATACCGGCAGAAGCAATGTTGCTTCCACCGTTGCTGAACCCGAACGGGAAACAAGGCAGGATGCTCTGAGATTCCTTCGTAACAACCATAATCGGACCTGTGCCTGGAGAGACTTAATATAGTTTTTGATGTTTACGATGTAACTGTTATTTTCTTTTTTCATACAGAGCACCCTGCTTTATTCCCCGATGATACAGATTCTCTCACGAGGAAAAGTCTGCTAATAAGTGATCGTTTTCCGGCAGGACAGTTTCTGTTTCATGCCGAAGCGGATTCCGAAACCCGGTATGGCGGGATACCATCTGGCACTTGCGGCAGTGGTGGTACAGGAGAAAGAATACAGGCTCCGGCTCATAAGGAAGCCCGGTTCATCCAGTTTTACATTCAGCTGCATCAGATCCATCATTCGGTACAGATACAGATCCTTCAGTTTCTCCGAAGTCAGGATCAGATCCAGATAGTCCTCATAAGATGTGTCACCTGCGGCTTTTCCCGTATTCCCGCTTCGTATCCTTTCTGCATAAGAGTCAAAGGTCAGATAAAAAGAGCCTTCTCTTTTGTCTCCCTTCACCCTGCCGCCTTTCAGGAGCTTTCGCATATCCACAATCGTTTCACCGTAACTCAGTACTGCAATCAGTACTGTCTTTGCATCCTTGACAGAATCCGGAAGCCCCTCTTTCCCGGCTGCTTTTCGAGCAATCTTTTCTGCCCGGGCATTGATTTTTCCGTTCTTTTCCGCATTAATATAATTTGTCATAAAACGAAGCATAAAAATCCTGCTGACTGCACTCTTAAGGTTCCCCCGGTCCGATGCCTCTCCACAGACCAGGTATTCTCTCTCATAGCGCAGGGCAGATTCTTTCTGCTCTCTCCCTTCCCATGTGGTGAAACAGGCAAAGTTCTCATGGATATAGTCCTTTAAGTCTGCATCCCTGCTCAGCAGGGGGGACCGGGCATTCCAGCATGGCTCTCTTATAAGCAGCCCGGAGAAAGTATTTCCTTTCATGACATCCGGCTTTGGAATCCGGTCATTGCCTTTTCCTTTCCCAAGCCCCCTGCCTTTCCCCGCCGAAGGGAGCAAGAACGGCCTGAAGGACAAAGTGGACACCCCTTTTTGTGAGGCTCCGCAGACAGTGAGCAGATCTGAGCCGGACAGCATATCAAAAGTCTCACGGATTTCTTTCCACAGGATTTCCTCCTCGCTCTCCTCTGCTTCCTCTTCCTCATCCTTTCCGGATAAGCGGGATGATTTTCCGGATGAAAGGGAGTCGAGTCTTTTATTCACACCGGCTGCTTTCTTCATGTCTTTTGACACCGCACGCACCAGTTTCCTCAGGGATTTGTCCGCAGATTCACATTCTCTGCTTTCTTTTTTATACTTCATCCACTCTCGGATCTCAGACCGTACCGGCTCTCCGTTCAGATCCAGAGGGGATATTCTGTCTGACAGACTGACGGATCCGCAGGTCCACCCGAAGAAACTGTCCCCGGAGCAATAGTGGTCCACATAGTCCCTTACGTCGTCACTAATCAGGTCCAATTCCCTGGGGTCAAGAAAAAAGAGATGGTAACGGTCAAAAAGAGCTATATCATAACATGCGCGCACCCTGTTTCCTGCGCCGTATGCGGCATCCTCAAAAAGTCCCCCTGTAAGATAAGACCGGATTCCTTCCAGGACGCAGAACACCATTCCCATAATAACCAGAAACATCAACGCAGCAAATACAGTGATCTGTCCTCTTTTCAGGTCCGGTTTTTCCTTACTGGATTGCTGCCGCATTTTTCTGGATCGTGGCAAAAATGGAAGCAACCACTTCTTTTATGTTGGTCTGAAAAATCATGACCAGGCCGATCAGAACTACAATGATCAGAATCACTTCCACAACTCCCATTCCTTTTTTGTCCCTAAGAATATTCTGAATGGCTCTTTTCATGTAAAACCTCCTTCCTTCCGCAGCTGTTCGCTGCCGGCTCAGAAACTGTAAAACCGCACCAGGGCCGGATAGATTGCAAGAAGCATCACCTGCATCAGCATGAGGATCATGGGAAGAAGCATTTTGGTTGAGGCTTCCTCTCCCTCTTTCTTTGCCTGGTCGATTCTCCGGGAAAAAGCTTCCTTTTCCTCTTCTTCCATCATTGCTCCCGCTTCCGAAGCACCCTTCTCCATACTCTGGATCAGAAGACGGGACAGTTTCCTGAAACAGGGATCGTCGAACTGGCTTCCCCAGATACGGCAGGCCCTTGCTGCAGGCATTCCCCTGCTGATATGAACTTCCATCTGTATCAGTCTTTCAAAAGCGTACCTGCTTCCCTTTTTTCTGATCCTGTCGCAGTAATCTCTGTTGATTCCAGCCAGGGCATTTGTAAAAGACAGTCCTGCTCTCTGGTAGATCGTAAAGAGATGGACGATCATGGCAAAATCCCTGACAGCTTCTTTCTGGCATCTGCTGCGTTCTTCCCGGATCTTCAATAGCCGGCGAATGGGGACGGCTGCCAGAATCATGATCATAACCGGCAACGGCTTCCCTGACCCGGATTCCGGCCGTCTTATGGAAATTCCTTTTATCCGGGCCGGTATCTCCAGTTCCTTTGCATCCCTGCTCTCCTTTTCCAGCATACGGAGTTTTCGAATGGTGCCGGACCAGGGGCTTTTGCTGCCGTACGATCCGGGCGCAGTGAGAAATACCGGATAGGTGCGACTTTTACTGAAGCGGCGGCTGCCGCTTACATATAAGGCTGTCACCGTCACCCAGGTCTCCTTTTTCTGCCCCGGCAGAATTTCTCCTGCCGGTTCTGACAGACTTCCGTCGGCTGTAATATAGTCCGCATCTTCCGTCTCGTAGGAAAGGGTGAATGGATAGCCCGGCAGACTCTGCGGAAAATACAGATCCCTGTTCACTGACAGCAGGGACCGGTTATCTCCTGCCATAACAGTTTCCAGCTTGCTGAAAAGGTCTTTGTAGACCTTTTCCAGTTCTTTCCGGGACAGAGTCTGTTCTTCCAGGATAAGCCGGTATGTTTTTGTCCTGCCGGTTTTTCTGTCATGGTCGGAAAGAATCAGCGTCTCCTCCTTTTCCCCTTCTCCAAAAGCGTTGCGGCGGAGCCGGATGACATCTCTTCTCCCCCATGCACAGGCCATCATCAGCCCGGCTGTCAGAAGCAGGATGACCAGACTGCCTCCTGCCCAGATTGTCATCTGCCGCAGAAAGCGGCGGCTTCTCCTTTCTGTATCCTCAGATGTCTCCACATAGGTCCTGCGGTATTGTATACTGAGCCTTTCCATCCAGGGAGCCAGGACCGTATCCACATATTTTTTCCATCTGTCCGCTCGATTTCCGGATCGGTCTTTCATTAACTGTTTCCCTCCATTCACATTTCGAGGCGCAGGATACGGTCAGACCAGCGGTAAGCCCCGTAAGTTGCGGCCAGCATCCCCGTCATGATGATATGGCCGGACAGAGACTTATAGAAGCATTCTGTGTAACCGGGATCCGACAGGCGAAGATAAAGCAGGATCAGAAAGGGCATGGCCAGCATAATGTTCTTCTCAAACACTCTCCCGCTCATCAGGACCTCAATCTCCCTGCCTGTATCCATCTTTTCTTTCAGGTGCTCCGTCAGGTCCCTGATTGTCTCAACCATATTTCCTCCGGTCCTGTAGACCACATCAATTATCATGGCAAATTCATAGATTTCTTCAAGGTCTGTCTCACGGGCCAGATCCGCGAAGAGCTGACGCAGGGGAACATGCATCTTCCGTCGTCTGTTCATGGCCTCAATCTTTCCCATCAGGGATATCCGTCCCTGCAGACCGGCAGCTGCCATCTCCTTCCGGGCTGCTCCAAGGGCATTCTCCAGGGAGTAGCCTGCCTGCAGGGATGTAATCAGTGACTGGAGAAGCGCACGAAAGTCCTCCCTGTACCTCTTCTGCCGGAAGCGGTACAGAAGCCTGCCCGCCTCTCTGAAATAAGCAATCATAAAGACCTGAAGAGGCAGCATCCAGACCGGATCCATATAGCAGAGTAAGTTTACTGCGCACAGGAATCCTTCTCCCGACAGGAAGACCAGAAAGACCTCTTTTACCTTCATCTTCCGGATTTCCGCCGGAAGCCGCTTTGTCAGTCCGGTCATTCCCTGGTCTCCTTTCCGGCCGCCTGATTTTTAAAGATTTCCATGGCCCGGCAGTAGTTGTCGTACTCGCCGTAACGGTACAGTTTATCTTCCTCCCCGATTCCGGACTCTGCCCTTAAAGTGTCCCTCTTGTCCAGGGTAAAGAGGCAGGCTGTCTCATAATCCGTCCCGTCAAAGCCCCTCAGTTCCATGATCTGGGTCACTCTCCTTTCCCCGCTTTTAAGTCGTTCAAGGTGAATCAGAATATCGATGGAGGAAGCGATCAGACCCTGAATGGCACGAAGGGGAAGATCCATCCCCATGAGCACCAGTGTCTCCAGCCGGCGCAAACTGTCGCGACAGGAATTTGCGTGGATGGTGGAAAAAGATCCGCTGTGTCCTGTGGACAGGGCGGATAGCATGGATACTGCCTCCTTTCCCCTGACCTCACCCACCACATATAAAGAACTTAAATGACTATAGTTTTTGTATCCTTGTAGATAGGTAAACCAGAACAGACCTTACGTATCTCAAGAACTGTACTCTACGTGTCTTTTAAGAGAGTAATAAAGAATAAGCCTTTTATGGGATATTTGATGCATGAATGGTTTGTAGGTAGTACTTTTTCTTTTGTACAACTCCTTTTAGAACAACCCTTTACGAACAGAAACGCTGATTTTACTTTACGGAGACCTTTACGAACAGATAATAAGGTCTTTAACACAGAAAATCGCTTTCTGTTTTTTATTTACCTAGACCTTCCGTAAAGCGAGCGGTTCTAGGAGTGCCCTTATCTCTCGCTGGGACAAAAGAAAGGAGTATTTTAAAATGTTATTTGGATATTGCAGGGTTTCTACAGAAGCCCAGAATTTAGAAAGGCAGATTGATGCCTTAAAGAACTATGGTGTTCCCGAAAAGAACATCTACACGGAAAAGATGACTGGCACTAAGAAGCACAGGCCAGCATTAGATGAGCTAAAAAAGGTTCTCAGGGAAGATGACACCCTTGTGATTGAATCCTTTTCCAGATTAGGAAGGTCAACACAAAACCTGCTGGAGCTACTTCAAGAATTCCAGCAAAGAAACATTAAAGTTATTTCCCTGAAGGAGAATATGGACTTTAGTTCAGCGACAGGAAAACTCACCATTACCATAATGGCAGCACTGGCTCAATTTGAAAGAGACCTTCTGTCAGAAAGAACCAAAGAAGGTCTTGCTGCTTCTGCCAAGCGTAAGAACAATGGAAAGAACTATGGCAGACCAAGGGCTGACAAGAAGAAGGTTGAAAAAGCCCTTAAACTTTATGACTCAGGCCAATTTTCTATGCGAGATATCTGCTTCATGAGCGGACTTGGGAAAACCACAATCTATAAGGCTTTAAAAGAAAGACGATAAAACAAAGGAACCTACATCAATTTGTGGGTTTCTCTTTTCTTGCTTTGAAAAAGCATACGATATATAGATGGATTAAAATATACTTGAAGCCGTATTTCGTATCATTCCTTGAAAATCATCACAGGATTAATCCAAAACTCCGAAAACGACCAACTATAGGATAAACAAAAAGACAGCCAGTAAAACTAAATTCACCAACTGCCTCTTAAGGTAGAAATTATACATTTAAGACTCGTCAGGAAATCCTGACAATCACTATTATACAACGCCTTGAAGCTAGATAATGGTACTTCACATTTCATTCAAGAACTCTATTTCAATGGTATCCCCAGAGTCCTTCCCGATGAAGAGCATATATTCGTTTCCGTTCTGTCTCAGATAAGTCTCAGGCTTCTCATTCAGTAAAGAGAACTCATATCCCTTGGAACTTATAATATATTTGCCGTAAGTAAAACCTTGGATTGTCCTGTCTGTCCCAACAGGGTTATATGTCGAACCGTCCTCAGAAGCAATCGAGAATGATACATAGTCATCTTCAGTAAACCCCCTGCCCACAAAATGACATTTGATATTAGGCAAAGATTTTAATTCTTCCAGATACTTGCTCTTGTCTTCAAGCTCCTTTTTGATGCGGTAGTTCTCCTGTCCAAGAATTTCGGATTGAAGAACATAGCTTTCGTGGAGTTTTCTTTTAAGCTCAACAGACTGGATGCGTTCTACACGCTTGTCTTCATGGAGTTTTGTGGGAGAAGTAGCTGGGCCGATGAAGACCTCACTCTTACGCTTCGCTCCTTCTACTAGAGCTTTTGCCTTTTTGTTCTGGTACAAGAAGCTCCTTGAAAGTCCAGTTATCGACTGGATATTCTTAACCGTAATTTCCTGTCCATTTGTAATGAGCTGCTCAAGCCCAACTTGCAGGGTCTTTAGTTTTTCTTCTGAAAGCTCTTTTCTCTTCTCAAGAAGCTTATCGTTGTTTGGCATGCTATCACCTTCACAGTTATTCTTGCCACCATAATACCAGAAATCCTCTAAAAATCTATGATTAAGAAATTAAGCGTGAAAATTCATTGTATTCGTCATTAAGAATTGCTCTGCTAACAGAAACCTGCTCATCTTTAGTCAGGTTTTCAAAATCAATTTCTGTGCCGTCTGCCCATTCATAAACAGTATTCCAATCCAGCATGTTGTTTCTGTTTGTCATCTCATAAAAACGAATCTTAGGAAGAAGAACCGTGAACTCTGCAAGGTCTTTTGCTGTACAAGGACTAATTCCTTCATACTGGCTAAGAAGATGGCACTGGAACGGGTCGTCAAGCCTATCAACCATGCTTGACACCTCAACAATTCCCAGAGGCTTAAACTCACCGTCTTCGATTTTGATAACCATGAAACTGTTAAGCACTCTATTTGTCTTTTCATCCAGCAACTCTTCTTTGAATTTAGTGAAGGCGAATTTTTTTCCATAAATCTCTACATCGTTTGTGGAAGCATAGTTGATAATGTCAGCTCTCTCAAAGAACCTATCTCCCTGTGTTGCTGCGAAGTGAAGTCTTGCAAGGTATTCTACTTGTTCGTCATCATAATCGCCTTTTTCAAATTTCATAACCACTCTTGCTGCAAGCATATCGCTGATATCGAAAATCACTGTTTTAGATGTAATATTGTTCTTCATTGTTTTGTCCTCCTTTTCCGTTTTTTATTAGTAGCCTATAAATTCCATTGAAAATCCCATAATTGTCAGTGCGTTTTCATCTCCGATTGCCTCTTCTAAGTATGTCGGGTCATCAACTTCGTATTCGTCCATCAGGTCATGGATTGCATACTCATCGACTTCAATCATCAGCGAATCACACGACATTTCTTCGAGGTCTTTAAGTATTTGTCTTCTTTCTTTTCTATCTGCGTAGTAGTAATCTTTCGGCAACCAATATCTCATGATATCTGCTCCCCAAGGCTGGTTCATAACGCTATCGAGCTGCCCAAGTGTCCATCTGTCATCTTCAGTCCTGTTATCCATGTTAATCGTAACCTTGAAGTAAGGGTTCATATTGCTGTCGATGTAGCACCAGATATCAGTCAGTCCTGCGGTGTGGAACTTTTTCGGTACGTTCTTGATTGTTCCGCTATATACCTCATTGCTCCAGTCGGCTCCAAATTCTTCTGTATTATTGCTGTGGTAAAGTGTAACGTTCAGGTTGTTGTTCTTCTTCTCAATTGCTTTTAAAAAACTATTCATGTTCATTTTGTATCCTCCTTTTATTCTGTCCTTGCTCTTGGCAAGTGGTTTTGTTTTCTCTTGATGGTTGTATGATATCAGGACGCAATACCCGAAAGGTCAATCGTCACTTTACTTTTTCAGTGCAGCAAAAAAGCCGCCCGAAGGCGGCTCATTCACTAAGTAATTCTTATTTGATTATTTGTTTGAGTTCATCAATCGTGACTTCGTGCCCGTTGATACTCCTATGAAGCATTGCATGGCAGTTCGGGCAGACAGGAATTAAGTCTTTCTCATAGTTCACCACATATTCCTTGCCGATTTGGTTTAACGGAACGATATGATGAACATGGATGAAGCCCTTTCCGATTTCTCCGTATTTCTCTTCAAAGTCAAATCCGCAGATGGCACACTTGCATCCATGGTATTCAATGCAGCGTTGCCTTGCAATGGAACTACGCTCATACCTGTTTACAATGGTCAGTTTTGTTGCTCCTTCATAACTATCTTCTGGAAGCGATGACTCAGGGAAGACTCCAACCTCATAATCATCTTTAATATATTTATCGAGATATTCTGCCAGCTCCGCAGGAACCCTCATAGGGCCTTGCGGTGCATGTTTTAGTCCGTGCTGCTGGAGATACTCCAGCGAAAGCTCTTCACGGTCAACCTGTTCGACCAGCTTAAGCCTTGCATATTTCCCAGCAAGTGACTTTTTATATTCTTCAATGTCGTGCCAAAACTGCTTATCATCGGTGATTGAGTCAGATGGCATATTAACCTTCTCCACCACCGTCTTGTACATTACACGCTTATAAGGTCTTGTACAGTAGATATAGACTTCATCCCCGACACTGTAGCCAACTCGCTGTCTCCAGTCGATATATCCCCATGTAGCAAAGGCTGAGGCATGGTCATACATTTTGCCATTCGCAGAAATCATCCATTTTTGCATAGTTCCACCTCATTTCAACTATGAAGCCATTGAAAATACTGGCTGTTCATAGTGGTCTAAATACTCATTAACATCAAACAGGTTGAATATCTCGTGTTCTATGCAGAAAGACACAATGATATCAAACTTGGAAGTATCTGAAAGTCTCAGCCCTGCTCTTGCAAGTAAATCTTCTGTCTGCGGAAGGCTTAACTGCAAAGCAATCGCTAGCGCAAGAGCTGTTTCCTTTGAAGGCTTGTACTTGTCCCACTTGGAACGGATGGAAGAAAACACTGCCTTTGAGATGTGTGCAGCCTTGTAGACCTCGGTATCTTTCTTCCCTGACTGGTCAATGTAGAAGAATAACTTGTCAGCAAACGTTTCTTCGTCTTTTCCAAGAAGAATATCAAGATTAGAAATAACCCTATGCTTGTTACTTACTGGTTTTTCTTCTTGTTGAAGAACTGGTTTACCTTCTTCATGCCGTTTGATGGCAGCTTGAAGTTGGCGAATAAGCTCTTGCTTTTCTTCTTCCGTTTTCTTTGGAGGGTCATAGTCAGGGTCAGGAAGCCCATTTTCCCTGAGGTCTTCAAGTATTGCTTCCCTAAGCTGGGAGTTGTACTCCATAGGAATTCCATCACGTTTTTTCCCACACTTGGAGCAAAACTCCTCACCAGCAATAAAAGGATTACCGCAGAACTTGCATTTATAAACTCGGTCTTCTGAGATTACTCCTTCAGGTCTTGGTTTACCCAGAAGGGTTCTCATAATACGCTCATACTCACCTTCATATTGTACCTCAGGCTTTTCGATGAAATTGATAGACTCGTCAAGAAGAGCAACTTCATCAACCATTTTCCCGACTTTGCTTGAAGGAACAACAAGTATTGCCTCGCTTGAAGAGTATGTACCAAAGAAGCGATTAAAAGCCTCATAAAATACGTTGGCGTGTTTCCTTGTAGAGTTCTCGGGCATAAGTACGGAGACTCCAGTCCATTCCTTCCGAAGCTGCATCATTTTGTTGTAGATAATATCTACAATTTTCTTCCTATCGGCAGATATATCTTCTTCAGAGAAAGAAGTTCTATACAGGATAGGCCAGCCTTCTCGCTCCATAAAATCTTTTTCAAACCATTTGACTCTCATTAAAACACCTTCTATCTCCAGATATCAGCCTGTGTCATTCTAGTCAGGTCATATTCTTCAGGCTCACCAAATAGAAGCGGAAGGTCTTCAGGCCACATCTTGAAAAGCATGCCATGGTCACGCCATTTCATGTTCTTTTGTTTTGAAAAATACCCTGCAAGGTCGACCTGGATTTTATCGCTTTCAATAAGTGGAGCAAAAAGTGAGTCGTTCGGGTTCTTGGTATGTGTAATGTAATCATACCTAAACCACTCAATACCTTCCCTGTTTATTGACTGAGCTTTTACCCAGAAAGTCTCATGGTGCTTAGTTAAAAGAGTCTGTCTTAAGCTGGTCAGGAGCCAATAAGAAAGATATCTCTGCCTGTTCCGCTCGTCCACATGGCACATATGGAGCTGGTCATTATTGGTATCTACCTCTAGAACTAGCCCATGTGTGTTAATTCTGGTACAGAAGGTCGTATTGTCTATCGCAAGCCTGTCTTCCCGTGCTTTTTCGCTGTAAATCCACTTACCGTACTCACGAACAATATCTGAATAGCTATACCCATATTCAGGAACCTTGGCGAACAGGTTAACCCTTGTCCTGCTTCTTCTTTGGCCTCCCCTTGTAAGCCTTGTTGCTTTAAGCTCAATACCTTTGTAGTCAGGAGCAGCAATATTGTTTCTTGCAATTCCAAGGGCGTTTTCAAGTGTATCGCCAACGCCAGGGTCGCCAGGCGTAATTGACGGCAGGAAGCCTTGGTGATGGATATCCAAAATCTTGGAAAGAAGCTCTTTTACAATGGAGTCGTCTTCATAAGCAGAGTCTTTGAGGATTTGATAAACAAATCCATGGTCAAACAACGAGTCTGCAATATCAGGGTCAGACAGGTTAATGACATAGATAGCCCCTTCAATAACTACCAGTGCAAGAAGGTTCCTTGCATTACAGTATCTTTTCATGTTGCTAAACCAGATGCGAGGGTCACCCTTCTTGGTTACTGGCCGATATAAAGAAGCAGCCGTCTCAATAACTCCGTCAGGCATAACAAAATATGCAGGGACAATGACCTTGTTTTCAGGTCCTTGTCCTTGATAGTCGTAATCGTGAATTCCCTGTTCTTTAAGTAGGATGCGAACATCACCGATTGCATCCATAATAGATTTTTCCATCCCTGTTGGTGTCGGGGACAGGAAAGCCACCTTAGCTCCTGTAGAAGCGAATATTGGCAAGAACTGCTCTAGATTAGTATCTGCCATTGCTAACATATTTCTTTCCTCCCAGGCAAAGAGGCACAGGGGTTCGCCCTATGCCTCTCAAAAATCATTGCTTACTTGATGTGTTTTATGATTTCTGTGGCAATGGCTCTTGCCATCAGTGGTGGAACTGCATTGCCCACCTGCGTAAATTGTGGTGTCTCTACCTTTCTCCTATCTCCTCCAGTGGTTCTCTTACCTTGGAAGACGAAGGAATCATCAAACGACTGCAACCTTGCCATCTCCCGAACAGTCAATGAGCGGTTACTGTCATAATGAACGTAGTCATCAGGCATCGTTGTAATCGTGAATGACTGTGTATTCGGGTCAAGGACAGTGTAGTTCCGCTTCTTGGTATTAAGCAGTGGATTATCAGGGTCAACAGCCTGTGCTTCCTTGTATCCACCATGCTTCCTCATTAAAGCGTACCGTGCTTGGACTTCATCGTTATGCCTTGAAGTCTCATGGTTCTGGAGCGTTGCATACTTAAACTGCTTCGGCTCAACTTCTTCAATGGCATTGGCTGTGGTATAAGCTGGTTGCTGCTCTAAAAGCTTCGGGAAACGCTTCGGGTCAAGACGGCCTTCTTTGCTCCACTCAGAGAAAGTCTTTCCACTTTCATCTGGTTTGCCGTCAACCTTACGCTTAATATGTCCAGCCTTGGTCTTGGAGAACTTCTTCTCAAAAGCAGCATCGTAATCATACGGATGGTCGCCAATACCGATATAATCCAAATCCCCTATTGCTTCTGCAACTGTAACCTTTTCTGCGTCAGTCACGGTGTAAGGAATATGGTCAATTATATCTTGGTCGTTCCTGCATCCAACAAAGATAACCCTTGTCCTGTTCTGCGGAACACCGTAATTAGAAGCCAGAAGTATCTGTTCGCCTGTAACCCTATAGAGTGCGACTTTCTCAGCCAGTTCTGCCAGCTCCTCATGCTCAGGAGCATTAGCCATAAGTTTCAATGCTCGGTGCATTGTCTCAAAAGCACCTTCCTGAAGGATTTCAAGGGCAAGCTGCGTCCTCTGGACTGCCTTTACTGCGTTCTGGTTTTCCGTGATTTCACAGAGCCTATAGCACTGGTTCAGGGCAATCTCAAAGACTTCACCAAGGTCAAGGTGGTCAGTGATGCTGTCGAAGTTATCCTTGTAGATACTTCTTTTCAGTTCAGCCACGTTGATTTGGTATTTAACCAGTTTAGAGATACGCTCAAGGTCGTTCTGGTTGGCAATCAGGTTAAGTGCCTGACGGATGACGTTTCTTTCGTCTTCAGCAACCTGCTTATTGTTCCGATATGCTTCTACAAAAGCATTGGAAAGCTCAACGCAGAGAGCTTTAAGCTCAGGATTAGCGATTGCCGTCTTGTTATCAAGGATGGATTTCTGGAGGAATGCTGCCTGTTCAGCAGATACCTTAAGACCCTTGATAGCTTTCCGAACTGCAAGGTAATCAACCCTGCGCTGCTTCTCGGCTTTATCCTGTGCAATCCATGTCTTCAAGACTCGGATGCAAAGAGTAAGCTCATCACTTCTTACGCTGGACTTTTCGCACATGTCTACAAACTGCTGCAAGTGCTCATAGTCCACGATGTTCCTGATTTCCTTCAGGATGCGCTCTTTGACCTTGCCGTTATCCTTTGTCAAAATGCCATAAACGTTCTCCATGATAAAGTACTTCGGCCTGATGGCTTCAATTACTTTGAGGTAATAGGAGAAAAGGTCGTCCTTTTTATCGTTTTTACGGCGTTCGCCAGCGAGGGAAAAGGACTGGCAAGGAGGGCCACCTGTGAGGACATCAATGGAAGTGGAACCAAAATTGGTTTCGATACGCTCAAGTAGTTCTTCAATGAAGTCTGGAGCGGTTATGTCTTTGGTAAGGAATTCAGTGTTCAACCCAAGCTGCTCGTTATACCTCATTCTATGAGTTACTTCGCAGGTGGGATTGATATCTGAACCAAGCAGGAAGTCAAAGTGCTTTCCGTTCTCCTCAACTTGGAGGAACCCTTCGGAAAAGCCACCTGCTCCTGCAAACATGTCAATAAATGTTGGCATGAAGCTCATCCACCTTTCTAATATGCACTTTCCGTGCATGTTACCATTATAGCAGAAAAAGCGAAAAAGTCCAGGCATAAAATGGCCGATTTGTCAAGTAATTTCGTGCATTTTACTACCAGATTCCTGAACTTTCTTTGAATAGTTGTTATCCTAAAAGGTTCATCTATTGCTTTTAGGGCTTCAGGCAAAGTACAATTCATGTAGATTAATACAGAAATCTACCAAGGGTAGACCTGTGAGGAAGAAAACATCTTTACAGGTCTGCCCTTATTTTATGTCCAGAAAGGAGAAGCCAGATGGCTAATGATAAAAAATACATCATCAGATTTAACAAACAGGGCTGTGTTGAATTATCGAAACCAATCAACACAATCCTTTTGTATCGAATCCCTTATAAAAATATCAAGGCAAGGAACCACGGAGTTGATATCAGCAACAGGTTCATTGTTTATATCCTCTACGGGAGGAACGCCAAAGGAAAAGACATTATCTATGTTGGTAAGTCGAAGAACGGTATCGACTATAGACCAACAGCACACGAAGACAAAAATGAGAACTGGACTATGTGCTACGTGCTTACAGACATAAAGGAACGAACAATCCTGAATGACGGTACTATCCAATACCTTGAAGACAGGATTTGTAACCGTGTTAATGCCATAGATAAATACATTAACACAACAACACAAACCACCTCTGGAACAGCAAATCATTCAGACATGGAAGACTGTGATGAGTTTTTAGAAGAAGCATATGACATGCTCTTTACGCTGGGGCTGGACCTATATGAAGAAGATTCAGATAATGATTCATCTCAAGGCAAAGACGAGCCAACAGTCATGCATTCAGATATTCCTGTCAGCCTCATACCTCTTTTCGATTCTTTCACAAAACTCGTAAAAGAAGTTGATAGTGGCATTGAAGTCGAACAAAGAGTTCATTATTGGAAATACGCTCTTAATGGTAGGGTTGTATGCACTATCAGTAAAAGAGCCACAAGGTTACTTGTGTGCTTCAACATATCGGCTGGGAAAATGATTGACCCCAACAACATTCTAGAAGACTGCTCAACTAAAGGACATTCAGGATTAGGCAATTATTTATGCTCATTCTCTAACGAAGAGCACTTTGATGATTTTAGAGACTTTATCAAGCAGACGATAGATGACCAGAAATCCTTAAAAGAAAGGAGAACAGATGATGCAAGTTAAAAACCGCTTAAAGTTGCTTCGTACCCAAGCTGGTATGACGGTAGCTGATTTATCAAGAGAAACGGGAATTCCTGTCTCCTCAATCTCAAGGCAGGAAAACCTTACAAGGACTATCACGACTGAAGCAGCTATCACCTACTGTGACTACTTTGGCTGCAGTATGGACTACTTCTTCTGTCGTGAGAACAACGAACGGCTCTTTGATAAGTACTCCAATATGGAACTTAAAGACTTTATTGGGGTCGTTGATACAGAGCTAAAAAGACGAAAAGCAGAATAACCTCTACCACAGCGTAGAGACAAAGTAGAAATTTTGCATTTAGGGCAATTCAGAGAAAGGAGAAATTGCCCTATTTGAACGAGTTAATAAACCTAGACTCTTACCCGATAAGAGCCACTTTGAAGATTTTACTCAAAGATAAAACAACAGATAAAAACATCATTTGGGCTACAGACAGCTATAAATCTCATGGTTCTGAATACGGTGAACGGAAGCAAATAACGGAAGCTCTTCTTAGAGGGCTACATTCTATTGATATCCAGCCAAGAGTCCTAAAGACTCTAGAAGCCCAGAAGAACAGAACCAAGGTCAAAGCCGAGGTATTCACCCCTTCTTGGGTCTGTAACCAGATGAACAACTATTGTGATGATGATTGGTTTGGCAGGAAAAATGTCTTCAACACAGAAAATGATGACCATACTTGGACAGCAACCACTGGAAAAATATGGTTTCCAGATACCAAGAAGAAAACATGGCAGGACTACGTTGATTCCAGAAGGTTGGAAATCACATGTGGTGAAGCTCCCTACCTTGTTTCTCGTTATGACACAACTACAGGAGAACTAATAGAACTGCCAAAGCGAATCGGCATGCTTGACCGAAAGCTTCGTATTGTCAATGAAAATACCAACTATGAAGCTGAGTGGTTCAAGTGGGTTATTCGTGCTTACCAGTCTACCTATGGATATGAATGGCAAGGAGACAACCTGCTTATTGCCAGAATAAACCTTCTGCTTACATTTCAAGATTATCTGGATGCCAAGTGGCACCGAGAACCCACATCACAAGAATTAAGAAAAATAGCAACAATCATTTCTTGGAATATATGGCAAATGGACGGCCTTAAAAACACTATTCCGTTTAATGGAGCGATTAATGATGAGCCTGTCCAAATGTCATTATTCGATTTAATAGAGTCTAATGAACTTCAACAAGATAGTGAAGATACGGGTGGAAATGAACAT
The DNA here is from genome assembly GCA_017434385.1 of Eubacterium sp. Classification (GTDB taxonomy): domain Bacteria; phylum Bacillota; class Clostridia; order Lachnospirales; family Lachnospiraceae; genus Anaerobutyricum. Next base: position 85,496 of record JAFRFJ010000029.1, read on the forward strand.
TTTTGCAAGATAAGAGATTGGCGTAACGGCTCAGGCGGCACAGTCATTCTCTTTAACGACTTACGAAAGGAGAAAAACTAAATTGAAATTTGATTTTGTAATTGGAAACCCACCCTACCAAACCGAAACAGTTGGCGAACAGAAGAATTTCGCTTCATCTATATACCCATTTTTTATGGACTCCGCCTATTCAATTTCAGATAAAGTAGAACTTATCACTCCTGCTCGTTTTCTTTTTAATGTCGGCAACACGTCAAAGACATGGAATAAGAAGATGCTTTCAGATAATCATTTCAAAGTATTACATTTTGAAATGTCTAGTAAAAATGTATTCCCTAATACCGATATTAAAGGTGGTGTAGCGATAACTTATAGAGACTCCAGTAAAGATTTCGGAGCGATAGATGTTTTTACTAGCTTCGATGAGCTCAACAAAATCTTAAACAAAGTAAAAAACAAGATAGACAGGTCTATGTCAGATATTATTTATGTGCAAAACCGTTTTAATTCAGACGTCTTATTTAAGGAACATCCTGAATGTAAATCTCAACTTGGAAGTGAAGGCAAGGATTTACGATTAGAAAGCAATATATTTGAAAAAACCCAATTATTTTTTGATACGCCAAAAAGTGATAACGACTTAGAAATTGTAGGCATTTCAAATCTCAAAAGAGTCCGAAAATATATTAATCAAAACTATATAAGTAAGAACCATGAAAATCTTTCAAAATACAAAGTGCTCATCCCCGCATCCAATGGTTCTGGTGCCTTGGGTGAAGTTTTAAGCACGCCGCTTATCGGCACGCCGCTTATCGGCTACACACGTTCATTTATTGGCATAGGGGCGTTTGAGCAACAAGATGTTGCTGAAAATTGTATGAAATACGTGAAAACTAAATTTGCGAGAGCAATGCTAGGTGTTTTAAAGGTAACACAAGGGAACAAGGGAAATGTTTGGAAATATGTCCCTGTTCAGGATTTTACTGATGAGTCAGATATTGATTGGGGAAAGAGCATAGCTGAGATTGACCAACAATTATACAAGAAGTACGGCTTGACTGAAGACGAAATCTCCTTCATTGAGTCACATGTAAAGGAGATGGAATAATGGCAAGAATTAATTCAAATATTCCTGTTGTTCCAGCCATTTATTGCTATACTACTCCTTCAATTCCAGAGCATAACGGTTGGTGCAAAATAGGATACACAGAACAAAACGTTGATAAGCGTATTAAAGACCAAACATATACGGCTGACATTCAGCCAAAAGTAGAATGGAGAGACAATGCTGTTTTCGCTGACGGAAGCGAATTCTTCACTGACAAAGATTTTCATGCCTACCTTAGGCTACGAGGCATAGAACAAAAGCCAAATAAAGAGTGGTTTAAGATATCTCCTTCTGATGCAAGAAAGTATTTTTATGAATTCAGAGATAAACCAGACCTGCATATCCTAGTCCAGAAATACCAGCTTCGTGAAGAACAAGAAGAAGCCGTTTCAGACACAATAAACTACAGGTCTGATAATGGTGGTGGTGAATTCCTCTGGAATGCGAAGCCGAGATTTGGTAAGACTCTTTCTGCTTATGACTTTTGCAGAAGAATCCATGCAGAAAACGTTCTTATCGTGACAAATAGGCCTGCGATTGGCAATTCTTGGTATCAGGATTATGAACGTTTCCTTGGTCGTGAATCAGGATACTTCTTTGTGACTCAGATAAAGGAGTTATCCGACAAGAAAACCCATCCACTTGCAATGCCTTACAGTGAGTATCTCAGTGATAAGAAATCAAGAGCTGCAAAGAATAGTACAGATACTGTAAAAATGAACCTGATTGACTTCGTATCTCTTCAAGACCTTAAGGGTTCGCTTCACTTTGGTGGGTATTACAACAAGCTTGAAGAAATCAAAACAATCAACTGGGATGTCCTCATCATTGATGAAGCACATGAAGGTGTAGACACTTATAAAACTGATACAGCTTTTGACCACATCAAAAGGAAATTCACTCTTCACTTATCTGGCACCCCGTTCAAGGCTATTAAAAACGATAAATTTGACTCCGATGCAATCTATAACTGGACATATGTCGCTGAACAGGAAGCAAAAGAAAAATGGAGTGGTGAAGGAGAAAACCCATACTACATTCTCCCACAGCTAAACATGCTTACTTATCGTCTTTCAAATATCTTCGGTGAAGGTAAGCCAGATTTAGATAATGATGACGATGATGATATTGTTTCTGGTGGTTTAAACGAACTTTTTAAAGCAACCGATAAAGGATTTGTCCACGATACAGAAGTAGACATTTTCCTTGATGCACTGGTTAATAACGATAAATTTCCCTTCTCAAGCAATGAATCAAGAGAAGAACTATCACACACATTCTGGCTTATGTTCCGTGTTGCCGATGCAAAGGCAATGGCAAAGAAACTAAGAGAACATCCTGTTTTTAAGGACTATGAAATTGTTCTCGCTGCTGGCGATGGAAAAATAGATGATGATGACGAAAACGAAAAGTCATACACAAAAGTGTGTAATGCTATTGCTACTCACGACAGAACTATAACTCTTTCTGTAGGTCAGCTTACAACAGGTGTAACCATTCCTGAATGGAGCGGAGTATTCATTCTGTCTGAGATTAAGAGCCCAGCTCTTTATATGCAAGCAGCATTCAGGGCGCAAAACCCTTACCTGTTCCCACACAAGAACAAGATTACAGGAGCTATTGACGGATATAGACGTAAAGAAAACTCCTACGTTTTCGACTTTAATCCCTCAAGAAGCCTTGAAGTTGTTGAACAGTTTGCAAATGACCTTTGTTCCGAAACATCAGATGGTCGTGGAGATTTAGAGTCCAGAACCAAAAACATAGAAAAGCTTTTAAAATACTTCCCCGTTATAGGTGAAGATGAAGACGGTAAAATGATTCCGCTCGATGCTTCTAAGGTCTTATCAATCCCAAGGAAGATGAAGGCTGAAGAAGTTGTAAGGCGTGGTTTCATGAGCGATATGCTCTTTACGATAACAAATGTCTTCAGGGCTCCTGCTGAATACTTCGATATTGTCAGGGAAATGCCTTCTGTTGAAAAACCAGACCGTGGTATTAACACTACTTCTGAAACAGCCGATGAACTGAATATTGATGATAAAGGCGATATTAATATCCCCGAAGAAGATATTAAAGAAAAAGCTGATGAATTGGTTCCACCTGTAGAAAAAGAACGAATAGCTGAAGAAATTAAAGAAGACATTGAGGAAAAGATAGAAGATGACTCTTTTGGTGACAATGTTGAAAAAGACAGACAGCATCTTATAGACCTATTCGCCAGCAAAGCAACCAGTGTTCTTGAAGTCAAAGACAGTACTGACGGCGAACCAATGGGAAAATCCCTACAGAGGGAAGTAAAAAGAAAAATCCAAGAGGATGCTACCAAGACCATTAATAAGAGCCATAGCAACTTCCTGATAAAGCTTCGTGAAGCAGAAAAGGAAATCCGTTCCAGCTTTGATGATTGCAGTTCTGCGGAAGATAAAGCTGCAGTCGATGAGATGGTTGCAGAAAGACAAGCTGAAATTAAAGCAGACTTCAAGAAAGAACTGGAACGTTTATCAGAAGAATTCACACAAAAAGCTTCTGAAATAGTCGCAGATGTTTCAGAGACATCAAAGAAAATAGAAGAACGTGATACTAAATTAGATGAATTTAAAGCACATCTTAAAGGCTTCTCCCGTACTATTCCATCATTCTTAATGGCCTATGGCACAGATAGCACTACGCTGCAAAACTTTGATACAGTAGTTCCTGACTCAGTTTTTAAAGAAGTTACAGGAATATCTCTTGATAACTTTAGGAAACTCCGTGATGGAATTAAGTATGTAGATGAGGAAACTGGGGAGGAAAAATTCTATCAAGGTATGTTTGAGCCAACTGTGTTCAACGACTCTGTGAAGATGTTCCTAAAACGTAAGAAAGAGCTGTCAAACTACTTTGATGAATCCCAGAAGGAAGATATCTTTGACTACATCCCACCGCAGAAGACAAACCAGATTTATACACCGAAAAAGGTTGTAAAAGAAATGGTTGACTTGCTGGAACAGAACAATGAGGGCTGTTTTGACGATGACAAGAACACATTCATTGACCTATATATGAAATCTGGCCTTTATATAGCAGAGATTGTAAAAAGACTTTATCGCAGCGAAAAGATGAAAGCTCTTTATCCTGACAGCCATGAGCGTCTGAAGCACATTTTTAAGAAGCAAGTCTATGGCTTAGCACCTACTGAAATTATTTATCGTATTGCAGTGAGCTTCGTTCTGGGCTTTGATGAAAGCATTTCCATAGATGAGCACAATCTCAGGCAGCTTGATGCCCTTCCATACGCTCAAGGAACAGAAAAGATATCTTTGGAAGAAAAGCTTGATGAGTTATTTGGCAACAATCCAAAAACAACAAAGGAGTAAACTTATGCAGAAGAATAAAAAAAAGAATGAATATTGCACATGCGAAAGAATAGAAGGAACCACCACAGGATTTGAAGACGATTTCGGCTATTGGGATGTATGTACAAAATGCGGAAAGAAAATTGAATTTGGTCATCATTTCTATAATCATTATGATGGCGAAGACCATGATGTAGATTTCTGGTAAACATACTGGCACTAAATAAATAACACATGTGGCATTCAAGCTGCATGTGTTTTCTTTTGCCAGCAAAATAAACTGGTTCCGTCCCTTGCGATGTGCTGGTTCGTTTTTATAAAATTATACTGTAAGCAGGATTTAAACCAGAAACAGGATTTCTCGAAAAAATCGGCTTACTGGTATAAATAACAAGTCAGCATATAGAAAAGTTAAGATTAAGATAAGTCATAAGACATAAAAGTAAGCAAACAATCACGTTAGTAATCAACCAGTCTGAAGGTAGACCCTAGACTGTTATTTATATCAAGAAAAATCATTTAAAATACGGTTGGAACAGGTCACAGCGTTCCACCTGCGCAGGTTTTATGTGATTAAAGCAGCTACCATGTGTGGCTGCTTTTTTGATGGAAAAACAAGGCTTTTCGGGTTATATTAAAGGCAAAGGATGTGATAACAATGCCTAAGCCAATCTTTGATGACGTTCCTGCTCCTCGCAGGAAGATAATGAAGTCCATCAAATCCAAGGATACAAAACCTGAGATACTGCTCCGAAAAGCTCTTTGGCACAAGGGCTATCGCTATAGGAAGAACTACAAAGCACTTGCTGGCTCTCCCGACATAGCCCTGACCAAGTATAAGATTGCCGTGTTCGTAGACTCTGAATTCTTTCACGGCAAGGATTATGATAAGCTCGTAGAGCGACTTAAACGGGGTAAACGCCCCGAATATTGGCTTGATAAAATCAATGCCAATATCAAGCGAGATGCCGAAAACGAGGCCAACCTGCACGGTGCTGGCTACCGTGTTGTTCGCTTCTGGGGCGAAGATGTGGTGAAAGACACAGATGGCTGCGTTAAGGTAATCGAGGAACTAATCTGGGACGTGAAGCTGCAGGATATGCAGGAAGCCGTCTCAGATTATGGCGAAGAATGAGCCATTCCGCTTCCGAGAAGCGGACATATTTACGACCGAACTTTTAGCTCCGACTATCTCCTCTTCCGACCAGGAGGAAAAGTCGGGGCTTTTGTTTTGTAGTGATGGCTAATCTGGATGTGTAGAGCAACAGGATTGACCAGAACGGAAGAACAACTGCGAGGGCGTAAATATTGGAATTGGTTATCGAGTCAAGGGCTGGAGATACGCCAGCACGAAGACGAGGTAACCAATGACAACTACGAGGCACTGTTTTGCACTGGTTGATAGCCAGATTTCAGCAAGCAAAAAAACATGTGCATTTAGCTTGAACAAGCATCTGGAGATTGACCAGATGCACTCCTTCCCTTATGGTTGCTGCAAGCAACCAGCATATCTATTTTTACTGGAAAAAGGCTTGTTTTTAAACCTCTCCATAAAGGGCTTGAGAATGTGAATTTGAGGTGTATCAAGTGTGAACTTTAGAATCCATATCGGTATGTGTAGTATAATTAAATCATAGAACAAATGTTCGCAAATGTGATTTAAGACAGCGTAGGTACATGCTACCTAATAACAATCCATTAAGGTAGGATTTGATATATATCTATTTTGTAGCGATGCCTGTCTCCTTCTGGGCATTGCTTTTTTTATCAACCACCTTAAGTCGCAAGTTCACAAAATTTTCAGATTTAAGAAACCATGGAAACCACTTCTCCAGCACAGTTCGTGTCTATCTTTTTTGCTTCTGAAAAATCCATTTTATAAAATTAAGGTGTAAGTTATTTCGATATCGCTACTCATTAAACAGCGATTCTAAGTTCATGTGTTTATGCCCAAGAGAATGCTATGAGACTCAGTACTTGTGATTCCAACATGCTTGGATAACGAAGACCAGCCTCAGGAACGGAACCAACGGGCGTTCAGTTAAGGAGTCCATAGGACGTAAAAATCAGAAAGGAGAAGTTGCGTATGAAGATTGTGTACAGAGACACTCTTGGGATAGTCGCAATGGAAGTCAATCGTGATGGAATTGATTTTTGTGACGGCTTTGCTTACTTCACTGCCGATTGGGGTGAAGACTACAAAATCCCTATGGGAGCTATTTGTCGCATCATTTGCGCTTAAGCTCCTTCATTAGACACTGGAACCATGTGTTCCCTAACCCCATCCCTGCGAATCTTTTGAGATTTCGCTTCAGATATAGTTTTTTCGCTTTTACTGTGAGCGAATAAAAACTATCACAGTACTTTTAGACCTTATCATTTGGGGTCTTGAAGTACACACTTAAGACCGTCCGAAATAGCCAACGGCTGTTCTAAGGACATTTGACCCAACAAAGTTTGGAGGTAGAAAACATGAAGAAGAACGTAAGTATTACAGGCAACGACACACTCAATCAGATTCTTAAGAACCTTGAAGACGGCGTGAAGAACGTATTCACAAGTGAGAACTATTTGAGATATCTGGAGACCTTTTCCAGATTCCACAACTACTCATTTAACAACACCATCTTAATAATGATGGCGAATCCTTCAGCCAGCTTTTGTGCCTCATATGTTGACTGGAACAAAAAGTTCAACCGACACGTAAACAAGGGCGAGACTGGAATCAAGATTTTAGTCCCTGCTCCGAAGAAAGTCGAAGTTGAACGAGAAGTGACCAGCCCTGATGGCACAAAGACTACAGAAAAGGTCGAGAAGAAAATCATGTACTATAAAACTGGAACAGTATTCGACATCTCTCAGACATCTGGCGAACCGCTCCCACGGTTAACCAAGCAGCTAACCTACAGCAGCGAAGAGCTTGATGAAGTAGTCGAAAAAATATTTAAGACATCCAAAGTTCCAGTCTCATATGATGACTCGCTCAAAGGCGAGTTTTCAGCGAATGGCTATTACAGAATAGATACCAATGAAATCTTTCTAAAACCTGAGCTGTCTTCTCTCCATAAGCTTAAGACTCTAATCCACGAGTATTCGCATTTCCAGCAAGAGACATTCTTCAAAGATGCGTTTAAGACACAAGACCGAAAAAACACTAAAGAAGTCATCGCAGAAAGCACAGCCTACTGTGTGCTACAGATGCTCAAATATGAATTTAACTTCCCTCAGCTCGACTCGTCCGATTACTCCCTATCATATGTCGCATCGTGGTCGAGCGATAAGGAATTAAAAGAACTCAAGTCAACTCTTGAACTCATTTCTAAAATCTCACTGGATATCTATTCTTGGATTAAAGACCTTTTCTAAACTACTGAAAAATTCCCCAACCTTATAATTTGCTCTGTTGTGAAGTTCTCCTTGCCTGTACTGATACGGCATCTTCAAAAATTTTTTGAAGGAAGGAGAGTTTTTTCATTTATGAGCAAAAAATCACGACTAATACATGAGTCTAGGATGAAGCTCCAGTCGAAAACTCGATATGGAGAGTCCAAAGACGAACTTAAAAAACAAGAAGCAGAAAGAGCAAGAAAAGCTGGAGAAACTCCCAGACCAATAGAAGGAATCTTCTCTACTGCTACCTACAATTCCTACGCCAAAAACGCTAAATACTTCATCGAATGGGCAATCCAGAACCATCCTGAAGTTAAGACCCTGAAAGACTGCAAGCCATACGTCAAGGATTTCCTTGAAGAAAAAGAGTATGAGGGCAAAAGCCCTTGGACTTTGGGCTTGTATGGCTCGACTTGCGGAAACCTGTTCGATTGCTCCAAGAACGACTTCGGGTATGACTACCCAAAGCGTGCAAGGAGCCAGATAACAAGGACCAGGGACGAGAACTCAAGCGACAAGCACCCTGAAAAGTATGCAGACGTTATCAGGTTTGCCAGAGCAACTGGCTGCAGAAGAGCTGGATTGCTTCGCTTGAGGCCTACCGACTTCAGGACAAATGAACGTGGAGAGCTCGAGGTGTTTAAGCGCGAGAAGGGCGGAATCAAAAGATGGACTCTGGTAGTCCCTTCTGAGGCCGACTTCGTAAAGGAATTCGTTAGGAACTGCCAAACACGTGCCGTTCACGGAGAAGAACGCATCCTCGCAAGAACACAGCTCCCAGAAGGCTCAATACATGATTGCAGGGCTGACTACACAGCAGCACTGTATGAGTATTTTAAAGGCCGTGGAGACGTGGAGTCGGGAGAAATGTATTGCTGCCGTGGAGATATGATTGGCAGGCATTATGACAAAGGAATCTTAGCAGAGTGTTCTTATAACCTCTGCCATTCAAGGAATTCTGTGGTCGTATCACATTACATGTACAAGATGAAATAAGGAAGGAGAATTTTTATTATGTTACAACTCAACAATAAGACACTGACACAAGTTCAAATCGCATTAAAGCTTGATGAATATGACTATGACAAAGACACCCAAGCCTATTTTGAAAAGATGCCCTCGATTGGCCTTTTAGATTCGCAGGTCTACTTCGTGAACCAATACATAGACATCTTGGAGAACTGCAACGGTGATTTAAAGTGGGACTTTGAGGATATCCTAAACGGGCTCATTCAGGAAAATGAAGTCTACCAACGTCTTCTGGAAGACGGTTCCACAAGTCGCAAAATCAAGCAATATGCCAATAATACTGCCTACTTAATCAGACAATTAAAAAAGTACCAAGCAAAGTACTAAGGAGGACAATTATGAATACCACAGCAATCAATAATGCACTGAAAACTGTAACTGATTGGAATGCAACTAAAGACAGGGTCGTATATAAGCTTGTGAACACCGATAACAGCATTTACGACCTCAGCCACATCCCCCACAGAAAGTTTTTCGATTTGTCGATTATTTTCTATGTGGTCTTGGAATACGGCCTTGATGGCGTAAGTTCTGCCATAGTGAATGACAGGCTTCTCGATGAATGGGGCGTTGATATCGACACCATTTACGAAGCTGCCACAAGGAATACGCCCAAGCTCCTGCCTGCAACCATCAATACCCTTGAAGCCATGATGTTTGGCATGATGGGCGGTTCTGAAGAGTTCCTTGATAGTGTTTCAGGAATGAACGGAAGCAACATCTACGTCCTGACAAATAACAGGGTCAGCAATGGTTTTGCAGCCATTCTTTATCCCAATCTTCTGGGAAGCATTGCTAAGAATATCGGGAGCTTTTACATCCTTCCATCCAGCGTTCAGGAAGCATTGATTGTGCCCTCTGCGTTTGGTATGGACACCGCATCCATGGTGGGAATGGTTAGAAGTGTAAATGCGACAGAAGTTAGTGCATCTGACTTCTTGTCCAATAATATTTACTACTTTGACAACTCTAAGCAGGAAATTGCATGCATCTGCCAGTAAAGGAGGAAGCTATGGACGATAGGTTTGAAATTGAAAAAGACGATGAAACGACTTTTGAAGAGTTGCTTGAGGAAGATGAAGAGCTGATGCTTCTTTATTCTCGCCTTTGCGCTCGTGAAGAAGACATCGACTAATTAGCACTTAAGCTGGGACGGCTCTTAAGCCGTTCCCCAGCTTTTTACCGAAGCATTGAAGAAATAAACCCAAATGGAGACTCAGATATAAATTGAATCATCCGATATATCGCACAACCTGCGATTTTTATACTTGATAATTTCCGATTCTACACGGAGCAGTTTCGCTCCCAATTCTTTGTTCTCTTCTATGAGTTTATTCACATATTCTTCCATCCTAACCAAATCAGGAATATCCATCAGGAACCTGTATCGTTCAGACGGGTCTTCATATTCGTTATAAGACTGGTTCTGGACTACATGGGTGTAATAAAGGATTATTCGCCTAAGGTTTTCATTTCGGTAAATTACCTGCTTTGTAGTCCCTGCCCTCCTTACAACCGTGGCAATAGTTATGGGTTCCCTATCATCCAACATGTCAGCAATAGATTCAAGGATTCGCATTTCAAGCCGAAAGTGCTTTTTCTTATTCACATCGACCAGCTTAGCAGTCGTCATCTGGGGTAAATCCATGTCAAACACACCTCTTTGTATTTCACGTAATCACTACTGGAAATACTAGCAAAAATATGCGCTATCTTCAAGGATATTTTGCGTTTATGTTCTTGAAGTTAATCCTGGACATTTTTGAGTACTCGAGATACGATATACACACAAGGTAAAGAAAGGAGGCATTTAAGATGTACGTAAGAAATATCGTGAACGAACAGAATAAACCAGTCTACCTCCTTATGAATGACGATAACACAGTAGTCATGGAGGTTTTGAAATATGTTATGCACCTAGCAAGGACAGGAAAAAGCAAGTACACCATGCGTAACGCTTGCCACAACCTTAAGCAATACTATGAATGGCTCTCCGAAAACGACCTCACCTATCTGGATGTCGTTTCAGGAAAAGATAAAAGTGCCGTTGAATACCTAACAGACTTTGTCATGTGGCTTAAATACCCTAATTACGACCCTAAGATTATCTCTTTCAACCAAGAAGAAATAAAGGCAGAAAGAACCAACAACACTATCAACCAGAAAATGTCCACAATTTATGGGTTCTACGATTACCTTTCCTTGGCTGAGAACCTCCCCGAACTGAAAGCGTACAAAACCCTTCGTCAAAAGATGCCAAACCACTCTTTCCTATCAGAAATGGTAAGGGCACGAGAAGTAAGAAGTCCTGTGTTAAAGCTAAAAGCAGAACCAAGGCGAATTAAGTACATCACAAGGGAAGATTATTGGAAGATTTATAAGGCCTGTACTTGCAGGCGTGACCGCATTATTTGTGGCTTATTACTTGATGGAGCAATGAGGGTATCTGAGGTGGTCGGCCTCCGCATTGAAGATGCAAAAGCCCTTTATGAAGGAAAAATGCAAATCAAGAAGCGTACTGACCCTGGCAATCCTGATGCTGCGGTTAAATACGACTCTGAAGGCATTGTTTTTATCCCTGATTATTTAAAGAAAGAAATAGCAGCCTATCTCGTTGAAATCAGTGATATAGACACAAACTACCTGATTTTTAACCAGTATGGAGACAATAAGTATCAGCCCATGAAAACAGATACCATCAGGAAAATGCTTATTGCCACAGCAAAACGAGCTGGACTTGAAAAACATGTGACACCGCATATGTTTAGGCACGGAGCTGCGGTTGAAATGGCGGATAAAATTGCTACCGAGTCAACCAATCCTGATAGTGAATACTATGGGCTCCAGATGGTTGATATTAAAGATAGGCTTAGGCATTCAAGTATGGAGTCTACGAAAATTTACGCAGAATTTACCGAAGCTGGTTCTGAGGCGATGGCAAAAGCACACCTTAAAGCAGTCGATGAAGAGTATACCGAAAGCGGTATTGAAGCACTAGTCGATGCAATTATCGGAGGAAATAAAAATGGCTAACACACTCAATCTGAAAGAAAAGCTTATAGATAAGTTTTTTGAAGATGATTATTTGGACTTTACAAAGTATCCCGACAAAGAGATTTCTGAATACTATTCGCAGATACATAGGGAAAACATCTTCGACTTCACAAAGTACGCATCCCTTTCCCTTGCAGAAGAAATGAAGGTTTTTATTAAAATGGTTTTTCTCGGTTTTAACGGCTATACCTATACCTCAAATGTTGCAAGGGAACTGCCGTTTTTCACCAAGTACCTGCAAGATAAGGAATACGGCTCAGTGTTGGATGAAAACAAAGAAGATTTTAGGACAGACTATTTAAAATACAGGACACGCAAATACAATATAGATTGCTCAAGAGCGGTTGACTCCCTCTATTTTGCAATGGCTGAGTATCACGATAAAAGAGAAGGCCTTGATAGGGATATCTGGTATTTAGACGAATTATCCCTCTCGGAAGAAAGAGTTAATAAAGTGGCTTTCAAGAAGACTATTAATTTTTACGAGATTAAAAACCCTCAAAACAGGGAGCTTATAAAGAAATTTATACGCTACCAGCTTGGAAGCACCGAACTTGCTTTATCAACCATTATTGGAACCGTTTCACTCCTGAGGGCGATGTCCAATTATTACCAAGGTAATCTTTTAGATTTTACAACCAAGGATTACGAGGATTTTGAGAAGCACCTCAGGACGGAAAACCGCACAATTGACTATACAAACAGGGCAATGGCTCGTGCAAAAAGCTTTTTCAGTTTTCTAATAGCAAAAGGGATTTTCACAGGAGCTAATCCATTTAACAACTACACACACAAAGGCTATAAGAAAAAAATAAATACAGCAATACCAGACCATGTGATTTTCCAGATTTTCAACAACCTGAAGCTGGCCCCGTTCAACATTATGGTCATGTTTGTAATCAACTATGCAACTGGTATGAGAGTCTCCGATATTTGCCAACTTGAGACAGGATGCACTTTTACAGCGAAGAACCACTACTTCATTAAGCACAAAGTCCAGAAGATGAAAAAGTTCCAAGCAAACATCATCCCGAAAGCTGCTTATGAATTAATACTCCAGCAGGAAGCAATCGCAAAAAAAGATAATCCGAAAGGGAAATACCTGTTTCCTTCACCAAAAGATAAAGACAGGCCGATATCAACCCAACGCTACAGAAATACCATGAAAGACTTATGTAATGAATGGGGAATAAAAAACGAAGATGGCACACCCTATGAGTTCAAGTCACATGCTTACAGGCACACGATAGCAACAACACTTTTGAATGATTTCAATGTTGACCTTTCGATAATTCAGCTCGGGGTGCTTGGACATCAAGAAATTAATATGAGCCTATTTTATGCAGAAAGGCACCAGCCAAGGCAAGAGCGATTTCAAAAAGCATATGTCTCCATTGATGGTTCAGTAAAAAGGATTTCAGATGAAGTTGATGATGTATTCCTTGAAACAGCAAAAGATTTAGCTGAGTCCCTAGATAAAATGCAGCTTCCAAACGGGCTTTGCCTATTCCCAAGGAAACTTGAGATATGCCCACATTTTGATGCTTGCCTATCTTGCCAATTCTTCAGGACTTCCCTTGACTACCTCGAACTACACAAGCAGCAACTTGCATCCATAAACAGGAATATCCCGATTTACGAGGCCAACAACTGGCTCCCGAACTTGGCTACAGCCAAAAAAGAAAAAGAAGGACTTGAAAGGATAATCACCGCTTTGGAAAAACTCAAGCAGGAAGGAGGACTTATGAATGGCAGTTAAAAAACTTCTACCACAAGAACAGCCAAACCTATTCCCGATAGAGCTTGAAGAACCCTACTCTTCAGATTTCTGGCCTATCAAGAAATGGGATTTATATAAAAAAGCATCCGAAAACGACATGAAATACTACAATTCCTTTGGATTTAAGGATACAGGTTTTGACTTTTCTGGATGTGTTTCATTAACAGCAAAGGCTGAAATAAAATATCTCTTCTACTATTGCATTGAACAGAAGACGAACACCCTCAGGACTATCACTAGCAATTACTCAAGGTGTAGGCACATTATTAGCTACATTAATGAGAATGGTTCTATCCAAAGCGTGTTAGACATTGAGGAAAACGACTATATCTCTTTTCTTCTAAAAAATAAAATAATCAAGAATTCACATGTTACTTCTGGTTCATTTGTGAATGCTGACATGGAAGAAGTACGGTATGAGAGAAAAAACAGGTCTATCACTTTGCTGCACTTTCTTAAGGACACTGCAAAAGAAGTATATGAGGCAAATATCCCTGAACAGGAAAAAGACTATTGGAATATTAAGAAGTTCCCCTTTTTAAATCTTAAGCAATCAGAATACAAAAACCTGAAATTCTCAGAAATACCGCAAAGAGCAATCAAGGAAACAACAAAGCGGATATTCTTTAACAAGCTGAAAATTGATAATCCTGCCACCCTTTACAACAATCTTTCTGCTATAACCTTTTTCTTGAAATGGCTTGGAGAGGAATATCCTGAAATCCAAAACTTGAAGGATTTAAGCAGGGACGTCATTGAAGACTACCTCGAATACATGAGAACTGCATCTGGGAAAAGCAGTACGATGGTAAACAGGAATATTTTAGCCGTTAAAAGATTTCTCGAAGACGGATATTTAATAGACAAAGACAGCTTTCCTGAAGCAAACCTTTTCTTAAGCACGGATTATAAAATCAGGAAAAAAAGAGAGGCCGACTTTTACTCAGACAATGAAATGAAGAACATTAACAAAGCTCTGCCAGAAATGCCAGTAATGTATGCGACCATTATTATGTGCCTTGAACTTTTAGCATTAAGGATATCAGACCTGATTACCTTAACCCCAGCGATGATTGAAGAAGTACATGACAACCCATCGTATAAGCACCATATAGACTTCAACAAGAAACTGGTTAAGATACAGAAGAAAACAAAGAACTTAGTACAGCTTCCTATTTCCGACCACGTTTACAGGCTTTTAATGAACCAGTATGAAATCAGCAAGAAGAAATACGGAAAAGATGTAGCATATGTGTTTGCAACAGGTCAGGATACGCACATTGATAGACATACGGTTTCATACCGTGTCAACAAGTTATTCTTTGCCCTACAAGTAAAAAATGATGAAGGAGACCTTCTTCATTTCAAAGCACATAAATTCAGGGCAACAAAGGCAACCAAACTTATAGAGAAGGGATTTGGGTCAAACGAGGCAGCCAAGGCACTAGGCCATTCATCCCTCCATTCACTTTCTAGCTATGCAACAATTACCGACCAGACTTTGATTGACAATATGGAGCCATATCTTAACAAGGTTCAAACAGTAATTGAAAACATGGGGAACGGAATTGAGGAAATATCGCAATCAACTGAGAAGTTATTACCTTTATGCAACGGCTGGTGTAGTCGACCTGTTTCTTTAGGAATATGCGAACATGCCAATAAATGCCTGTCTTGCACCCTATTCAAGCCAGATAGTCGGCATACCAGTTATTACAAATTACAGCTTCAAGAGCTGGAAGCAACTTATGGGGTAGCTCAAGCTGCCGAGAATAAAGCACTAATGGAAAAAATCAAAGCAGATATTGTTGCCGTTAAAAGAATTATTACGGAGGTTGAAAAGCTATGCAAACAAAAAGAAATACAGAAGGATTAGTGGAATACGCCAAGAAAAGAACTGACGATTCTACAAATAAAGTCAAGAAAGCACTAAACCAGATGATTAGGGACAGTGAAAAAATAACCATCGCTGCCGTAGCAAAAAGAGCTGGTGTAAGCCCGAACTTTATTTATTCTAACGAACACGTCTTAAAGACTGTTAGGAAATACTGTGATGCATCGAAAAAGAAAAAGCTCCAATCACAGGATGCAAAAGATGTTATTATTGCTACTTTAAAAAACGAAAACAGGGAGCTTAAGTCCCAGCTAAAAACTCAGGAGTTAAACAATAAATATAAAGAAAGGTGCATTGAGCTGGAAGCGAAAGTAGCCGAGTTACAAGCATCATTGGATAAAGCATTATCGGAATCTTTATCACAAATGATTTTATATTAAGCCATGAAAGCCGAGGGTTTGAAATAATGTTTCGCCCTTGGCTTTTAGGGCATAATAAAACCCCTGACCTCTCCGCACTTTTTGGTGAGTCAGGGAAAATTATAATTAAAGCAAGTAAAAACAGCAGAAAATCAAGGGTTATGTACTTAAAGGATGTACTCCACGAGGAAAAGCCTTATAAATCAATGGTTCCAAGAGGAAGGACTCCATACTTTTCACCGATTCGGTCCGGTCTCATGCGCAGACTGGCCCTGATCAGGTCATCCATGGTGACGGCATTCCTGCCTTCCACATTGGCGTTCCTGGTTTCAAGCCGGACCAGGTTTTCCACATGACCGAATGTGAGCTCGGCTGAATCTTCTATAGTCAGAATCCTCTCTGACCTGCCGATATACTCGGCCAGGGCATTCAGAAGGGAAGATTTCCCGGAATTCGTTGCACCGCTTATGAGGATATTGTAACGGGCCCGGACCAGACAGCCCAGAATAGCAGCCAGAGCCTGCGGAAACTCCCGGCAGGCAATCAGCTTTTCCATGGTCATCCCGCCTGTGGGAAACTTCCGTATGGTGATCACCGGCCCGACCAGGGACACCGGAGGCAGAATGATATGGACTCTGGAGCCGTCGGCAAGTCTGCTGTCCACTATGGGTGAGGACTCATTGGCAATGCGGTTGACCGGAGAAATCATCTGGTCAATCAGGCAGCGGAGGTTCTCCTCATCAGGAAAAGCATCTCCGGTTCTGGTTATCCTGCCGTTCTGTTCTATAAATACTTTGTCCTTGCCTACCACCATGATTTCCGTGACACTGTCGTCCCGCAGATACTTTTCGAGAATATCGAGCCGGCAAAGGGCATCAAAGAGTTCCTGGCGAAGAATCTGCTTCTGCCTCAGGCTTGAGAAAGCTTCCTCTCCGGATGACAGAATGGTCCTGTCGATCTCCCGGAGTATTTCCCGGTCGTCCAGATGACCGCGGTCTGCAATCTTTGCAAGTATCTTCTCCCTCAGTTCCTTCTTCCTTTCCGGCCTCTCTTTATCTGCTGCCTCTTTCTCCCTTCCGCGTTCCTTCATCTCCACGTCCGGTCACCTCCTCCTTTGTCACGATTCGGATCCGGCCCCGGAATCCGGCCCCCGCTTCACCGGCGGCCCACTCAAGGCGGCGGCATAAGGTATGGACCCGCTTGCTGCCGGCAGAATCAAGAAGCCAGATTTCATCAAACAGAGAAAAGACTTCCGGTCCTGTCAGAAAACCGCTGCCGATCCCTGCCGTGATATGCCGGTACCTTCCGCCCGTCCGCAGGCGGTCAAAAAACCACCTGTAATCATCGGTTCCCAGTTCCCGCAGATAGAAGAAAAGATCAGGAGAGGAAAGGATAAATACCCCTTCTTTTCTCTCCGCGATTTCTTCCAGAATATCCAGAATCTCCTTTTCCCGAAGCCGGATATAATAGCAGAGATCTCCCATATTGGCATGATCACCCACCACCGGCCCTATGTCCTCCAGACCTATATAGAGGTCTCCTTCATCCAGGGTGGATGCGGCAATCTCCTCCAGATGCTCTTCGAAGACCGGGCTGTAGAGAGCCCTGATCTGTACGGGTTCCGGACCCGATGAAGCGTCCCGGTCTGCTCTCTTTGCAGAGCTGATCCTGTCCAGGATAAGGGCCGGGCTCCGGAATCTGCTGAATCCTTCTTCTTCCCGGTCATTAAGAAACAGGATCTTAGAGGGGTCAGGCCTGTGTCCGGGGCAGCCGCCGGAAGATAGTTCCCGGCAGAACGTCTCGTCAAGGATATATAGATCACCCGGCTCACAGCCTTCCATTCTGGCCGGCTCCGTAAAATGATAAATCCTGATGTGGGGATCGGTTCTGTTTTCCAGATACCGGACCAGTCTCTTTCCGTATTCTCCCTTTTCCCCGACGATCACAACATTGACACTCTGCTTCAAATTATCACCTGCCGTAAAGCAGACACTACTGTTATCTGCCGACTATTGCTATTATTTGATACTACTATTATTTTCTATTACTGTTAATTATTTCCATAAAACAGCAAATAAAAATTACCATATTTTTCCATTATTGTCCATAGGACCTTTTCACTAAAATCACCCCTGCAGAAACCGTACATTTAAGAATCTTTTACAAAGAAAGCATTTCATCTCATGGTTTTGTCATCTCATCAAAAAAAGAGCTCCCGCTCCCATAACTTGCAGTCATGGGAGCCGAAGCTCTTCCAAGTTGCACAGCGACGCCGGCCCGCGACGTTTCCTATCCGAAAAGCCGGTGAAAGAAATTACGAATCTTCTCAATGATTCCGCCACTGTCAATGTCCATTGTATCTATTTTCTTGTATATTTCACCTGCCTGGCGTTTCAGGTCATCCAGATTCAGGTTCAGGGTGTCGATCTTTTCTGTCAGTTCCCTGATCTTGGCCCTGTCTTCTTCAGACAGTTCCACATCCAGTTCCTCACAGCACTCATCAATGATCCGTTCCACGTCCTCGGAGCTCTTTATATCCTCTTCGGTGATTTTCTTTTTCAGCAGAGCTATGAATTCTTCCGCCAGTTCCGGATCATCTATTTCTTCTGCCAGGTCACCTGTAACGATCAGCTCATTGGTTGCCGCGTCCTTGTTTTCATCGGAAAGAGGTTTGCCGGTCATGTCCTCATAGGCATGCATGGCGCCTACAAGGGCTGCCGTTCCCGAAAGATCAAAGGGGCCTGCCACCACGATTCTGGCATCGCTGACTCCCGCCGTTGACAGGGCGTTCCTGTACATTCCTTCCGTACAGTAGGTGATATTCCTGGTTGTGACAGTGATACCGTCTCCCTTGTCACTCTTCTCGATCAGCACGGAGGAAAGCGCCCGGGATCCGATGATGGAACTGTCAAGATAGGAATCAAGAGCTTCATGCTCATCCCGGTTGCTGATGGTCACGACCTGGTAGTCTGACAGACTGTCCTGGTCCACTCCCAGCAGGCGAAGCACCGTCTTTTTCTCCTCTTTGGTCAGGTCTGCTCCCAGAGCAATATAGCCTTTGTCCTCGACGGCATCCGCCTTGAGGACTGCCGGGAAAAGCAGGGCCCAGGCCATCAGAAGAGAGCCGATCACCCATGTGATTTTCTTCATATGACACACTCCATTTCCTTTTAAACTATTTGTGTCCAAGTGCCGGTCCTCTCCCCCCGGCGCGTCCGCAGGATATGCTGCGTCCTGTTTGAGTGTATCACATTTGAAAGAATCAGTTGTTTCCGAATTATAGATTCTTTTTTTCTTTTTTATATCTAATTTTATACATTATAAGCCATCCCAGGAAGATAAGCAGAGACAGGATGCTGATCAGGGCTCCGCTTCTGAAGCCCGGCGGAGTATACTTAAGACTGACATCGTGGTCCCCCTCTTCCAGTTCCACGCCCAGAAATGCCTGCCCGATGCAGCAGGTCTCAGCAGGCCTGCCGTCCACTGTCACATGCCATCCTTCATCGTAGGGAATGGAGAAAAAGAGAATGCCTCCCTCTTTCCCTGCCCGGGCAGTGCCGCGCAGGCGGCCGTCGGAGGCTTCCCTGATCAGGAAGCGGGCATCAGACATTTTCTTCCTCAGAGCCGTGAGACGGTCCGAATCCATGGAGGCTGCGCTGAGCCTGATATAGCCTGTGTCAGAGTCTCCTTTCAGCATCATGGTAACCTCGAGAAGATCACCGGCTCTGGCCGGTCCGCAGGATATGACAGCCCCGTCCAGATCACCCTCCCTGACATATTCTCCGCCCAGGGTTATTCGTGTGTTGGATACTTCCGACCCGTCAAAGTGGAAATAAAGGGTCCCCGCATCCTCTTCTATGGGGATGCGGAAAACAAAGTTATCCTCTTCCACAGATTCCAGCTCAAAGAAGTATTCTCCGTCGTTGGTCCGTCTTGCCCCTGTCGAATGGGTCTCCGGATCGGGAATGATTATATTGTGGTAAAGTCCCCGGATACCGAAAAAGTGATATGCCAGCTCGTTCTGCACCCGCAGGGGGTAGTCGCTTCCGGCTGTCCAGAGCAGGGCCTCCTGATCCACCATATAGCCGACAGAGCTTTTGGCAGGATTTTCAAAAGATGCAATCTCGCCGTAACTGTCCGAATAGACAAACTCCGTTTTCTTTTCATCCGTCTTTTTAAAATACTGGCGGCGGACGCCGAAAAGGAGGTTGGTCAGGGCTGTGTCTCCCTTGTAGAGATACTCGTTGCATCCGGTGGAAAAACCCAGGGCATCCATGATATCCACCATCTCGCTCCGGGCGGTGGAGCCGAAAAGGCCCACCGTATTCATGGGATACCATACGGCCTCATCCACCATGGCTGCCGAAGCCATCTCGCTTCTGTAAAATGTACCGTCGGCGTCTTCCCTGACCGCAGTGGTCATATCCTCCGTCCACCGGAAAAACTTATTTACGTCGATCTGGCCTATATAGGAAAATCCCTGCAGACAGGCGCCGGATATTTCCACCAGGGCCGTCAGGGCAAAAAGCATACTGTAAATGTATTTTCTTTTTACAGACAGGCCCCTCAGGAAGAGGAGCATGCTGTAGAAAACTGCTAGCATTCCGGCCAGCCCGTAAGTATAGAGAGGAAGCGGGTTTTCAGCCAGATGCTGTGATACTGCCACCATTCCCGTACAGAGTATACAGGAAACGGTTACGGCGCCCGCCGTGATTCCGTCTCTTTTCTGCATAACTTCGTAAAACATACAGATCAGCAGGAAACCCAGCAGGAAGGAAAAACGGTTGGGGATTCCGTACTGGTCATGAAAACCGTGCCAGATAAAATTCAGCCTTTCTTCGGCAAAACTCATGTAAAAGAAACAGCACAGAGCCAGCATGACCGCTGTTTTTGCCGGAGAAATCTTCCTGTTAAACATATAGAGAAAAAATGTGATCACACTGAAAATGCCCACATAGAGATTGGCGTTTCCGTCAAAATTGTCATGGCTGACCGGTGTGGAAAGATCGATCTGCCTGTTGATCAGATCCGCGAATGATGTCTGGAAGTGAGCAGCCGGCAGGGAAAAAGACTCGCCCGCCGCTGTCTGCCGGATTCCGTCATAGGCAGGCAGAAGGATCACTGCCGCCAGTCCTGCCGCCAGCAGGGAACAGAAGGCAAAGGTAAGCCCCCTTCGCAGCACCTGTCCCGCTCCGGCTCTGATGCCCTGCCCTTCCCGGCCAATGAGGCCGCCGGCGCAGACTGCAAACCAGATCACGCAGAAAATGCAGATCATATATGCGATATAGTAATTGCAGAAAAGGGCATAAAAAAGGGACACGCAGTACAATCTGCCGTCTCCCTTTTCCACCAGTTTTTCCAGACCCAGCATGATAACGGGAAAAATCATGAGGGCATCCAGCCACATGACATTCCAGCAGTAGCCCACCATATAGCTGTTCATGGAATAGGCTGCCGCGCAGACAAGCACCATAATATCCGGCTTTTTGGTCTTCGAGGAGAAATAAATCCCCGCCGCCAGGCCGGACAGGGCCAGCTTTAACACGATCAGCCAGCTCACCGCCATATTCAGCTGCGTCCGTTTAAAAAGAAGAATGACCAGGTTCAGGGGGCTGGACAGATAGTAGGCCATCAATGACATGAAATTGATGCCCAGTCCTGCCCGGAAACTGTAAAAGAGACTTCCCCCCGTCCGCAGTTTATCATAAAGTACCGAATAAAAAGGCATATACTGGTGAAGTCCGTCGATGATCACCAGCGATTTGCCCCCGAAAGGCTCCACGCCCAGGATGACCGCCGTCAGAATCATAACTGCCAGAGGCAGGAGAAATGAACAGATCAATATGTTTCTTTTTGTATAGTACTGTCTCATGACTCCTTCTCCAGGTCTTTCTTATCCTGTCCGTACACCGCCTGCACCCTCTGTTTGAGGAGGCGGAGGCAGCGCATCATATTGATTCTCTTATTCAGCATATCTCCCAGACTGCCGTGCTTAAGATCTGTCACATTGGCCTGATGTCTCCTGTAAAAAAGAAGAGGCTCATCGATCAGAACGACTTTCCCCATCTGCTCGGCCGCCATTCCGATCCAGAAGTCATGCATATACATTTCCCCGGGGATCGGGCAGACCACGGGAACCAGTTCCCTGCGGAAGGCCATACAGCATCCCATGTAACTGTTGCGGATCACATTCTTTATCATACCGGTCCTGCTGGCTCTCCAGGAAAAGACGGAAGGCTCCTTCAGAAACTTTCCCTCCTGGTTCATCAGCTGGGCATCGTGGAGGACAGCCATCACCTGTGGATCCTCAAAGGCTTCCGTCACCCGGCTGACCTTGCCGGCCGCCCACACATCATCCTGGTCGGACAGGAATATAATGTCTCCCCTGCATTTTCGGAGGACATAGTCAAAATTCCTGACAACTCCCCTGCCCGGTCCCTTCAGGAGCCGCACCCGGCTGTCTTCCCCGGCAATCTGCTCCAGCAGGGGCATGGATCCGTCTGATGCGTCATCTACGGAAATGATCAGTTCGTCCTTCTCATCCAGCTGGGGTAGAATACTGTCCGTCTGCTCCTTTATATAGGCGCCCCCGTTATAATAGGCAAGTGCTACAGATATTTTCATGTAAGACATCCCTTCCCTTCGTGTCAAATGTGTATCAGAGAATGATTTCTTCCTCTTCCTTTTTCTTCCTTGCCGCCAGGATTCTGGCCTTTTCCTCCTCGGAAAGGTCTCCTTCCTCAAGCAGCCGGTCGTAATCTTTCGTACTCTTTGTCAGGTTATCGCCGAGAAAAACCTTTACAACCTGATCATCCGGATTGCCGATCACAGATCCCATATTTTATGCTCCTTTCATCAAGAGGGCCGGTCCATCTGGCCGGCCAGGTAATTGACAAATTGCTGGGCCGTTCTTCCGGAAATCCCGCCGTGGGACAGTTCCCATTTATGCGCCTCGGAACAGAGCTCCTCGTCAGAGAGGGTGATCTGGGGATGGCGGGCCGCGAGATTCCTTACGATCTCATAATATTCTTTCTGATTAGGCTTCATGTAAGCGATGGTAATACCGAAGCGGGCAACCAGAGAAAGCTTCTCCTGCATGGTGTCTGACCGGTGCAGCTCATCATCCCTGTCACTGCGGTCGGACCAGGTTTCACGGATCAGATGGCGCCTGTTAGAGGTAGCGTAGATCAGGACATTGTCGGGCCTGGTCTCCATGCCTCCTTCAATCACAGCCTTCAGATACTTGTAATCCGTCTCGAAATCTTCGAAGGACAGGTCGTCCATGTAGATAATAAAGCGATAGTTCCTGTTCTTGATATGACTGATCACCCGGGACAGGTCCTTGAACTCATGCTTGTAGATCTCGATCATCCGCAGGCCCCGGTCGTAATACTGATTCAGGATGGCTTTGATGCTGGTGGATTTACCCGTTCCGGCATCTCCGTAAAGCAGGCAGTTATTGGCGAGCCTTCCGCTTACAAAGGCCTCCGTATTCTCGATCAGCTTCTTTTTCTGAATCTCATAACCGGTCAGGTCATCCAGCACTACCTTGTCCATGTTCTTAATGGGAATAAACTCCAGCTCCCCCCGTTCCCGGGAAAGCCTGAAAGCCTTGTTCAGACCGAACATTCCCACACCGTAGTCCCTGTAGAATCCTACCACGGCATCAAAGAAAGTGTCCACATCCGGAGCCGCAGCCAGTTTTTCGGACAGGGCCCGGACCTTTTCACTCACATTTATGTTATACATCTGCTCCTTTTTCCCGATGGCCCGGTATGAAAGCAGAGTAGAGAAACAGTCGATCCCCAGGGTTTCCTCCAGAGGTCTGAAATCATAGGCGAAGAGGTCCATGAACATACGGAAATCATTTTTCGCAAAGTGATTGACCGTACCGTCATTGGCTCCCACCTTCTCGCTGGTCAGTGTGAAGGAGTTTTCGTTGGTCACCAGGACATAGGTCAGATAATTGTGCCAGAGATTTTTGTCAAATCCGTATGTGGTCCCCAGATCCAGCAGCCGTTTGACTTCCCGGTAGATCCGGGCGATCAGGTCTTCATCCCTGTAATGGCAGCTGTCAAATGTCCTGAAAATGTCCGACAGCCTGCTTAAAATACTGTCCTCGCCCAGATTATTGTAGATGATCAGTTTGGAAATGATTTTGTACATTTAAGCTTCCTCCCCGCCCGGGTTACCGGCTTCTTTCTTCTTATTCTCAATTTCCTCAAGAAGACTGTCGATGTTCAGTTCTTTCATCTGGCCGGCGAACTTCTTCTTGAGATCTGAGATGCTGCTTTTAGCCTTGTCCCGGTCCCCGTCGAAGGCCTCATATCCTTCAAAGGTGGAGATGGTGGGCTGATCAGGATCCCTCTGCTCTCTGTTGGCGATCAGCTCCAGGCCGGGCCATGCAAACTGGGGTTTCTCCTCATGTACCCTGCCGGCCCTTAGATCCTCCAGAGTGATCAGGCCGGGATAGGCATATTTGGGTCTGTAATCCGGCATGGCAAAGACCTCAAAGCAATCTGTGATCTTGATCCCGGACAGGTCATCCGGCAGGCCTTTTTTCAGATACTGGGGAAAATGATCTTTATAAAACTCGTAGATCACCTGCTTGACCACCGGGTCATGCAGGCTGCTCTCTGTCTTCTCGTCATTGATATAAATGTAATAGCGGTCCAGATAGGGCAGCACCCGCATTTCGGAAGTGATGGAAGTCACCTCCGGCACGGAAGGATAGGAAACCTCTTTCTTGCGGAAGGTTCTCTTCCCGTCCTTCCATTCAGTGATTCCCTCCATATTATATTTATCCATTTCAAAGTAGAGACTTTTGAGTAAAGAAAATTCATACATAATACTGTTTCCTCCGGCAGGTCTTCCCTGCCTGTTCCATTAAGGCAATTGCTCTGTTTCAGGTATTCTATTTTAACATTTTCCCGCTCTTTTTTCTACATTTACTTGACAGATAAAAGGAAAACCGCTCTCCTTCTCATTGCCGAATGGTCTTCTGAATGATACAATAATTCATCATAAGAAAAAGAAAGTCCTGCCAGAGGCAGGCCGGAAAGGATTCCCCATGACAAAGACTTCTGAATTCCTCACTCTTCTCCGCCAGTACCGGGGTGTGATCGGAAATATCCGGGTCAATGAAGACCTTTTTATTACATTTGATTCTGTATGGTTCAACTATTACGAGTCGGATGACGAGATCCAGTTTGCTCTGCAGAACCAGGAAGGGCATGTGGCCATCTCCCACATTGTCTCTTACGACAGAATTCCCGATGATGAGCTTTTCGAAAATGCCGTGTCAGGCTACGATTGCACGACAGCCACCGGCATCCAGGCATCCTTCTTCTGTTACAATCCCCGCAACCATTAAAAAAGGTGCGGTACACCTTCCGGACCGTCTGACCGGCCCTGAAAGTGTCCGCACCCTTTTTTGTAATTTCCTGTTTTACACAGCTTTATACGTCTTCGATCATCCCGACTCTTCTCTCATGTCTTCCGGTCCCTGCATAGACCGCGTCAAGCCAGGCTGTGACGATTGCTTTGGCAGTCTCGAGGCCGATGATCCTGGAACCGAAGGCAATGATATTGGCATTATTATGCTCTTTGGTCAGTCTGGCCGATACCGGCTCGCTTACGACTGCCGCACGTATGCCTTTCACTTTGTTGGCTGCCAGAGAAATGCCGATTCCTGTTCCGCAGATCAGTACCCCCGCATCCACCTCGCCGTCGGCCACTGCGTGTCCTACTTTATGTCCGTAGATCGGATAGTCCACTCTCTCTTCCGTATCTGTTCCGTAATTGATTACTTTATAGCCTTTTTCTTCCAGAAATTCTTTGATGGCAAACTTCATCTTCACGGAAGAATGGTCATTGGCAATTCCGATCACTTTGATTTCAGACAATAATGTCACCCCCTGTAAAGTCGGATATTACAGCTGTCTGCTGTGTATCACGGTATTTAGTTGTTGTGATCTACTACTTTATGAACAATATCTCTCATCTGCGGCCATGTCTCCATGTAGCGATCCATGTAGAACTTATATTTCTCATGGTTTGCCATGTTCGGAGTAAAGGTCTTGTCCACTCTTACCAGAGTCTTTGCTGCTTCTGAGAAATCTTTGAAGAGGCCTGCACCTACGGAAGCGATGATGGCGTCACCCAGGCATCCTGCACTCTGGTTCTCAACAGTTGTATACATGGGAACACCGATGATATCACAGTGCATCTGCATCCAGAAATCAGATGTACAGATTCCGCCTGCAGCATAGATTTCCTTAACATCATAGCCTGCTTCCTTCATACTTACGATACAGTGATTTGCGCCGTAAGCAACACCCTCGTATACCGCTCTTGCGATATGTGCGGTTGTGGTACCGATGGATAAGCCCCAGAAGATTCCACGAGCCTTGGAGTCAGCATAAGGAGCACGGTTGCCCTGGAAGTCGGAGTTCATGACAACACCTTCGCATCCGATCGGGATAGCAGCTGCCTTCTCTGTGATCAGATCATAGATGTTCATCTCACGCTCTGTTGCTTCCTGCAGCCAGGAACCCGGAAGAAGGTTGTTTCTGAACCATGTAAGGATTGCGCCGGAGGATGTCTGTCCGCCCTCAAGAAGGCTGGTTCCCTCGTACATACAGTTGGGATATGTTCCGTTTACGCCGTCCTCGTGGAAATCTGTCTCGGAAAGTCCGAGCAGACAGCTGGATGTTCCGCCGATCAGGGTCATTCCGTTCGGATTCACGCCGCCGACACCAAACATACATGCGTTACAGTCTGCAGTTCCTTCTACAACGATGGTCTTCTCGGAAAGTCCGAATGCCTTGGAAGCCTCGGGGCTTACCGGACCGATCACAGCGCCTACGGGAAGAATCTCTTCCGGAACTTTGTCCAGCCAGTCTTCGATACCTACAGCCTCAAGGAGATCCTTGGGATAGCCGCCGTTTCTGTCGTCATAGTTCCAGCGGAATGCAGCGATGGACTTACATACTGTAAGTTTGCCGGTCAGCTGAAGATTCAGCCAGTCTTCGAAATCAAAGATTGTCTTAGCCTTCTCCCATACCTCAGGCTGGTTTCTCTTGGTCCACATCAGCTTGGGAATCATTGTGTCCGCACGGAAGCTGGGTTTGTAGAATCTGGTTGCAGCGAACTTTTCACGGATCGTATCGATCTCAGCTGCTTCCTGGGCAGCACGTACATCCGGCCATAACATGGGTTTGCGGACAGATTCATTGTTCTCATCCAGGAACACGATCGTGCTGGTGGTCGCGTCACAGGTAACTGCTACGATATCGTCAGGATCAACACCGGATTTCTTGATGGCACCGGGAATCGCTTTCTTCAGCGCTGCGTACCACTCTTTATCATCCTGCTCTGCCCATCCGTTCTGGGGATAAGTTGTCGGATACTCAGCGATATCATATGCTCTGTTCTGTCCTCTTAAGTCGAAAATAGCGACACGGACACTACCTGTACCACAATCAATACCCATTAAATACTTCATCTTGTAACTCCCTTCTTGTTAATGCATTTATAAATATGCTTTTACTGTTTCATATACGCCTTTGCCATCCAGTCCGTACTTCTCAAGAAGCTTTACAGCCGGGCCGGAAACACCGAATTCATCATTGATGCCGATTCGTTTCAGCGGAACCGGTGCCACTTCTCCGAGGACTTCTGCCACAGCGCCGCCCAGGCCGCCGATTACAGAGTGCTCTTCAACCGTGACTGCCTTGCCTGTCTTCTTTGCGGAAGCAGCCAGAAGTTCCTTGTCAATAGGCTTGATGGTATGAATGTTGATTACCTCAGCGCTGATTCCGTCAGCTGCGAGCATATCTGCCGCCTCCAGTGCGGAGCTGACGCAAAGTCCTGTGGCAACAAGTGTTACATCCGTACCCTCTTTCAGTACCACGCCTTTGCCTACTTCAAATTTATAGTCAGGCCTGTCATTGATCACCGGCACTGCCAGTCTTCCGAACCTCAGATAAACAGGGCCTTCCATCTCATATGCGGCTCTGACTGCTGCTTTTGCCTCCACATCGTCCGACGGGGAGATGATTGTCATACCCGGAATGGTTCTCATCAGGGCGATATCCTCATTACACTGATGAGTCGCGCCGTCTTCACCGACGGAAATTCCCGCATGTGTAGCGCCGATCTTTACATTCAGTCCCGGATAGCCGATGGAATTTCTTACCTGTTCAAATGCACGTCCTGCCGCGAACATGGCAAATGTGCTCGCAAAGGGAACAAGTCCTGTGGTGGAAAGTCCTGCCGCGATACCCATCATGTTGCACTCTGCGATACCGCAGTCGATATGTCTTTCGGGAAATACCTTTTTAAATGTACCACTCTTTGTAGCTGCAGCAAGGTCAGCATCCAGCACTACAAGATTGTCATGCTCTTTTCCCAGTTCTGCCAGCGCTTCTCCATAACTCTGTCTTGTTGCGACTTTCTTTACTTCTGACATTTATGCTTCCCCCGCTTTCTCAAGTTCTGCCATGGCAGTTGCAAACTGCTCGTCATTGGGTGCCGATCCATGCCAGGATACCTGGTTTTCCATAAAGGAAACGCCCTTACCCTTGACAGTCTTCATAATGATCGCTGTCGGCTGTCCTTTCACACCGCGTGCTTCCTTAAATGCGTCCGCCAGCTGCTGCATGTCATTTCCGTCCTCCACGTTGATCACATGGAAGTTAAATGCCTCAAATTTCTTGTCGATCGGATAGGGAGAACATACCTCCGTGATGGGTCCGTCGATCTGAAGATTGTTGTTGTCCACGATCACAACCAGATTGTCAAGCTTTCTTGCTCCTGCGAACATGGCAGCCTCCCATACCTGGCCTTCCTGGATTTCTCCGTCACCCAGGAGTGTGTATGTACGGAAAGACTTGTTCTGAAGCTTTGCACCCATAGCCATTCCGACTGCTGCCGAGATTCCCTGTCCCAGGGATCCGCTGGACATGTCTACGCCGGGAGTATGGGCAATACAGGGATGGCCCTGCAGATGGGATCCGATATGACGAAGGGTCTCCAGGTCGGACACGGGGAAATAACCTCTGTTGGCAAGTACGGAATAGAGACCCGGTGCCGTATGTCCCTTGGAAAGGACGAAACGGTCTCTGTCCGGATTCTTCGGATCTTTGGGATCAATGTTCATTTCTTCAAAATAAAGATAGGTAAATACGTCAGCTGCTGAAAGGGAGCCGCCCGGATGTCCGGACTTTGCCGCATGTGTGCCGACGATGATTCCCTTACGCACTTCATTTGCTTTCTGTTTCAGTTCTCTGATATCCATATTGTCCTCCAGCATGCGTTTTACTCACCAAATACGGCGATATAGTCTTTCTTGAACTTCTCGATTCCCTGATCTGTCAGAGGATGCTTTGTCATCTGTTCGATTACCTTGTAGGGAACAGTAGCGATGTCAGCACCTGCCAGTGCGCAGTCCGTTACATGGATGGGATTTCTTACGCTGGCTGCGATAATCTGTGTATCTATACCGGCAACATCGAAGATCTCCGCGATCTCACGGATCAGGTCAACACCACGCACATTGATGTCGTCCAGTCTTCCCAGGAAGGGAGACACATAGGTAGCTCCTGCTCTTGCCGCAAGAAGTGCCTGGTTGGCGGAGAAGATCAGTGTCAGGTTGGTCTTGATTCCTTCTGCAGTGCAGGCCTTACATGCCTTGAGCCCTTCTGCAGTCATGGGGATCTTAACAACCATGTTGGGATGAATCGCTGCGATTTCTCTGGCTTCTTTGATCATGGTTTCAGCGTCTGTTGTAGTCGCCTTGACTTCGCCGCTGATGGGGCCGTCCACAATACTTGCGATTTCTTTGATAACCTCGTTAAAGTCCCTTCCTTCTTTGGCGATCAGAGAAGGATTGGTCGTAACGCCGCAGATCACACCCATGTCATTGGCTTTACGGATGTCATCCACATTTGCCGTGTCAATAAAGAATCTCATAATGCATCCCTCCGTTCAGAATTGTTATTATTTGTTCTCGTAATCGTAGACTGCCTGTACTTTGTCAACGGAACGGCAGTTGGGATCCCACTCTACACTGAGATACTCTTTTAAGATGCACTCAGCCAGTTTGATTCCCACTACCTGTGAACCCATGGTGATGATGTTGGCATGGTTAGACAGTTCTGCTCTCTGTGCCTGATATACATCATGGACACATGCCGCGTAAGCGCCCTTCACCTTGTTGGCAGCGATGGAGACACCGATTCCTGTACCGCAGACGATAATACCTCTGTCATACTCGCCTGCAGCCACAGCCTCTGCCACCTTGATGGCAGTGTTGGCGTAAATGGGGTCGTCACTTCCGAAATCCTCTACTTCATGTCCCAGTTCCTTTGCGTAATCCATCAGATGCAGCTTGAAAGAATCTGCGTTGGGATCACATCCAAATGCTAACTTCATAATGTAACCTCCTTTATGTGCTGTATGCCTTTATGTGAATTCTTTGTTCTCTCAGTCGTAGATCTCTTTTGTGATTGTTTCGGCAATGTCCTCAAGTCTTCCGTTATCCTTTGCAAACTGCATTATGGAATAGCGGGGACGTACTTTGTAGCCGTTTAAGAGACTCTGGCGGAAAAGCTCTCTGCTGATGCCGATTTCCTTGGGTGTAGTGGGAGCGCCGCCCTTTTCAAGAAGCGCCTTGATCTCTGCAGGTGAAGGACAAAGTTCCTTAACACCTTCCGGAAGAATATCCTCACAGAGCTCAAAGAAGCGTGCGATTACCGGTGTAGCCACACCAACCTGAATTCCGTGATGGTTGGGGTTCAGTCCTCTTGCGATATAGTCCATCTCCCAGTAGTGGGAAAGCATGTGCTCTGCACCTGATGCCGGGCGGGAAAGATTAACCAGGGCCATGGCAACACCTGTCAGGGTCAGTCCCTCGAGCAGGGCGCCCAGGGCCTCGCCGTCTCTGGTCTTCAGGCCTTCTGCCTTGGCAAAGCACTTGTCCATGCCCCTTCTGGAAAGCTCGCAGCTGGTATCACAGCGGTAATCTCCGTTTGCTTTTACGGAAAGATCCCAGTCTGCAAGGGCCGTGATCTTACCTACCATATCTCCGAATCCTGCCTGGATCATATCGTCCGGTGCTGTCTGGAGAATATCGGTGTCACCGATCAGGCCGTATGTAAGATGTGCCACCGGTGAATACTTGTATCCGTGGGAAAAGATCGGTGCGCCGTCAGCCACATAGCCGTCCATGGAGGGTGCTGTGGCAACAATGATGTAGGGAAGCCCGGTACGG
The DNA here is from genome assembly GCA_017434385.1 of Eubacterium sp. Lineage (GTDB taxonomy): Bacteria > Bacillota > Clostridia > Lachnospirales > Lachnospiraceae > Anaerobutyricum. The sequence continues at coordinate 116,722 of JAFRFJ010000029.1, forward strand.
GATGTGACAAACTTGACGGAGTCGTTGATGACGCCGGATCCGACAGCGATCATCAGCTTGCAGTCAAGATCCTGCTCCTGAAGAATCCTTCCCAGAGTTGTCTCATCCGGAATCAGAATGTCGTCGCCTGTATCAAAAAGAAGTTCCTTGAGATTGTCAAATCCTGCTTCTTTCAGGATTTCCACTGCTCTCTTTCCTGCCACCTTATAGGTGTTGTTATCATAGACGATCAGGATCTTCTCACCCTTGAAAGGTGCTGCCACCTTGGGCAGGTCCTCGATGGCTCCTTTGCGGATGGACATGTCATGTACGCTGAAGTTGTGGTGTCTTCCGCAGGAACAGTCAAATTCGGTCTGCGGCATCTCGTTGATGTTCAGGTTCAGGATCTCATTCATTATTTTTTACCTCCTCGTTAGTGTGTATGGTCTTCCTCCCCGGCCAGTGCCCTGGCACAGGAAAGATCTGTGATCAGAATATTGATGTATTTGCCGTTGATCGCTCCCCGAATGGCGGAAAGCTTCTCGATTCCCCCTGCGGTCCCTATCGATACGGGTACTTTGGGAAGCCGCTGGATATCTACGCCGATCACGCTGTTATCTTCTCTGTAGGGTCTGGAGTTGCCTTGTATGTCAAAGAACTGCATACAGACATCTCCCGCTATTTCCCGGTTCTTCAGTCCCCTGATCTCCTTCTCGCTGAAATAGCCTGTTGCCATCAGGGCGGATCCGGAGCTGGGATATCCGATACCCATCACGGCCACATCCAGGTTACGGGTCCGCCGCAGAACCGCCGCGACACCGTCTTCCTTCATCAGCTCTTCCCGAAGAGTCTTGTTGGTCACTCTTGCGGGTGCATGCATGGGTATGTAACTCCCTCCGTAAATCTGGGACAGCTTTTCCGCAAGGGTATTGGAATGAAGTTCTGTCCGAAGCAGCCCTGTGCCGCCCACAAGGGGAACGAAGGTAACATTTTTCGCCTGGGGATGATCCATATGCTCCACTGCCCTGGCCAGTGTGGACCCCATGGAAACACCCACCACATCGTCATCATGAATCACCTGTTTCAAAAAGGACGCTGTCATCTTGCCCAGTTCATCCTTCTGCCTGTCGTCATCCTCGAAGGTATCCACGATCAGGACTCTCTTCAGGCCCAGGTCCTTCTCCAGCTGCCTCTCCAGTTCCCAGTAACGTATGGAATCCAGATAGGAGATTCGGATTTCCACAATCCCCTGATCCCTGGCCTGGGTCAGGAGCCTGGAAACCGTCGGTCTGGAGATGCCCAGCTCGGCCGCGATCTGCTGCTGGCTGACACTCTGATTGTAATACAGATCACATGCCTTCACCATCAGACGTACATCATCGATTACTTTCTTCATGAAGGCTCACCCCCAATACCTTTTTTGCTTGATTTTATTATAAATGTCCTCCAGCAGGCCTGTCAATCCATAAAATCAAATTATTTTTACATTCTGCCTATTTTTTTAAATAATTTATCCCAAAATCCCCTTTTTATAGAATTCTATTTTTACATATGTAAAAATTATGGCATTTTTCTGTTTCTGTCAGAATCCCATGCGGGATACAAAAAAAGCAGCAGGCATACGTGTCCCTTTTCAGGTCACGCTGCATGCTGCAGACTTCCGGTCTCCGCTCTCTTCCAGGTCACGGAGAAGGTCCTTTACCCTTCTGCCGTACACGGGATGCACTTTGCCGGGGCATAACTCGGCAAGCGGTTTCAGAACAAACCATCTGTTTTCCATATCAATATGGGGAATGATCAGGTCCTCTGTTTCCATGACCAGATCATCATAAAATACGATATCAAGATCCAGAACTCTGGGTCCCCACCTAAGGTCCCGGACTCTTCCCTCCTCAGCCTCTATCTGATGCAGAAAATCCAGAAGAGCAGCCGGAGAATACAGAGTCCTCATCCGGACAGCCCCGTTCAGAAAACTCTCCTGGTCGGTATAGCCGTAAGGCTCCGTCTCAATCAGGCCGGACACGACAAGGTCCCGGATCCGGGGGTTCTCTTTCAGGCGGTTCATACCTCTTTCCAGATGTTCTTTCCGGTCTCCCATATTGGAACCGACAGAAAGATAGACCGTATGCCAGCCTCTCTCAATCTCAACTGATACCGTCTCAAGGGGCATCCTTACAGGAGCCCAGGGCTTCTTTACTTCCAGACGGATCCTCTCAATCCCGGGAAAACGGAATAGGATTTCCTCTGTCATATGGTGTGCCGCGGCTTCGATCAGACGGAACGTGTGCCCTGAGAAATATTCTCCCATAAAATGACACAAAGTTCCGTAATTGACCGTTTCATTGAGATCGTCCGAAATGCCTGCCTTCTCCAGATCCAGCCAGGCTGTCATGCTGACCAGAAATTTCTGTCCCAGGACAGTCTCCTCCCCGTAGACACCATGATTTGCAAATAATTCAAGATTCCTGATGTGAATATTGTCCTGTCCCATTGGCCGGTCCTTTCAGTCATGTCAGTTCTCCGGATCCTTTCTAAAGATCCAGAAGCTGCTTCTTCTTCCTGTCAAACTCTTCCGGTGTAATAATTTCCATGTCAAGAAGTTCTTTTAGTTTTTTTACTTCCTCATAAGGGTCGGAGGCCGGCGCACCGCCCGCGCGGGAAACAGTCTCTGTCTTACTTCCGGCTTCCGGTTTTCCCAGTAAGGGTCCGACTTCCCTGATTGCCTGGCGAAGCGTCCTGTAGGCCGCCTTGCCGATAACGACCGAATGCTCCCTTTCTCCTTCAAACAGATGCATCAGCCCATAGGTGGAAAAAGGCATCAGGGGGTCCAGCCGGATATCAGAAAGCTGCTCATAGGGATAGAGACGGTCTCCGATCCTGACCGCAGTATCATCAAATTCAATCTCAGGATAGTTGTAAATGCTTTCCACAAAATAATTCACGGCACTCTCCTTCCCGCGCCGGGAATGGCGACGGATTCTTTAATAATAGTATCGAATTATAAGGGGCATGTCAAATGTATCTTCCCCCCCTGCGGGCCGGTACCGGACTCTTTTTCCGGCTCCTGTTTTCCTTCCCGGCATTGACAGAAAAATTTTAATCGGGTATGGTGTTAGTTACAGTTTTCGCAGAAAGGATGATATGATTTTGCAGAAAGAGCTACTTGAACATAAAGAAAACAAAATGGGCGTTATGCCTGTGCCGGCACTGCTTTTTTCCATGGCCGTGCCCGTCATGATTTCCATGCTGGTACAGGCCCTCTATAACGTAGTAGACAGTATTTTCGTGGCACAGCTTTCCGAGGATGCCCTGACTTCGGTCTCCCTGGCCTTTCCGGTCCAGAACCTCATGATCGCTGTCGCCAGCGGCATTGGCGTTGGTACCAACGCCATGCTTTCCAAAAAACTGGGAGAGAAAAAGCCGGAAGAAGCCAGCAGCGCCGCTATGCACGGCATCCTGCTCTGCGCTTTCTCCTATGTCATATTTGCTCTTTTCGGAATCCTCTTTACCAGGGCATTCTTCCAGAGTCAGACCGGGATCCCGGAAATCGTTGACGGCGGCGTGGACTATCTTTCCATAATCTGTATTGTTTCCGCCGGTCTTTTCGGTCAGGTAATCCTGGAACGCCTGCTTCAGTCTACAGGCCGCACCTTCTATTCCATGATCACCCAGATGACAGGGGCTGTTGTCAATCTGATTTTCGACCCCATCCTGATCTTTGGCATCGGTTTTGTCCCGGCTTTCGGTATCCGGGGAGCGGCAATCGCAACTGTATTCGGGCAGATCGTGGCTGCCTGTCTGGCGTGCTGGCTCAACATCACCAGAAATCCTGAGATCCGGCTTTCTTTCAGGAACTTCCGCCCGGACCCCGGAACCGTAGGCCGCATCCTCTATGTAGGTGTGCCTTCCATCATCATGGTTTCTGTTTCCTCGATTACGGTCTTCTTCCTCAACAAAATTCTTCTGGGCTTTACCCGGACGGCTGCTGCGGTTTTCGGAGCATACTTCAAGCTTCAGAGTTTTATCATGATGCCGGTCTTCGGTCTTAATAATGCCATGGTTCCCATTCTTGCCTACAATTACGGGGCAAAAAAAGGGGACCGTATCAAAGATACGATCCGCCTCAGTATTATAACTGCTACTCTGATCATGCTGGCCGGCCTTGCGGTCCTGCACATATTCCCGGACCGGCTGCTGGGATTCTTCAATGCGTCGGAGCAGATGCTGGCCATCGGTGTGCCGGCCCTGGAAACAATCAGTTTAAGCTTCATTTTTGCAGGATACTGTATCGTAACCTCCTCTGTCTTCCAGGCTTTCGGGGAAGGCCTCTTAAGTATGATCGTCTCGCTTTTAAGACAGCTGGTGGTTCTGCTGCCATCTGCCTGGCTCCTGGCTCAGACCGGAAACGTCAACAATGTATGGTGGTCCTACCCCATCGCCGAGGTTATGTCCGTCATCCTGTGTACAGCCTTTCTGATCCGCCTTTACAGGAAAGTGATCAGCCGGCTTTAAGACTCCTTTTCTCCCAGCCTGCGGTCAAAATGGATACCGCCCCAGTAGAGACGGTCATGCATGATTGTCTCAGGCATGAGTTCCACACCGTCCAGAGCCCACTTTTTGTACTCCTCGAAGCCGACCCGGTCAATGATGTAGCCAATATGCTCCTTGCCGCCCGGCGCGTTCGGTGAAATGTACTCTTTTACAAACCGGTAGGTATTCAGAATAATCTTTACAATCGTATCCTCGTCGGTCCAGAGCAGGAAGTCCTGGCCCAGGCGGGGATTTTTCTTTCCTGTCCGGCCCATGAGTGTCAGCTTGTAATACTTTTTCTTACTCCGGGTCAGAGCTCTGGTGGGACACTTGGTCACACAGACGCCGCAGCCCACGCATTTCTCATGGTCACGGATGATTTTGAAATTCTCCATCCTGAGAGCATCCACCGACAGCTGTTTACATCCCTTGATGCAGGCCTTGCAGCTGACGCAGCGGGAAGCCTCATACTGTGGCATGGTCATGCCGATGATTCCGAAGTCATGAAGACGGACCTTGGCACAGTCATTGGAGCAACCTGTAAGTGCCACTTTAAAATGCAGATCATTGGGGAAAATTTCCTTCTCGATCCTCTTTGCGAAAGCGGATGTATTATAGTTGGCAAAAGGACAGACATTGTTGCCGATGCATGCACATACATTTCTTGTGCCGGAAGCGGGATAGCCTGTGTCCGGGTCTTCCTGGTTGATATCGAGCAGATCGATAATGGGCTGGAGCATCTTGTTGATCTCGTCCATGTCTTCCAGGCGGATTCCTTCGATCTCAAAGCCCTGGCGGGTGGTCAGATGCACCGTTCCGTTTCCGTATTTCTCTGCAATTTCCTGGACCATTCCCAGGATCTCAGCCTTCAGGTAGCCGCCGGGAACGCGGATCCTGGAAGCACCGATCCCCCGTTCCTTGCTGATACGAAAAGCATTTTTCTTGGCTTTCTTTGTATTAATATCCAGACTCATCTCCACACCTCCCTAATCGAACAGATCCTTGCCGACGGTGTAGTTAAATACAGGACCGTCGAGGCAGACATAAGTGGAATCCATTTTGCAGTGACCGCATTTGCCGATACCGCAGCACATCTTTCTCTCGTGGGAGATCCAGATATTCTCCTCGGGCACATTCCTCTTCAGGATCTCAGCGATGACAAAGCGAATCATGATGGGCGGTCCGACAGTGATAAATGCCGTATTGTTCACATCCATGATCGGGAGATCGGGGATATATTTGGTAACCATACCCACAGGACCTTCATAGTCTTCCGGTGCACTGTCCACAGTGCGGATCACCTGCATGTTCTTTTCCCAGCGCTCAAAATCAGCCTTGAAAAGCACATCTTTAGGCGACTTGAAACCTGCGATCAGAGAAGTGCTCACTGCGTCTTCCGGATGATCGCTGAAATGATTTACAATACCCCGGACAGGAGACAGTCCCGTTCCGCCGGCGATAATGATGACTTCTTTACCCTTGAACTTCTCAACATCGAAGCCATTGCCATAGGGCCCCCGCATCAGGAGGGTGCTGCCCACATAGGATTCAAAAATCTCGTTGGTAACAACGCCTACCTTACGGATAGTCAGGTCCACCAGGTCTTCTGTAATTCCGCTGACGGAAATGGGTGCCTCACCGAACCTGGGAATTGATACCTCAAAGAACTGTCCCGGCTTTACGTCACCCTTAAACTCCATGCGGAATGTATACTCGATATCTGTATGCTTAATGATTTCCCGTACTTTGGACGGAAATGGGATATAGGGATTATTCACTGATGCTGCCCCCTTTCTCCTCATTCTCTTTTGCGGCAAGCTTGTTGACTACTGCGCTGTAGGAAATGTACTCGGGACAGATTTTGTCGCAGCGGCCGCAGCCCACACACATGGGATAGCCGAACCGTTTTTCATAATCATATATTTTGTGCAGTACTTTAAAACGCATCCGGTCTGCAGCGGTCTTGCGGAAGGAACCGCCTCCCGCGATGTCCGTGTAGCCGTCCACCTGGCAGGATGCCCAGACCCTGCGGCGCTCGCCCACATTTCCGTTATCCTTATAATGGATATCCTGCATGGTAAAACATGTACATGTGGGACATGCAAAGTTACAGCGGCCGCACAGGATACAGCGGCTGCCATAGGACTCCCAGATGGGATCCTTGCAGATTTCCGGTGTCAGCTGCCTGGGAAGCGTCACATGCTCATTATTTTCGGTAACATAATCCGGCTCCACGACGGTTTCCCTGTCACAGGCATCCTTAAAGCATGCCGCAAAGGCTTCTTCTTTCACGTCTACAAAGACACTGTCTCCCTCCACTTTCACGTAGAGAGCATAGTCCTCACAGCGGTTGGTTCCCATGTCTGCGCAAAACCCGTTCTCGCAGGGTGTTTCACATCCGATCAGAACAAAATGTGCCCGTTCACGGATTCTTTTGTAATAGAAATCCTCCGGTCCGTTGTTAAGATAGATCTGATCCAGACGCTTTAATGCATGCAGATCACAACTCTTGGCAAAGATCAGAAGATCCTTTTGGGGACCGGCCGGAATGCTTGTCTGATCCTCCGTAAAGTAAAATAATGTCTCGTTGACAGGCAGCAGGGTTTCCTTAAAGGAATAGTCAGACTGTCTGTCAAATACGATCTCATCCACCGAAGAGACCTTTCCGTAGCGGATCGTATCCTGGTCTGAGAACCGCGAATCCAGCTCGAATACCTTTGGTGCATAGATCTCGTAAGTCTCACTGAGCCTGGCAAGGATCTCATCCATGGCAGGCCGTTTCAATTGATACCCCATACCTTACCCTTTCTTAGCGGTCATCCCGCAAAATGCATGAATTTATCAGTTATACCTCATGTAAAAATGATACAACAGGACCCAAAAAAATTCCGTGACATTCGTCACGGAATCCTTTTATGCCGGCTCTCTGCCATGGAAAAAATCCAGCAGTCTTTCCGGGTCCGGTATCCGGAATCTTTTTTTGTCCACATCGATCAATCCCCTGCCCTGGAGCTTGCCTGCAGCCCGGGACACATTTTCCCGGGGGACACCCAGAAGCTCCGACAACAAAGTCATGCTCAGATCCAGATCGATCAGGATTCCCTCTGCTGTTGCGACCCCGAAATCCCTGGCAAGCCGCCAGAGTCTGACCGCCAGCTTTTTCTCGGTAGTTACAGCGCCCACACTGTTTCTGGCCATCCGCTCCAGACTCTTAAGCTTCCATTCCTGATCCGAAAGAACTGCCCTGGCCAGTGTACCGTCACTGCCCACAAGCCTGAGAAAAGGCTCACTCTTTACCACAAACAGAGTGCTTTCCGTCAGGGTTTCGGCATAAACCGAGCTTCTGCCTCCGGAAACATTATCATTTATTATGTGTCCTCCGGGCAAAAGGAAATGTATCCTTTTCCTCCCGTTATGGGAAAGATGATAAACCTGTATGATTCCTTCCATGACAAAGAATATATTTTCCGTTTCACTGCCCGGGCAGATGATCATATGCTTTCCCGGGAAGGCGGCGGTCTTTCCTATCTGCTTCAGTTCCCTTAATGTTTCCCCGCTGCAGGAATCCCACAGGCAAAATCCGGGGCGGCTGCTATTACTCTTCATATGATTTTCCTACCCTTTCATACTCATGCTTCTTGCAAGTCCATTTTCAATATTTATAAGAATCCGGAATCAATATCACAAGCCTTCCGGACCGGATACCCTATACTAAAAAGTAGATTACTATCGTTTTATTATTAAATTATTATTACTAAAGACAGAGGGTATTGATATGTTTGAGATTGCTTTTGTATTTGTAACACAGGGCTGCGATCCGGCAAAGGACCGCGCACGTATTGTATCAGAAAACATCACAGTAAATGTAGTCGGCTGCCCCAGCTACACTGTAGCAGGCGAAGAAGCGAAAAAACTCGTTGCCGGCGGTTGTGTGGCAATTGAACTCTGTCCGGCATTCGGAAACAAAGGTGTTGCTTATATACAGGAATGCGTAGGTCCGGATGTGCCGGTGGGCGTCATCAAATTCGATCTTGTTCCGGCTTTCGGACATAAGAGCGGAGATACTCTTTTTGATGATACCGGAAAAGCTCCTGCCGCTCCTGTTATGGGTTCCGTCTGCGGTAAGCGTGAAAGCTGTGAGGGCTGTCCCAAATATGAGACCTGTCCCACAAGGCTGGCCGCAGTGGCAGCTGCTTCCGACAACTATGACCTGAAAACATGGATGAAAACAATTAAATAGCCGGTACAATTATTCCACTATAATCCGCCTTCCGAAAGAAGGCGGATTTTTTTGCTCAATCAGCAAAAATCCTACTCTTATATATTCAGTAACTCTTTTTTATATGTTACACTTTATATTATAATCATGCAAAAGAATTCGTATACAGTTTATCCGCCGTAAATTCAGGAGAAAGGATCATCATGAGAAATGTAACACTGGGAAGCACGGGAATCCGGGTACCGCAAAACGGTTTCGGCGCTCTTCCCATCCAGAGAGTCAGTAAAGAGACCGCCGTCAGCCTCCTGCGAAGAGCTTATGAGGGCGGCATGCTATATTTTGATACAGCCAGGGCCTACAGCGACAGCGAAGAAAAAATGGGGGCCGCATTCGGCGGCGGCCAGATTGACAGAAGCAGTATTTTTATCGCTACTAAAACTGCGGCGCAAAATCCGGATGATTTCCGCAAAGACCTGGAGACTTCCCTGGAGATGCTCCGGACTGATTACATCGACATTTACCAGTTCCATCAGATGGGCCGGTGCTGGAAACCGGGCGACGGTACCGGTATGTACGAGTGTATGCTGGAAGCAAAAGAGCAGGAAAAAATCCGTCATATAGGAGCAACTGCCCATAAGATCGGCGTAGCGGAGGAAATTGCCGTTTCAGGGCTCTACGAAACCCTCCAGTATCCCATGAGTTATCTTGCAGACGACCGGGAGCTGGCTCTTATTAAGCTCTGTCAGGATAACAATGTCGGCTTTGTCTGCATGAAAGGTCTGGCCGGCGGCCTGATTACTGATTCCCGGGCTGCCATGGCCTTTGTATCCCGGTATGACGGCCTTGTTCCCATCTGGGGGATCCAGCGGCAGAGCGAACTTGATGAGTGGCTCTCCTACATGGATGAAACTCCTTCCATGAACGATGAGATTCTCTCCTTTATCGCATCAGAGAAAAAGGAACTGAGCGGCAACTTCTGCCGGGGCTGCGGCTACTGTATGCCCTGCCCTGCAGGGATCACCATCAACCAGTGCAACCGCATGTCCCTCATGCTCCGCCGGGCGCCCAGCCAGGCCTGGCTGACAGAATACTGGCAGAAAGAAATGGAAAAGATCGATGACTGCATAGGCTGCCGGTCCTGCGTAGGCAAATGTCCCTATGAGCTGGACGTACCGGAACTTCTGAAAAAGAATCTGGCTGACTACCGGGATGTACTGGCGGAAAAAGTGAATGTGAAATAAAACTGAAAGAGGCCGCCCGCCGGGCGGTCTTTTTCAGTTATTTTATCATTCTCTTATTTTATTAGTCTTACCATTATAATTATATGATTTTGTTCATCTTGTTTTTTCCATATTTTGTTATATAATATAATATATTCCTGTAAAGCTGAATATTAGTTGTTTTGGTCATATTATGTACGAAAAGGAATTTAGCAAAAGATTGTCACAACTCAGAATCAGGAGAAATGTTTCCGCACGGGAGATGAGTTTGTCCCTGGGACAGAACTCTAGTTATATTAATCACATCGAAAACGGACAGACTCTCCCTTCCATGCGGGGCTTTTTCTATATCTGCGATTATCTGGGTATCAGCCCCAGTGAATTTTTTGAATTTGATGTCAGATATCCGGACTGCTGCAGCAGCATCATGGACTCCGTTAAAGAACTGAACGAGCAGGAAGTGGAGAGTCTGGAAAAGCTTCTCTTAATCCTGACGGACAAGCGGCGCAAGTAAAACAGAGAAAAACACCGGCGATTTTCATCGCCGGTGTTTCTTTTTGTCTGTTCGCTTACTCTTTGTTTTACTGTCTTAATATCTCTTCCAAATTACTTTTTTTGCGCCATAGTTCTTACGATACTTGGAAGGCCAGTATTTCTTTTTGTAATAAATTGTCACCGCCATATCAGCATCAAACATAGTTCCTCCGACAATAGTCGGTCTTCTCTTCGGGAAATATATTTTCCTGATGTCCGTAAATTCAAATGCATTCTCCCCGATTTTTCTAATGTTTTTGGACATCTTGATGGTTTTTACCTTAGGATATATTGCCAGTACCTCCGATCCCATGAATGCATAATCTGTAATTTCCTTTACAGAGGATGGAACTGTATATGTGCTGCCTGTCTTTGCCGTCGGATACTGGATCAGCTTGCTTTTTTTCTTATTGAACAGCACGCCGCTCTTGGAACTCAGACTCTTATTCTTGCCATGCACAGATATGGACTTAAGATTGCGGCAGAATAAAAATACATCCCTTCCCAGCGAAGTACAATATCTGGGAATAGTTATACTTTTCAGTTCGGTCTGAGAAAAAGCTCCGTTTTGAATTCTTTTAAGAGAGGACGGAAGCGAAATACTTTCCAAACCGGAATCAAAGAAAGCATAATAACCAATAGTTTCCAGTTTTGAACCGGATTCAAATGTCACCTTTTTGACCCATGAGCTTTCAAAGGCAAAACCATCGATTACCTTGACCTTCTTGGGAATCTTTATTTCCGTGAATTCAGTTCCATAAAATGCTTCATACCCGATTTTTGTGCATGAAGAATTTGCTTCAAATACGATTTCCTTTGCACTGCATCCTGTAAAAGCACCTTCTCCGATGTTTTTTACCCCCGGTCTGATAACTAATTTTTTCACGTTTCCATACCAGGACTGTTTTGCCCATGCAGGAAGAACGGAATCAAAGTCCTTCATCGTACAGGATTCACCCGGATATCCGATACTTAGTACTCCGCCTCCATCATAGTACCACCAGACTTCACCCTCATATCCGTAGGTGGATGCATTTACCTTCAAGGCAGGTGCCAGACTGATTGCCATGATCAAAGCCAGTGTCAATGCAGCATATTTTTTTACGAATTTCATTATAAGTTCCCCCTTTCTTATGTCATGATTCATTAAAACTCGCTTTGTATCCATTCTTGTATTTATATCTTCGCATTCTCACCGGCTATTGTCAATTAATATTTTAATTTTTTTATTATTGTATATTCTTTTTCTTTTATTATCTGTCACTATCTCTGTCCCTTATCATAGGGGATTCCTTCTGCCTTAGGTGCTCTGGAATTGCGGGATGCAACCGCAAGCACAAGAAGGGAAATGATATAGGGAAGCATATTGTAAAGGGTGCTGGGCAGCTGCAGGGTTGTCAGCAGATCGAATCCGGTATAGACATTGGACAGGGCCCGAAGCAATCCGAAAAGGAGAGCTGCCAGAGCAATCCTGACCGGTTTCCACTGACCGAAGATCATAACGGCAAGGGCCAGGAAACCGAATCCTGCGACACCGTTCTCAAACTTCCACTCGCTGACGCCTGCCGTGATGTAGGCGATACCTCCCAGTCCGCCCAGAAATCCGGAGATCAGGACACCGGCATAACGCATTTTGTATACATTGATACCAACAGAGTCCGCTGCCTGAGGATGCTCGCCGCAGGCCATAAGCCTGAGTCCGAAACGGGTACGGTAAAGAACCATAACAGAAATAAAGAGAGCTGCCAGAGCGATCACCATAAACCAGTTCAGTTCAAATCCTAAAAGATTTACCGACACCGCCTTTTTCTGTTGTATATACTGGATGGTGGAGGCTACGTTATTGGGATCCTCTGCCATATTGATTGCTTTTACAAATACAGTTGCAGCTGCTGTTGCCAGCAGGTTCATGGCCGTGCCCACAAGGGTCTGGTCCGCGTTGAAATTGATGGCTGCTACTGCCAGAAAGAGGGAAAAGACCATTCCGAAAATGACACTGCCCAGGACGACCATGACCAGCATGGGAAAGGCAGCAAGGCCTGCCATATATTTCATCACCAGTGCGCCCCCCAGGGCGCCCATGACCATAACGCCTTCCAGTCCCAGATTGATAACGCCGCTATGCTCACAGAAACAGCCTCCCAGGGCTACAAGAAAGAGTACGGATGCATAGATCAGAGTATATTGTATCAGTAAACTCATCTTACCTTTTCCTCCTTTCCTCCTGTTTTTCCTGCCTGCCTCTTCTGTATTCGAAGATTCATGATGTGTTTGAATATGAATACAAAACTGCAGAAGTAAATGATAATGGCCAGGATCAGATCAGAGATCTGGGATGCGTAAACCATCTTATCCACATAGGATCCTCCGCTGGTAATATGCTGGATAAAGAATGCGGAGAAAACACATCCGATCGGATGGAGTCCTCCCAGGAAAGCCGCCGCGATTCCGTTGAATCCCATGCCCGGCACATTTGTCTGGGCGCAGGACCACTGTTCGATTCCGCTTAAATAAAGGAAGCCTGCTCCCAGTCCTGCCAGACATCCTGAGATGAACATGGTCAGGATCATATTCTTCTTTTCTTTCATACCGGCATATTTGGCCGCATTTTTATTAAAGCCTGTCGCCTTGAGCTCATATCCCAGCCTGGTTTTGCTCATGACAAACCATACAAGAAAGGCAAAGATCAGGGACAAGGGAATGGCTATAGTCACATAACGGTTGCCCGAGAAAAGGTTCTGAAGTCCCAGTCCGGGTATTATTGCCCCGGGGTTATTGGTCCTGAGGGCACCGGTATATGTTGTGCTGGACTCTTTTACTCCGGTCAGAAGCATATTGATCAGATAAAGGCTGATCCAGTTGAACATGATGCTTGCAATAACTTCGTTGACATTGCGGTAGGCTTTAAGAGCTCCCACTGCCGCTCCCAGGATACCGCCGCCGATCATGGCCGCCAGCAGGCAGACATACCAGGGCATGTGATGAGCCAGAGCCAGGTATAGGCTGCAGCCTGCTCCCACGGTGTACTGGCCTGATGCTCCGATATTAAACAGGCCGACCTTGTAGGCAAAGAGTACCGAGAGGGTACACATGAGCAAAGGCGCCGTTTTTACCAGGGTACTTCCGAAATACTCCCGGGCCACTTCCGGCCGGGGGAAATAGAGGAAGTTCTTCAGGATTGCCGTCATGGCAGCTGTCGCGCCGGCTGGATTGATAAAGAAGAGTACCACATATCCCACAAGAAGTCCCAGCAGGATGCAGATCAGAGAAGCGGCAAATGTCAGAAAGCCGTCGCTGTGAAACAGGGATTTTTTCTCGTTTGTATTCACTGCTTCTTCACCTCCTGTCTCTTAGCGCCGGTCATGTAAAGTCCCAGTTCTTCCACTGTCACATTTTCCGGTTCAAACTCGCCTACGATCTCCCCTTCATACATGACAAGAATCCTGTCGGATACATCCATGACTTCATCCAGTTCCAGGCTGACCAGAAGAACTGCTTTTCCCTGGTCTCTCTGCTCGATCAGCCGTTTGTGGATCATCTCGATCCCCCCTATGTCCACACCCCTGGTGGGCTGTACTGCTATGATCAGTTTGGGGGACCGGTCAATTTCCCGGGCGATTACCGCTTTCTGCTGATTTCCTCCGGACATGGCCCTAGCCGTGGTAAGAGCTCCCTGCCCGGACCGGACATCGTATTCCTCAATCAGACGGTCAGTGTATTTGCGGATCGCATCCCTTTTCAGGATGCCCAGGCCGCCGGTAAATTCCGGTTCAAAATAGCGCTGCAGAACCATATTGTTTTCCAGAGAATAATCCAGGACCATGCCGTGTTTGTGACGGTCTTCCGGTATATGGCTGGTCCCCAGCACGGATCTCTGCCGGATAGACTCCCTGGTCATATCCTTGTCCTCCAGGAAAATGCTGCCGCTCTTTATGTGTTCCAGTCCTGAAAGACCGTAAATGAGCTCGCTCTGGCCGTTTCCGTCAATTCCGGCGATACACACGATTTCTCCGCTTCTCACGTCAAAGCTTACATCATGTACGGCGTCTTTTTTGTGGGCGCCGCCGGAGACGCACATATTCTTTACGGAAAGAACCACTTCACCGGGTTCGGCTTTTTTCTTTTCCACTTTACTGCTTATGTCTCTTCCCACCATCATGGCCGACAGTTTTTCCGGCGTGGTGTCTGCCGTATTGACAGTGCCTACATATTTCCCTTTTCTCAAAATTGTACAGCGGTCTGACACCTCCATGATCTCATTGAGCTTATGAGAAATGAAGAGAATGCTCTTTCCTTCCGCTGCCAGATCTTTCATGATCTGCATGAGTTCCGCGATTTCCTGAACGGAAAGGACCGCCGTCGGTTCATCAAAGATCAGGATTTCATTATCCCTGTAGAGCATTTTCAGAATCTCGGTCCTCTGCTGCATACCTACAGTGATATCCTCGATCAGTTTATCCGGATCCACCTGAAGATGATACTTTTCCGACAGTTCCATCACCCGCTTTCGGGCTGCTTCCGTATTGAGCAGTCCTCCTTTGACAGGTTCCACGCCCAGGATGATGTTTTCCAGGACCGTAAAGCATTCCACCAGTTTAAAATGCTGGTGGACCATGCCGATCCCCAGAGCATTGGCATCATTCGGATCATGGATGGTAACCTTTTTGCCGTCTTTATAGATTTCGCCTTCCTCCGGCTGATAAAGGCCGAACAGCACGCTCATAAGAGTGGATTTCCCGGCGCCGTTCTCGCCGAGAAGAGCGTGGATTTCGCCTTTTTTCAGGGTCAGCGTGATATTGTCGTTTGCGATAATACCGGGAAAACGTTTTGTAATGTTACGCATTTCAATGGCGTATTCTCCCATGCTTTACCTCTCTCCTTTCTTCGTCGGCCTTTTACCGGATGGTGCCTTTACGCACATTTACCTTGATCTTTGTTTTCGGGAACTGATCAAGAGAATCGCTGATCTTGATCTTTCCTTCATAAATATCCTTTACTAACTTATTATAATCTTCTTTGCTGAAATTTTTATTCCACTGGGTGGATTCGAGAGGAAGTCCCACATAATTCAGATCCGTGTCGTCACCGGATACCAGCCCCAGGCTTTCAATCTTTCCTACATGCCGGTCCCAAGTGTCGGAAAAGATGATGGCATCCAGAATCGTATCTACCGTTGCGGGAAGACGTTTGAGCGCCGAAGTGACCGTCATGCCTTCCCCGTAAGCATCGATGGTCGGCTTCTGGTCACTGTCCACTCCGATCAGTTTGCCGTCTTTTCTGGCTGCCGCTTCAGCCGCGGATGTAAAGACACCGCCGCCGCAGGCAAATACGATCTCGGTACCGCTGCCGTACCAGGTGTCCATGGCCGCCGTGATCTCGGTAGATCCGTAGAACTGACCGGCATAGGCATACTGCATGGTAACCTGATCCTCTATACCCAGCTCTCTGGCTGCACGGTCCGCCCCCTGCACATAGCCGTAGCCGTAGCGCATTACGCCCGGTACCGCCATGCCGCCAAGGAAACCCAGATGTCTGTAGCCCAGTTTCACAGCCGCATAACCTGCCATATAACCGGGAATCTGCTCCTGGTAAATCGCACAGTAGGTATTGGCCGTATTGTAATAGTCGGCCGGATCATAGGCGTCAGGATTCTCATAATAGGCTCCGCCGATTGCCGCGGATGCGATATCAGAGCCGCCCAGGTCCAGGGCTACGAACTTGATGTCGGGATATTTAAATGTTGTTTCAACCAGAGCCTCGGCAAAAATGTAGCCCGGCATCACAATAATATTGTAGCCTTCCGCCACTGCCACATCCACCATGGCCACCCGGGCATAGTCCGTATCCCCGTCCGGCTTCTTATAGGTAAAATCGATATGGTGCTCCTTGCAGAAATCCCTGCACGCCTCATAGGTCATCTGGTTGAAAGACTGGTCAGTGATGTCACCGGAGTCTGTGATCATACAGACTCTGTACTCTGACCGGTTCTGATCCCTCTCCGGAGTCTTCCCGCAGCCCGCGAGAATACAGCCGGACAGCAGTGTCAATATCAGAAGTACAGCCAGCAGCCCTCCTGATCGTCTCATCTTTCCTCTCTCCTTTCCGTCTACTGCTTTCATGTCATCTCTCTACTGAAGCGCCTTGTTGATATGCTCCAGAAGCTCTCTGTTTTCCGGTTTGACGGCTGCCCCGTAATGCTGGGCGGCAAACCGGTCCGGAAGGATTTTCATGTTTTCATCCTTGTATGCCTGGAGAATACAGACGTCCACACTCATGGCGTCTATATCCCCTCTTTTCAATGCTTTGTACAGCTGATCATAGCTGGAAAACTCCGCAAAGCGGGGAACCACGTTAAGGGTCGCCACATTTTCAATATAAGTACGCATTGCGGCCCTGGTCGTAGATTTCCTTGCCACGCCGATCAGCTTGCCGTCCAGGTAGGCAAGGGATTTGATGTTTCCTGAACCCAGGGAATCCTCATCCTCTTTTGTTATCCTTACCATCAGACCGACGTAGTCTGTATAATAGCTTTCAGAGAAGGACATCCTTTTTTTACGGGCATCGGTAATGGACATGGTGGCCAGAAGGCAGTCCACCTTTCCGTCCAGCAGCATGTCTTCCCTGTTATCGACAGTTACGCCTTCAAAATGTACCAGCTGTTCTTTATCTACTGTGTCCAGGTCTGTCCCGAATATATCCGCCGCCGTTTTCCTGGCGATTTCCACTTCGAGTCCGGACCAGCTGTCGGTCTTCTCATCATAAAAGCTGAGTCCCGGTACATCCGTCTTGCATCCGGCGATCAGGTATCCTCTCTCCCGGATCTCGTCCACAAATCCTGTATTCTCCTCTGTCTTCGGAGCGGGAGCCTGTGTCGCCTCCTCTTCCTTTGCCCCCTGGCAGCCTCCGAGTAATACCGGTATGGCAAAGCAGAGAAGAAGCACAGGCACAAGCATCCGGACAAGGTCCTGCTTTCTTCTTTTTCTTTTAATAGTCCTCATATTTGCCCGCCTCCATATCACGGAAGACTTCCGTATCAAGTTCGCCATTCTGGAAAGCGACAATGGATGTACAGATGGCATCACCTGTGATATTGACTGCCGTACGGAGCATATCCAGGATTCTGTCTATTCCCATGATCAGGGCGATTGCCTCCACCGGGATACCTACCGCGTCAAACACCATGGACAGGGTAACCAGCCCCACGGAGGGGATTCCGGCCGTTCCGATTGAAGCAAGTGTCGCCGTGGCGATTACAGTCAGGTAGCCTGATACTCCCAGGTGAAGACCGTAAGCCTGTGCCGCAAAGACTACCGCGACACCCTGCATGATAGAAGTACCGTCCATGTTGACAGTGGCGCCAAGCGGTATGGTAAAGGAAGAAATCTTGCGGGAAACACCGATCTTTTCTTCCAGGGTATCAATATTCAGCGGTATGGTCGCATTGGATGTGGAAGTTGAAAATGCAAAGGCCATAACCGGGAAAAACTTCTTCAGGAATGTGGTCGGGTTCAGTCTCGTGAAGATGACGAAAAGAATCATATAGACTATGAAACACTGAATTCCCAGTCCGCATACAACCGATATCATGTATTTAAGCAGCGGCAGCATTGCTTCGAATCCCAGGTTGGCGAATGTCCTTGCGATCATGCAGAAAACACCTGCCGGCGCCAGCTGCATGACCATATTGGTCATCTCCATCATCAGGTCATTTGTCTGGTTAAAAAGATTGAAGAGAATGTCCGCTTTCTCACCCATCTTTGCCAGAAGGACACCGACCAGAAGGGCAAAGAGAATTACCTGAAGCATGATGCCGTTGGCCAGGGCGTTAATGGGATTTTCGGGAATGATATTCAGGATGGTATCCACCATGTTCGTCGACTCCGCGACTGTGACATCCCCTGCCTGCACGGAAGCCATGTCAAGCCCGATACCCGGGCGGATCAGACTGGCGACGCCGATGGCAACCGCAACTGCCAGAGCGGTGGTGCACAGGTAGAAAACGATCGTCTTACCGCCGACTTTTCCAAGGGATTTGGTATCCCCGATCGCAGCTGCTCCGCATACCAGGGAGCAGAAAACCAGCGGTACAACCAGCATTTTCATAAGACGGATAAAACCGTTTCCGATTACGTAAAATATACCATCTACAAAAACGACGTCCCTTAAATATCCGTGGGGAACGAGCAGATTAAAGATAACACCGCAGATCAGGCCGGCGATCAGAGCTATGAAGATCCGGGTGGTCAGGCCCATTTTCTTTTTTTCTTTCTTACTTTTTGCTTCCTGCATTTAGACCTCCCCTTTCTCTCTCTCAACGTACTCTTTCAGCGCATCCTCCCAGGGAGCCATCTCGATCAGGCCGGTCATTTTGATCATCAGATTTTCAAGCAGAGTAGATGTCACCTTTCCGTCTTTCTTTTCGAAAGATGCCTGACACAGTTCAGGGTCATATCCGTTCAGCTGCAGGATTTTCCTTGCATACTCTCTTTTGGAACAGGCTCCTTCGCAGGACACATGATAGGTTCCGTATTCCCTGATTCTAAGCGCCTCCTTGAGGAAACGGGCAATCTCCAGGGTACTGGTAGGAGTGGAAATCACATCGATGGGGCACTGGAAGGTCTCTCCTTTCTCACCATGTTCGATTACCTGACTGTAAAAGTCCTTATACTCCATTTTCTTTGCTTTTCTGCTTCCGTAAACCCATGAGCTTCTTACGATCAGATGCTTGGGATTCAGTTCTCTGACAAAGTTTTCCCCCGCAAGCTTGCTCTGCCCGTATACGGTATTGGGTGTCGGCGTATCGAATTCATTCTTGGAACGGTTATTGTGTCCGTCAAATACGTCATCTGTGGAAAGCTGGACGATAATGATATTTTTCCGGCGGGTTGCCATAGCCAGGTTCCTTGCGCCCAGGGCATTTACCCGAAATGCATCTATTCTGTGTTCTTCACAATAATCCCTGTCTGATATGCTGGCGCAGTTGATCACCACATCCGGATCATAAATATCCGCTGCCCTGTTAACCTGGTCAAGATCCGTAACATCCATTTTCCGGTCTGTAGCCACTACTTTGTAATCTGTTTTATTCTTCAGCAGGCGCAGCAGTTCAGATCCCATTCTTCCTTCGCTTCCTACAATCCAGATTGCGTCTTTTCTCATTCTCTGTTCCCCCCTCTTTTTTCTTTAACCTTCTCTTTCTTTTTCTGTAAATGCTTTTCTACAAAAGCTTCGGCGACCGCAAAGGCCTGCTCGTTTCTGCCGCTGTTGATCACAAGGTCCGCCTTTGCTTTTGCAGGTTCCACATAAAGGTTGTGCATTGGTTTGACAGTTGTCAGATACTGTTTTATTATTCCGTCAATATCCCGCTTTCTTTTTACGACATCCCGGCGGATCCTCCGCAGCACGCGTTCATCCGCGTCGGCATCCACAAAAATTTTCAGATCCAGAAGTTTTCTGATCTTCGGGTCGGAAAGGACGAGGATTCCTTCCACGATCACCACCGGCGCCGGCCGGATGGTAACAGTCCGGTCTGACCGGTTATGAGCGCCGAAATCATAAACCGGGCATTCCACCGGCCTCCCTTTCTTCAGTTCTTTAAGATGTTCTATAAGCAGTTCTGTCTCCAGAGAATCCGGATGATCATAATTGACTTTTTTCCGCTCTTCGAAGGTCAGATGACTCAGATCCCGGTAATAGTTATCGTGGTAGATCATGGATACATTTCCTTCGAAACGTTCTGCAAGCCGCTTGGCAAATGTGGATTTTCCCGATCCTGTGCCCCCTGCTATCCCGATAATGATCGTATCTTTCATCCTATATCCTCCGGGTCCTCGGACGCCTGTATAAGAACAGACCGGATTCCCTCATAAAGCCTGTCCATTTTCCCTGCAAAGTCCGTGGAATTATCGATGATCACACGGTCCGGATAATCCTCCCAGGCATGGAGGCTGGCATTGTCCACCTCAATCGCCTCTTCGACCGTCTCGGTTCTGGTGGAATTATTGGCGCATGTGTAAAACTCCACAGCTCCTTTGGCCGCAGTCTCAAGATGAAAGACACCGTCATACCAGCTGAGGCATTCATCTTCTGTCAGTTCCAGCTCGTCCAGCAGCTCCACAAATTCCTCATCTGTAGAATAAGCCTTGTTATCCATCATGCCCCTGTCATAGAGGATCAGCACCGGCTTTCCCTGCACCCGGGCAATCTCTTCCGCCGCTCCGGCATAAACCTTCTCCTTGGCCAGCTGCAGCCGCATCTGCCAGCGCTGATAGGAAAAGAGGGACTCGCAGGACCAGGGACTGATTCCGCAGCTGATCAGCTGTGTGGCTGTTTCCGGCATCATCAGAATGGTAAATCCCAGATCGCCGAGCCGTTC
This sequence comes from Eubacterium sp., assembly GCA_017434385.1. Lineage (GTDB taxonomy): Bacteria > Bacillota > Clostridia > Lachnospirales > Lachnospiraceae > Anaerobutyricum. The sequence continues at coordinate 137,579 of JAFRFJ010000029.1, forward strand.
GGCAGCCTGGTCCAGCGCAGTGGTCTTCCCGCTGCATGGTCCTCCGGTGATCACGATCCTTACTACTTTAAAGCCATTGTCAAAATAATCCATCTCGAACTCCCCGCCAGCCGGAACCGCGGATTTTCCCGCTTTTTCCGGCTGCTTTATGTCATATGATTACAGTTACTCTTCTATTGTTTATTATAGTGGAATATCCCTTTTTTGTCATTGTGGAATGTGTGCATTATCAGCCTCTTTTTTATTTGGGACGGTATTTATCCGAGAAGCGCATTCCGGGAAAAGCGGTCTTTGGTTTATGCTCGTCCCCGGTCTTTCCCTTTCGCAGATCCTCCAGGGTCAGAAGGTCCGAATAAGCGTATTTTCTGTCATATCCCGGCATCTTGTCCACCTCAAAGCAATCCAGAATATTCAGCTCCTCAAGGTTTTCCGGAAAAGTTTCCTGCCTGTAGGCTTCCTTAAGATAGGAGGGCTTCCTGTCCCTGTAAAAAGCCAGAATAATACGTTTGATCCTGTCCTCTTTGATATCCGCGTATTTTTCTTCGTCATTGATAAAAAGATGGTAAAGCGCCCCGTAAGGCACATACCTCTCCATCATGGTGACGGACTTTACCTCCGGCGCCTCGGGAAGATCCAGGGAAAGGGTCCGGGAACATCCTGACCCGCCCCGGCGTTCCACGGATTCCTCCACCTTTTCCGGGTCCAGTTCGTAGAACATATTTTTCATAAGGGTAAATTCAAACATGGTAATTCTCCTTTCTCCCTCTACTTGTTTCTATTTCTTTTTTCTCTTAACCTCTACAAAAATTATAATAGCCGTCAGGCCCTGAATCAAGACCGGCGCGGGGGACAGGTGCGGATATTTCCCATCCTGTCCCCCGTATTTTTTCAATCTTTTTCCCTCTCCTGATACATAATTATAATAAGGGGAGGTATATGCATATGAGAGTATTATTTATAAATGGAAGTCCGCATCCCAAAGGCTGTTCCTGGAGGGCCATGGTTGAGATATCAAAGGTTCTTCATGGTGAAGGAATAGAAGTAAACTGGATTCATGTAGGAGCCCAGGCAGTCAGAGGCTGTATGGGCTGCGGAAAGTGCCGGGAAAGCGGAATTAAGCGCTGTATATATGGAGATGACGTGGTCAATGTGGCTATCCAGAGGATGGAAGTGTCTGACGCACTGATCGTGGGTTCTCCTGTCCATTTCGGAGGAGCAAGCGGAGCCTGTACAAGTTTTCTGGACCGGATGTTTTATGCCGGCGGCGGTTTTGCGGGCAAGCCCGGAGCTGCCATCGTGACCTGCCGCAGGGGAGGTTCCACCGCGGCTCTGGAGCAGCTCAACAAGTATTTTATGCTCAATAATATGCCTCTGGTCCCGTCCGCATACTGGAATATGGTCCACGGCAATACCATCGAGGAAATTGAGAGGGATGCGGAAGGACTGGCAGTCATGCGCCAGCTTGGCCGGAATATGGCCTGGATGCTTAAGGCCTTTGAAGCCGGCAGGGAAAAAGGCATCGATTATAAGGCGGAAACTATTACCCGGATGAACTTCATCCGCTGAAAAAATCATATATCTGCAAACATAAAAAGGAGGCGCCGCATTAACTGCGATGCCTCCTTTTATATTATAATCCTGCTTTAAAACTCCGGTTTTCGCTCTGAAGGATCAGAAGTCACCTGCGCCCGTAGACTCATTGGATACCGCGTCGCCGGATCCGCCTGCTTTCAGAGTATAAATGTATCCGGATTTGAGGACAAAGTTATAACTGTTGCCGATCTTACATTTCCAGTAGAATCCCTCATCTCCGAACATGTCCTTCTTCCCGTACCACTGCTTGCCGTAGGCCCTGTTCATATGGTAGGTTCCTGCCGGAAGGTTGATGCTGATTGCCCCGTCCTCTTTAATAAAGATGCGGGCTGCAAGCTTGTCGCTGGAAGAGTACAGCTTGATGTAGGTATTCATATAACCCTTATTGTCAATGGTAAGCTTAACGCTTGAGGACTTGTAATCCGGATCCTGGAAAAGGATCTTGTTTCCGGGATTATCCCGTTTGCACTTCTTGGCCTTGTCCTTGGAATTCTTGAAATCCCCCAGTCTGTTATAGATTTGATAAGCCTTATAGTAATGCTCATCCTTGAAATACTTCTCTGCCTCTGCGTAGTCGATCTCATTCTTGCTTTCCGTCATCAGCTCCTTCCATCCCGGATAGGGATTGGAAGGATATTCTTTCAGAATTTTGTAAGCGCCGTCATAGTCTTTCTTATCAGCCAGTGCCTTTGCCTCTTTAAACAGACCCACGCTCTTGCAGGCAAGAGCTCTGTCGGAAGAATCCTTAAATTCCCCGAGTCCGTTGAACATTTCCTCAGCCTTTTTAAGACTTGCATCATCTCCCTTGTCCTGAAGCTCTGCTGCCTCAAGATAAGTCGAACAGTTCTCCTTCAGACTGGCTGCATCCTTATATCCGGCGATTTTCTCCAGAAGCGGGATCGCTCCCTTCATGTCATCGTTCTCTATCTTGTCCCGGGCCTCACAGTATATCGCTGCGTCAGCACTGTCCTTGTACTTTCCGAGACATTTGTATGTCTGGCAGGCCTGGTCGTAGAGACCCGAATTCACAAGAAGCTCCGCCGCCTGATAGTAGGCTTCCTTTTTGTCATCGATGGCCTTTTGCAGCTTCTCGTCCTTAAGCTTAAAATCAGAGATATCCTCGGCCACCTTTACTGCTTCGCTTGTCTTGCCTTCGTCAAGATCCTTGAATACCGTTGCGGTCTTTGCCACATCGTCAGCATGGCGGAAGCCGCCAAGGGGCTCAAAGGCCTTTGCTGCTTCTTCATATTTGCCGCTTTCAAAAATCTCTGCTGCCGCGGCATATTTCTTCACCTTTACCTGATAGCTGTGATATGCATAGGCGCCCAGTCCTATGGCGACAGCGAGCAGGGCTGCAGCTGCGATTAACAGTTTACGCTTCTTCTCCATGTTGATTCCCCCCTCTCAAAGTAACCGGTAAACAGCTCTCGCTTCCTGTCATATTCTTGCCTTTTCGGCTACAATTATTATAAAACGAATTCCTCCTTAAATCCATAAAAATTCATGCTAAATAACCTGTAAAATTTGCAGATCGGCGTCGAGGATGACCAGGTTGCCCCTGGCCCCTTCCCGGATGCTTCCGACCAGGCCGGAAAGGCCGATACTCCGGGCCGGATTTGCGGTCGCAGCCAGCACGGCATCCTCTAAAGGAATGCCGAACCGGACTGCATTTTTCATGCAGTCGGTAAGTGACGACACCGAGCCGGCAATGCTCCCGTCCGCCAGAAAAGCCCTCCGGCCTTTCTTGTAGACTTTCTGTCCGCCCAGTTCGCTTTCGCCGTCGGCCAGGCCTGCGGCCCGCATGGAATCGGAAATGAGCACGATCCGGTCCGCCCCGAACAGGGAAAATGCAGCCCGGACGGCCGCCGGATGCACATGCACCCCGTCACAGATCAGTTCCACAAAGACTTCCTCCCTTTCCGCCGCCGCACCGATAATGCCCGGCTCCCTGTGCAGGAAAGGATTCATGGCATTAAAGAGATGGGTCACATGGTCAGCTCCCCTGTCAAATGCTTCTTTTGCCGTATCATAACCTGCTGCCGAATGTCCCAGGGATATGTGGACGTCCCGGTGAAAGTGGTCAATGAAATCCATAGCTCCCGGAAGCTCCGGTGCCAGGGTGATCAGCCGGACCGGCACTGCTGCAGACTTCAAAAGCCTCTCAAATTCATCCCGGTCCGGAAATCTTATATAAGCAGGGTTCTGCGCGCCCTTCTTTTTTTCAGATATAAACGGTCCTTCCATGTGGATACCGGCAAGCAGCGCATGCCGCCCGTCATCCGGCACCGGGCAGGCACCTGAGAAGATTCGGAGAAGCCTTTCCTCCGGCCAGGTCATCGAGGCAGGCAGAAAAGCTGTCACTCCACGGGAGAAAAGCCAGGCTGCCATACATTCCGGGGCGTCCGGATCATCATCACTGAAATCTGCTCCGGCACATCCGTGTATATGGATATCGACCAGTCCGGGAATCACATAACAGCCTTCCGCCTCTATGATATCCTCATTCCCGGAAGCAGGCGCAGAGACAAATCTTTTGTCTTCCCCGATATAAATATCCTTTTTTATAAATTTTCCTCTGAGTCTTTTCCGGTTGCCGCAGATCTCCGGAACTGCAGAAAAGACATTTCCCCCTCTGATGATCATGGTTTTTTCTCTGCCTCGGCTTCATTTCCCAAAACAGGGCTGATATCCAGCTGCGGATAATAAAGGTTAAGGCCCTCTTTCGGCTCCATATGCTTGCGGAAAAGAACCCTTTTCTCCAGGTAATTCTTCAATTCCGGCAGTTTCTTTCCTGTTTTCTTCGACCGAAGTCCATAGTACCTGGCAATACCTCTGGCATCTGCCTGGGCCAAAGCCTCAAGTTTCTCGTCCGAACTCAGAAACTTTTCAAAATCCTCATCACTGTCTATATAAGCATGCTCAATCAGTATCTGCATCCGCCGGTTTTTGATCCCTGCTTTTATGATGCGGTAATAATCCGCCTTTTTCCCGTTCGGATAGGTTTCCCCGTCCTCTGACTCTCTGAGCAGGATTCCCTGATCGGTCAGCCCGATCTGTGTGAGCTCATAGAGCACATTGCAGGCCAGCTTCTGCTCCTCCTCTGCCAGTTTTTTTCTGTACTGGCCTTTTGCTGCCAGGACAAAGGCCCCTTCTTTATATGTGGAGTTACCCCCGAAAGCATTATTATGAAGGCTTACAAGCAGGTCTGCCTGCACTTCTTCCGCGATCTCCGATCTCCTGTCCAGGTCCACATCTCTGTCATCTTCCCTGGTCATAAGGACCCTGACCCCTTCATAAGTCTCAAGTTTCTCCTTAAGTTTAAGCGCTATGGTAAGGTTGAGATCCTTCTCCATGGTCGCTCCGTCTTTACTGACAGCTCCGGACTGGGCTCCACCGTGTCCCGGGTCGAGAACAATCAGCAGTTCTTCTTTTCCGCCCGCAGAGTTTTCACCTACAGAAGCAGCCGGGTACAGGACCCGGCTATATGCAATCAGAATTGTCAAAAGTATACAGATGATAAATGTTCGTTTACCCACAACGGGCTCCTTTCCCTACTTTTTGGTCCCCATGTCATCTTTCTTAAACAAGTCATAATTTCTGAGCCTGTAGGAGGAACCGCTGATGGACCAGCCCCGGTAGAGGCAGTCAGTCAGGTAACCGTTCAGAGAATACTCCTCCGCGTCGCCCTTCTCATAATAATAGTCATAGGAAAGAATATATGTCCTGTCACTGGTGCAGGAGAAAATGTAATAATGACCCAGCATCTCTTCATATCTGTCCGGACCTGTGATAATGGTTCTGAAATACCCTGTGTCCGAAATCTCCTTGGATGTAAAGGTGTACATCTGAGGAGAACTCAGGTCAAACTGGGATTTTGCCTCCTCCAGTTTTCTCCGGGCAGAAGCTCCGGGATTATTTGCGACAGCGGCCGGCTCATCGTAAAGCCGGTAGGTCTGGCGTCCGTCGGCCGTAATGAACTCATACTTATTGTCAGCGGAACTGTAGGTACATGTCTGGAAAAAGTCTCTGGGATATACAAAGGAGTACATTCCGTTCGAATCACTGTATTCCAGAAAATCAGACGGTTCTTTCGGATAGTTTTTTACCGAAGATCCGACTCCCGGCAGGTCCAGCGTCTCGGCGGTCTCAGCAGGCCAGTCAGCCTCCGTATCATCCTCATCATAGATATCACCTGTATTCTCGTCTTCCGTATCATCGGCATACTCGGTATCGTCTGCCTTTTCCATCGCCGGAGTTTCTGTATTCTCAACCGGGGGATTCGGCTTTTTTACGAATGTAAAATAGGCAAGCACTCCTGCTCCCGCCAGTAAAAGAACAGCCAGGACAGCCAGTACGACCGGCAGGATACTCTTTTTTCCGTAATCACCGGGATCTTCATAGTCTCCCGGTCCGCCATAGGCGCCGGAGCCTCCGTAGCCTCCGGAACCGCCGTAGCCATCAGATTCTCCGTAAAGACCCGGGCCCTGATAAGGTTCAGGTTCCCTATAAGCCGCAGGCTCCTGATTTTTCCCGGAATCCTGATAAGCGGCAGGATCCTGGTAGCTGACTGTCCGGTCGTTATCGGAAGGTCTCCGGACCGGTATGGGTGCAGGTTCCTGGGGGGGTGCCGGCTCCTGTTCAAAGGAATGCCCGCACTCTATACAAAAGAAACTGTCTGAATTCTGCTGCCTCCCGCAGACCGGGCAGGTCTTTATCTGCGGCTTATCGGATAGCCGGTACCCGCACTTTACACAAAAAGCTGCCCCTTCACGGACAGGATGATTACAGTTGGGACAATTCATAGCGCACGCTCCGTTCTGTTTCCGGTCTCTTATGACCGTTCCTTATTGCTGTATTATTTAATAATTATTATATTATCTGTACTGATGATAGTCAATCGGACGAAAGATGCATAAAAGCAAATATCACTTGCATCCGGAGCCGTTTTTAGTTATACTTTTTTCGTTGTGTGCTTTTAATTAACTGCCGCAACAATAAAAGCAAAAGAGTGAGGATTATGGACAACAAAAGAAGCAGCTTTTCCGGCAAGCTGGGATTTGTGCTCTCTGCGGCGGGCGCATCAGTCGGACTTGGCAACATATGGCGCTTTCCCTATCTGGCAGCGCAGTACGGAGGAGGAATCTTCCTGATTATCTACATCATACTGGCACTGACTTTCGGTTACACGATGATCATAGCTGAGACCGCCATCGGGCGAATGACCAAAAAGAGTCCCGTCGGTGCATTTGCCTCTTTCGGGGACAGTCCGTCGGCCAGAGCAGGAGGCTGGATCAATGCGATCATCCCTATGCTGATCGTTCCCTATTACTCCACCATTGGAGGCTGGGTTGTTAAATACCTCTTTGAATATCTCCGGGGCAATACGACAGAACTTGCCATGGATGATTACTTTACAAATTTTATAACAGGCGGATATGAGGCGGAAGTCTGGTTTCTGGTGTTCACAATAGCTGTACTGGTTGTCATATTTATGGGCGTACAGAACGGTATCGAGCGTGTCTCCAGAATCATGATGCCGCTTTTACTGCTGCTGGCACTGATTATTGTGGGCTATTCCGTTACCCTGCCCGGTGCCATGGCGGGTGTGAAATATTTCCTGATACCCAATCCGAAGAATTTTTCCTGGATGACTGTCGTGGCAGCAATGGGCCAGATGTTCTACTCCCTGTCAATTGCCATGGGTATCCTGATCACCTTCGGTTCCTATACGAAAGACGATGTTTCCATCGAGAGTGCGACGGAAAATGTAGAGATCTTTGATACGGGGATTGCTTTCCTCGCAGGTCTGATGATCATTCCGGCCGTATTTGCTTTTTCCGGCGGAGATTCCGCGGCAGTCAAAGCGGGGCCCTCCCTGATGTTTGTCACCATTCCCAAGGTTCTTTTAACCATCAGTTTTACCCGGGTCGGCGGCATACTGTTCTTTGTTCTGGTCTTTTTTGCGGCACTTACCAGCGCCATCGCTCTGATGGAAAGCGCGGTTTCCACTTTCTGTGATGAACTGGGAACCGGACGCCGCGCCGCTACGGTCATCATGGGCATCATCATGGTCGTGCTGGGAACACTGTCCTCTCTGGGCTACGGTCCTCTGGCCATGTTTAAAATCATCGGAATGCAGTTTCTGGATTTCTCCGACTTCATGACCAATTCTGTCATGATGCCGGTTGCCGCCCTTTGTATCTGCTACTTTGTCAACAGAAAAATCGGTCTGGAGAAGATCACGGAAGAGGTGGAAAAAAACGGTCACCGTTTTAAAAGAAAATTCATCTTTATCCCGATGATCCGCTATTTAAGTCCGCTCTTCCTCATCATAATACTTCTCAGTTCCATTGCGAACGCTTTCGGAATCATCCAGATGTAAGAAAAGCCGAAAAAATAAAACTACGCGCTAAAAAGGCGTCAGCAGTTACGATTCGCCCATTCTTATAAAATGGGCAAAAGCGTTACTGCTGACGCCTCCATTTCTTTTATACGGTATTTTTTATACAGACTGGGGCAAAGATCTCCTATGCTCTTTCTGCATAGAACTTGTCGATATCCTCCTTCATGGGAAGTGAAGGCTGTGCGCCCAGGCTCTGTACGGAAATAGCAGCCGCTGCGCTGGCATATCTTGCCGCCTCAACGATATCGCCGGTCTCTGCATATCTCATAACCAGGACACCTGTGTAGCAGTCACCTGCTGCCGTAGGATCCACTGCGTCAACCTTGAAAGTGGGAACCATCTGTGCGATTCCCTCGCCGTAGATATAGGATCCTTTCTCACCCATCTTCAGAACAACATATTTACAGTTGCTGCGCTCTTTCAGGATTTTGCTTGCTGCCAGGCAGGTTTCGTCATCCACGGGAAGGATTCCTACCAGGGCGTCTGTCTCGGTCTCATTGGGAGAAAGAATGGTAATTCCCTGGAACTTCTCGATGGGATATGCCTGAGCAGGACCGCAGTCAAGGCAGGTGATCATGCCCTTTTCCTTAGCCAGCTCAAATGCCTTTACATTGGACTCCACCGGAATCTCCAGCTGCATCATCACAGCGTCATAATCTTTTCCTTCAAATGCCTTCTCGATGTCTTCAGGTGTGGTATCGTCATTTGCTCCGGTATAGATGGTAATCCGGTTCATACCGTCTTCCTCGAGCATGATGACTGCCATACCTGTATTAAGGCCTTCTTTGAGGTTCATGTTGGTGACATCAATTCCTGCATCCTGCAGCATACCCTTCAACGCCTCACCATTGGCATCCTGTCCCAGAGTACAGCATACGGATACATCTCCGCCTGCTCTTGCCGCTGCCACAGCGGAATTGCTTCCTTTTCCGCCTCCGGCTGTGGAATAACTTGTTCCCAGAATACTTTCACTCGGATGGGGAACACGTGGCATCTGCAGTATCAGATCCATCATAATGCTCCCGGCCATCAAAATCTTTGCTGCCATCTGTAACCCTCCTTATCACTAGGAAATTGTGAAAAATGTATAGAAAATAAAATATTTACACTTAAATTTTATGAAATATTCTTAATGATGTCAAGGATTTTAGGTCAGTCTTTTCCAAGAGACCAAATCAGTTTCCGGGCGATTCTTCTCCTGGATACCCCCTGGTCCATAGCCTGTTTTCCGATAAAGCGGTGGGCCGCATCTTCCGTCATCCCTTGTTTCTCCACCAGAAGCAGTTTGGCCCGGCTTATGATCCGGATCTCCTCCATCTTCTCTTCCAGGGTCTGGGTCTGTTCGGCGAGGCTTCCCATTCTGTTCTGGACTGCCGTAAGAAATCGTATAGCCTTGTTGATCTGTCCGTAGGGAAATGGCTTGGCCATAACAAGGATGCCGTAATCCGTCAGCCGGTCCATGACCTGTTCATAAAGGTCATGCGGTGTGACAAGAAGAACAGATGCATTACTCTGTTCCGTCACAAAAAGGGCAAAGGCCTCCCCTGACTCATCCGGCACAGGCGAATTGATCACCACCAGATCATAGTTTCTCTCAAGAATACACCGTCTGGCCATCGCCGCGCTTTTTCTCGTATCAATCGTGATATATCCGACAAGAGACCTTTTGACAATCCTGTCGAACTGCTCGGAAGTGGATACGATCAGTATGGAATGCTGTTTATCTCTGATTCCGGGCATAGGCCGCCTCCTTTAGCATGAAGTGTACTCCCTGAGCAGATCCTCCGGCACATTCTTTTTGACAAAGTCACTTTCCTCAGCCAGTCTGCATGCTTCCTTTCTGGAAGCCGGCAGCAAGAGCATTTCATCTCTGGAACCCTCCGGAAGGTCCAGTTTCCTTTCGATTCCCGAAAGCCCCGCATGGATCAGCAGTGCATAGACCAGATAAGGATTACTCCAGGCATCCGGCGACCGAAGTTCTCCCCTTGTCCTTCCATACCGGCTTTCCACATACATTAGTTCGGACCGGCCTGCATCCGACCAGTTTACCCGGTCCGGAGCCGTGTTATTTCCAAGCCTGGAATAGGAAGCTTCTTTGGGATTCAGGAATATGGTGATATCCCGGATTCTCTCCAGAATACCTGCCGCTGCAAATCTGCCCACATCCTCCCCATTTTCATCTGCGGCATAAATGTTGATATGATAGCCGTTTCCGGGCTGGCCGGGCAGGGGCATGGGTGAAAAGTCCGCCACCAGTCCATAGCGGTCTGCGACAGTCTGAACCACCATTTTGAAAGTAGTCATCTGGTCGGCAGCTTTCAATGGTTTTGCATAATGAAAATCTATGCCGTTCTGTCCCGGTCCCTCTTCATGGTGGGACCGTTCAGGGGTCAGCCCCATCCGCTCAATGGTCAGCGTAATCTCTCTTCTGACATTTTCACATTTGTCCAGAGGAGCTATATCCATATAGCCTGCCTGGTCATAGGGAATCCTGGTGGGATTTCCCTCCTGGTCCTTGAGGAAGAGATAAAACTCCGTCTCTGTTCCAAAGCGGAATTCGATCCCCTTTTCCTCCGCCTTTTTTACGGCTTCTTTCAGAACAGCCCTTGTATCTGACATATAAGGATCTCCTTCCGGCGTACAGATGTCACAGAACATCCGGAGGACTTTTCCTCCATCGGACCGCCAGGGCAGGATCGCCAGAGTCTGCGGATCCGGTTTCAGGTAAAGAGCCGCATAGGGGCAGTCCCTGAATCCAGCGATCTTTCTTACATTTACCGGGGCGCCCCTCTCAAATGCTTTCTGTACTTCCAGGGGAGTCACAGAAATGTTTTTCTGAATTCCGTAGGCATCCCGGAAGGCAAGTCTTATGAACTTCGCCCCCTCTTCCTGAATATAGTCCATTACTTCATCTGCTGTGTAATCCATGCTTCCTCCTGACCTGCCGGCCTGCTGACAGATGATTCGGGCATCTGCCATGCCGGCATATATTTAAATTGCCGATATCCTCGGTGAAATATCCTCCAGGACATCCAGAAGAATTCTTACCGTATCCAGTGATGTGAACATGGTAACCCCGTTTAATATAGCACATCTTCGGATCTCTACCCCGTCTCTGTAATGAATTCCGGAAAGAATCGCTCTTGTATTGATTATGTAGCTGACATAACCGGCCCTGATGCTTTTTAATATCTCATCACTTCCGTCACTGAGCTTTCCTCTGATCCTGGTCCTTATCCCGTGCTCTTTCAGAAATGTTCCTGTCCCGATGGTGGCTTCTATATTGAAACCAAGTTTATAGAATCTCCGGATCAGAGGCAGGGCCTCTTCCTTGTCCTCGTCTGCCAGAGTCACCATGACGGTCCCGTATTCCTTCATCTTGACGCCCGATGCCTGAAGTGCCTTGTAAAGCGCCCTCTTCAGGCTGCCATCATATCCTATGGCTTCTCCGGTTGATTTCATTTCAGGGGACAGATAAGCATCCATCCCATTCAGTTTCTCAAAAGAGAATGCCGGTGCCTTTACATACCAGAACTTCTTTTCCGGCAGTACCTTGTCTGCCAGTCCCTGATCTTTCAGTTTCCGGCCCAGCATGACTTTTGTGGCAACATCCACCAGGGATACCCCCGTGGACTTTGAAAGAAACGGGACACTTCTGGATGCTCTGGGGTTTACTTCTATAATATAAACCTCTTCCGCCTCATCTACAATAAACTGTATATTGAATAAGCCGACAATTCCTATGGCTGTGCCGAGTTTCCGGGTATATTCCCATATCCTGCCTTTTGTTTCTTCTGAAAGTGAAAAAGGAGGATAAACACTGATACTGTCCCCGGAATGAACACCGGTCCTCTCCACCAGTTCCATGATTCCGGGCAGGAAGACACTCTCTCCGTCACAGACGGCATCGACCTCCACTTCCTTACCTACTATGTAGCGGTCGACTAATACCGGCCTGTCCTTGTCTACCTCAACCGCATTTTTCAGGTAATGACGAAGCATTTCCTCATTTGCCACGATCTCCATGGCCCGGCCCCCCAGCACAAAAGAAGGTCTTACAAGGACAGGGAAGCCCAGACGGGATGCCGCCCGTACGCCTTCCTCCACACTGGTTACGGCTATTCCCTCAGGATGCGGGATGTCCAGCTTCCTGATCACATTTTCAAATGCGTCTCTGTCCTCGGCAGCGAAAATCGCTTCCGGTCCTGTCCCTATGATAGAGACGCCCCTTTCCCTTAATGGGTCCGCCAGGTTGACAGCGGTCTGCCCTCCCAGGGATACGATCACTCCGACCGGTTTTTCCAGATCGATAATGTTCATGATGTCTTCGACAGTCAGCGGCTCAAAATAAAGCTTGTCAGCTGCCGTATAATCCGTGGAAACCGTTTCCGGATTGTTGTTGATCACGATCGCCTCATAGCCCGACTGCCGGATGGACTCCAGAGCGTGGACTGTCGAATAATCAAATTCTACTCCCTGGCCGATCCGGATGGGGCCGGAACCCAGGACGATGATCTTCTCTCTTCCGGATACAAGTGACTCATTCTCCTCTTCATAAGTAGAATAAAAGTAAGGGACATAACTGTCAAACTCGCTGGCGCAGGTATCAATCATCTTGTAAACAGGACGGATCCCCAGGCTTCTCCTGAGCTCCCAGATTTCTTTTTCCCGGAAGCCTGTCAGTTCCGCGATATAAGAATCCGAAAATCCCATTCTTTTTGCTTCGTAAAGAAGTTCTCTGCCGGGCAGGCTTTTTCCTCCTTCCTTATGATCCGATACAGATTCCAGTTTCTTCTCAAAATCAACAATATTTTTGATTTTATTCAGAAAGAACATGTCGATTTTTGTTCTTTGATATATGGCCTGAAGATCGGCCCCCAGCCAGAGCAGTTCCGATATGGCATATATCCTGTCATCGGTTCCTTCCTCTATATATGACAGAAGCTTACGGACAGCTTCTTTTTTATCTTCTTCATCATAATTTTGAACTTGCGGCTTTTTTTCTCTGTCCAGGAGATTGGCCACATCAAATTTCTCCAGGTGAATATGGTTCTTTCCATCCTCCAGAGACCGGATCGCCTTTAGCAGGCTTTCTTCCATTGTCCTGCCGACACTCATGGTCTCTCCTGTCGCCTTCATTTGCGTTGAGAGCACATTTGAGGCGAGTGTAAACTTATCGAAAGGAAATCTGGGCATCTTGGTGACGACATAATCCAGTGCCGGCTCAAAGCAGGCCGGTGTGTTGGCCAGCATGATTTCATCCAGATTCATACCTGCCGCAATCTTGGCCGACACCCTCGCGATGGGATATCCGCTGGCCTTGGAGGCCAGGGCCGAAGACCTGGAAACCCTGGGATTGACTTCGATTACATAGTAATCAAAGGACTCGGGATCCAGGGCAAACTGCACATTGCACCCTCCTTTTATTTTCAGCGCCCGGATGATACGCAGGGCACTGTCTCTCAGCATATGATATTCTTTGTTGGTGAGGGTCTGGCTCGGAGCAACGACGATGGAGTCTCCGGTATGGATGCCCACCGGATCCAGGTTTTCCATGTTACATACGGTGATGGCCGTATCATTTGCGTCTCTCATCACTTCATATTCAATTTCCTTGTAGCCTTTAATACTCTTTTCCACCAGGACCTGCCCGACAGGTGAAAGTTCCAGCGCTGTCTTCATCCGGGTCCGCATTTCTTCCGGATCATCGGCGAAGCCGCCACCGGTTCCTCCCAGGGTAAAAGCCGGTCTTAAGATGACCGGATAGCCGATTTCTTCTCCCGCCGAGAGACCCTCTTCCACAGTCTGGCAGATCAGGGAGGGTACGACCGGCTCGCCCAGGCTCTGACATAATTCCTTGAATTCTTCCCTGTCCTCGGCCTTCCGGATGCTTTCGGCGTCTGTCCCCAGAAGTTCAATCTCGCATTCCTCCAGGACACCCTTGTCATAGAGTTCCAGGGACAGATTCAGTCCCGTCTGTCCGCCGATGCCGGGAACAATGGCATCCGGTCTTTCATAGCGGCAGATTCTGGCCATATATTCCAGGGTCAGAGGTTCCATGTAAACCTTGTCCGCTATGGAATGATCTGTCATGATGGTCGCCGGGTTTGAATTGGCAAGTATGACTTCATAACCCTCTTCTTTGAGGGCAAGGCAGGCCTGGGTGCCGGCGTAATCAAACTCGGCAGCCTGTCCGATTACGATCGGTCCGGACCCGATGACCAGTATCTTTTTAATGTCTGTTCGTTTTGGCATTTCTTCTGTCCCTCACTTCTCCGGTCCTGCCGCCCTGTGAGCCTTCATCAGCCTGACAAACTCTTCAAATAGTTCATAGCTGTCCTGAGGTCCGGGCGCGCTTTCGGGATGATATTGAACTGAAAATACCCGGTCAGTCCCGCTGACCAGTCCTTCCACCGTCTGATCGAGTATATTGATGTGGGACACTGACAGTCCCGTTCCTGCCAGAGTTTTTTCATCCACTGCATAACTGTGATTCTGGCTGGTGATAATGACCTTCCCGGTGCGTACATCTCTTACGGGATGATTTCCGCCGCGATGACCGAATTTCAGTTTGTAGGTCCCGGCTCCGTAGGAAAGGGCAAGAAGCTGGTGCCCCAGACAGATTCCGAACATGGGGATCCGGCCTCTTAAAGCCTTCAGGGTCGTAACCACTTCCGGCACATCTGTCGGATCTCCCGGTCCGTTTGATATAAACACTCCGTCAGGATGCAGGGAAAGTATCTCCTCACTCCCTGTACTGTATGGAACAATAGTCACATTGCAGCGGTTGCGGTTCATCATCTTAACGATGCTGCTTTTCATGCCGCAGTCGATGGCAACAACATTGAAGCGGGGATTGGATGTTCTGCTGTACCATTTTTTTGTACAGCTGCACCGTTTTACGGCATCGTGGGGAACCGGGGAGGAGGCAATCCTCGACAGTGCTTCTTCCACAGGCATGGAAATGTCCGTGATCAGGCATCTCCTGGATCCCAGGTCACGGATACTTCTTACCAGTTTTCTTGTATCAATCCCGCTGATTCCGGGTACATCCGCCTCTTCGAGAAGTTCCGGGAGGCTTTTGGCGGATCGGAAATTGGAAGGCTGATCATTAATGTCTCTTACAATAAGAGCTGCCGGTGAAATCCGTTTGCTCTCGAAGTCCTCATCGGCTATTCCGTAGTTGCCGATCAGAGGATAGGACATAACTATGGCCTGATCCGTGTAGGAAGGATCGGAAACGATTTCCTGGTAACCTGCCATGGATGTATTAAAAACGATTTCACAGACAGAGCATTTACTTCCTCCGAATCCCTGTCCGACATACTCTGTCCCGTCTTCCAAAACCAGTTTTCTGTCAGCTTTCATACTTATCACGCTTTCTCACTGTCCCATCAGAGCCTCATCTACAGCTTCTGCCGCATTTCTTCCTTCTGCGATCGCCCGCACCACCAGAGACTGGCCCAGATGCATATCTCCTGCCACGAAGACCTTGTCCCTGGATGTCGCAAACAATCCGGGCTCTGTCTTTACACAGGTCCTTGCATTTGTTTCCACACCGAAGTCTTCTGTCACATATCTTTCGCTGCCAAGAAATCCTGCGGCAATCAGTACAAGGTCTGCCGCCACCGTTTCTTCCGTTCCCTCTACAGGCTTCATGAGGGTTCTTCCCGTTTTCTCATCTTTTACTGCTTCCAGAGAGACCAGGACAGCGCCTTTCAGACATCCTTTTTCATCCTTCAGGAATTCTTTGACTGTTGTCCGGTAGATTCTGGGGTCTTTCCCGAATTTCCATATGGCTTCCTCCTGCCCGTAGTCAGTTTTAAGAATCCTTGGCCATTCCGGCCAGGGGTTGGAGGGCAGCCTTTCCTCAGATGCTTTGGGCATCATCTCCAGCTGGGTAACGCTCCTGGCCCCCAGACGGATACAGGTTCCTACGCAGTCATTGCCGGTATCTCCACCACCGATTACAATTACGTCTTTTTCTTTTGCCAGTGCTTCAGGCATCTCTTTAAAATCGCTGTCCAGCAGACTCTTTGTTACCTCGGACAGAAAATCCACAGCAAATCTGATCCCTGCGGCATCTCTGCCCGGCACCTTGATGTCTCTGGGTTCTGAAGCCCCGCATGCCAGCACGACACTGTCGTAATCCTCCAGCAGTTTCTCCGCGGGCAGATCCCTTCCTATATCTGTATTAAGGACAAATTTTACCCCGGCCTCTTCCATCATGCTTACCCGTCTGTCGATCAGGGACTTGTCCAGCTTCATATTGGGAATGCCGTAACGAAGCAGGCCCCCGATACGGTCATGCCGCTCATAAACTGTCACATCGTGACCCCGGCGGTTCAGCATCTGGGCAGCCGCAAGACCTGACGGCCCGCTGCCCACCACAGCCACCTTCTTTCCAGTACGGACTGCAGGCTTTTCTTCCTGAACCAGACCGTGGGCAAAGGCATAGTCAATGACCGCTCTCTCATTTTCCTTGCTGGAAACAGGCAGGTCGCCAAAACCACAGGTGCAGGCCGCCTCACAGAGGGCGGGGCAGACACGGCTGGTAAACTCGGGAAAGCTGTGGGTGATTGCAAGCCTGTGATAGGCCGCCTCCATCTTTCCCCGGTATACCAGATCGTTGATTTCAGGAACCAGGTTGTGCAGAGGACATCCGGAAACCATGCCGGATATGGTGACGCCCGCCTGGCAAAAAGGAATTCCGCAATCCATACAGCGGGCCGCCTGTCTTCTCTGCTCTTCAGGTGAAAGACTGCCATGGAACTCTTTGAAATCTCTGATCCGGTCTTCCTCAGACCTGATTTTTCCGTCTTTTCTCTGATACTCCAGAAATCCGCTTGTCTTTCCCATCAGTCTTCTCCTCCTTCTACAAAAGCCCGGAAGGCAAGGGCTTCAGCTGTCTCCTGATCTGCGCCCTGTTCCCGGAATCCTGCAATTCCCTTGAGCATTTTCTTATAATCTGTAGGAATGATTTTCTTAAACATGGGGGCGTAATCCGAAAAATGTTCCAGAATATCCTTTCCCCTGGCAGAGCCTGTGCCGGCCACATGTTCTTCGAGAATCGTCTTAAGTTCATTCAGGTCGTTTTTATGCTCCACCGCTTCCATAGTGACCATCTCTTTATTCAGGTTCTTATAGAGCCGGTTTTTCTCATCAAGGACATAGGCGATTCCTCCGCTCATACCGGCCGCGAAGTTCTTTCCTGTCTCTCCAAGAATTACGACCACGCCGCCTGTCATATATTCACATCCGTGTTCACCGACGCCCTCCACTACAGCAATAGCGCCGGAATTCCGGATACAGAATCTCTCACCCGCCATGCCGGCTATGAAAGCTTTGCCCGATGTTGCTCCGTAAAGGGCTACATTACCGATCAGGATATTTTCATGAGAATCGTATCCTGCGTCCGGAGGAGCCTGGACTGTCAGTTTGCCGCCGGACAGTCCTTTTCCAAAGTAGTCATTGCTGTCACCCGTAAGCTTCAGTGTAAGTCCCCGGGGAATAAAGGCCCCGAAGCTCTGCCCGCCGGATCCGGAACAGTTGATCGTAATGGTGTCTTCTTCCATCCCGGCAGGGTGTTTTCTGGTAATCTCGGCACCGAGCAGGGTACCGAATGTCCTGTCCGTACTTCTTAATTTCACACTGATTCCGGCTGCTTTCTCCTTGTCAATGGCCTTTTGGACAGCTTTTTTCTGAAGCAGGATACTCTCGTCTTTTGTCTTTTCAAGGCCGAAATCATACACATGTTCCGGGCTGAAAATGACCTGATCCCGGTCATGACAGGAAGTATCCAGCAGGATACCGGAAAGATCGATTTCTTTTTCTCTGGGACTTAGATCCTCTCTCTTTTTCAGAAGGTCTGTCCTTCCCACCAGTTCATCCACTGACCGGACACCCAGCATGCTCATGATTTCCCTGAGTTCTCTGGCAATAAAGAGCATGAAGTTCTCGACATATTCCGGTTTTCCCGAAAAACGTTTTCTCAATTCGGGATTCTGTGTTGCCACTCCCATGGGACAGGTGTCAGACTGGCAGGCCCTCATCATGACGCATCCCATGGTGATCAGCGGAGCTGTGGCAAATCCGAATTCCTCCGCGCCGAGAATCGCCGCGATAGCCACATCTCTTCCACTCATCAGCTTGCCGTCTGTCTCGATCACCACTTTATTTCTGAGTCCGTTGGCAATCAGGGTCTGATGGGTTTCCGCCAGGCCAAGTTCCCAGGGCAGGCCTGCATTGTGAATGGAAGAAAGGGGCGCCGCCCCTGTCCCTCCGTCGTAGCCGGATATGAGAACAACACCCGCGCCGGCTTTTGCCACGCCGGCAGCCACGGTTCCCACACCGGCTTCCGATACCAGCTTGACTGAAATACGGGCATTTTTATTGGCGTTTTTCAAATCATAGATCAGCTGGGCCAGATCCTCGATTGAGTAAATGTCATGGTGAGGGGGAGGTGAGATCAGGCTGACCCCCGGCGTGGAATGCCTTGTTTTCGCGATCCAGGGATACACCTTTCTTCCCGGCAGGTGGCCTCCTTCGCCGGGTTTTGCTCCCTGGGCCATCTTAATCTGTATTTCCCTGGCAGAAACCAGATAGCGGCTGGTCACACCGAATCGTCCGCTGGCTACCTGCTTGATGGCAGAACTCCTGTCATCTTCAGTTCCGGCAGATAAAATCCTCTCCTCGCTCTCTCCGCCTTCTCCGCTGTTGGACTTCCCGTGCAGGCGGTTCATGGCGACAGCCAGGGTTTCATGCGCCTCTTCTGAAATGGATCCGTAGGACATAGCGCCTGTCTTAAAGCGTTTAACTATGGATCTCTCATCTTCAACCTCGGATAGCGGAACCGGTGAAGCGGGCAGCCGGAATTCCAGCAGGCTGCGAAGATAACCGGATTCCCCGGCATCAACCATCTTTGTATACTCTTTAAATTTCTTATAGTCTCCTTCTCTTGTGGCCGCCTGAAGCATATGAATCGTCCGGGGATTATAGCGGTGATGTTCTCCCTGGCTGCGACTCTTATGTCTTCCGGCTGACGTAAGTTCCAGATCTGTATTCCTTCCCAGCGGATCAAAGGCTTTACTGTGCTGCCTGTCTACTGCCTGGCCGATTTCCTCCAGGCTGATACCCCCGATTCTGCTTGTAGTTCCGGGGAAATAGGCGTCAATCACTTCTTTTGAAATGCCGACTGCCTCGAATATTTTACTTCCCTGATAAGACTGAATTGTAGAGATGCCCATTTTGGACGCGATCTTCACAATTCCAAACAAAACAGCGTTATCATAGTCTTCCACGGCTGCATAGTAATCTTTATCCAGCAGTTCTTCCTCCACCAGCTGGGCAATCGTCGCATGGGCAAGGTAAGGATTGATTGCCGATGCTCCATATCCCAGCAGGGCGGCAAAATGATGTACTTCCCTTGGTTCTCCCGATTCCAGAATCAGGGACATGGCGGTGCATTTTCTGGTTTCCACCAGATGTTTATGAACTGCCGCCACTGCCAGGAGTGAAGGAATAGCCACGTGGTTTTCGTCTACCCCGCGGTCGGACAGAACCAGTATGTTGGCCCCCTCGCGATAGGCCTTGTCCACCTCTACAAAAAGATGGTCCAGTACCCGTTTCATAGGAGCCGTTTTGTAGAAAAGAATAGAAATCCGGGCCACCTTAAAGCCCTCTTTCTTCATGTTCAGGATCTTCAGCATATCCAGATCGGTAAGGATCGGGTTGTGGATCTTCAGCACCTGGCAGTTGGCCGGATCTTCCTCAAGAAGATTTCCGTTCTTACCGACATACACTGTCCTCGAGGTTACAATTTCCTCCCTCTGGGCATCAATAGGCGGGTTCGTCACCTGGGCAAAAAGCTGTTTGAAGTAGTAAAAAAGGGGCTGGTACTGGTCGGAAAGAGCAGCGATCGGTGTGTCGACTCCCATTGACCCGATGCTCTCCTTTCTGTCAAGTGCCATGGACAGAAGGCTCTCATGATAGTTTTCCCAGCTGTAGCCAAAGGCTTTTTGCAGGCGCTTTCTTTCTTCGGGGCTGATCCTGGGCACTTTTTTATTGGGAATACGAAGGTCTCTAAGCTTTACCAGCCTGCTGTCCAGCCATTCACCGTAAGGTTTGCTTAAAGCATATTTCTCTTTTATTTCTTCATCCGAAACGATTTGTTTCTTTTTTGTATCTACAAGAAGAATCTTTCCGGGATGCAGTCTCTCTTTTTTAATGATGTGCTTTTCCGGGAGAGGGAGGACTCCGACCTCTGATGACAGGATCAGTCTCCCGTCATCCATCACATAGTATCTTGAAGGGCGGAGTCCGTTTCTGTCCAGAATAGCGCCCATGACATCTCCGTCTGAGAAAAGAATGGAAGCCGGCCCGTCCCAGGGTTCCATCATAGTTGCATAGTACTGATAGAAGTCCCTTTCTTCCCGGGTCAGAGTCTCATTATGATCCCATGGTTCCGGAAGCATAATGGTCATGGCAAGGGGAAGATCCATTCCGCTCATCATCAGAAACTCCAGGGTATTATCAAGCATAGCTGAGTCCGATCCACTCTGGGAAATGACAGGAAGAACCTTTGTCATATCTTCCTCGGAAAAAAGGCCGGTATGCATTGTCTCTTCCCGGGCCAGCATCTTGTCTGCATTTCCCTTGATGGTATTGATTTCGCCATTGTGAACCAGCAGGCGGTTGGGGTGGGCCCGGTTCCAGCTGGGCATGGTATTGGTGGAAAAGCGTGAATGTACCATGGCAATGGCAGATTCATAATCCGGATCCTGCAGATCTTTAAAGAAAGTCCGCAGCTGCCCGACCAGAAACATTCCTTTATAGACAATGGTTCTGCAGGAAAGAGATGGAATATATGTGTTCACACTGCTCTGTTCGAACTCCCTTCGGACAAGATACAGCATCCTGTCAAAATCCAGATCTTTCTCAACATGAGAAGGGCGTTCAATGAAAACCTGGCATATATTGGGCATACATTCCCTGGCTTTGGCTCCGAGCACTTCCGGTACGCATTCCACATTTCTCCAGGCCAGAATGGAAAGCCCCGCTTTCCTCACGATGATTTCAAACATTGACCTGGCCTGTCTCATATCAAGGTCCCGTGTCGGAAAAAAGAACATACCCACGCCGTAGCCGCGCTCGCCCGGCAGGACAATTCCCTCTTCCTCAAGCTTTCTGGCAAAAAATCTGTGGGGAATCTGGGTCAGAATTCCGACACCGTCCCCTGTCTTTCCTTCCGCATCCTTGCCGGCCCTGTGCTCCAGATTTTCCACGATGGACAGGGCGTCAGCCACCAGTTTATGGCTGGGTCTGCCCCCGACATCAACGATGGCTCCGATCCCGCAATTGTCGTGTTCGAACTCAGGTCTGTAAAGACCTTTTTCCTGTATTTTTTTCCATTGATCTGCCATGATTGCCTCCAAACAAAGAAAAAAAGCGCCACGGGTAGCCTGTACCCATGGCGCCATTGCCTCTGAAATCCGTATTAAATAATTAGTCCCCATTGACTATTTATGCTATTTTACAGCCATAATTATGCAAAGTCAAGGTCTAAACCGGATATTTTCCGTCGAAGCAGGCCGCACACAGAGAAAGATCCCCGGTCATGGCACTGAAATCCTCCGCCTGTAAAAATGCAAGCGAGTCAGCCCCGATATATCTGCAGACCTCTTCTTCCGAATGACCTGCTGCGATAAGCTGGCGGGAAGAAGGGACATCAGTGCCGTAATAGCAGGGATATAAAAAGGGCGGCGAGCTGATCCTTACGTGAATTTCTTTGGCCTCCGCTTCCCTTAGTGCTTTTATAATCTGCTTCATGGTCGTTCCCCGGACAATGGAATCATCGATCAGAATAATCTTCTTCCCTCTGACCAAAGACTCAAGGACGCTCAGTTTCATGAAAACAGCACTGTGTCGTTCTCTCTCAGTGGGTTTTATAAAACTTCTTCCGACATAGGAGTTCTTATGAAAGGCAAGGGAAAAAGGAATCCCTGAAGCAGCAGCATAGCCTTCTGCCGCCACCAGTCCGGAATCCGGCACTCCAGTGACCAGGTCTGCCGCTTCGGCAGGAAAAGATGCCTTTGAAAACATTGCATTTCCTGCCTGGAAATCTCTGGCAGCCAGGGCCATGCCGGCTTGAAATCTGGCATCCCTGACGCTGATTCCGTCTATAATTGAATCAGTCCGTGCAAAATAAATGTATTCAAAGATACAGTGAGCTGCCTTTTCCCTGCAAAGGGTCTTGTCACTGTGAATCTGATCTTTTTTTACAGTCAGGATTTCTCCCGGCAGGATGTCCCGTATCAGTTCGCCTCCTACAGCTTTGATGGCAGCACTTTCCGATGCAAGAATATATGCAGTTCCTCTCTTCCCAAGGACCATAGGTTTAATTCCGAACGGATCCCTCACGGCTACCAGCTTTCTCGGGCTCATCACGATCACGGCATATCCCCCGCGCAGCCTTTGCGCCGCTGCTTTGACTGCATTTTCAATTGAGGAAGTCTTTAGCCTCTGACTGATAATTTCGTATGCCAGAACCTCGGAATCCGAGGAAGTATAATGCGCCTGGCCGCGGAACATCTGCTCTTCTTTCAACTGGCCTGCATTTACGATATTGCCGTTATGAACCAGGGCAAGGCTTCCCTTGATGTAATTCATAGCGATCGGCTGTACATTTTTCAGCACGCTTTCCCCTGTGGTCGAATATCTAACGTGTCCAACAGCGATATTACCCTCAAGACTTTCGATCAATTCTTCCGTGAATACTTCATTTACAAGACCCATTCCTTTCTTTGTTTCCAGATTGCCCATCAGTCCGTCTGTTCTGGAGACGGATATCCCTGCAGACTCCTGGCCCCTGTGCTGAAGAGCACAGAGGCCATAGTAAACATCCTTTGCAACACTGGCGCCGTCGGTTGCATAAATACCGAAAACGCCACATTCCTCATGTAATTTTTCTTCTTCTGTCAAATAGTTCATCCGAGCCCCCTCATCCTGTTATCAGCAGCAAGCGTTCTTTCTTCAGGTCATAAAATAGTTTACAGGCACTTTCTTCCGTATTATAGACTCTGATAATTCCCTTCGTTATCTCCAGGTCTTCAGAAAGAAATTGGTCTGTAATATCCGGAAAGGCATTCAGTATTTCCGGGGCAAAGATTCTGGTTTTTTTACCGGAAAAGGCCGCTGTGTAAAGGATTCCCGACTCCACCAGATCCTGAAAGAAATGACTTCCGTAGGACAGTTCCGGATTGTATCCGGCTCTTTGATCTTCTACCTCACAGATCATTGCAAATTCGCTGATATCTGCAAAGCCGGCCGGGACACCCAGCTCAGGAGAAGAAGTCCCGACCCGGCCGGGAACAATCAGAATCATCTGCTTTCCCTCTCCTCTGTATTCCCAGTTTACTTTTCTGATCACGTCTGCCACCTTTGCCTTATCTGCATAAGGCATCCGGTAATAGGCGACCGGATCCACATAGATAATCCTGTCAACAGACAGCTTGCGGGACAGTCCCATTGATGATCCCGTGCTTTCCAGAATTACCTTTTCTTTCGGGATATCAGCCGGTATGTCAATCTTTCCGGCGTCTTCATAGACCTGCAGGGGTCTGCACTGTAAAAGGTTTATGGAGAACTCGCCATCTGAAGAAAGATTAATGGTATATTCAATATCCACCGGATGGGCATATTCTGCTTCCAGTATACTGAGTATAAGCTTCATTTTCTCCATCAGGTCCTTTTTCCGTACAAGGCCTGCACAGGAGATAAAACGGATATCCCGGTAAATCCCTCTGTCACGGAAACGGCTCTCCGCTTCGTGATCATGCTCCAGAAGGGTATTTGCCAGATATGCGGGCAGCCTGGGTTTCAGTTCTTCAAGCCCCATCTGCTTCAGGCAATGCTCCTTGACATCCACGGCTTCCACCTTCTTCTGGGAAAACCTGTGCTTATCCCTGATGTCGGAACTGGCGGACGCTTCCGGACGGTCCAGGCTTACCAGCCTGGGATAGGATCCTTCGATCCGGTCCACGGCGGAAGTTCCCATTCCCATGACCAGACGCAGCATCCCTGCTTTAGGGTCAATGTCCGGAAGAAATCTGTAAGGGCTGTACGAGTAACCGACTCCTGCCGCACAGGGCATGTAATAAGATCCGTAATAAGATCCGGAAACCCTCTGTATCAGCAGGGCCATCTGCTCATCTCTCTTGTCCAGGCCTCTTCTTTTTCGATAGTCCAGAGCCGAAAGGTCCATGGATGAAGCATAGACAGTCCGAATGGCATTTTCAAACTCGTCAAGGCGCTCTTCCAGTGTTCCCCTGTTGGCACAGAAGACTGATTCATATTTTCCTGCAAATGCATTGCCGAAGCCGTCCTCAAGGATACTGCTGGAACGCACAATAAAAGGATCCTGTCCGTAATATTCCAGAATACTCCGGAAGCGGTTTTCCATGTTTTCCGCGAATACACCTTTTTTCAGATGGTCCGCCAGTTCTTCTGCCAGTGCAAAGTATCCTTCCTCACTTCTCTGGCGGATTCGCAGATCCCAGAACCCGTTGTCGACTATATAGGTGTAATAAACGTCAGAGCCGACAAAGAAAGAATCATGCGGCTCCAGGACCCGGCCGACTTCCGGAGCCGAATTCCTGATGATGGCCCTGGCAAGCAGCATGCCGCAGGCCTTCCCTCCGATTAGACCTGTGCCGATCATATGGCTGCGCACATTGAAATAATCTTCCGGCGTAAAGTGCTTTTTCACCATTTCACGCATTTTCTGATCCCTGCTCATCATAATATCGCACATGGTATTACAGGAATTCTCCATATCCATCTGATTCTCATACAGAATGGCTGCAGAATTGAAAAAGCGGTCCCATGAATCAATGTACTGTTCTTCTCCCGGTCTCTGAAAACTTCCCAGCATCTGATAAAAGCGGCTGGCTTTTACACCATCAGTGATCGGTGTAAAAGAACCCGTCTCTTTTTTATAAATATGCGGGAGAAACATGGTTTCAGAATCACGGTTCCATACTTTTTCCGGACGGACATAAACATTTTCCCGGTCAGAATATACATCCAGGAAAAGCTGGGTCGTGTTCAGGATCTTATTCACCGCATGGAAGGAGTGTTTTCCCCTTATGATGGGGAAAAAGGCCACTGTATCCAGGATAAAGAGAAAGGGACATGTTACCCGGAAAAAATTGCCCATCATCAGGTCGGTTGCCCATGCCGTCTGCAGTTCCGAAAGGCAGTCAAAAACATAAAAAGCATCCTTCCCCTCTTTTTCAATCACATTGTGGATTTCCACAGTAAATGTTTCAAAACGGTGAGACAGGGGAATCCTGACCGTCTTAATCTCCGGAGATTCCGGAAGCAGAGCTTCATGACTGGCAAAGCGGAAATAGATTATATTTCTCCTGTCCTTTTTTGCCTGATCAACATAAGGCTCCATAAAAAGTTTGAATTCATCTAGATTTGACACCCGCCATACGACATTGTCCCCCAGTCTGATATTGTCGAGCGCCTGATCCATATCAGGTATACCGGATAATACACGATCAAATGCTGCCATGTTTCATCTTTCCCCCTTATTCCACATCCTGCAGCGCAGCATAGTTTTCTTCTCCAGTCCTGATTTTCACTACTCTGCTTACAGGATAGACAAAAATCTTTCCATCGCCGATATGGCCTGTATATAAAGCCTTTTTAGCCGTTTCAATCACCTTTTCGACAGGAATCGCACTTACTACTACTTCCAGTTTGACTTTGGCAAGCAGTGTGGCGTCGATTTCAACGCCTCTGTAGCGTTCTCCGCTTCCTTTCTGAATGCCGCAGCCCATAACCTGTGTAACTGTCATACCTGTTACACCCAGTGTGTTCAGTGCTTTTCTCAGTTTATCGTATCTGGAAAGTTTCGCGATAATGACCACCTTGGAAATACCCGAAGACAGTTCCGGAATACCTGTTTTATCTTCCCTGTAAACCGGAACAGCCGCCTTCTTTTTGGCATCAGAAGCAGCATCATAATCTTTTTCTCCAAGGTTGGTATTCTCATTAATATTCATTGTCATGGTGTTGGAGATATCCATGATGGAGAACCCGGCATAGGCAGAAGGCAGTCCGTGTTCTGTAGTGTCCAGACCGGTAATCTCCTCTTCCTCCGTTACACGGAGTCCAATAGTTTTCTTTATAACGCTGAAAGTAATATATATTGTGATCAGCGCCCATATCGCAGTAACCAGAAGACCGCCCATCTGTTTTATAAGCTGGCCGGCACCTCCTCCGTAAAAAAGGCCTTTACCGATCCCGGCTACGGCAAATCCCGGAGCAGTATCTGTAGCAAAGAGTCCTACTGCCAGGGTACCCCAGATTCCATTCAGCATATGGACAGCCACCGCGCCGACCGGATCATCCACATGACTGACATTGTCATTGAACCAGACTCCAAATACAACCAGCAGACCTGACACAAGGCCTATGATTGCTGCACCCGCACAGTCCGCCACATCACATGGAGCCGTAATCGCGACAAGGCCTGCCAGAGAAGCATTCAGACACATGGATACATCAGGTTTGCCGTATCTGACCCAGGTGAAGATCATGCAGGTAACCGTCGCAACCGCCGGAGCCACCGTAGTTGTGAGGAATACGGAACCCAGAGTAGGTACATCTGTAGCAGCAGCTCCGTTGAACCCGTACCATCCCAGCCACAGAATAAAAACACCTAAGGCTGCAATCACCAGGTTATGCCCCGGGAAAGCATTGACTTTCGTCACTTTCCCGTCTTTATCTCTGTCATATTTTCCTATTCTCGGACCCAGCATCCATGCTCCGACCATCGCACAGATTCCTCCGACCATATGAATACAGTTAGATCCTGCATAATCATGAAAGCCCCACTGTGCAAGAAAGCCTCCACCCCAGGTCCAATGGGCTTCAATCGGATAAATAAGAGCTGATATGACAGCAGAATAAATGCAATAACTGGAAAACTTTGTTCTCTCCGCCATGGATCCCGATACTATAGTTGCTGTCGTCGCACAAAACACAAGGTTAAAGACGAATGCCGAATAATCAAAGGATCCGTATCTGGTAAAAACATCAAAACTGAGCCCTCCTGCAAATCCATTCATTACATTTTTCCCCAGCATCAGGGATGCGCCGCAGATGAACCACATCACTGTGCCGATACAGAAATCCATCAGATTCTTCATGATGATATTACCTGCGTTTTTTGCTCTGGTAAATCCCGCCTCACACATAGCAAAGCCGGCCTGCATCCAGAAAACAAACGCTGTTCCGATCAAAAACCATACCGCAAATACCTGTTCCTGTAATACCTTCATTATTTCTCCTGTCATACCCATACTCCTTACTATGAAAAAGACCATCCCACATCAGCGGTCCACGCCTTTGTGGGATGATCTTTTTTCATCTGGTGACACGGCTTTCCCGCTTTCAGCAGAAAAGCCGTGCGGTTTTACGTTACATTTGTCCTTAATAAACAGAAAACAGAAGTTTTCCGTAGCTGGGAACCGGCCAGCAGTCCTCACTGGCAAGCATCTCAGCCTCATCCACATGCTTCCTCAGGTGTTCCATCTTGGGAAGTACGTCATCTCTTATGACTGCCGAGAGTTCTATGACATCGTCATATTTATTCAGAGCTTCCAGCGCTTCTTCCAGGTCTTTTACCCTCTCCAGAATATAATCCGTAAGTTCGGACAACCTCTCCATGGTAGAGATTTCATAATTGCATTTTACATTGCTGCTGACCGACTTCATTATCGATGTGGTCCGGGCCAGTTTGAAAAGATACTCCTCTATAGCCGGCAGATAATTCTTCCTGACCATATCCACCATGGTCTGTCCCTCAATATTTACGGTCTTACAGTAATTCTCCAGCATGATCTCACATCTGGACATAAGCTCCGTCTCAGTGAAAACCTGATGGGACATGAGCATGTCCATATTCTTCTGATCCAGAAGATGCGGCATGGCATCCGCCGTTGTCCTGTAATTGGACAGGCCCCTGACCTCTGTGGCTTCTTTCACCCATTCTTCCCCGTAGCCGTTTCCGTTAAAGAGAATTCTCTCATGCTTTTCTATCGTCTCTTTGATCAGTTTATGCAATTCTCCTTCAAAGTCTCCTGCCCCCTCCAGTCTGTCCGCGTACTGTTTAAGACTCTCCGCCACAGCGGCATTGAGCATGATATTACAGCAGGCAATACTGTTGGATGAACCCAGGGAACGGAACTCAAACTTGTTGCCGGTGAAAGCAAAAGGTGAAGTCCGGTTCCGGTCTGTGTTGTCTCTTGAAAACCTGGGAAGAGAATGAACGCCAAGTTTCATGATTACTTTTTCCTGTCCCTGATAGGGGGCATCATTTTTAATGGCTTCCAGTATGGCAGTGAGCTCATCACCCAGGAAAATGGAAATGATAGCCGGCGGCGCCTCGTTGGCACCCAGCCTGTGGTCATTCCCCGCCGTTGCCACGGACAATCTGAGCAGATCCTGATAGTCGTCCACTGCCTGAATCACTGCGCAGAGGAAAAGGAGGAACTGTGCATTTTCATAGGGTGTGTCTCCCGGTGAAAGCAGGTTGACGCCTGTATCGGTCGCCATGGACCAGTTGTTATGTTTGCCGGATCCGTTCACTCCCGCAAAGGGTTTTTCATGAAGCAGACACACCATGCCGTGTTTTCTTGCAACCTTCTGCATGATTTCCATGGTAAGCTGATTATTGTCTGTCGCCACATTGGTCGTGGAGTAGATTGGTGCCAGTTCATGCTGGGCAGGAGCCACTTCATTATGTTCTGTCTTAGCCAGGATCCCCAGTTTCCAGAGTTCACTGTTCAGATCCTCCATAAAAGCGACCACTCTCGGCTTAATGACACCGAAATAATGGTCATCCATCTCCTGTCCCTTAGGCGGCATTGCGCCAAAAAGGGTTCTTCCTGTATAGATAAGGTCCGGGCGCTGCTCAAACATTTTCTGGTCTATAAGAAAGTACTCCTGCTCCGGGCCCACGCTGGTCCTTACATACTTTACTTCCTTGCCGAAAAACTTCAGAATTCTTTTTGCCTGCCGGTTCAATGCCTGCATGGACCGCAGCAGAGGCGTCTTTTTATCCAGTGCGTCTCCTGAATAAGAACAGAAAGCCGTGGGAATACAAAGTGTATGATCTTTGATAAATGCATAGGATGTCGGATCCCATGCCGTGTATCCTCTTGCCTCAAAAGTTGCCCTGAGTCCGCCGGACGGGAAGGATGACGCATCCGGTTCTCCCTTGATCAGTTCTTTTCCGGAGAACTCCATTATCACGCCTCCGTCAGGTGAAACATTGATAAAACTGTCATGCTTTTCCGCCGTCACTCCTGTCAGCGGCTGGAACCAGTGGGTAAAATGGGTGGCGCCGCGCTCTACCGCCCAGTCACGCATCTCTGTTGCCACGGCATCAGCCACTTTAGTATCCAGCCTTTCATTCTCATCGATCGTCTTACGCAGAGATTCATATACATCAGCAGACAGACGGGCTCTCATCACTCTGTCATCGAATACCATGGATCCAAACATTTCAGGCACATTATTCTTCTTCATAACCAGGTCTCCTTTCCCGAACCGATGTCCGCGGGCGGACAGCAATCCTTTTCGGATAAAAGACAAAGGCGCCCCGGAGTATCAATTTCTCCGGGACGCCATTGCCCCTATCGCTTTATTAATCTTATTAATACATTTAAAAAAATGCAGAAAAGGCGCCCCGGAGTTCACTCTCCAAGACGCCTTTGCCTTTACAGTTAAAAAGTTTACATCAACTCTTCATACTTTGTCAAGTCCCATTTCTGATTTATGCTCCCCGCTCAGCTTAAGTCAGCCATCGTACTCAGCCATCACGGCATTGGCCCGGTCCCTGTCTTCCCTGTCAATATAGTAGCCGTAGAGGAATTCCGCCTGAGCTTTTGTATATCTTTTCTCCGGCTTTTTTGTCGGAAATGCCGGTCCGTGGGAAGGATTATGGAGAAGTACCCATCCGTGATTCATCAGAACATCTCCCATACCGCCTGACCAGATTCTTTCTTTTAAGGACAGCTGATCCCACAGGGGCATTTTCTTTATATTTTCTTCCGCCCAGGTCTGGTGCTCTCCCCATGCTGCCTCGTAAAAATGTCCGGCCGGATCCAGCCAGCCGTAATCTCCTTTTGTCATATGATTCACCCCTCTGTTTCATACTGTCTGCTTTCCAATATAGCCTTTGCCGGCCGTCTTGTCAAAAAATCTTTGCCCCTGTGCATCCGCAGATAAAGATGATATACTTTTACATAAACAGCTGTTAACGGTATAAAGAAAGGAGCCTGTGAAATGGCACTGGATAGAGCAAGAGAATATCTTAAGACAAAAGGTTATGAAGACCGGATCATCATCCCGGAACAAAGCAGCGCGACCGTAGCGGAGGCAGCCGCCGCCCTGGGCTGCGAGCCGGGCATGATTGCTAAGACCCTGTCTTTCCTGCAGGATGACCGGCCGGTCCTGATCCTGGCGGAAGGCATGGCCCGGATCGATAACAAAAAGTATAAGCAGAGGTTCGGCTGCAAGGCAAAAATGATCCCGGCAGACCGGGTAGAAGAGCTTGTCGGACATGATGTGGGCGGCGTATGTCCTTTCGGGATCAATGAAAATGTTGCCGTCTACCTCGATGAGAGTTTAAAAGCCCATGAAACCGTCTATCCTGCCGCCGGGGGAAGTCACAGCGCTGTCCGTCTGTCCATCTCCGAGCTGGAGTTCTGCTGCGGCAACCCGGAATGGGTTGATGTATGTAAGTAATCATTCCCTGTCGGGAATCCCCTGTTCGCAGGGAACTGCCGTCATGCAGCAGGAGCAGCCGTATCTGGGATAATTCCTTTCTTTGAGGAGATTATTCCAGTCCCCGCACAGGATGTTGTTCTTGCTGTATTCCTGTGATATAGCTTCCACGGGGCATCGTTTTATACAGGCACCGCACCGGGTACAGTACTCCATATAGCCGCTGTACTTTCTTGGCGTAACTTTCAGACCGGTATTAAGGATACAGCTGATCAGCCGGTGAGCTGTTCCTCTTTCGGTAATCAGGCAGCGGGACAGGCCGAAAGTGCCCAGTCCGGCTGCAAACCCCGCGTGCCTTTCCGACCAGACGATCTCGATATGCCGGTTCATTTTCCCGCCCTGTTCATATTCCCTGGGATACCTGGCATATCTTTCGTCATCGGTGGGGACACAGCAGAGAAAACCTCTCTTTTTAAGCTCTTCGGCCATGATCCTCATACATTTCTGCATGAAAGCATGCCCTTCGACCCTGCCGTAAAGCCACTCGATCGAAGGGCCCCCGCTTACTTTCCGGGCACTCTCCCTGACCTCCTCCGAAAAGGGGAAGACCCATGTAACTACAGACCCGGCCTCTTCCATCCACTCTTTCGGTGTCATATAGCGGGGTCCGATGATTTCTTCTTTCTTAAATGTATCAAAGACGGGGTCCGCAGCATCTGCAAAGCCCGCAAAAGGCAGGTCAAACAGAGTGACCGTTTTGTCCAACTCGCTGATATAAACCTTGTTCCCCTCAGTGCTGAGGAAAATTTCTTCCATCATCTTCACAATGTCATTATTTTTCATTCCTTCTCCTCCAGCCGACTATACATTTTTTATAAATATCTCATTATATTTTAACAGATTCTGTTACTTCCGTGAACCTTTCAGAGGCGGAATAATACATTTTTGCTCAGGGTCGGACAATAATATCCCTGTATATTGTTGTCTGGCACCATATGTTTCATGCCTTTTTAAGACAGTTTCTTTCCCTTTCAGTATAGAATTTCTCTCTGTGCAATTTGCGAATAATGTGTTATCATATTATATAGCCGGAGAAGGCGATATATGTTAATCATTTATCGCATCTCTTTGGATGAATTTGGAGGACAAAGCTATGATTTGCATTGGTATCGTCGGTGCTATGGATAAAGAAGTTGACTGCCTGATCTCTGAGATGAAGGATGTGGAGGAGAAGACCCTTGCCGGTATGACCTTCCACCGCGGTGTTCTGTGGGACAACGACACTGTTGTCGTCAAAAGCGGCGTCGGCAAGGTGAACATTGCCGTATGTACCCAGCTGCTCATCGATGTGTATGAGGTGGATATGCTGATCAACACGGGTATTGCCGGCGGCCTCTATAAAGGAATCGAGGTTGGTGATATCGTAATCTCCTCCGACGCGGTCCAGCATGATGTGGACGTGACCGGGAGAGGCTTTAAGCCGGGCGAGATTCCCTATATGCAGACTTCTGTTTTCAAGGCGGATCCCGAGCTGGCAGCCATGGCTAAGGAGGCCTGCGAGATCGTCAATCCCGAGATCGGATGCTATATCGGCCGGATCCTTACGGGTGACCAGTTTATCTCCGATGACAAAAAGCGGGCAGACCTGGTCAGCACCTTTGACGGCTACTGTGTTGAGATGGAGGGAGCAGCCATGGCACAGGTTGCAGCCCTTAACAAGGTCCCCTTTGTGATCATCCGGGCTATTTCTGACAAGGCAGACAGCAAGGCTGTTGTCCTTGTCGAAGAGTTTGAGCAGAAAGCAATCGTTCACACACTGAAACTTCTTGCCGCAATGTTCATCAAGATGGGTAAGAAAAAGGCTTAACCGGAGGAAAAGCTGTTATGATGGTTTCACCGTCTGCATGTATTCAGTTAAAAGAGGGAACACATATAGCCAAGTGTGTCCTGATGCCGGGAGATCCTCTCCGGGCAAAATATATAGCAGAGACCTATCTGGATAATCCGGTCCTCTTTAATGATGTCCGGAATATGCTGGGGTATACGGGAACATTTCAGGGAAAGGAAATCTCTGTAATGGGTTCCGGTATGGGTATCCCTTCCATGGTTCTCTATGCCCATGAGCTGTATAATTTCTTCGGTGTAGAGTCCATCATCCGGGTCGGTTCCGCCGGCGCCCTGCAGGATGATGTCCATCTGAAGGATGTTGTGATTCCCGAGACGGCAATCACCAATTCTTCCTGCCCGCAGATTTTCAGCGATGACGGAAGGATCAGTCCGTCCGCAGACAAGAGACTTCTGCGCACAGCCAGGGTGGCTGCAGATGAGCTTGGAGTTCCGGTCCATGTAGGAACCGTATTCACCACCGATTATTTCTATAATCCGGACCAGAAGGCACTGCCCAAGGCAAAGGCCATGGGACTGCTGGCGGTGGAGATGGAAACTGCCGGTCTTTATCTCTGTGCCCGGAACAACGGGAAGAAAGCCCTGTCCGTCCTCAGTATTTCCGACCATGTCAGCACAGGAGAGATGCTCTCACCTGAAGAAATCCGGGAAGGCTTTAACGATATGATGGAGATTGCTCTGGTAACAGCTTTCTGCAACATTTAATTTCATTGATTAATATATGATATTAACGGCAGGAGCCGTGACACTTACCACCTTTAACCGTAAGTGTCGCGGCTCCTTTTGATTCTTTATTCTTTTACGGGCTTCTGCCCCTTTTCTACACTGCCCATCCTGACAGATAATCTTTCTGTTCCTGAGTCAGCTCATCGATGGAGAGTCCCAGAGCGGCAAGTTTATATCTGCCGATCGTTTCATCGATGGAATCCGGCACCTGATATACTTTTGTCTCCAGGTTATCTCTGTGGTCGGCAAGCCATTTCAGACTCAGGGCCTGAACGGCAAAGGACATATCCATGATCTCCGCCGGGTGCCCCATTCCGCAGGCAAGGTTGACCAGTCTTCCCTCACCCAGGACATTCAGTGTCTTTCCGTTCTTCAGGGTATATCCCATGATATTATTTCTCTGTACCCTGCTGGAAACAGCTATATCCTTAAGGCAGGCAACATCGATCTCACAGTCAAAATGTCCGGCATTACAGAGAATGGCGTTGTCCTTCATGTCATAAAAATGTCTTTCAACAATTACGTCTTTACAGCCCGTGACTGTTACGAAGAAATCGCCAAGCTTTGCAGCCTCGTCCATCTTCATGATCCGGAAACCGTCCATGGTGGCATCCAGGGCCTTAAAGGGATCAATCTCCGTGACGATCACATTTGCTCCCATACCCTTTGCTCTCATGGCAACGCCCTTGCCGCACCAGCCGTAGCCGGCGACTACGACAGTCTTGCCGGCAACGATCAGATTGGTCGTATCCATGATGGCTGTCCATACGGACTGGCCGGTACCATACTTATTATCATAATAATGCTTTGCTTTGGCGTCATTCACTGCCATCATGGGGCAGGGAAGCACGCCTTCCCTCTCTCTTGCTTTCAGGCGGATGATGCCTGTGGTTGTTTCTTCACAGCCGCCGATCAGACGGTCGCCGTACTCTTTACACTTTCCTCCCAGCAGGTTGATCAGATCGCCGCCGTCGTCCACGATCAGATGGGGATGGCAGGCAAGAGTCTGCGCCAGAAGGTTTTCATACTCTTCCTCATTTACACCGTAGAGGCCGAAGGTCTCAACCCCAAGGGAAGCGACTGCCGCCGCCACGTCATCCTGGGTGGACAGAGGATTACATCCTGTCAGATGAACGTCCGCCCCGCCTTTTTTCAGAACCAGTCCCAGGTTGGATGTCTTTGCTTCCAGATGGACCGACACGGCGATGGTCAGACCCTCAAAGGGTTTTTCTTTCTCAAACTGCTCCTCGATACGGCTGAGGGCCGGCATATGGGAACGTACCCAGCGGATTTTCGTCATGCCTGCGTCAGCCATGGAAGGATCTCTTACAATACTCATGCTTATCTCCTTATCTTTCTTAATGAACCAGATTATCGTCAACGATCTTTCCCACCTCGTAGAAAACTTTTTCCTTGTCGATGGTCAGGAATTCACGGTTTTTCATGACAAATTTCCCGTTGATCATTACAGACTCCACCTCAGATCCGTTCGCCGAATAGCAAAGGGATGAGATGACATTATTATTCGGGAAAAGGGACGGCTTGTCAAGATTTACAAATATAAGGTCTGCCGCCGCCCCTTCCTCGATCCGCCCGATCTTCTCGTTCTTCAGGGCCAGAGAAGCATTATAGGTAGACATTTTTACAATGTAATCCGAGGGGATGGCCAGGCAGTCCCTGCTGCAGGCCTTGTGCATGAGGGAGAGGAGCCCCATCTCCCGGAACATGTTTAAGGTATTGTTGCTGGCCGCTCCGTCGGTACCCACACAGACATTGATGCCGGCTTCTTTCATGGCCACAAGGGGAGCGATACCGTTTCCGAGCTTTGCGTTGCTGGCAACATTGGTGGCAATCGATGCCCCGCAATCCCGGATGATTTCCAGGTCGCCTTCCTGCATCTGGACACAGTGAGCCAGGATGGTATCCGAATCAAGGAAACCGATATCTTTAAGGTATTTCACGGGAGATTTGCCGTGGGCCTTCATACAGTCTTCGATTTCCGTTACACTCTCGGAAAGGTGAATCTGTTTCAGCATGCCGTCCTTTTTTGCAGCCTCGGCAATCTGCACCAGCAGTTTTTCCGAACAGGTGTAGATGGCATGGGGAGAAAGGAGGAATTTCAGGGTGTCGGACTCGAACTCCGCTTTTTCTTCCATGGCCTGGCTGTATCTGCTGTAGCCGTCCTCATAGAGATCTTCCCCTACCAGGCCCCTGCCTATATAGGCCCGCATGCCCGCTTCTCCGGCTGCAAGGGCAGCCTGGCGGTGATACATGTGCATATCCGTAAAACAGGTTGTTCCGGTACTGATCATCTCAAGGCATCCCAGCATGGATGTCCAGTAGGCAGCCTCCACGGGAAGGTTATCCTCCACCGGCATTACTCTGTTGAAAAGCCATTCCTGAAATGGAAGATCGTCCGCATAGTTACGCATCATGGTCATATATGCATGTGTATGCATATTGATCAGTCCCGGCATGATCAGCATACGGGCGGCGTCAATCGTTTCAAATGTATCTTCTTCGGAGAAAGGAAGAAATGTTATCTTTCCCTCCCGGACACAGACTGTCTTCTCTTCCGTAGCCAGCTTCCCATCCTTCAGGGTGAGGAGCAGGCCGTTAATAATTTTGTAGTTCTTCATAATGTCCTCCCGAAACATACTTATGATGTTCCATGTAAATAGGATCTCCCTTTTTGTCTTTTTCTGAGACTGTGAAATTGACAAAAGGGGACTCACAGTTATAATTGTATCTAAGAAGCAAATAATATTGTCTTTTTAAATTGGAAAGAAGGTAAATATTATGTCAATGATACTGTCAATCCTTGGTATTCTGTTAATTCTTCTTGGCGTCTGCTGCGCTTTCACTCCCCTTACTGCTTTTATGGCAACGGGATATTTTATCGCTTTCGTTCTGATTTCCGCCGGTGTTGCAGGTATTATAACTTCAATTTATTACAAGATCTTCGGCTGGAACCTGATCATCAGTATTCTGGCAGCTGCTCTTGGCGCTCTGGCCGTCACCCGTCCCGGCGGAATTGAAGCCATTGATAATATGCTTGCTTATCTGCTTGCTTTCTGGTTCATCCTGCGCGGATGCATTTCAGTGTATCTGTCTCTCAAACTTAAAAAGCTTCGTGTCAGCGCCAACTGGATTCTGGGTCTTATTATCGGTGTGCTGGGTATTGCCCTCGGCGTTTACTCTCTGATCCATCCGGTGGTGCCTGCCATGACCATAGGTCTTCTGATTGCCCTGTACTTTATCGAGCAGGGTCTGGACGTCATCACCATGGGCCGGGTTGCCCGCTCATTTGGAAAATAAATTACCTCACTCCGAACGAAAAGAGGCATGGCAGTGACTGCGATGCCTCCTTTTTTTATCTGTCATCCGGCTGGCTGGCCGCCTGTTTCAGAAGGTCTTCTCTCTCCTCAGGGGCCACCGACTGGATATTCAGCAGATCCGTGGAAGCGCTGATCTTGTCCGCCAGGGTCAGGATCCAGCCTTCGCGGTGTTTTGGTATCTTCCGGGTCAGCGGAAACATATGGGAGTGAATCGCATCCAGCACCCTCTCTTCCGCCTCCCCTGTCAGGTCCGTGTATATCTCAGCAGAATGACCGGGATGCTGTCTCAGTGTTTCGAAGTTGCTGCTGTATTTGTCCTCTCTCCCGATCAGGCTCATGTCATGGCACAGACAGGCAGTCACTACATTACTGAGCGTATTCTCATCTGTCAGATTGTGGCGAAGGCAGAATTTTACGGCCTCCGCAGTCACCTCAAGCGTATGGTCTCCCACTGTGGTTTTATAATGGTGGCTCTGGTCGAAGGCAGCCAGAAATGTGTCTGAACAGAGAATGTCCCTTCCGTATTTTATAATAATGTCTTTTACTTCCTGTTCCATATCCCTTGCATTCTCCCTTTCAAAATGTTTTCCATTTATCAGAGGAGCGGAGCAAAAAGTCTTAAGAAGAGCTGTAAGAGTTTTCTTCCTGCTCTCGGATTCTTATAATCTTCCGTAACCTCTGCAGATTGGGCAAACATGTCTTCAAAGTCCTCCCTGACCTTGTTTACTGCGTCATAGCCCATAAAGAAACATCCGTTTTCAAAATGATGGTAGAGGCTGCGGAAATCCAGATTAATGGTTCCGCAGGTGGCGATCCGGTCGTCCGCAATACTCATCTTGGCATGGCAGAAACCGGGTGTGAATTCAAAAATACGGACACCGTTTTTCACCAGGCTGTGATAATAAGACCTGGTAATAGAATATACCAGCTTTTTGTCCGGTATTCCGGGAGTGATCACGCGGACATCCACTCCCTGCTTAGCAGCAAGACCCAGCGTGTGGATCATTTCATCCGACAGGATCAGATAGGGTGTTACATACCAGGCATAATCATTTGCATAATTTGCCACTGTCATATAGACATTTTCCCCCACCTGTTCATCATCGATCGGCAGGTCTGCGTAGGGCACTACAAAGCCTTTTTCCTTTGCCTGATAGGGATAGTCCGGGAAAAATGCTTCATAATCCGTATCATTCTCATCATCCCCCCGGATGGCGTTCCACATTTCCAGGAAAGTAGCGGTAAGGTTTTTAACGGCATCTCCGGTGATCCTGATGCCGGTGTCCTTCCAGTAACCGTACGGCTCCGTGATGTGGAAATATTCATTGGCCAGGTTATATCCGCCGGTAAAACCGACTCTTCCGTCAACAACAGTTACTTTTCTGTGATCACGGTTGTTCAGGAAAAGGTTCAGTCCGGGAACAAAGGGATTGAATACCCTGCACTTGATTCCTTTTGACTGCATCAGCTTGACAAAGTCCGTATTGATAAAGCCGATACTTCCCATATCATCGTAGAAAACGCGGACATCAACACCTGCTTTGACGCGGTCCTCCAGGATTTCCTGGATTCCATGCCAGCTTTCCCCATTCTCAATAGCATGGTATTCCATAAAAATAAATTTCTCAGCCTTGCGAAGCTCCTCTTTCTGTGCTTCGAGGCCTTCCGCTGCGTCTGCGTAATAAACCAGGTCCGAATTATCGTAAACAGGATACTGGGAGTAGTTCCTGATATAGTCGGCAATATTGGCGGCTTTTTTATCCTGCGCCTTCATCCTTTCGAGTACATCTTTATTTTCCGGAAGAAGGGGGAACACCGCCTCATCAACCTCTTTGTACCTTTCCTTCATTTTTCTAGTGGATACATCAAGGCCGATCAGAAGATAAAGGACTATACCGAATATGGGCAGGACCATGATCAGTATGATCCAGGTCGTCTTCATTGCGGACGTTTTATTCTGGTTATAAATAAAGAGCACCAGAAGTGCCGCAAGAATACGGGTACCTATGGCAATCCACTCAGCATAATCATTAAGCCACACTATGACAGAAAGTATCACCAGTACTTCCAGAACAAGTGAAAGAATGACAAAAACAAGCCTTTTGACTCCGTTCTTGGTATCCGCCTCTTTTTCAATGGGTGTCGTGTTTTCAGCGTTGCTCATAGCAGTCTCCTTTCGCAACAGGCTTCACATTTGCAGTATTCTTTATGAAACATACAAAAGCAGCCTCCCTCTTTCCGGGGGAGGCTGCTTTACAAGAATCTCCATGTGGAGTTTATATCCATCTGTTTTTATTCTCTTTCAAAAACCAGATCTACACCCAGAATTTTCGTTTTGATATTGTCGCCGTCATCAACGAACTTAACCTTAAGGTCACCTTTGGTCTTGAAGCCTCCGTCAACAGGTTTCCAGGTAAACTCACTGGTTTCATCCTCGCCTGAAAGTGTACCCGTACCGTCCTCCTTGAGGGTCATAATATACTCTTCCTCAAGTTCTTCTGATTCGTCACCCGCTGAAATCCCCTTGGCTTTCCAGGTTCCTAAATACTTGCTGTCGGAAAGATCAACATCACTGTCCTTGCTTCCACAGGATGTTAAAACAAATGCCGACATAATCAACAGGGCAATAAGCGAAATTGAAATTAATCGTTTCATTCATTTCCCTCCTTCTGAAATGTATTTTTTTGTTATGATTAGTTTATCATAAATCAATGAAAAAACAACAGAAATCATCAGCGTTTATCCTTGTCAATAAACTCAAGAGTAATCACGGTCAAAGCAGAAAACAAGAGGACAAATGCCAGCAGATGCATCCAGTTCAGGACGACATTGGACCTGCTGTACTCGTACTTTGGATTATAGCTTGCCTTGGCGGCCCGCTCATCCAGAAACTTCTTTGCCTTATCCTTGCCGACCTGGTCGATAATCTCTCCCACGGTTGTATATACGGTGATTGACTCATCCCGGCGTTCCTGCACGGATTTACTGGCTGCCAGCAGGTCTACAAGCTCACCAAAAGTTGTAGTGTAAGTAATCGCAGTATCTTTATATTTCTCGGTATATCCCGCCTCTTCCATCACAAGCAGCGCTCCGCCGACAGTCATGGTTTCGTCGATTTTTTCTTCCCGCAGTTCTGCAAAGCCGTCATCTGTCCTGAGTTCATGGATGACTTCCCCCAGGGTTGTCTGTCCTTCTATTTTAACAGCCCGGAGATCAGCGACCCCTTCATTATCTTTGTCGGTCAGGACATCCATGAGCTGACCCAGGGTAATGGTCAGAGGGATTTTTTCATTCTTCATTTTGAAAACCATCTTTGACACGCTGCCGTTACGTTTATTATTAGTGTCCGCCAGGGAAGCCATGGCATTGAATCCGGGGCAGGAGACCGTAAGCATGGAAACGGGCTCGGCAACTTCCGGAATCTGGATAACACCGCCAGAAAATATCAGCTGGAATACCAGGACGAAAGGCATAATGGTCATAGCCGTGGTAGTCGTCCGTGAAATGGACGAAATAAACAACGACATCATATCCGCAGCATAAGTGATCAGGAGGATGGTAAACCCGAACTCAAGGACAAACCACTTTGTAAACATGCCCTGCTCAGGGAATATCATTCCTGCCAGCCGGGCCACCTGAAAGGTAATAATGGTCTGAAGCACACACAATATAAGCTGGTATAACATATGGGAGATGACATAAGAACTGATGTGCATGCCTGAGCGGTGCTCTCTCTTGACAACATCCCTCTCACGGCAGATCACCTGGACCGAGTTGAAGCATCCGTTCCAGATACAGACACATACCAGGGCAAATGTGCCGGTCATGGTTCCGTTAATAGTCACCATATAGTATTTACCCATCACAAATCCGACAATTCCGGCAATGAGTGCCGTCATTGGAAGGACTGTCCAGTCGCTCTGATAGATAAACATTCTGAGAAATTTGACAAAGTAAATTCCGATCTGGGCTATACGTCCGCGATAAGTCACTTTCAATTTTCTGTTTGAACTGTCTTTTTTATTCTCAGCCATTCGCAACCTCCGCATATTTCAGTACAAACTCGTCCGCGCGGCCTTCTCCGCCTTCTTCTTTCGGATTGATCGTTTTTACTATTTCCTCCATCCTGCTGCCTCCGAAGAATTCCCTGGCATCAGAGATGCTTCCGTAAAAAGCAAGACGGCCTGTCTGAGTGCTGTCTTTGGCCAGGACAATTACGTCATCGATCAGGTCGATCACCCGGTCGGGTGTGTGGGAAATCACGATTACGATCTTGCCGGAATCCGCAATCTCACGCAGCCGTAAAAACAGTTCCTTTGCCATAACTCCGTCAAGACCGGAGTCCGGCTCATCCAGGATAAAAAGGGAAGGGTTGGAAAGGTATTCCATAGATACGGAAAGCCTTTTTCTCTGTCCGCCGGACAGTTTTTCCGCCTTGCTGTCCTTTACCGGGGTCAGGCCGAAAACTTCCATTACCTGGCTCACACGCTTTCTTCGGTCTTTTACCGGAATGTTGATCGGCAGACGGAGCCTGGCGGCATCTGCGAGAGTATTTTCGACCGTATCTTTGCCGCGCAGCATATCCGACTGAGGGACAAAGCCGACATTATACTGCATCTTCTTGTATTCTTTATACATATCCTTACCGCTCAGGAAAACCTCGGCATTGGCTTTTTCATAACCGGTGACGGCATTGAGATAGGTCGTCTTTCCTGCACCCGAGCCACCCAGCAATAACACCAGGTGACCTGAGGGTATGGACATATGTATATCACGCAGCAGCATCTTCTTATGCAGGAATTCCCGGATGGTCCTGTCCTTAATGTTGACCACCAGGCCCTCCTCCAGATATTCCGTACTTCCCCGGGTTGCAAGCCGGTCCATCTCTGCTTCCAGATCTCCGATCGTCCACCCCGGCTGATAATTACTGCCAAACCCCCAGACCAGCACGGGGATAAAGCGTGTTTCATCAATGACACTCAGGGGAAGCCATAATTTGCTGACTCCGTATACTTCGATCAGACCGGTAAAAATCCGCAGATTATATATGATATGTATAATCATGACAGCAACAAGGAATACCATAAAAAGAGGCGACAGAGACATAAGATCCCGGTTTCCCCTGGAGGCCTGTATAAGGATATTTGCCAGCGAAAGTACTGTAATCAGGCAGCTTGTTACAGAGTAAACGCGTCCTTCCTCCTCCCGGTTGCCGCAGCGGGCAAGCTGGTATTCTCTGACCCAGGGAATGAGTGCCCACCAGGGTTTAAGTCCGGACTTCTTCAGAAGCTTCCATACACCCAGAATGAAAAGCCCCCGGAAAACAACCAGGGATATGAAATAGGAATCAAATAACAGCGTTAGAATCATCTTTGAAATAGTATTCATATTATCCGCTCCTTGGTAATACAGGTATCAAAAAGTCTACTATAATAATAGCAGACTATTGATTCTCACACAATAAAAAGCACCCGCTCTACTGACTTTTTCGGTTTCGAAGATTCACTTCCTGTGCTATAATGTATACTGCTTCCGGCAAGGGAGTTCCACTGTCTTCCAAATCACAGGCAGCACACACTACTGATCTGATTTTTACATCATAAAACAGGGAGAAAAAATGAAACAATTAATCCGGGATCTTGAAAACGAATATATTGTACTTATAATTTTTGCTCTTGGAGCCCTGCTGGCCCTCTTTCCGGCCCAGTTCACAAAAGCGGTCCCCTGGGCGCTCGGAATTGCCATGACTCTGCGCGGCGTTCTGGTAATCATGCTGACCCTGTACTTCAAAGACGAGGCACATAAACCCGGAAGGGCGCTTCTCTACTTTGTTATGGGTATAACAATCATAATACTGGGAAACCAGTCGCTTAAAATCATCGGTGTAATCTGGGCCGTTTTCACCCTTGAGGAACTTTCCGATGAAATCAGTGAAAAGTGGACGGAAAAAGAGTTCTCTCTAATTTTTATCGGCACAGTTATATTTTCCGTCGTACTCTCTGTTACCCTTATAGCACACCCCTATGAACATTTTTCCGTACATGTAAGAAGCCTGGGTATGCAGATCATGTCTTCCTGTCTGATCAGAGGTTTGGATGTATTAAAGGCCAAACACCCGGCCCTTGCGTCAAAAATACCTTTCAAACTTTAGGAAAATCCGTTCCGGCAGAAAGCAAAAAATACACCATCCGGATATTTTTGACTACATTAGTCAATACTTCCGGATGGTGTTTTTTATTTGCTTTATAACCAGCACTGATCCTCTGAGAGTATTTTCGTAAAAATCCTTCCTGCATTAGCGGCATCTTTTGCCTGATGATATTTAAAGAGCATGCTCCCGTCCTCCAGATGTCCGAGGATTTCTATCTTTCCCGTCACATGGGAAAGCATAAAGCGGCAGCTTTTACCCTGGCCGTTCTGCATCTGCATGGCATTTCTGACAATTTCGTATCCGTCTGATAAAGGCACCTGGAAATGATTCATTACCCCTTTCACCGGACGGCACTGGAATATATAATAAGGAATCACACCGATTGCGGTCAGTTTTTTCAGAAGGAGTCCCAGTACATTACTGTCATCATTCACACCTTTTAAAAGTACCGTCTGGTTACGGACAGGAATCCCGAGGGAGAGAAGCATTTTGACAGCGGCTGTCGATTCTTCGGTAATCTCGTTGGGATGATTGAACTGGGTGATAACAAATATCTGTTTCTTTTCCCTGTAGTCCTTCAACAGTTCCACAAGTTCAGGGTCGGAAGTAATCCTCTGCGGGAGGACCACCGGCGTCCTGGTCCCGAAACGGATCAGATCCAGATGAGGAATCTCGCATAACAGGGAAAGATACTGCCTGATCGTCTCATTGCTGTTCATAAAGGCATCTCCGCCGCTAATCAGAACATTGGAGATCTCCTTGTGGTCCCGGATATAATCTGCCATATCTCCCATATGGGAACAGATTTCTTCTTCTGACAGGCCGACCAGCCTTTTACGGAAGCAATGCCTGCAATACATGGCGCACTGACTTGTCGATAATATCAGAGCTGTTTCCCTGTATTTATGCTGGAGACCTGGCAAAACGGTATTTGACTGTTCTCCGCTGGTATCAAAACTTCCGGTCCTTGCAAGTTCATTCAGACCGGGAATACTCATCTTCCTTATGGGATCATCGGGGTCTGTCCTGTCTATCAGAGAAAGATAATACGGATTTACAAAAACAGGATACTGTTCCTGAATTTCCTGAAGTGCGGGGATGTCCTCCGGAGGAAATCCGAAAAAATCCTGAAGTGTTTCAATCTGATTATTCCCTTGTGCCAGAAGGGTTTGCCAGTATTTCATGTTGACCTCCTGTGTTTTCGTACTCTTTTCTCTCTTATATTTACTTTTTAAAAGAAAACTACTGTATTATTATATCATCAAATGTAAGCCGGACAAAGTATTGATTATGTCTGTCAGCCGGCATAAAATAACTGTTCAAACAATTCATTGGCATCAATTCCGTTCACATAGGGCGGGTAAGTTCCCTCCACTTTAAGACGAAGCAGCTTTCCGTCCTCAAGTCTGGTGTCTACCAGTTCTTTTCCGTCTGTACGGTAAAGGGCAAAATCGGATCCTGCCGGTATCTTCACGGATTTCTTCAGAACATTTCCCTTTTCATCCACCAGATCTCCTCTTATTTCCTGCTTTGACTTAAGGGTTATATTGCCGGTGATGATAAAGTAGGGATCATCAGTTACCGGCTGAGGAGCATCCTTCACCCGGTAAGTCTTCTTTGCCTGATAGGTGCTGAGGATGTCAAAACGGGTCTGCAGAACCATATAGTCGGGATCTGTGATCACCTTTCCGTAAATACTGTAGTCG
The DNA here is from genome assembly GCA_017434385.1 of Eubacterium sp. Taxonomy (GTDB): domain Bacteria; phylum Bacillota; class Clostridia; order Lachnospirales; family Lachnospiraceae; genus Anaerobutyricum. Next base: position 182,204 of record JAFRFJ010000029.1, read on the forward strand.
TCATTCCCTTCATCCACCACAAAATCAGGACTCAATTCCGCGGTCCCCGCAGACACGGGTTTTCCGGAGCTGATGTCATAGAGGTAGATGGTCATCCAGTCATTCTCTTCTGTAGTCCAGACATAGAGAAATGTTTTGCCTGAAGATGTATGAACTACATACTGGCTTATTTCAAAACAATACAGGTCATCAATGGTGACCGTATTTCCGCCTGCTGTGACCTCAAAGCCTTCTATGATATCCGGATCATCGCCATAGCTGTAGTTCACAGATACCGGACCGGTTTTCCCGTTCCCGTCTGCATCGACAGAGAACTCGTCATAATCAAAGAATCCTGAAATATATCCTTCTCCCTTTGCCGGACGGTACTTGTCCGTAAAAAGGTCTTCATAAGAGGAATACAGAAGGGTCACATTCTGTGTCCCTGCCGCGTAAGGAGCGATGTCATAATCGGAATAATAGAAAGTGATCCCCTGAGGATCCAGAGTCCAGGCAGCTTTGACCCCATCCTTTTCCTCCAGTATGCTCTTTATATTGTCATCCATCTCTTCAAAGAAAAATGTATCTTTCCCGTATTTCCCCAGCAGTTCTTTCTTCAGAGCCTCCCGGAGAAGGTCACGGTCTTTGATGACATCTTCCAGGCGGATTTCCTGCCCGGTCCGGGCATCCAGGTTCACAGTAGAATATACTGTGTCTCCGTGGGCTCCTCCTGCATAGCTGAAAGATCTTTCCATGAGGCTTAAGACATCCCGGTCGGCCCGGCGGACAAAGTACTGGTCCCTGATCATATCAGGAGTGTCTCCCCCCATGGCATCCTCCGGATACTCTTCTCTGGTCTTTCTGTATTCGGCAACAAGATCCTTATAAGCGGCGTCTTCCTTTTCCATGATCCGGTCAAGAGCATCCGAAAGCTTCTTATATCGGTCCCGGCTGTCCGCGGAGATACGGACTTTTTCATGCTTTCCATTCACATAGACAGTCTGATTATCCTCATCCGCTTCTCTGCTGTAAATGGTCGCCTTCTCAATCAGCGGCCGGTCCGTGGCCACTTCCTGACCTTCTGTGTCTGTTCCCCCATTCGGCGGACCTCCGTTTCCCACCGCCGGACCGGAAGTCCGGTCTTCCGACAGCCCTCCGCCCCCGCAGCCGGCGGTCAGAATCAGACACATTATAAAAAGAACAGCAAATATTTTTTTCAAGTTCATACAATAACCTCCTCCTATTTACTGCTGCTGATCACACTGTCAGTTCAACTTATTTTAATTAATTATCCCATATGATGCCGGTCCTGTCCACAATCCGGCACGGGCAGAAGATTACCGGAGCGGCAAAACCTTAAAAAAGAGGACCGGGAGTTTTTAACTCCCGGTCCTTCAGACTGTAGACAAAGCGGCTTTAGAATTCGAATTCTAAAGCCATTTTTCTGCTATTTTGAGGTTTCAGGCCAATTATCAACGTGAAACAAGAGGATAGCCGATCAAGAAGACCGCCCTTTTTCATCATCATTGCCAGC
>JAFRFJ010000030.1:0-97131 GCA_017434385.1 Eubacterium sp.
GCAACCCACGACCTCTGCTCCGTAGATTTCTTTACCCTTATGTGTTCGGGCCGCAGAGACATGGTTTAGTTCCCTTTATCTCGATATAAAAAGAAGAGGACCAGCATCTTTTTATGCTGATCCTCTTCTTTTTTATCGAGGCGACGGGACTCGAACCCACGGCCTCTGCGTCCCGAACGCAGCGCTCTACCAAACTGAGCCACGCCTCGCTGTCACAAAGTGTATAATAGCAAAATTCAGGGTAATTGTCAAGAAAAATCAGGATTCCCTGAAGCAAGAGGGAAATTTAATTTACTGCATCTTTGTGGTCCGGTAAAGATATACGGCAAATAAGGCGGCAGCGCATATTATGCCAGCAGGATAACCGATTTTATAGCTTAAGCGGAACCCCTCTTCTGCCATAATGATATAGGTTACGCTTACTGCTGTCATAAAAGAAGCCGGTATTGCTGTCATGAGAGACACAAGCTTTTTCTCATGGCTTTTCACCAGATAGGCGGTCGCTACCCAGAGAGAAATCATGGCCAGTGTCTGGTTGCTCCAGGAGAAATAGCGCCAAAGTACATTAAAGTCGAGCTGGGTCAGTATCGCTCCCGCTCCGAGCAGGGGCAGAGTGATGATGAGACGGTTTCGAATCTGTTTCTGATCCAGTCCTGTAATCTCAGCCAGGATCAGCCGGGCTGAACGGAAGGCCGTATCACCGGATGTAATGGGACAGGCGACAACACCGATGATGGCCAGTATTCCTCCAACTGTTCCCAGCATTCCGGTGGAGATCTCATATACAGTTCCGGATTGTCCCAGATTGGTCAAAGCACTGTGCAGACCACCGGTAGTTCCATAAAAGGCAACGCCGCCTGCTGCCCAGACGAGGGCAATAACAGATTCCGAAAGCATGGCTCCGTAGAAGACTCTTCGGCCGAGTTTTTCGGATTTAATGCACTTTGCTATCATAGGTGACTGAGTAGCATGAAAACCGGAGATTGCGCCGCAGGCCACAGTGATAAACATAAAGGGCCAGACCGAAAGTCCTTCGGGATGCAGATCCCGGAAACTGATCTCCGGCACTGTGTATCCTCCCACGATAATGCCGCCGAGTATGCCTGCCGCCATAATGATCAGCACAACGCCAAATACCGGGTAAAATCTTCCGATGATCTGATCAATCGGCAAAAGTGTTGCCAGGATATAGTAAATCAGTATCACAACAATCCAGAAACCGGTATTCAGGAAGCCCGGTGTCAGCCATGCCAGTAAAGTGGCCGGGGAATTGACAAATACAGTACCGGTCAGTATCAGAAGTACTATAGAGAAAACCCGCATGATCCATTTGGCTCCACTGCCCAGATAGACGCCGCTCAACTCCGCTATGGAAGCTCCGTCATGCCGCTCTGAAATCATCCCTGACATATAATCATGCACACCGCCGGCTAGTACGGATCCGAAAATAATCCAGAGAAAAACTACGGGGCCGAAACATGCCCCCATCAAAGCACCGAAAATCGGGCCGGTGCCTGCTATATTAAGAAGCTGTACAAGAAAAGCTTTCCAGGTAGGCATGGGGATGAAATCCACCCCATCCTGTTTTGTATATGCCGGGGTTTCCCGGTCATCAGGTTCGAAAACCCTTTCAATCACCCTTCCGTATATGAAATATCCGCCAATCAGTACCAAAAAAGATAGTATTAAAGAAATCATTTTTTCTGCCTTTGCCTTCTGTAAATATAGTTATGTCAAGTCAACAAGGGACATTATACCACTCTTTTTTGATTTGTGTTAATTTTTTTACTTTTTGGGAAAACAAGGCGGACTGTTCGACAGCCCGCCTTATATCAGTCAGATTTTTTTATTTCTTTCTCAATCATGCATCAGTTTTCTTTCCTGCCTCTCATGAGAAAGAGGGCTATGAGCAGGAAAAGGGCTAAGGCCGCTGTCAGAAGGTATTTTTTTGCTTTTGCCGGATCGCCGGTCTTGGGGCCGAAGGATGAGGTTCCTTTTCTTCCGGCTTTCTTTTGCGGAGAAGCCTTCAGCCTGATGTGGTCTTCGTCAGTCATCTCCGGAGTCTCCGGTATGGGAGAGCCGTCCTTGTTCTTTCCCGTTACTTCTGCTTCATTGATGAGTTCTGTGCTGACTTTCAGATTCTTTTTGACAGTTGCTACCCAGGTCAGGCTTACGCTGTCTTCCGGATCCAGCCGGTCCAGGGTCAGTGTGTCCCTCTCGGTTTCTTCTACAGTAAGCTTTTCTCCTTTTTCGGAAGTCACAGTGTCCCCGGCTTTAAGGATAAAGCCTTTAATGTCCAGATAACGGGAAAATGCTTCTTCCGGTTTCTCTGTCAGAGATACATGATTAGCCCTTGCGTTGCCGGTGTTTGTAACCAGAAGACTGATAGTCACTTTCTCTCCGCTCTTATAGGTACCGTAGTTCCTGCTGCCGCTGTAGCGTCCGCCGACCAGGCTGACTCCTCCTGTCTTATCTGCCAGCTTGGCGATCCGCAAATCCGGCAGGCCGATATTGATCCGGTCCTCATCCTTCATCTCATCAGTTTCTTCCACGAAGGTCCTTCTGATTCTGCCGCTCTTATCCGGCGCCATGTATTTTGCTGCGATCTCCACGACATTATTCAGTCCTTCCCGGGCCGCTACCCCTGTTTTTACCTTGCCTGTAAGATGCAGACATACGCTGTCTCCTCTCTTCAGGTGGTCCAGAAGAGCGCGGGGGCCACTGCTGTCCCCGGATGATTCTGCTTCTGAAAGAACCAGGTCATCGCCTGCTTCTGATTTGATCTTGCCTGTTGTGAAACGGAGAGAATCCTTTACCAGGCAGGCATCCAGTTCTTCTTCAGGTGTGTCGGAAATCAGGATTTCATATAAATCTGCTGTTCCCTTGTTGGTTACGGTTATACTATAGTCCACATCTTCCCCGTATTCGTAAGTGCCGGCCGTACGGTTTCCCTGCCAGCGGCCTCCGGAGAACTCTGCGCCGATCGTTCTGTCGGCAATTTTGGCGACAGCTGCTTCCGGCAGTCCGGGTATGCTGATATGGTCTGTATCTGTCATCAGGTCAGTGACCGGAATGTCTTCAAAGTCTCTGGCATATTCCAGAGCCTGATCAAAGGACATTTTACGAATTGTATCATACATTTTATCCACAGCCTTGTCTGTCCGGTCTTTGGCTGAGGGAAGGTCTTTGAACCCTTCCGTGACCTGAGCTTCCCGGACACTGCCCTGCCCCTTCTTTAATCCACTGTTATAGGCAGCAGTTAGGCTGATTCTGTTTTCCAGTTCAAAGAGGTTGCCTGCCCCTTTGCGGACATCAGCTGTCATAAAGACATCTACGCTGTCCCCGGGAGCCAGAAAATCCAGGATAAGACTGTGATCTTTCTCAGCAGACGACCTTACCTTTCTCCCCAGACCTGATGTGTACTCTTTTTCTTCAAAAGCAATGCTGTCAGCGTCAAGTGCTCCCAGCAGTTCATCGCTCATTTTCTCTGTAAGCTTCAGACTGTAGAGGCTGGCCGTGCCGGAATTGGTGACTGTAATCTTATAGCGGACCTTATCCCCGCTTTGGTAAGTCCCTGTAATCTTTGTGCCGGCACCGTATCTGCCTTCTCTCAGTACGGCGCCCCGGGTGCGGTCTGCCAGCTTTGCTGCTTTTGCCAGGGGGAGTCCCGGAATGTGGATCTTGTCTTTATCTTCCTTTTCTTTGACCGGCACATCCTGCTTTCCGTCATAGTAGAAAGCAGCTGCCGTCACCTTGTTTGCCAGGTCATACTGGCCTCCTGCATCCCTCAGGATAGTTGCTTTGTAGGTCAGTGTCAAATAATCTCCGGGTGCAAGCAGGTCTTTGCCGCTGCCATATTCGCTGTCGCAGAGAAGAATCTCGTCTTTTCCGGTCTGTTTTAAACTGATCCTGGCGCCGGAAGCCGAAGCGGTCTCCACTTTGCTGCCTCCGACAGACTCTGTGACAAATCCCCGGCTTTCAGGATCCGTTACAGCTGCCAGTTCATCGCTCATCACATCCTTTACAAGAATCTTGCGGAGACCGGCCGTTCCTGTATTCTTTACCATGATGGTAAAGCGGATCTCCTCTCCTGACTGATAGATACCTGCCACTTTGCTGCCGCCTGTCACGGAGCCGTCTTTTATGGTGATTCCGGTGGTGCGGTCCGCTTTCTTTACCGGGGTCAGATCTCCTTTTCCGGGTATGTTGATATGGTCTTCATCCTCCGTCAGTTTCCTGCCGTCCGGATCGATCAGATCTTCTGTCGGAACAGCAGTGAATTTGTCAGAGTCTTCTCCTTCCTCCTTATAAGCTGCCCGGCCGGATACTCTGTTGAGCAGGCCAAAGACATCCGCCGCATCCTTGCGGAGCTTAACAGAGAAGACAACTTCAAGGCTGTCTCCTTCTGCCAGGGAGGCAATGTCCAGATGTAAGGGATCATCCTTTGATACGGATACTTTTGTCTTCTTTCCGCCGACGGTCGTCATAATGCCGGAAACCGGCAGTTCATAGGCTGCAGTCGATATGTCGGCATATTCTGCCAGACTCTTTTCCCCGTCCTGATCACTTTTGCTCATGTCCTCTGTGAGGGAAAGATGATACAGGGGTACGTTTCCGGTGTTGGTGATCCTCAGAGTGAAGCTGACCTTGCTTCCTCCTTCGTAGCTTCCGAAAATCTTTTTCTGGCTGTATCGCCCCAGATCCTTATCATAAGCCACCGGACCCCCATCGGCATTTCTGGTTTTGTCAGCCAGCTTTGAGACTGAGAAAGAGGGGCGGATCCTCCTGTTGGTGGCTTCCATACGGCAGACGGTAAAGGATTCTGTATCTTCTGTCCCTCTCCGGACTTCTGCTTCATAAACCCGGTCAGAGAGCAGATGTCCCTTAGGGGCCCGGGTTTCCTTTACTTCATATTTACCCGGATACAGTTCCTTTCCCTTGGTGCTTTTTCCTTCTCCGTTTTCTGCCGTAGTGATCTTATCGCATACAGTCCCTTTGGCTGTGAGAACTTTGGCATGATCCAGAGGCTTTCCCTCCTTGTCAAGATCCCAGGGAGCATAGATGTCTTCTGCTGCTGTCACGGAAAAGACAGCCCCTGCTATTTCTTTGCCTTCCTCATCAGTCTTGTGGATGACCAGGATCCCCTTCTGCAGGGGATCAGTCACAGTCAGACTGTCTTTCTGCTCTTTTCCGGATTTTTCACTCTTATATACCGGTCCGTCTTTTCCGGATAAGGTAAATATCCAGCTGTCTCCCTCATTGACACAGCCTTCCGGCGCGCCTGTTTCCCTGATCCGGTAGCGTCCCGGATTATCCAGGGAGTTCTCAAGGGCTTCAGGGTTTACATAGCAGATATTTCCTTTCTCATCTTTCTCTTCTTTCAGTTCAAAAAGATCCTCATAACTTTTCTTTTCCTCGGACCAGCAGGACAGGATAAACCGGGCTCCGCCCACAAGCTGTCCTGTATCAGAGCATTTTTTATATACCTTCACATATCCTTTCTCTGCCCTGAGAGGAGAATTCTCCATGGTGACAGCTGCCGCAGACTCATTGTCCTCCGGCATCAGCTGTTTCAGGGACTCTATAGTATAGACCCACTTTGCCATCTTTGTGCTGTCCCACACATTTTTGCGGCTGTCGGGAACGGTAATCTCCTTGATACAATAAGGGCCGTCTCCGTAGGCTTCCTCATAGAAAGTTCCCTTTCCGCCAGGTATAAAAACCGCCAGACCCTTGTCATCCGTCACAGCCGTGGCAATGGCATTCTTCTCTGACCTGTCCGTCACGTCCGCTCCTCCGAAGAGACCGAATCTGACACCCTTTACAGGCTTTTTTGTCTTCTCGTCAACCTTACGGACCCGTATGACCGGAGGAACCAGGGTCAGGACAGGCGGTGTTTTCTTCTTTACTGATCCGCCCTGACTGGTCCTGGCTGTCAGAGCCGCCTCATTGGAAACTGCTGCCTTGCCGGCCGTTTCTGTCCCTTCCGGCATACCGGACGCCAGGCTGTTGTCCTTCCTGTACCAGTCGGACAGCTTCTTTCCGAAGGAAGAAAGCTCCTTGTCTGTCCGGATCCTTACCTGAATCTGCATGGAATAGGACTGTCCGTAGAAAGAAGGGTCTGCCAGAGCACTTTCCTTTGCCCAAGCAGTGATGACCGTCTCATGGTCTTTGCCTTCTTTCTCTGTGACATTGAAATAATCTGTAGTCCTGCTGTTTCCTCCTTCCCCGCCGGAAGGAAGGCTGTAGATCTCTACCTTCTCCACTTCAAGCAGAGAGTCAATGGTATCTGAAAGAGTGTACTCCTCATAGCGGGCTCTGCCGGTATCCGTCATGGTAGGAACAGCCCCGGTAACTGCATAGGTAAATATGCTTTTCCGGTCATCCAGAGTCAGGACTCTGTCTGTTTTCAGAGATTTGTCCCCGTCGGTTCTTCCCTTGATGATTCCCTTTACCGGAGCCGGCGGGAGGGGGGCAAAAGCCAGATCGTTCCGGAAGGTGACCAGTCCGGTACTGTTGGACTTCTGGTAGCAGAAGGCATCTGCGAATGAACTGTCGGCCGGTATGCCGTATCCGTCGGATACGCCGTATTCCGCACTGCCGCCGGTATCCTTCTGGTCACATTTGGCCAGGGTAAATACCATGGATATCGTGCTTCCGGAGAAGATTCCCACAACGGTAGTGTTGGTATCTCTCTCCTCAAGGTTTTCCGCTGTCCGCGAGGATACGTATCCGATGGAGCCTCCTGTGAGCCCTGCCGCATGGTAGGCCAGATGAGAGGCCGCCGTGTCGAACATGACAACCTTTTCAAATCCATTACCGAAATCCAGACCCTGCTGGGCATCTACGTCTCCGCACTGTACAAATCCGCAGAGCCCGCTGACAGGCCTCTCGGTACCCGCATAGTAAAAGTCCATGCGCAGGGATACAGTGTCCGTGGCCATCATGACCACTCCGATCTCATCCTTGCGGAAGCCCGCGTAGGCCGCATCCAGACTTTTGTTGGAAAGCTGCTTCCTGACTTCTTCGGGAGGATAGAGCCAGTCCTCTACCGTAAGCTTCAGGTCCACTGCGGACATAGTGGATGTGGCCGGATCATACCAGGTGCCCACATTGGTATAGATTGCATAGGGATCTGAAGAGGCTTTGTTCAGGTTAAAGCCGCACTCTGCCAGTTCCCCGTTGGAGGCAGCCTGGCTCAGATCACCGTAATGAACATGGGTTCCCTTTTTCAGAGTGGAAAGATCCACCTTCCCTCCGTCTCCTCCACCGATCTTCACTGTGGTGGAAGAGGTAAAAGTAGGTGTGAAATTATACTTACCGTCCGGGGAATACTCTGAAAAGATATAGCGGGAAGCCTCCTCGATCCCCGAACTTATCTTCAGATTTTTCCCGGAAGCGGAAGATACCCTGCTGCTCTCCTTCTGCAGGAGAAAATAGTGACTGGTCAGGTCGGGCATGGTCACCTTATGGTTGGAAGAGGCAGCCTTCAGCCTGAATACCGGACTATCGTCCACTGCTTCATCCCAGTCGACCTCGACACCGCCGTCATCTTCTTCGGTCCCGCTCTCACTGCTCTCGTTCTCAGGGTCTTTCCCGTCTTCATCACTGTCTGTCTCCTCATCATCCCTTCCTTCTTCCGTACTTCCTTCCTGCTCTTCTGTATTTCCTGTTCCGGAATCTCCGCCTTCCGGCTCTCTGTTTCCGGGTTCTGCCTGGGAGGTTCCCGGCATATCCTTTCCCGTGGTAGCTTCGGCCGGCCCGGACGATCCCGGTACGGCGGCGGAAGAGGTAAAAACCTCTGCCTGCTTGTCTGTAGTATATTGCGGCATGGACGGTCCTCCGCCCGCTTGTCCTGTGGTGTAAGCTGATACACTGATGCTGCTGACTGTCAGGACCACGATCAGAAAGAAGACCATGATCTGCCTGAAAATACTACTCACTCCTTCGCCTCCATTTCTGTAAATTTTTAATAATATTACCATTTTTTTACAGTTATGTCAAATAAAAAAGGCACATCCTTTCCGGAATCCCTCCCGGGCAGGTCATGTGCCTTTTACGTTTCTCTTGTTTTGCCGGGGCAATTATGCCAGGGCAGCCTTATAGTTTGCCTCTACCGCATCCCAGTCCACGATGTCAAAGAAAGCCTTGACATAAGCCGGACGCAGGTTTTTGTACTTCAGATAGTAAGCATGCTCCCACACATCGATAGTAAAGATGGGGGTGTTGCCGGTTCCCAGGCTGATCGGATTATCCTGGTTTCCGCTGTTGGAAAGGACCAGCTGGCCGTCCGGTGTCACGGAAAGCCATGCCCATCCGGATCCGAACTGGGTGAGGGCCAGGTTGGAGATCTCCTCCTTGAACTTCTCAAAGCTTCCGAAGGTCTCGGCAATCTTCTGTCCGAGTTCCCCTTTCGGCTCTCCGCTTCCGCCGGGCTTAACGGTTGAAAAGTAGAGATTATGATTATAGAATCCGCCTCCGTTGTTGCGGATTCCTGTTCTCAGTGCCGCATCTTCAATCTGATCCAGGCTTCCCAGCAGGATGGCAATATCCATGTCCTGCACGCCTGCTTTTTCGGCGAGAGTATTTAAGGTTGCTGTATAAGCCGCATGGTGCTTACCGTGGTGGGTCTCCACGGTCAGGGTGTCCAGTACAGGCTCCAGAGCATCCGTGGCAAAGGGTAATTGATACTGTGTAAACATAATAGTTCCTCCTTCCACTCCTGAAATAATATAAAATCAAAACCGCAGTCAGCGGTCGATTTTGCTGATGGACTCAATGGCCACGATTCCGCCACGGACCACTTCCACATTGCTGAAGCGGGCTGTAAGAAGGGCGATCAGGTCATTATTCCTTCCTTCCGTACTGACATTTTCGATCAGCACACTGTCCAGCCCGTAGTCGATTACTTTGGATTTGAAAACCTGGGCAATCCGGAAGACCTCTTCTTTCTCAGAATCCGAACAATTGTGGACCTTTGCAAAGAGGATTTCCTTCATATGGGCAGAAGCATCGGTAATATCGTTAAGCTTTATGACTTCGACGCAGCGGTTCAGCTGCTTCTTGATCTGCTCAAATGTAGCATCATCAGAAGAAAGTCCTATAGTCATTCTTGATATGGTGGGATCTTCGGTCTCTCCCACTGTAATGCTGGTGATATTATAGGATTTGCCCGCCATGAGACCGGCGATACGCGCAAGGACACCAATCCGGTTCTCCACATACATAGAGACCCATCTTTTCTTTTTTTCCGTATTGATCTCTCTCATAAAGCGCCTCCTATAAAATAATGTCCCTGAAGCTGGCGCCTCCCTTGATCATGGGGAGAACCAGCTCGTCCGGTGAAACGGCACATTCCACGATGACCGGTTTGTTGTTGGCTTCAGCATATTCCCTGGCAGCCAGGATGGTCTCCTTAAGCTGCGCGTCTTCTGTGACCAGGAATCCTTTTGACCCGTATGCTTCCGCGATCTTCACAAAGCTGGGAGAATATTCCGGGCATTCAAAGCCGGGGGTTCCGCATTTGCCCACACAGGATCTGTGCTGGCAGAGACAGGTGGCAGGGTACCTCTTCTTGAGGAAGAGAGTCTGCATCTGGCGTACCATGCCAAGCTTCTGGTTATTTAAGATTACGTTAACCAGAGGAATCTCCTCGCATACAGCGGTGGCCATCTCCTGGATGTTCATCTGGAAACCGCCGTCTCCGCTGATGGATACCACGGACTTGTCCGGGCAGCCGATCTTTGCGCCGACAGCCGAAGGCAGGCCGAAGCCCATGGTCCCGAGGCCGCCGCTCTGAATCAGTCGGTGCTCCGCGTCAAGTTTCAGATACTGGGAAGCCCACATCTGGTGCTGTCCCACATCCGAAGTGAAAATGGTATCCCTGTCCGCATAGAGTTCATTCAGGGTCTCCATGATCTTCTGGGGGCTGACCCCTTTTTTGACTTTCATTTGTAAGGGATGTTCTTCATCCCATCCTTTTACTTCCTTTACCCACCTTGTGTGGGTCATGGGCACCGTGTGCTCCAGAATCTTTGTGATCGCAGTCTTTGCGTCTGATACGATGGGAATGTCCACCGTGACATTTCTGGATATGGACGAAGCCTCGATATCTATATGCACCACCTTGGCATTGGGTGCAAAATACTTGACGTCTCCCGTTACCCGGTCGCCGAAACGGCAGCCGATGGCAAACATGAGGTCGCATTCGTCAGCCACCCGGTTGGCGGCATAGGATCCGTGCATACCGATATCGCCGACGAAAAGGGGATGATCCGTGGCGATGGCGCCGCGTCCCATCACGGTAGTGACAACAGGGATGTTGAGTTTCTCAGCCAGCTCCGTCATTTCCTTCTGGGCATGGCCCAGATTTACGCCGCCCCCGATCAGGAACATGGGCTTCTTTGCCCTTTTCAGCAGGGAGATCGCCTTTTTTAGCTGTCCCATATGGACTCCTTTATTGGGCTTGTATCCCCTTATGCTGATACTGGTGGGATAGGATGTGGATCCCAGCTCCGCCATCACGTCCGTGGGAAGATCGATCAGGACAGGACCGGGCTTTCCGCTCCTTGCTATATAAAAGGCTTCTTTGATCCGTTGGGCAAGGTGTTCCCTGTTGCGTACCATAATGACGAACTTGGCCACATTTCTTGTGACACCGACAATATCCACCTCCTGGAATGCGTCATTGCCGATCAGTTCTTCCGACACCTGACCGGTGAAGCATACCAGCGGAATGCTGTCATAGTTGGCATTGGCGATACCTGTTACCAGATTGGTCGCGCCGGGGCCGCTTGTTACCAGGCAGACGCCCACTTTTCCCGTCGCTCTCGCATAGCCGTCCGCCGCATGGATCAGACCCTGCTCATGCCGCGGAAGAACCAGGCTGATGCCGTGCGCGTCATGCAGCGCGTCCAGAAGATTGACGACCATTCCGCCCGGATAAGCAAAAATGGTATCAACGCCTTCTTTCTTCATCGCTGTCACAAACAGCTGATTCCCTGTCATCTTCATTACTTACACTCCTTACTGTATCATCCCTGTCTGTTATAATTGATCAGACAACCCTTCAAAATGATTTCTCTCTCGTCGTCCGTCAGGCTGCCCATCTTTAATGTGAAGGGCAGAAGTTCCTGTCCGCGGACCACATATGCTTCAAACTCCTGTGCCTTTTCCCGCACGGCCTTGGCCACGCCGGGCACAAAAATGTAATCTCCGTTGCTAAAGGGCAGGTCTCCCTCCTCGATCAGGAAGGGAAGCATACCCCAGTTGATCAGGTTGGACCGGTAGCGCTTTGTGGCATATTCATTTGCCACGTTGGCCCATCCTCCCAGAACCTTCTGGCAGGAAGCCGCCTGTTCCCTGGCCGATCCGTCTCCCGGCTTGACGGCGAAAATGGTGCTTCCCACGCCAAGACCGGATACTGCTCCTTCTCCCAGGGTCTTTTCTATTGCCGCCAGGACCGGTCCGATTTCCGGAAGAGCCTTTTCCATATCCTCTCCGGCTTCGATCGCTTCCTGGACTTTACGGACTTCCTTTGCCCTGCCTACATAGGCCGGGTCTTTTCTGGACAGAGCAAACTCTGCCAGTCCCAGCGGATTGGACCGGTAGGAAGAGGTCTCTCCGGAGGGGATCAGTTCGTCCGTGGTGGTCACGGGATCGTGGATCTCGCTGACACATTTTAATATCAGATTTTCCGGCAGGGCGCTCATCTTCGGCCAGTCCTTGATATTGGGTCCGAAGTGGATCTCTGTATCCGGATCCGCCACGCCCTTGCTGTCAAATACACGGTTCTCATAGATGGAAGCGTCAAAATGATACTTCCTGCCGCTGTATTCCATATCCAGGTCTGTCGCCGGTGTCAGGAAGCCTCTTGCCGCCGCTGTCGCCGCGATGGACCTGGCATCCATCAGGGCTACGGAGGCAATCTGGCCGTTCTGCAGCTTGGATCCCTCCCGGTTGGGGAAGTTTCTGGTGGAATGACGGATGCTTAAGCTGTTGTTGGCAGGTGTGTCGCCCGCACCGAAACAGGGACCGCAGAAGGCGGTCTTGATGATGGCGCCGCTGGCCATCAGGTCTGCCGCTGCTCCGTTCCTCACCAGCTCCATGAAAATGGGGGTGCTGGCCGGATAGACGCTTAATGTGAAGGCGTCTGCCCCGATGGACCTTCCTTTAAGGATGTCGGCTGCCGCGCACAGATTCTCAAATCCGCCGCCGGCGCAGCCGGCGATGATTCCCTGTTCCACATAAAGCTTTCCGTCCAGGATCTTGTCAGTCAGTTTGTAATCCACCTGTCCGTCCAGGCTCACCAGAGCCTTCTGCTCACAGTCATGAAGAATGTCGGCAAGGTTCCTGTTCAGCTCTTCAATTGTGTAGGCATTGCTGGGGTGGAAGGGCATGGCGATCATGGGACGGATCTGACCCAGGTCGATCACCACTGCTCCGTCATAATAGGCCACATGGCCCGGATTCAGTTCTTTATAGTCATCCTCTCTTCCGTGGATCTGGTAGAATTCCCGGATCACTTCATCCGTCTGCCAGATAGAAGAAAGACAGGTGGTCTCTGTGGTCATGACATCGATGCCGATCCGGAAGTCAGCGGAAAGCTTGCTGACGCCGGGTCCCACAAATTCCATTACTTTATTGTTTACATAGCCGTTGGCAAATACTGCTTTGATGATCTCAAGGGCCACATCCTGGGGTCCGACGCCTTTTACCGGCTCTCCCGTCAGATAAACCGCGATCACACCGGGCATATTGATGTCATAGGTCTGATTCAGCAGCTGTTTTACCAGCTCCGGTCCTCCTTCGCCCATGGCCATGGTTCCCAGCGCTCCGTAGCGGGTGTGGGAATCCGATCCCAGGATCATGCTTCCGCCGGCTGCCAGCATTTCGCGGGCGAACTGATGGATGACTGCCTGGTGGGGAGGCACATAGACTCCGCCGTACTTTTTGGCACAGGTAAGACCGAACATGTGGTCATCCTCGTTGATCGTTCCGCCTACGGCACAAAGGCTGTTGTGGCAGTTGGTCAGCACGTAGGGCATGGGGAACCGGGTCAGGCCTGAAGCCCTGGCTGTCTGGATAATGCCCACATAGGTAATATCGTGGGAAGTCAGCTTGTCAAAGCGGATCTTCAGTTCCTCCATATTGCCGGAGGTATTGTGAGCTTCCAGGATTCCATAGGCTATGGTCTCTTTTGCCGCGTCTTCCTTTGCGGGAAGGGGACAGCCTGCCGCCTCGGGGAGGACCTGTCTGCCCTCTTCGTTATCTTCGATCAGTCGGGTGCCGTCAATCAGCCAGGCACCGGTATTCAGCAGTTTTGTCATTGTATATCTCCTTATTTCTCCAGGATCAGGCCGGTACGGTAAGCTTTCAGAAGCTCTTCCAGGTCTTCGATGGTCTCCACCATCTGCCGGCCTTCATCCGTATCTCTTACACGCTCGCGGTGGGCCGAGAACTCCCGGATGACTGTACTGGAGTGAATATCTTTTTCGTTTTCTATAATATCCTCTTTGGAGGTAAATGCCTCATGGGATACCAGACGCAGACCTCTGGAATTGTAGATCAGTGTGTAGCCCGCGATACCGGTGGTCTTCTGGTAAGCTCTGGAAAAGCCGCCGTCAATGATCATGACCTTACCGCCGCATTTGACCGGAGACTCGCCCTCCTTGACATGAACAGGCATATGGCCGTTGATGATATGTCCTCTGTCCGGATCCATGTCGAATTCCCTGAGGATGCGGTTTACCACTTCTTCATTGTCGATCAGGGAGTAATAATGGTCTTTGCGCTCTCTGTGAACTTCCTTGTCCGCCACATAGTAGCGTTCAAATGTGGCCATCTTCTCCTTGCCGTAGACCGGCGAATTCTCGTTGGACCAGATATACCACATGATGTCCTTGCCGAACTCATGGGCCTCCTGATTCTCCTGCTCATAATATCCCTGTCTGGCAAAGTATTCCAGAATGTCGTAAAGTTCCTTGCCGGCATAGGTCCTGTTGCCGATCTCCACATTACGGAACTGCCCGTTCTCGTCCAGAGGCACACAGCCGTGGTAAAGCAGATAGGAATTATGGCAAAGGTACATGCTGCCGTTATTGAACATGAAGCGGATATGGTCCTGCAGCTTGTCACAGTTGCGGAAATTGAGGCAGAGCCTCTTCATGAGTGCTTCCTCAGATTCAGACAGAGCGTAGGGATCCGCCGGATCTATCGTCGGGAAGGACTTGTCAAGGAGCTCATACTCCTTACCTTCTATAGTAACAGTGCCCCGTTCATAGTCGATCTTGTCCAGAAGCAGCCTCTTCTCCATGCCGAACTCAGGACGGCGCATGATCAGCTGTCCCTCCAGCTTGAACTGGATGATGGCGATAGCCTTGTGCATCTTCTGGTTCAGCATGATTTCCCGGGAATCCGCATCGTCGGCCCCGGAAATCTTAAAGCAGTCGCAGGGATCATCCGCGTAAGTCTCTATGGCAAAGCTTGCCAGAGGCACCAGGTTGATTCCGTAACCGTCCTCCAGAACCGGAAGATTATTATAGCGGGCACAGAGGCGGATGACATTTGCCACGCAGGCACTGTGTCCTGAAGCGGCGCCCATCCATACCACATCATGGTTTCCCCACTGGAAATCCACGTTCCTGCTCTTCATCAGATAGTCCATGATTATATGGGGGCCGGGACCTCTGTCAAAGATATCGCCGATCACATGGAGTCTGGTAACCGTAAGAGACTGGATTACCGTTGCCATGGCGACGATAAATTCTTTGGCCCTGCCGATCTTGATAATGGTATCAAAGATCTCGTTATAGTATTCTTCCTTCTCCACGACCAGGTTGTTTTCACTCATCAGCTCCCAGAGGATAAAGGAAAAGTCCTCCGGCAGGCTCTCGCGAAGCCTGGATCTGGTGTACTTGGCGGATGCCTCCTTGCATACGGCGATCAGCCGGTGAAGGGAGATCTTATACCAGTCCAGCAGGTCTTCCTGAGAAAGTTCCTGCTGCATAAGCTTTATTTTTTCTTCGGGATAGTATACAAGTGCCGCGAGACTTTTCTTCTCCCGGGCACTCAGTGTATTGGCAAATACGTCTTCAATTTTGTTGCGGATCGCGCCGGATCCGGTTTTCATAATATGAAGAAACTGCTCGTATTCCCCGTGTACATCCGACACGAAATGCTCTGTCTCCTTAGGAAGGTTAAGCCTGGCCTTTAAGTTGATGATTTCAGTGGATGCACTGGCTACGTTCGGATATTTGGTTGACAGTATTTCCAGAAATTTCTGTTTATTTTCCATATGTAGGTCCCCCCGTGGGATCACTGATCCCTCTCTTCCATCTCCTGTGACAGTCTCAGATATTGCCGGGTCTCGATAAGAGGTATTCCATTGCCTCTGACATAATCCTCCGTAATGGTAACTCTGCCGATGTTATCATCTTTAGGAATTTCATACATGATATCCAGCATAATATCCTCTATGATGGCACGCAGTGCCCTGGCTCCCGTATCTTTTTCCAGTGCCTTGCAGGCAATAGCATCAAGAGCGCCTTCGTCAAATCTGAGGTCCACCTCATCTAATGCAAGAAGCTTCTGATATTGCTTCAAAATCGCATTTCTGGGTTCTTTCAGAATAGCAACCAGCATATCTTTTGTCAATGGGCTCAAAGTAAATATAACAGGCATCCTCCCGATAAACTCGGGTATCATTCCGAACTTTCTGATGTCCTCCACCGTCACCCGGGACAGGTAGTCTTCCCCGTCGCCTTCCCGCTTTTTCAATCCGCCGGCAAAGCCCATGGATGAATTTTTGGAAAGACGCTCCTTCACGATCTTCTCCAGATCCGGGAAGGCTCCTCCGCAGATAAAGAGGATGTTCCTGGTATTCATCATGACCGTGGGAACCATGGCGTTTTTGGCGCTGGCCCCGACCGGCACCTCCACCTCAGCTCCCTCCAGGAGCTTGAGAAGTGCCTGCTGGACTGACTCCCCGCTCACATCCCTGCTGGTCGTATTCTTCTTTTTGGCCAGCTTGTCAATCTCGTCTATAAAGACGATTCCCGTCTGGGCCTTCTCCACATCATTATCCGCATTGGCCAGAAGCCTGGACAGGACGCTCTCCACATCGTCTCCGATATAGCCTGCCTCCGTCAGGGAGGTGGCGTCACAGACTGCCAGGGGAACATTGAGCATTCTTGCCAGAGTCCGGACAAGATAGGTTTTTCCGGATCCCGTGGGTCCGATCATCAGCATGTTGGACTTGTCGATTTCTATCTCGTCCATGGTATTGGTGATGACTCTTTTATAATGGTTGTAAACTGCCACTGATATAACCTTTTTGGCATGATCCTGGCCGATCACGTACTCATCAAGCCCGGCCCGTATTTCATGCGGGGCGGGAATGGACTTCATGGTAAGAGCCGGTTCTTCTTTTTTTTCTTTCTTTTCCGGGGCCTTTGGCGCAGGCTGCGGCCCGCCGGCTCCCAGTTTGTTCATGTCAATATTGGACAAATCCAGAAACTGTATGCCGCTGCCCGGCATACCTCCTGAGAAGGCGTCCATGGACCTCTGCAGGCAATCCGTGCATATATGAGTCCCTCCCGGCAGATGGATCAGGGTGGCTCCCTGGGAGGAGGTCCTTCTGCAGACAGAACAGAATTCCGTATCGGCTTTCTTTTTTTTCTCCTGTTCGTCCTGTTCCTTATCATAACTCATTATCCGTATCTCCTTGCTTTCTTCCTGGTCCTGCTTAAGAGAATGGCTTCTCCCAGTACCATGTCCTCCGGCGTAGTGATCTTGATATTTTCATAGCTGCCCGCAAAAATTCTGACCGGGAGTGTCCCATAGGTTTCCATAACCATGCCGTCATCCGTCATGGACAGGTCTCCCGCCTCATACATTTTACGGTAGGCATCAAGAATCTCGCGGTAGGAGAAACACTGGGGCGTCTGTACCTGCCACAGGGTGCTCCTGTCCGGCGTATCTTCCGCCACCTGGTCTTCGTTGACCACTTTGATGGTATCCTTGACCGGGGTGCCGATAATACAGGCCTTGTCAACCTTGACCCTGCGGATGCACTGCTCGATCCACTCTCTTTTGATAAATGCTCTGGCCCCGTCGTGAATCAGGACATAATCCGGATTGTCGGCGGCTTCCAGGCCGTTCATGACAGAGTCAAATCTTTCGTATCCTCCCGTCACGATCCGGACCTTGTCAAACTCGTTGCGCGATACGATCCTTCTGGCGTATTTTTCTTCGTCTTCCTCCACCACGAGGATGATCTCGTCCACCGAGCTCTCCTGGAATTCATGCAGAGGATAATAGATAACAGGTTTGCCGAGAAGTGTCAGATATGCCTTGTTCTTCGCAGCCCGCATCCGGATTCCTCTTCCGGCTGCAAGCAGTATGGCACTTACTTTGTCTTTCATAATAAACCCTCCCTGCCGAAGCAGTCAGTGTTGTGTCATAATGGCAAAGGTATCAGCGCTGGCCGATCTTGAGACCGGGAACCGCATTCAGATCCCACCCGTGCCGTACTCCGTTTATGTAATCATAATATCCTGCCGCCCCGATCATGGCCGCATTATCCGTGCAGTAGCCGGGGGAAGGATAAAACAGTTGTTTTCCGTCTTGTTGGCAGGCCTTCTTCATCTGGCTTCGCAGCAGGCTGTTGGAGGCGACGCCTCCTGCCAGGGCGATCTTTCCGATTCCCAGATTGCGGGCTGCTTCCATGGTGTGGTCGGTCAGGACATCCACCACCGCCTGCTGGAAGGAAGCGGCCACATCCTCCGTCACCACTTCTTCCCCCTTCATACCGCACTGGTTCAGATAGTTGAGCACTGCCGATTTAAGCCCGCTGAAGCTGAAGTCGTAAGGACTGTCGGCAATCTTTGCCCTGGGAAAGATGATGGCCTCCGGATTTCCTTTTCTGGCGGCCAGATCGATCTTGGGTCCGCCGGGATATCCCAGGCCGATCGCCCGGGCCACCTTGTCAAATGCTTCTCCTGCCGCGTCATCCCTGGTCCGGCCTATGATTTCATAGAGGCCGTAGTCCTTTACCAGGACCAGGTGGGAATGTCCTCCCGATGCCACAAGGCAGAGAAAAGGAGGCTCCAGATCCGGATGTTCTATATAGTTGGCACTGATATGGCCCTCTATATGATGGACTCCCACCAGGGGCTTGCCCGCAGCGTAGGCCAGAGCCTTGGCTTCGGCCACTCCCACCAGGAGGGCGCCTACCAGACCGGGTCCGTAGGTGACCGCAACCGCGTCAATCCCGTCCAGGCCGGTCCCGGCCTCCTCCAGGGCATGTTCGATTACCTGATTGATCTTTTCTATGTGTTTTCTGGATGCGATCTCGGGCACAACACCGCCGAACACCGTGTGCAGGGCAATCTGTGTGTAGATCACATTTGACCGGACATGTCGTCCGTTTTCCACCACCGCGGCCGCTGTCTCATCGCAGGAGGTCTCGATGGCCAGTATATTGACATTCTTTTCTTCCATATTATCAGTCTTCCTCAAATTGAAGAAGGGTACTTTTCCCGTCTTTTCCCGGCTCTGCGGCAGGGAAAATCTTCTTCACGTCCGCCATGTAGGCCTCAGGCTTTACCAGTGACGGACTGTAGTGGGTCAGCCAGAGTTCCTTCACACCGGCATCCCTGGCAATTTCCGCCGCTTCATAAAATGTCATGTGTCTGTATTCGATCGCTTTTTCCTTTTTGTCCGGCTCCCCGTACATGCCTTCGCAGATGAGCAGATCCGCTCCCGCCGCATTTTTTACAATAGAGGGAGCAGGCCGGGTGTCGGTCGTATAGGTGCATTTAAGACCCTTTCTGGGAGGACCAAGCACCAGCTCCGGATAAAGCTGCCTGTCTTCCAGGCTGATGATCTCGCCTTTCTGCAGGCGGCTCCAGTACTTCATGGGCACGTCATTTGCCCTGGCCTTTTCCACATCGAACTTGCCGCTTCTGTCGACCTCGATGGTGTAGCCGTAGCAAACCACATTGTGGCGGACCTTAAATGCTGTGATCCTGAGACCCATGGCCCTGATTTCCTCCTCAGGCCCCTTCAGTTCATGGAATTGAATGGGGAAGGGCAGGTCCGGCGCGATCACTCGCAGGGAATTGACCACATGGGCAAGGCCTTTCGGTCCCACCATGAGCAGGGGCTCCGTCCTCTGGGCGTTGCCCATGGTCAGGAGGAGACCGGGAAGACCGCTGATATGGTCGGCATGGTAATGGGTAAAGCAGATCACTTCTATGGGTTTGAAGGTCCAGCCTTTTTCCTTGATGGCAACCTGGGTTCCTTCTCCGCAGTCAATCAGCAGGCTGCGTCCGTTGAACCGGGCCATCAGTGATGTAAGCTTTCTGTACGGCAGCGGCATCATTCCGCCGCAGCCGAGCAGGCATAATTCAAGCATGGTTATCCTTTCGTATCTCTTATCTGACCGGACAGTCCCACCGCATGAGTACGGCATCTTCCTCCGGGTGCCTGTAATAGCGCTCCCGCCGTCCGATCTGTAAGAACCCCGCATGTTCATAGAGGGTGCGGGCAGCCCTGTTGGATTCTCTCACCTCGAGAAATATGGTTCGGATCCCCCTTTCCCGGGCAAGCCGGAGCATTTCCCCGACCAGTCTTTTTCCTATGCCCTGTTTCCTTAAAGAGGGGCTCACAGCCACGGTGGTGATATCCGCCTCGTCAAGGACCGTCTTCATAATGATCAGTCCCGCAAGGCTATCCTCCTCCGCTGCCAGGGCGGCGTAATCTCCCGCCCGGAAGATTTCTTCCAGGCTATGTCTGGTCCAGGGGTCCGTAAAGCAGGCGGACAGCAGTTCCGCTGCTTCCTCCACATCTGCGGGCACCATTTCCCTAATTCTCATCCGGAAGATGACCTCCTTTTCTGGCAAGTTCTCTTTCGGCCTGGGACTTTCTCAGGTAAATGGGCGCGTGTTCCGCCGCTGTCTGCATGCGTCCCTCCGAAGCCAGAGCCAGAGCTCTTACACCCACGGCGCCGGCTCTCTGCCGGGACAGGTGGGGCGGAGCGATCCGGTAAGGGACGCGAACCTTATCTCTGATAGCTTCTGTATTTACCGGTACGCCGTCACCCAGAAATGTGACGGGCAGACCAGTCTCGTTGACCTTTTCCAGTATGTCCTCAACCGGGCATGCTTCCTGATCCGATACCACCACAAGACCCCGGCTGTCAAAACGGTAAAGTCCTGTGTAGACCTGCTTTCTTCTGGCATCCATCATGGGGCAGACAATCCCGTCTGTCCCGTAGAGACAGCAGGCCAGCCCTTCCAGGGTGGGTACGGAAATCAGGGGGCGGCCCAGAGCCAGCCCCAGCCCCTTGGCCGTGGCCGACCCGATCCGCAGACCCGTAAATGAACCCGGTCCCGCAGCGATGGCAATGGCATCGATTTCGGACAGGTCCGTCCGGGTCATCTGCACGATCTGGTCGATCATGGGCAGTAAGGTCTGTGAATGTGTCAGTTTATAGTCTACCGTGTATTCGGCAATCACTTTATTCTCATCAAGTATGGCAGCAGAGGCGGTCTGACCCGAGCTGTCAATGGCAAAAAGCTTCATTATTCCACCTCTTTCACGGTAATTTTACGATAGTCAAATCCTTTATCCGGATCTTTCTCGATCCGGATCCATGTCAGTCTTTCCGGCAGGAGGCAGTCGACGCGGACCGGCCATTCGATCAGGCATACGCCCTCTCCTTCCAGATATTCGTCAAAGCCGATCTCGTACATTTCCTCCGGGTCCGCAATCCGGTAGGCATCAAAGTGATAGAGGGGCAGTCTGCCATCCTCGTAGATCTGCATGATGGTAAAGGTGGGGGAATTGACCGGTTCGGTAATGCCGAGCCCTTTGGCAAATCCTTGTGTAAACACAGTTTTGCCTGTACCCAGATCCCCTTCCAGGCAGTAGACACTGCCGGCTTCTGCCTTTTGTCCGAAGGTCTGACCGAGAGCAAATGTCTCCTCAGGCCCGTGGCTTTCCACGATCATGCTTTTCCACCGTTTTCGCGGATATGTCTGCGGATAAATTCAATGATGGTATCTTTCTGATCCCCCATGGCGCCGGTGGGCATGAGGAAGGCTCTGTTCCTTCCCGTATAAAGGACCAGGACCGGCTTCATGACAGTTACCCTGTTCACATCTTTCCATGCGAAGTCAGCCGCGTCACCCAGAACTTCCAGATGAAGGCCGAACTCATCAACCATGTAATGGAACTCGTCCTCGTAAACCCTGTTGGCTTTGTTGGCTTTCTTTCCCTGTATATAGGTGCTTAAGGGATAGAAGATCAGAAAGACAAATGCACACACCAGGCTGTAAATAAGATTCTGGTGCCTGATCAGGTTGTAGATAGGCCACACGATACCGATCACGGTACATAGGATGGTCACGGGCTGTGAATATGTGTGACGGAAGACGAAGGGGATCAGTTCCTTGTCCGTCACTCTGGCATTCACATAATAATGCTCTCCGACCGGTTTGGCCATCTCATGCTTTACTTCTTTTTCCGGCTCGGAGGCCTGTGCCCCGTCCTCTCCCTGAGAGTCGGCTTCCCCGCCGGGCCGGTCGATATTGGCAAGATCCATCTTGCTGAACTTTTCCAAATCACTCATGCCTTTGCTCCTTTTTTCCCGATTTTCATCGTTAACTGGATCCTCTTTTTCTTCAGATCCACACTTTTTACCTGAACGTCTATCACATCGCCGACGCTCACTACGTCGAGCGGATGCTTCACATGTTTTCTGGACATCTCGGAAATGTGTACCAGGCCGTCCTGGTGTACGCCGATGTCCACAAAGGCACCGAAATCGATCACATTTCTCACAGTGCCTTTCAAGATCATGCCTTCCTTCAGGTCCTCCATCTCCAGTACGTCTGTCCGGAGTACCGGAGCAGGCATGTCAGTTCTGGGATCACGGCCGGGTTTTTCCAGCTCGTCGATCATATCTTTCAGGGTCAGTTCCCCGATATCAAGCTTGTCACAGAGCACTTTTATGTCTCCGGCCTTTTCTTTCAGTCCGGCGCATCCGCCGTGGATCAGCCGGTCTTCGCTGATGTCCATCTCCTTTAAAAGGGTTCTGGCCGCCGCGTAGGATTCCGGATGAACGCAGGTATTGTCAAGGGGTTCTCTGCCCCCGGGTATCCGGAGGAAACCGGCGCACTGCTCAAAGGCTTTGGGGCCAAGCTTGGGTACTTTCATCAATTCTTTTCTTGTGTGGAAACGGCCGTTTTCTTCTCTGTAGGCCACGATATTCTTTGCCACTGCCTTGCTGATGCCGGAAATGTAGGACAGGAGGGGTACAGATGCCGTATTGAGGTCCACACCCACCTGGTTTACGCAGTCTTCCACGACACCGCCCAGTGCTTCTTCCAGCCGCTTCTGGTTCATGTCATGCTGGTACTGGCCTACACCGATCGCTCTGGGATCGATCTTCACCAGCTCCGACAGGGGATCCTGCAGCCTTCTGGCAATGGAAGCGGCACTTCTCTGCCCCACGTCAAATTCCGGAAATTCCTCCGTGGCCAGCTTGCTGGCGGAATAAACGGAGGCCCCGGCCTCACTGACGATCACATAGGCCACATTTTCCGGGATTTCCCGGAGCATTTCCGTGATCACCTGCTCTGATTCCCTGGATGCAGTACCGTTTCCGAGGCTGATCAGGGTGATGCCGTACTTGCGGATGAGCTGGTGTACTTTTCTCTTTGCTTCTTCCACCCGCATCTGGGGCGCGGTCGGATATACGATGACTGTGTCCAGGACCTTTCCGGTGGGATCCACCACCGCCAGCTTGCAGCCGGTACGGAATGCCGGGTCCCAGCCGAGGACCGTGCGGCCCGCGATGGGCGGCTGCATAAGGAGCTGTTTGAGATTCTTTCCGAATACCGTGATGGCTCCTTCCTGGGCACGCTCTGTCAGTTCATTTCTTATATCTCTTTCAATGGCGGGGGCGATCAGACGCCTGTAGCTGTCTGCTGCCGCCTCACGGATGATTTCTGCCCGGTCGGGACATCCTTCCCGGACCAGAGACCGGTTCAGAACGGCGATCACATGGTTTTCCGGAACCCGGATGCTCACGGTAAGAAACTTTTCCTTCTCGCCTCTGTTGATGGCCAGGATCCGGTAGCCGGTCACTGTGGAAAGCTTCTCCTGGAAATTGTAATACATTTCATAGACAGAGGACTCCTTTTCGTCCTTTGCCCGCACTTCCAGAATGCCGTGGTTCATGGTAAAGCTCCGGATACCCCGGCGGAAGTCGGCCCGGTCAGCGATCTGCTCCGCTATGATATCCCTGGCTCCGTCAATGGCCTGGCTTACATCGGCCACGCCTTTTTCTTCATCCACATAAGCTGCCGCAGCCTCCATGAGAGCTGTTGCCGGTTCCTGGGCAAGGATGTCTTCCGCCAGGGGCTCAAGACCCTTTTCTCTGGCCACGGAAGCCCTGGTCCGCCTCTTGGGCCGGTAGGGAAGATAAAGGTCTTCCACTGCCACCATGGTGTCCGCCGCGGTGATCTGCTTCATCAGCTCCGGCGTCATCTTGTCCTGCTGGGTGATGGCCCGGATCACCTGCTGCTTTTTATCCTCAAGGTTTCTGATATATTCCAGTCTCTCGTGAAGGTTACGCAGGACTTCGTCATTGAGTCCCCCTGTCACGTCCTTACGGTATCTGGAGATAAAGGGAATGGTATTTCCCTCGTCGATCAGGCGGACGGCCGCCTGTGCCTGTTCCTGCCTGATATTGAGTTCTTTTGAAAGCTGTAATGTTATATCCATATTGTTCCTTTTCGATTTACTTTATGTTTCATCCGGCACTCTGTCCGCTGCGGGAGGCTGCCTCCCACCTGAGATAGGCGTTCATGAAGGGATCCAGATTGCCGTCCAGAACGCTCTGTGCATTTCCGATCTCCTCGTTGGTCCTGTGGTCCTTAACCATTGTATAGGGCTGAAGGACATAAGAACGGATCTGGCTGCCCCAGCCGTTGTCGGAGACTTCGCCCCGGATACCCGAAAGCTTTTCAAGGTTCTCCTGCTGCTTGATCAGGTAGAGTCTGGCCTTCAGAATCTGCATGGCCTTGTCCTTGTTCTTATGCTGGGACCGCTCATTCTGGCACTGTACCACCACTCCTGTCGGGATGTGGGTGATACGGATGGCGGAGTCTGTCTTGTTGATATGCTGTCCGCCCGCCCCGCTGGACCGGTAGGTATCGATCCTGATATCCTCATCCGCGATCTCCACGGAAAGGTCCTCTTCAATATCCGGCATTACATCGCAGGAGGCGAAGGATGTCTGTCTCTTGCCAGCCGCGTTGAATGGGGAGATCCGCACCAGACGGTGGACACCCCTCTCCGATTTCAGGTAACCGTAGGCGTGCTCGCCGTTAACCTGGAAGGTGATGGACTTGATGCCGGCCTCATCTCCGTCCAGATAGTCCAGAACCTCTGTTTTAAAGCCGTGACTCTCTGCCCATTTGCTGTACATGCGGTAGAGCATGCCGGCCCAGTCACATGACTCGGTGCCGCCCGCTCCCGCGTGCAGGGTCACAATGGCGTTGTTGCTGTCATACTCGCCGCTGAAAAGGGTCTGGATCTTCATATCATCAAAAAGAACGGAAAACTGCCCCATCATATCCTCCACTTCGGGAACGATGGAGGGATCATTCTCCTCATTGCCCAGCTCGATCATGGTCTCAAGATCATCCATGGCAAGCTCCAGGGCACGGTAAGAAGTTACGGTATCCTTGAGCTCCTTGACCTCCTTCATGACGCTCTGGGCCCGGTCTGCCTGAGACCAGAAGTCTTCCGCCCGCATTTCTTTTTCCAGTTCGCGGATCCTCTCCTGCTTCTGATCAAGGGCCAGAGACTCTTTCAGCTCCTGCATGGGCTGTTTATATTGATTTAACGTTAATTTATACTGATCTAATTCAACCAAGCTAATCCTTCCTCTCTGCGTTGCGCTGCGCTCCGCCCCGCAGGAAACTGCCTTCCTGCGTTAAGATATAAATGTAAGACTGCCCCCGGCAGCCGTCCATTTACTGCCGGAGGCATGTATCCTTTATGTTAAATGAAAGACCTGCTCAAAGGGGTTCATCCTGCAAAACGTCCGCAGCAGTTCTTGTACTTCTTGCCGCTTCCGCAGGGGCAGGGTGAATTCCTGCCGATCTTGGCCTGTTTACGGCGGTAGGGTCCCTTGGCAACACTGTCATCCTTGTTTGTGCCGGTAGCCTTGGCCACCTGCTCGCGCTCGACCTTCTTCTCGATCTGGACATGCATGAGGGATCCCACTGTGTCGTGACGGATGTTCTTTGTCATCTCCTCGAACATTTCATAGCCGAGGAACTTATACTGGACAACCGGATCCTTCTGAGCGTAGGACTGGAGTCCGATGCTCTGCCGCAGCTGGTCCATGTCGTCGATGTGGTTCATCCACTTGCTGTCGATAACCTTTAAGAGGATGATACGCTCCACTTCACGGATGCCGTCCTGGAAGACAGCAGCCTCCCCGGGTTCGGTCTCTTCCTCATCATAGCCTGTATGCTTTCTTGCATAATCGTCAAATTCCTTTTCCTTCTGATGATAGAAGGCCATGGCCTCATCCTGCAGACGGGAGATGACAGCTTCCATGTCGTCAGCCTCGATCTCCTCCTCGGTCAGCCGGATCGGCGCGATGGGAATCTTTCTTCTCAGGGATTCATTGAGCTCCAGGAGATTCCACTCGGAAAGCGGTGCCTCGGCGCCCACCATGTGGACATCATCGGCTACCACGTCAGCGATCATCTTGTAGATTACGTCCCGCATGCTCTCGCCGTCCAGTACACGGCGGCGCTCGGCGTAGATAACTTCGCGCTGGTCGTTATTTACCTGGTCATAATCAAGAAGATTCTTACGGATACCAAAGTTGTTATTCTCAATCTTCTTCTGGGCTTTCTCGATCTGGCGGGTGATGGTCTTATGCTGGATCTCCTCGCCTTCCGGTATCTTCAGAGCCCGGTAAACAGCCATCATCCTCTCGGATCCGAACAGTCTCATCAGGTCGTCTTCCAGGGACAGGAAGAACTTGGACTCTCCCGGGTCTCCCTGACGTCCGGAACGGCCTCGCAGCTGGTTGTCGATACGGCGGCTCTCATGTCGCTCTGTACCTATGATCTTCAGGCCGCCCAGCTCAGCCACGCCGTCTTCCAGCTTGATATCGGTACCACGGCCGGCCATGTTGGTTGCGATGGTAACTGCTCCCCGCTCTCCGGCGTGGGATACGATCTCAGCCTCCAGTTCATGGAACTTGGCATTAAGGACATTATGGCGGATCCCCCTCTTGCTGAGCATCCGGCTGATCTCCTCGGAAGCATCGATGTTGATGGTACCGACCAGGACGGGCTGTCCCTTCTCGTGGGATGCGATGATCTCGTTGATCACCGCGTTCAGTTTTTCTTTCTTGGTCATGTAGATGGCATCGTCATGGTCCACACGGATCATGGGCATGTTGGTCGGGATTTCCACAACATCCATGCCATAGATGTCCATAAACTCTTTATCCTCTGTCATGGCGGTACCGGTCATGCCCGCCTTTTTCTCATACTTATTAAAGAAGTTCTGGAATGTGATGGTCGCAAGGGTCTTGGACTCTCTCTTGACTTTTACATTCTCCTTGGCCTCGATTGCCTGGTGAAGTCCGTCGGAATACCGTCTGCCCGGCATGATACGGCCCGTGAACTCATCGACGATCAGAACTTCATTGTCTTTGACTACATAGTCCTGGTCGCGGAACATGAGGTTATGGGCCCGCAGGGCCAGGATGATGTTATGCTGGATCTCCAGGTTGTCGGCGTCAGCCAGGTTCTTGATATGGAAGAACTGCTCAACCTTCTTCACACCCTCGGATGTCAGCATGACCTGCTTTTCCTTCTCGTTAACAAGGAAATCGCCGTCTTCTTCTATATCAATACCCATCAGGGCGTCGATCTTGGACAGTTCGCCGTCCGAGCTGCCTTTGGTCATCTGCCTTGCAAGGACATCGCAGGCCCGGTAAAGGTCCGTGGACTTGCCGCTCTGACCGGAAATGATCAGGGGGGTCCTTGCCTCGTCGATCAGGACAGAGTCAACCTCATCCACGATGGCGTAATGCAGGTCTCTCTGTACCAGATCCTTCTTATATATAACCATGTTGTCTCTCAGGTAATCGAATCCCAGCTCGTTGTTGGTAATGTAAGTGATATCGCAGTTATATGCTTCCTGCCTCTCCTGGCTGGTATAGCTGTTGAGGATCACGCCTACCTTGAGTCCCAAAAACTCGTGGACCTTTCCCATCCACTCCGCGTCACGCTTGGCCAGATAGTCATTGACCGTTACGATGTGAACGCCTTTTCCTTCCAGAGCGTTCAGATATGCAGGCAGGGTGGATACCAGGGTCTTACCTTCACCTGTCTTCATCTCGGCAATCCTGCCCTGATGGAGGACAATTCCGCCGATCAGCTGTACCCTGTAATGCTTAAGGCCGATCGCGCGGTCTGCCGCCTCGCGGACAGCCGCGAAAGCTTCCACCAGCAGGTCGTCCAGAGTCTCACCGGCCGCCAGTCTTTCCTTGAACTCCGCCGTCTTCCCTCTGAGTTCCTCGTCAGACAGAGCCTGCATCGATGAATCGAGCGCTTCAATGGCGTCTACGGTCTTTTTGAGACGCTTTACTTCACGCTCACTTTTTGTTCCAAACAGTTTATCTGTCAGTCCCATATATGTAAAACCTCCTATATGGTAATCTTTTCCAGTTTATATCTAAGCATACAGAATACATTTTATCATCGTTGTCAGGCCATTTCAATAACAGATTCTTTAATTCTTTATGACGGCCGGGCACGGATCCTCCTACAGAAAAAGAGCCGGCTCGGTCAGCCGGCTCTCCACTTAATCTTCCTTAAGAGTCTTTATTCACCTTTGTAGTATCTGCCGATTGCGTCAGCTGCGATCATTGCGTCATATACTTTCTGCGGTGTGATCTCAACAGGCTCGTTGCCCAGAGTATCTGTCGGTGCTGCAGCCAGTGTTGCTGCTTCCATCAGGGCATCCTTATCCACATTTTCAATACCCATGTCTGCAAATGTGGTGGGCAGTCCTACATCCATGCAGAAGCCGACAACCTCATCCAGAAGGTCTTCGTCAGCATTCTCAAGAACCAGCTGGGTAAGGGTTCCGAACGCAACCTTCTCACCATGATAGAGGTGGTGGCATTCCTTGATGGCTGTCAGGCCGTTGTGGATTGCGTGAGCGCCTGCAAGTCCGCCGGACTCAAATCCCATACCGGAAAGGAGTGTGTTGGCCTCGATGATCTTCTCAACCGCATCAGTAACCGCGTTATTCTCTACTGCCAGTTTAGCCTTGAGGCCTTCAGCGATCAGTGTGTCATAACATACTTTAGCCAGTGTGATGGCTGCTGTTGTAATGGTTCCGCCTGCGCAGCTTGTAGCGTTGCTGATCTGGCATGCTTTTGCCTCAAAGTATGTAGCCAGTGCATCGCCCATACCGGAAACCAGAAGCCTTGCCGGTGCGTTGGCAACAACCTGGGAATCCACCAGTACAAGGTTGGGGTTAGCCGGCAGCCACAGATAATCCTCGAATACACCGTCATCTGTATAAACTACAGAAAGAGCGGAGCAGGGTGCATCTGTTGCAGCGATGGTAGGAGCGATGATAACCGGTGTTCCGCAGTAATAAGCCACTGCCTTAGCCGTATCAAAAATCTTTCCGCCGCCGACACCGATTACCAGGTCACAGCCTTTCTCCTCAACGATTGCTTTTAACCTGTTGATCTCGTTCTTGGAACACTCTCCCCCGAATGCCTCGAAAATAAGCTCTGCATCTGTTCCCTCAAAGCTCTTCTCGATCAATGCTCCAAAACGTTTCTTTCCGCCCTCACTGATCAGGATGAAAGGCTTCTTGCCGAATTTCACAGCGTAAGAAGCAATATCTCCCAGGACGCCGGGACCCTGTACATACTTGTTCGGTGCAATGATAATTCTTGCCATAATCCAAATACCTCCTTCAATAAACAGTGAATCAATTGTATATATATCATAACGCAAAGTCCGCTTTTTTACAATCCTTTGTGCATAAATTACCAAATAAACAGCATCAAAAAGCACCGCCCCGGGGCCGTCATATCCGGGCCCTTCGGCGGTGCTGTTCTATCTTAAATCATCAGTCTTTTTCAGCGGTCGGTTTAGAACTCGGGCTCAATCAGTCCGTAGGTCTTATCCTTCCTCTTGTACACGACATTGACTTCAAATGTCTCGGAATTACGGAATACAAAGAAGCTGTGTCCCAGGAGCTCCATCTGAATACATGCCTCCTCGGCATCCATGGGTTTGATGGCGAACCGCTTGCTTCTCGTGATCCTTACGCTCTCCGGACTCTCAACATCTTCATCCAGGAATTCATCGGTAAATGTGCCTACACCTTTGCCGTGGCTGGAGATTCTTGTCTTGTACTTCCGAATCATCCGCTCCAGAACATCCACAACCTTCTCGATGGAAGCATACATGTCCGTGCTGGTCTGCTCGGCTCTTAAGATGTTTCTCTTCATGGGGATCGTTGCTTCTACTTTCTGGTTCTCCCTCTGTACGCTCATGGTAACCTGTACCTCCGTATCAGGATTGAAGAACTTATCCAGCTTTCCGAACTTGTCATAGACGGCCTGTTTGAGCCCGTCGGAAACTTCCAGATTCTTTCCGTAGATAATATACTTCATACGATCACGCTCCTTTTTCAATTGATGATTATATTATAACAATAATTTCCTGTAAAGACAAGTCGCAGCTGACCATAATCTTAAAATTATCAAATAATTTATGCATTTTTACCTGTATTGTCAGTATTTATTCAATAAATTATTACAATAATATTACCGCATTTTTAAGAGGAAATTGCATTACTTGATAAGAACAGACAAAACAAATGTTTTGGCTTGACTACATTTTGACCACTCTTTTTAAGAGCAAAAAAATGTGGATAATGTGGATAAGTTGGTGGATAAGTGATTTTTCCTTTAAAATCGCCCTTTTTTCATGTGGATAACTATTTTTCTTTATCCACAGATTTTTCATCCGGTCCGTGATTTTCCTGCCGAAAAAAATTAAATTTCGTCATATTGAACAATCTGCATTCTTACGGCAAATCCTTCCATTTCAAAATATTTTGAATTCTTTGACAAATCAGAAGAAAAACTTTACTTTTACAAAAAAAAGCCGGAAGGCAAAAGCCTTCCGGACATTACTTCTTTTACTGGTTAAAGGACCAGGATCCGTCTTCATTCTTTGACGCGCCGACCACATCATTTCCGTCCTTGGAAACAAGTACATCGGATGTCTCTCCGTTTTCGCCTTCCACCTTAAAGTGGTAGTAGTCTGTGCCGTCCTGACTGACATCCTCATCACGGGTGTAGGTTCCGTTGGAGGAATACTCACTCTTGGCACGCTCCTCAGCCTCCTGGGCTGTGATGGTCTTTCCGTCGCCGACTGTCACATCAGATGCTGTATCGTTCGTGTCGCCGGACATGTCGGAGAAGTCTTCCGTGCTCACATTGGTTCCGCCTTCCGTAGTTACCTCGGGAGCTGCTTCCGTCTCCTCGCCCAGTCCGTTCATGGACTTGACCGTATACTGGAAGATATTGCTGTTGTCCACTCCCTGGAACTTTGTGGGAATAAGGACAAACTGATAGGAATTGACCGTCTGGCCGGAATCTGTCAGATCCGCGTCGATCTCATAGCCGTCTACTGTCTGATCACAGCGTGTAATCTTGATGCCGAGGTTGCCCACTTTTCCGCGAATCAGGCCGAAGGGATATGTGTCATCTTCATAACTCTTGAAGAAACGGTCTCCCGCCGGTTCATCGGGGCGCTCGAAGCTCTCACCGTAACCTGCGTAGAGGGCATGGGCAAACATATCAAAGTCATTCTCTGAAAGCAGGTAATACTGACCCTGGGTTGCCACGTCTCCGGCACCGGTCTGGGCACTTTCCTGATTGATCAGGGATACCAGAACAGCCATGGAGAAATAGAAAGAGTCTGCCTTGGTGTCATCACCCTTATCCTTTGATGTGTAATAATCAAGTCCCTGGGAATGATCCTGCACCATCAGTGCTTCCATGGCGTAAGTCATGGTCTTCAGTTCCGGGGGAACAGTGATGCCTTCTGATGTATCCGTGTCTTTTTCAACTGCGGTCGATACTTCCTGGGGCTCCGGCTCCGGCTTGGGATCTTCTTTCTTTTTGCTCCTTCCGCAGGCGCCGAGACAGATGATCATTACCGCTGCAAGAAGCACGGCCAGTGACCGCTTCCATGTATGCATTTTCATGATAGTTCTCCTCCTTTTAAGAATGTCTCTCTGAACAAATCATAGCCTATTTTTTCACACTTGTAAAGCCTTGGCCGGCAAAGAAATTACCTGCTTTTTCTTCCGTGCAGGCCAGAGAACCCTGGGCGAAGAAGGGCTTTCCGCCGCCTCTTCCGTTCAGGCACTGATTCATCTCTTTGACCAGTTCCCTGACATCTCCGTCCTTTTGTGCCAGCACATATTTATAGCCCTCTTCGTCGTTTCCGGCCAGAACGGCCAGAATCCCTTTGCAGGATGACAGTATGGTATCCGCGCATTTGCGCAGGACCTGGGGCTCCATGGGATCCAGGAAGATCACCTTGTTTCCGCTGCCCCGGCAGAGCCCTGCCAGAAGGCTGCTGTACCTGTTTTCCTCTTCCATCAGGGCGCCTTTGAGGTCGTAGATTTCTTTTTTGAGCTTTTCCACAGCCTTTGCAGTCCGGTCGGCCGGTACGGAAAGCAGCCTGCCGATCTCGGCATTTTCCCTCTCATGGACACCCAGCAGGGTCAGGGCCCTGCGGCCGAAGACCATCTCCATCCGGACTCCCTCCCTGAAACGGTGGACGGACAGGATCCGGGCCAGGCCGACCATGCCGGACCTTGGTACATGGAGTCCGCAGCAGGCGCAGCAGTCCGCCCCGGGAAAAGCCACAAGACGGACGGGATCTTCCAGTTCCTTCTTGCTTCTGTAGGCAATACCGGATAGTTCTTCTGCAGGAGGCGTCCAGATCCGGACCGGATGATCCTCCCATATATAGCGGTTGACCCTGTCCTCAATCTGCATGACCTGTTCCGGAGTCAGAACCCCGCTGACATCCACTGTTGTCAGACTTTCTCCCATATGAAATCCGACATTGTCGTAGCCGAACATGCTGTGGATCATCCCGCTTACCATATGTTCACCCGAATGCTGCTGCATGAGGTCAAAACGGTAATCCATGTCTATGATTCCAGTCACCAGGTCTCCTTCATCCAGGGGGCCGCCGGTAAAATGTACCACTTCCCCCTCTTCCTCCTGTACGTCCAGAACTTTTCTGCCGCCCAGGATACCCCTGTCTGCCGGCTGTCCGCCGCCCTCGGGGTAGAATACGGTCCGGTCCAGAGTCACCCGCCAGCGTCCGCCGTCCGCCCTGCAGGATGTGACCTCTGCCTCCATCCGGTCCAGGCCTGCATCCTGATAGTATAATCTGTCTGTCATAGCTTTTCTCCCTCCGTATCTTTCTCACCGATCCGCGACGATTAAGTGAAAAGACCGCCTGCCCCTTGGCCGGCGGTCTTTAGTCCTTTATTCTTTGTCTTCACTGTTCTCCGGCTTCAGATATAAGGTGATATCCGTATCCGGATTCTGCATAAGCATCTGGGACTGCGTAAACTCGATGGTTCCCTCCTCATTGGTATAAAGGAGATAGTCCTCATGATCAAGCACGGTAAAGTAAGTATTGATGGGAATCTTATACTTGTACTCCTTGCCGTCCTCCCCGTCATAGTCGGAGTAGAGGGTGCAGGTACGTGTATCCTTCTGCTGCATAGCCTTGATATAGAACTTGGGTGTCTTCAGCTGCTTGTCAAACTCGACAGTGTAGCTGTAGAATACTTCGTCATCCACTGACTCGGAATCGGAAAGGACAAGCTTGGTCTTCTTGTCAACGGTGATGGTCTTCTCGATCCTTGTACCGCCGCCGAAACCGTAGTTCATGGAGTAGTCGTCCCCGTCTGTTACATCATAAATCAGTCTCAGGGTCAGGGTGTTCTCCCTTTCCTTCTCATCCTCGATCGTGTCATCGGTATTGCCCTGGAAGACATCATTTTCAATGGATGCCACGCAGGTTGACTGATAATCATCGCCGACCAGTCCGTAGAAATAGCGGACACGCTCATCATAGCGGTAAAGCTTCTCATCGTCGATGACTTCTTTATAATCCTCGGATGTTCCTTCCTTCTTCAGGTAGGAATAGTACTTGCCGTCCTTCATGCTGACCTGTCTGGTCGTTGTATAGTCTTCCGATCCGTCAGCCAGATGAGAATAGGACTGGATGATCTTGACATTGTCATGTCCTTCCAGAAGCTTCGCCATGGTGTTGGCTTCGTTGATCTCCTCGATTGCCCTGCTGTTCTCCTGCTTCTGATGGAAGAAAAAGAAGCAGGCTCCGGCAACTACAGCGAGTGTAAGCAGAAGGCTGATACCGAGGATCTTCCAGAACCACGGCTTCTTTGCCTCGCCCTCCATGACCGCATCCTGATCCAGTACATAACCTGTATACTGTTCACCGGTCTGCTGCTCTTTGTTCGATCCGCCGCGCCGGCGGGGTGCGTCATGCTTATTCTTTTTTCTTCGAACCGGCATCTCCTGTTCGCCACTGTTTCCGGAAATATTATCCTGGTTTGCCATACTGCCGCTCCTTCCTAAAATCTGCCTAATATTATAATCCATCAGGCAGCGACAATGCAAGGCTTATTGCACATTTTTCATCAGCATATATTTGATGCCGTTGGTCTGGTTGCTCTTTTTCTCTTCTTCCGTCAGGGGACGAATCACTTTTGCGGGAGAGCCGAAGGCCATCATGCCGTCCGGGATCTCCGTTCCCTGGGTCACAAGGCTGCCCGCCCCGATGATACAGTCGGAACCGACCTTTGCCCCGTTTAAAATGATGGCGCCCATGCCGATCACCGTATTGTCTCCGATGGTGCAGCCGTGGACGATGGCTCCGTGCCCCACTGTGGTCCCGTTTCCGATCGTGCATGGGAAATCCGTACTGGTATGGACCACGCAGTTATCCTGGATATTGGTTCCGGCTCCGATCACGACCCTGGCCTCATCACCCCGGATCACGGCGTTATACCATACGGAACTCTCATCCGCGATGGTTACGTTTCCTACTACGCAGGCGCCCTGCGCCACCCAGACATTTCCTTTTAAGGAAGCATTCTTGATATAGCTCATAATCAAACTCCTTTATCCTCTTAAATGCATTGCATGTTCTTTACATCTGTCCCAAAAAATCCGCGATGGTCAGCTGGTCTGTCTCCGGAAGGTCTGTCAGAATGGACAGTTCCGCCAGCTTTTCCACATTGGTCTTGCTGACCTTGGTCCGGTCGCGGAAATTTGCCAGGGAAGTGAAGGGTCCCTGGGCGGCCGCTTCCACGATCTGTTCGCATGCCTTTTCTCCCAGGCCTTCCACGCTGGCCAGGGAGGGCATGATCTTACCGTCAATGATCCGGCACTCCATGGCCCTTGCCCGGAAAATGTCAATGGGCATGAATTCAAAACCCCGCTCGTACATTTCCAGCGCAATCCTTCCGTCCCGGATGGTGTCCTGATCTTTCTTGGTCTGTTCCTCCTTGGGCATGGCATTAAGCGCCCTGAGGGCGGACTTGAGCCGGTCTTTTCCGAAGCACATGACTTCGTAGGAAAAAGCGGAAGCCCGGATGGAGAAGTAGGCCGTATAGTATTCAAGGGGCCGGTGGACCTTGTACCAGGCCACCCGCCAGCCCATCATGACATAGGCGGCGGCATGGGCCTTGGGGAACATGTATTTGATCTTTTTGCAGGACCAGATATACCATTCCGGCACGCCGCAGGACAGCATCTCTTCTTCCCACTCGGCTCTCAGGCCTTTGCCCTTTCTGACAGACTCCATGATCAGGAAAGACTTTTCCTTTTCCATGCCCATATTGATCAGGTAGGTCATGATATCGTCACGGCAGCAGATGGCGGTGGAAATCTCCGCGTCCCCGTTTTCGATCAGGGTCTGGGCATTTCCCAGCCACACATCGGTCCCGTGGGAAAGACCCGAGATCCGGACCAGGTCCGAAAAACTCCTGGGCTTTGTATCCACCAGCATCTGGATGACAAAGTCGGTTCCGAATTCCGGCACTCCCAGAGATCCCGTCTGCACCCCTTCGATCTGTTCAGGACTGATGCCCAGGACCTCCGGACTGTGGAAAAGCTTCATGACCTCGGGGTCGTCCAGGGGGATGCCGGTTGCCTTTACACCGGTCAGGTCCTCCAGCCTCCGGATCATGGTGGGATCGTCGTGACCCAGAATATCCAGTTTCAGAAGGTTATGGTCGATGGAATGGTATTCAAAATGTGTAGTGACAATATCCGTGTGGATATCATTGGCGGGGTGCTGTACCGCCGTGAATTCATATATCTCATGCTCATGGGGAACGACGATGATCCCGCCCGGATGCTGGCCGGTCGTCCGCTTGACGCCGGTGCAGCCTTTGGCGATCCGCTCGATCTCGCAGCGGCGCTTGCTGATCCCCCGCTCTTCAAAGTATTTCATTACATAGCCGTAAGCCGTCTTGTCCGCCAGGGTTCCGATGGTTCCTGCCCTGAAAGCCTTGCCCTCGCCGAAGATGACTTCCACGTATTTGTGGGCCTTTGCCTGATACTCTCCGGAAAAGTTAAGGTCGATATCCGGCTCCTTGTTGCCCTCAAATCCCAGGAAAGTCTCAAAGGGAATATCGTGTCCTTCCTTGTTGAGGCGGTTCCCGCAGACGGGGCAGTCCCTGTCGGGCAGGTCACAGCCTGACATGCCCTTCATCTGATAGGGCTTTACCAGATCCGAATCAAAGTCATTGAAATGACATTTGGGACAGATATAGTGAGCCTTTAA
Source organism: Eubacterium sp. (assembly GCA_017434385.1). Classification (GTDB taxonomy): domain Bacteria; phylum Bacillota; class Clostridia; order Lachnospirales; family Lachnospiraceae; genus Anaerobutyricum. The sequence continues at coordinate 35,997 of JAFRFJ010000030.1, forward strand.
GGGATTTACCTCAGTGATGCCGGACATGGTGGCCACAAAGGAAGATCCGACAGAACCTCTGGAGCCCACCAGATATCCGTGTTCGTTGGAATCCCACACCAGCTTCTGGGCTATGATGTACATAACAGCAAACTGGTTGCTGATAATGGAATCCAGCTCCCTTGTAAGTCTCTCCTCCACGATGGCCGGGAGTTCCGGCCCGTATATTTCATGGGCTTTATCATAACAGATCCTGGTCAGGGTCTCGTCGGAATTGGGAATAACCGGCGGACACTTGTCAGGATGGATGGGGGAGATCTTTTCGATCATATCCGCGATCCGGCCGGGTGTCTCAATGACGACCTCCCTGGCCTTCCGGTCTCCCAGATAGTCGAACTCGGCCAGCATCTCCTCGGTGGTCCTGAAGTAGAGCGGCGCCTGATGGTCGGCATCCTTAAATCCTTTCCCGGCCATAAGGATCCGGCGGTACTGCTCGTCCTCGGGATTGAGGAAATGCACATCCCCGGTGGCTGCCACCGGCTTGCCTGTCTTTTCCCCGATCTCTATGATCTTGCGGTTATAGTCTTTCAGATCCTCCATGGAAGCGGCACTGTGCCGGTCACTCTCGATCATGAAGGCATTGTTGCCCAGCGGCTGTATTTCCAGATAGTCATAAAAGGAAGCGATCTCTGCCAGCTCCCTGTCGCTTTTGCCCTGAGTCACCGCCGTAAAGAGTTCGCCTGCCTCACAGGCGGACCCGATCAGGAGCCCCTCCCTGTACTTTTCGATCAGGCTTTCGGGGATCCGGGGCCTCCTGTTGAAATAGTCCAGATGAGAAGCCGATACCAGGCGGTTGAGATTGACCCGGCCGGTCTCGTTCTTCACCAGGATGATCCCGTGGTATGTGGGGGCCTTGCGGATGAGGTCGGCAGATATGCTGCCGGCTTCGTTCAGGGCCTTCAGGCTTGTGATCCCCCTCTCCTCCAGCATTTCCACAAAGCGGAGAAAAACCTCGGCCGTAACTTTGGCGTCGTCCACTGCCCTGTGGTGGTGCTCCTGCTTGATACCCAGCCGGCGGCAGACCGTATCCAGCCTGAACTTGCTCATATCCGTAAGGAGCAGTCTGGCCATCTGCACGGTATCCAGGACCGTGAAGGATCCGCTGTAGCCCAGAAGATCCATTTTCCTCTCGATAAAGCCTACGTCAAAGGAGGCATTGTGAGCCACCAGGCAGCAGCCGGAACAAAATGCCAGAAACTCCGGCAGCACCTGTTCCAGGCGTGGCGCGTTGGCCACCATGGCATCGTCAATATCCGTCAGCTCCGTAATCCGCAGGGGGATGGGCCTGTCAGGATTTACAAATGTGGCGTAGCGGTCTGTGATCTTGCCGCCGCTCACCTTGACCGCGCCGATTTCTATGATGGAATCTTTCTCGGCAGAAAAACCTGTTGTCTCAAGGTCAAAGACCACGAAGTCATCCGACAGGGTCTGGCCCTGTTCATTGATGACCATCTTTTTCCGGTCATTGACAAAATAGCCTTCCACACCGTAGATGACCTTAAAGTCATCATCTTTTTTCAGGCAGTGATGGGCAATGGGAAACGCCTGCAGGACACCGTGGTCGGTGATGGCCAAAGCCTTATGTCCCCAGCTTTTCGCCGTATTGATCACTTTTTCGATGTCCACCACGCTGTCCAGGTCACTCATGACCGTATGCAGGTGGAGTTCCACCCGCTTATCCAGGCTGTGATCCATCCGCTTTTCGCTGAAGTCGGGGACCGGCTTGATCCCCCGCACGGATGAAAGCACCAGCTCGTGCTCGTAGCGGTCCACCAGGGGCTGGCCTTTTACCCGGTAAAAGCGTCCCTGCCTGAAAACCTGCAGAAAATCGGGAACCTCCTCATCCTTGAGATAGATCTTCCCGATGATACTGTCCGTAAAGTCTGTAATATGGAACCTGATAAATGTACGGTCCCCTTTGATGGGCCTGGTGTCAATGGAAAGAATCTCTCCGTGGATCACTACCAGGCCGATCTCATCCACGATCTCTCCGATGGATATAAGCTCACCCTCGCAGTCTCTTCCGTAGATCAGATCCGGATCACGGCCGGATCTTTTGAAGGCCTGCTTGCGGGCTCTCTCCTCAAAAAAGCTGCCGCCGTAGGCGCCGGACCTCTTTGATGTCTTTGCGCCGTCTTTGTCTTTGCCGGCTGACCGGTCACCCTCGTCAGCAGACTCCGCCTTCTCCAGCCTTTCCATGACCATGCCGACCTCCCGGTCCAGGCGGTGCTGCTTTTCTTCTTCATGGCGGCTTGTAAGATGGTTGCGGAAGTGGCAGTCCACATGTATCTGGCATCCGAACCGGTCCCTGAAAAGAGATTCAAAGTAGTCTTTTAAATCCTTTGCCTTGTCCCTGGCAATGAAAGAATCCTCCAGGTTAAGGATCATCCGGTCCTCGTCAAAGCGCCACTTGCTCCCGCTTAATACACTGTATTCCACTCGGCCCCTGTTTTTTATATCGTAGAGAATACTTTCCCAGTATTCTTTCGTGATCCGTTTAAAATCATAGAGGTCTGACAGTTCATATCTGTCCTCGATCCGGACAAAGAGTCTTTCCTTTGGGAAAAGGGCCTGCTTGAGCTCGTAGGCCAGCTTTGCCAGCATTCTTCTGGACAGGAGATGGCGGCTCTTTATGTATATGATCAGCTCCCGGGTCTGTTTTTTCATGACCACCCGGGTCACGATGACATGGTGAAGGATATAATCAAGAGATTCCGGAATGGGATAGTCCGGAAATACTTCTGCAAATGTCCGTCCCTTTTCCATTTACTCTGCCTCCTCCTTTTGCTCTTATGTTAAAAAACAGGAAGACCGGTTATGGTCTTCCTGCCTGTAATTGCGGATTGAATCTTGTCTTCCCGTCCGGGATCCTTTAAGGTCAGTCGAGCAGGAAGTCCCGCAGCTTCTTGCTGCGGCTGGGATGACGCAGCTTACGCAGCGCCTTCGCTTCAATCTGACGTATTCTCTCTCTGGTGACGTCGAACTCCTTGCCTACCTCTTCCAGCGTCCTGGTCTTTCCGTCATCAAGTCCGAAACGGAGACGGATTACTTTTCTCTCACGCTCTGTCAGAGAATCCATGGCGGATTCCAGCTCTTCCTTGAGAATCTCGGAAGCCGCGCGCTCCATGGGAGACGGGGTGTTCTCATCTTTGATGAAGTCACCCAGCTGGCTGTCTTCCTCTTCTCCGATCGGAGAATCCAGGGATACCGGATCTCTGGAGGTCTTCAGGATCTCATCGATCTTTGCCACCGGCATATTCATTTTCTCTGCGATCTCCTCATTGGTAGGCTCTCTGCCCAGCTCCTGCAGGAGCATTCTGGAAGTACGCAGTGTCTTATTGATCGTTTCCACCATATGTACCGGAACACGGATAGTCTTGGCCGTATCCGCGATACCGCGGGTGATGGCCTGACGGATCCACCAGGTCGAGTAGGTGGAGAACTTGTTGCCCTTCTTGTAGTCGAACTTTTCCACGGCCTTCATGAGACCCATGTTTCCTTCCTGGATCAGGTCCAGGAAAGACATGCCGCGGCCGACATACTTCTTGGCGATGCTGACAACCAGACGGAGGTTGGCTTCGATCAGCTGCTGTCTCGCCTGCTCATCTCCCTTTTCAATACGCTGAGCCAGGAAGACCTCTTCCTCCACGGTCAGAAGGGGGATGTTTCCGATCTCTTTCAAGTACATACGTACCGGATCCTCCAGGCTTACGCCTTCGAGAATATCTGTATCATCGATGATCTTAACTTCCTCTTCCTCGTCAATGAAGCCCTCGTCACTGTCATCTTCATTGGTATTCAGGACATCCACGCCCTGCTTCTCAAAATAATCAAGTATCCACTCGAACTTCTCGGGTGTAAGCTCGATTCCCGCAAAAGCATCGTTGATATCCTTGTATTCAAGAACATTTTTGTTGTTGTGTGCCTGTTTGAGGAGCGCTTCCATGACATGGGTAAACTCCATGCGGGATGCGTCCACGTTAATCACTTCGGTTGCTTCTGCCTCTCTGAGTTCCTCAGTTTTTGTCTGATCCATATGCTTCTCCTTGCTCTGTGGCTCAACTAAGACCCAGAATCTTCGTTACCTCATTACACATATCTTCTGTTGCACAAACGGTGTCATGCAGTACCGGCGCATTCCTTATTTCCTCGATGGCCCGGGGGACTTTCACGCCGGAAATGCGGGACAGCTCATCGATCAGGTCAAAATCAGATCCTCCTTCCTGATAACCGATGGCCTTCATAACGCTGCCTGCGAACTTAAAGGGACTGGCTGTGGAAGCTATCACTGTCTTCGTCTGATCGCCGGTTTCCTCTCTGTACTTTCGACAGACACTTGCAGCCACTGCAGTGTGCGTGTCCATAACATAACCGGTCTTCTCAAACAGATCCCGAATCGCTTCGGCCGTGTCCTCCTCACTGGCGTAATTCCCATAGAAATCCTTCATGTGTTCCTTCATATCTTCGCTCACAGTGTAAGAACCATGAGATGCCAGTTCATTCATAAGTTTTAAATTGATCTCGTCATCGCAGCCTGCCGACTGATAGATCAGCCGCTCAAGGTTGCTGGAGATCAGGATGTCCATAGACGGGGACGAAGTCAGGATAAAATCCCGGTTCCTGTCGTAGCATCCTGTACGGAAAAAGTCAAAAAGTACTTTATTTTCATTGGAAGCGCAGATCAGCTTTGCGATCGGTACTCCCATCAGCTTTGCATAGTAAGCGGCAAGGATGTTGCCGAAATTGCCGGTGGGCACCACAACATTGATGGGGTCGCCCTCCCGGATCTCATCCCTGTCCAGAAGAGTCACATAACTGTAGACATAGTAGACCACCTGGGGAACCAGACGGCCGATATTGATGGAGTTGGCCGAGGAGAACTGATAGCCCGCGGCCTCCATGCGCTCTGCAAGCTCCGGATCGGAGAACATTTTCTTGACGCCTGACTGGGCATCGTCGAAGTTGCCCTCGATTCCGATCACATGGGTATTATCCCCTTTCTGGGTCACCATCTGCAGCTCCTGAATGTTGCTGACTCCGTGCTTGGGATAGAAAACAATGATCCGTGTACCCGGAACATCAGCAAATCCCGCAAGGGCTGCCTTGCCGGTATCTCCGCTGGTGGCGGTCAGGATCACGATCTCATTGGTCACGTGGTTCTTGGCCGCGCTGGTGGTAAGCAGGTAAGGCAGGATGGAAAGAGCCATATCCTTAAATGCGATGGTCGCCCCGTGGAAAAGCTCCAGGAAGTAATTATCTTCCTTCCTGACCAGGCAGGCGATCTCCTCTGTATCAAACTTGTCGTCATAAGCGGAATCGATACAGTGACGCAGCTCCTCTTCCGTGAAATCCGTCAGAAAGCGTCGCATAACCTCAAAGGCGATCTCCCGGTAGGGCTTCCCTGCCAGTTCACCCAGAGGCATATCCAGCGCAGGGATTTCCGAAGGCACAAAAAGTCCGCCCTTGCCGGCCAGTCCTTTCAGGATTGCCTGCGAGGCAGTTGCTGTTTCATTATGGTCTCTTGTACTTCTATAGATAATTTCACCCATCTTTGCCTCCTGTATGACAGTTTATTATATCTTATAGGCCGGCTTCCGGTCCTCATTTTAAAAATACCGACAGGAAGCCAATGTAAACTTCAATATACCACAAACAGGATGCCGATGCAAGAGTTTTTTTCAAAAAATCGGAATTATTCTCTGTCACCTGTCTCCCGGTCCAGATATCTGACTGCCCGGACCAGAAAGAACAAAGCTGTGACAACTGCAGCCAGAACGGCCGCCTTGTAGAAAAGATAGATAAATAAGCTGCTTGTATAGTCGATCCCCAGCCGGCTGCAGTAAAGGCTGACAAAGGAATTGTTGCCTGTGATCCCCACATAGTATCCCAGATACATAACAGCCGGATTCAGAGCCAGAAGGAAAAGAGCCAGGCCGGGAAATGTCGCGGGGAACGGTCTGCCGGAAGAAAGAAAACTTCCGTACATAAGCTCAATGAGAAAAAGAGTACCGACCAGAAAAACCACCTGCAAAAATATATCCCTGACAGCCGCCATAATTCCGCTGTTCCTCCTGCAGAAACTGTAGATGGCAAGGGAGCCGCTCCAGAAGGACGTAACCAGGATCAGGGCGCCCAGACGAATGATTTTAAGCCAGGAAATCCCGCTGTAGATGGCGGAAAGCAGAAGGATTGGGAGGCTGGATACAAACAAAAGCATCATCACTGAAAGGACCAGGGTAATCCGGGCCCTGATAAACTTGCCCGGCACACCGGGAATGACCATAAACTGATCCATAAAATGATTCTCCCGGTCTTCCGTAAACAGGGACCAGACCAGGAAAGGAATGATCAGGCAGGACAGAATAATCTGGATGGTGCTGATGATCAGGAACTGGTAGCGAAAAGTGGCGGGGTCATAATAGTATCCCTCGGAAAAGGTCTGGGAATTGATAAACATGATCATGATGGTCACAAGGGCAAGGAGGGCATTGTAAAAGACCACCAGCATGGCAAGGCGGTTCCCTCTTCCCTCTTTGAGCCATTCTGCTTTCAGGAACGGATTGTTCATGATATTCCTCCCTACATCCCAAACATTTCATTTATTCTCAGGCGGTCCCTCATGTAGTTCTGCACCAGGGCGCCCGCGTCCACCAGGCTGCTCAAGAGTCTGGCTTCTTCCGTCTCCTCGCCGGTAAAGCGGAAGATCACCTCATTGTCCTTGACCGTGACCCGCTCCACCAGGTCGTTTTTCCTTAAAACAGCCAGAGCCTGGTCCATGTTGGACAGAATCTTCATCTTGACAGGGCTCTGCCGCAGGATTTCCTCATAGACCTCACCCAGGGGACCGGCGATATATACCTTTCCCTCCCTGACTGCCGCCACGTCCGTTGCCATGGCCATCAGGTCCGGAACAGGCATGTTGTTGATCACGATGCTGGTCCCCCTCTCATGGAGGTCCAGCAGAATACCGATCACCTGCTCCCTGCGGCTCTGCTCCAGGGACTGAAAAGGGTGTTCCAGGAAAAGCCAGTCCGGCTCGTGGAGTATGGCGCTTCCCAGCCAGAGCAGATGCTGGATATCCGGCGCCAGATCACCGATAAAGGCATCCCTGTACTCGGACAGATCCAGCAGGTCCAGAATCTCGTCGATCCGGACACGCTGGTTTCTGCCCCGGATCCGGTAGAGAGAAAGGAGAATCTCATAATACTCCGCAATTCTCAGCTGCCGGGGCAGGCCCTGGAGACCGGGCACATAACCCGCTCTGTCAAAGCAGTCTTCCCTGTTCATATATATGGAAAGACCGTCCAGAAGAACATCCCCCTCATCGGGAACCACATGGCCGGAAGCAGCGTCCAGTATCATGGACCTGGCCTGCCGGTCCGGTCCCACCAGGGCCAGCATGGCGCCGGAAGGGATATCCAGGGAAAAATCATCCAGGATGACCTGTTTATCTTTCTTTATGGTAACATTTCGGAATGAAAGCATGACATTATTCTCCTGCAGGGGTCGTCACGGCGGAAAGGAATGGGGCTTCCGCCTCTTCCTGTCCTATGTCTTCCGTCAGGTAGCGGATCCGGATTACCCGGTCTTCCAGAATATAGGGTTCCAGGGCTTCTCCCGCCAGAACGGATTCCTCTTCTTCCAGGATCTTTTCATAGCCGCCCGTCCTCCGGTTATATGCAAGGATATCTCCCTCAAACTGGTCCCTGTTGCGAATCAGCCTTTCAATCTTTACATTTTCATCAAATGTATATACTGCCGTCTCTTCACCGGGAATCAGGATTCCCGATTTCAGGAGCTGCATGGTGTCCCGGTCAATCTTCTCCTGGTCTTCCTCACGGAGACAGGAGGCATTCAGATCAGAGATATAGCTGCCTGCGGTTTTATCCGCAGGAAAGCGGTTGACAAAAATACTGATCTGATCCCGCAGATTATTCTCATCACTGAGAACCCGGCTGCTGTAGTCAGTGCAGATTCCCACAATAAAGATTTCATTGTCATTATCCGGTTCGGAAAGGTATTTCATCTGCAGGTAGGGGAGGATACTGTCGGTCAGCCTGGTGCGGCTTTCATCAGGCAGGACGCTTTCTCCCGCGTCGGCAGCCAGGAAAACCGGCTCCTTCTGATCCGCCTTCAGGGTCTCTCCCGGCCCCAGGGGTCCGAATGCCAGGCACTGCCTGCCCCTGAGAATCAGTACCGAGCTTAAATTGTGCCGGCTTACATTGGTCACACTGCCCGAAAAATGAAAATCTCCCGGCAGGATATCCTGAGAAAAGATCGTCCGGCTCTTACCGCCTCTGTCAGCCATCATTTTGACTGCATAGGATGTGCCCGGAATGGTATCAGAGAAGCTGAGCTCATAATGGTCTTTCATCCGGTTGACCGTATAATCCTTTTTGCTGCAGGCCGCATTGGGCACTTCCATAACCTCTGTCCGGTATTCATAGCCCTCGGGCTCCACCGAGCGGACCTGGGGGAGGAAGCTGACACTGCCTGCTTCACCTTCTCCGTTCCGATAAAGAAGATAATTCTCATCGTAGCGGGACCCGGTATCCATGATCTGCAGAAGGGACAGGGAACTGTCTCCCGAGCCGGAAACGCCGGCGGACCGGACTCCCATGGCGATGGTAAACACTATAGACAGCAGAGGGATCACGATCCAGACGATCTCCCTTCTGCGCAGTTTTCTGAGTATAAAATAGGCGCAGATCACAATAACGCCTATATAAATAATGAAAAAGAGGCCGTAATAAAAAGTCTCCGTGCGGTCGGAAGGCATAAAGGAGTAAAGAGAACTGGCAAGATACCACTGGCCGATATCCTCATTGTAGCGGTTAACCAGCTCATCCCCCAGAAAAGCACCGAAGACTTTGCGGGACAGATCCTCTTTCCCGGTCCAGTTACGGAAAGTCCTGTCCGCCATGCTGAAGGAAAGAAGGGTGATGGTCCCTCTCCCTGCTTTTCTCTTGTAGAGAGTCTCCGGGGTCGATAAGGTCTCCCCTGACCAGCCGGCTTCCGAGTCGGTCACAATGCTGTCTCCCGTCAATGTAAGACCATTGGCCGAATCCATGGCGGAAAACCGGTAATAGACAGTATCTTCCTCGCCGGCATCAGCCAGGAGGAAATCCGACAGGCCCCCGAAATTACGGCTTCCTTCCCTGCCGGCGCAGACCAGGAGGCTGCCGCCCTCTTCCTCGACAAAGCTTTTCAGACTGTCAATCTGCCTGGGGCTTAAAGCCTTTGTATCGGCTCTGTCCACCATAATTCCGCTCAGTCCGGAAAGCTCTTCGACGGTACCCGGAAAATGTTCCGTATCATACACCGCAAGACGCAGATGATACGGCTCGTCCTCGGCCCGGATCTCCATATCGTCCAGATAAGCCAGGTCCGAATAGCGGTCTGTCAGGACCCCGACCAGGACCTCTCCGCTTTCATCCTCACGCTCCACCCAGTCCGGCGTGACCGTCCTTGAGATGACCACCGTCCCGAAGGAGTTTAGAATCTCCAGGCCGAAACAGGCAGGATTGCCCATCTGGGGCACCGGGAGAACCACACTGACACTCTTGTCCGCCCCGCAGAAAACAGGAAGCTGGAAATCGATTCCGTTTCCGTTTTCCCCGGGCAGAGTGATCCGCAGCATTCCGGAAAAGTCATCTTTCCGGGAGGTCAGGGTCAGTTTGACAGGGACTGTCTTTCCGGCGGGAATCAGCCCTTCCTGGCCGAACATGACGGTACCGGATATGTTTCCGCTCCGGAAATAGTAGCGGGTCCCCCTGCCGGAAGCGGTCTTCTTCTGCTCCCAGACCAGCTCCTGTCCCCTGTCGGCAGACCAGTGGAGCCTTCCGTAGAACCAGACGACCGTACCGCAGATCAGCAGCAGGATCAGTATGAGGATTCTTTTGTATGTAGGAAATACTTCTTTCAGCATGTTTTCACTTTCCCGCGTCAGTGCTTTCAGCTTCTCCTGCCTTTGATCAGGGGAAGGGAAATCTCAAATACGGTGCCGTTCTCATCGCTCCTTGCCCGGATTTCTCCGTCATGGAGATTGATGATATTCTTGGCGATGGCCAGGCCCAGGCCCGTGCCTCCTGTCTTCAGGGACCGGGAGCTCTCCACCCGGTAGAACTTCTCAAAGATCTTCTCCAGCTGTTCGGGAGAAATCAGTTTCCCGTAATTGGTCACACTGACAAATGCATCGGTATCGCCCCGCCTTGTCCTCACCTCCACAACCTTTCCGTCGGCTCCGTATTTTACGGCGTTGGACAGAAGATTGCCGATGGCTCTGGCCAGAAGTTCCCCGTTAGCCTCTATGTTCAGGGCCCCTTCACAGAATTCCGTCCGGCATTCCAGATCATTTTCCATGAAGGAAGGATAGAACTCGTCCACAAGCTGGGGCACAAAAAGGTTGAGGTCAAGAATTTCCTTCTTCACCTTGACCTTGTTTTTGTCATATCTTGTATAATCAAACAGATCCCGGATCAGCTTCTCTATCTGCCGTGCCTTTGCCGACACGATACCAAGGTATTTCTGACGCTGTTCATCCGTCAGAAAATCTCCCTCGGACAGAAGATCCAGATAACCCAGGATCGATGTGAGCGGCGTGCGGAGGTCATGGGCTACATTTGTAATAAGCTCATCCTTGGTCCGCTCCACCTCTTTGTCCGCCTCCAGTGTCTCATAGAGGTTGCGGCGCATCTCATTTATAGAACCGGCGATCTCCGAGAATTCATCCTCGCCTCTGACGGGAATCTCCTCCATAAGATCTCCGGCCTTCATCTTTTCCACTCCGTTTATGATCTCGCGGACATACATGACGAAGCCGTGGGAGATCAGAATAAAGTAGAGCGTCATCAGGATCATGCTGAATACGATGATCAGGCCCAGGTCGGAAAAGGCCCTGGATGGCTCGCCAAAGCGGAGAAGGCTGAAGGTGCCGGATCCCCAGATCCGGCGGTAGTCACCTGCCACGATCTCCCTCTCATAGAGGTAGATCCCGGCAAATATGATTCCTTCCGTTACCAGTGTGGCGATGACGCTCAGGAGCATGTACATAATGATCTTAAAGCGGAAGCTTCGAAATCTCCTAACCTTCAATTTTGTATCCTACCCCCCAGACTGTCTTCAGGATCTTCGGGCTTCTTGAATTATCCTCAATCTTCTCCCTCAGTCTCCTGATATGGACCATGACGGTATTGTTGACCTCATAAACCTTCTCGTTCCAGACTCTCTCGAATATCTCATCCGTGCTGAAGACCCGGTCCTTGTTGGAGGCCAGCAGGTAGAGGATCCCGAACTCTATGGGTGTCAGGGCGATCTCCTTGCCGTCCTTTTTCACCACGTGGGCAGCCTTGTTGATGACCAGGTTCTGGATGACGATCTCGTCCTTTCCTTCCTCTTCCTCTCCGTCCGCCGGAGTAAGGGCGGTATAGCGCTTCATCTGGGATTTGACCCTGGCAAGGAGCTCCAGGGGATGGAAAGGCTTGGTCAGATAATCGTCCGCCCCTGTGCCGAAGCCGACGATCTTGTCCATGTCCTCGGCCTTGGCCGACAGCATCAGGATCGGCACATTGCTGGTCTTGCGGATCTGTCTGCAAACCTCAAGTCCGTCGATGCCGGGCATCATGATATCCAGAATGATCATCCGGATCTCGGGATGGTCACGGAACATTTCGAGGCACTGCTCGCCGTCCGCGGCCTTGAGAACCTTATAGCCGTCATTCACCAGGTAGATCTCCACAAGATCCGCGATTTCCTTATCATCATCAACAACTAAAATGCTTGTATTATTTTCCATATTGATTTCCTTTCTTTTTGTCACGTTCACGGGGGCATCCGGACACATTTGAAAGCCCGGACTGCCTTTTTCATTCTAACATAATTAGACCGAAAAGTCCTTACGAGTTTCTTTCCTTGACACCCCTGCAGGGTATCATTTACAATACTTATTAAGGGGAAATACATAGGATTTTTTATGTATTCCGACAGCTGACTATTGTTTTTTTCAAAGGAGGAAACTGTATGAAGAAACTACTTGCTTTACTGCTTGCAGCCTGCATGATCTTAAGTCTTGCAGCCTGCGGTGATGCTGCTGCCGACGACGGAAAAGGCCAGGCTTCCGCAGTTGCTGATTCTTTCCTGAAGGCTATCGAGGAAGGCGATTTCGCAACAGCTGAAACCTACCTGTCAGAGGATCTGCAGAACGAACTTTCATGGGACACATTCCTTGAGGACGCAACACAGAAGATGGAGCAGTCCCTTCTTTCTTCCATCCCGGGATATACACCTTCCGATGAGGTAAAGGGTGCCATTACCGACTGGACCAAAGAACTTCTTGGAATCATGGTACGTTCTTATGAGGTCGGAGAAGTTACGGAAAAGGACGGCGTTTACACCGTTAAGGGTAAGATCGGCGTTGTTGATGTTTCAGGTACCAGCAATGAAGAGTTCTATCAGCTGGGTCAGGACCTGGGCAAAGAAGCTTCCGGCGATTACATGAACGAGCATAAGGAAGAGCTTCAGAAGCTTTATCAGGACGAAGGCATGAATGCTGTTTATGATAAGATTTTTGCTGATCTTCTGCCCACCATGCTTCCCAAGATCACAGAGATCTTCGAGAAATATGATGCTGTTGACCAGGATGTTGAGCTTACCGTTGAGAACCAGGACGGCAAGTATGTGATCACAAATATTCCTGATGACCTGAAGGATCTCGCATTATTCTAGATCTCAGTCTGACCGGGAAATATTCACAGAGATTTAAATATGAGGAGTCGGATAAATGATCGCTCCTTTACCTGTAAAGGAGAGGAAAGTCCGGGCTTCACAGGGCAGGGTGCCGGATAACGTCCGGTGGAGGTGACTCCAAAGACAGTGCAACAGAAATATACCGCCGGGGCAGGACCCCGGTAAGGGTGGAAAGGCGGGGTAAGAGCCCACCGACCTTCTGGTAACAGGAGGTGCCATGTAAACCTCACCCGAAGCAAGACCAAAGCGGAAGTGCTGATCCGGCCCGGAGAGCTTCCAGGTGGGTCGCTTGAGGCTGCCGGCAACGGCAGTCCACAGATAGATGATCATTCAAGACATAACCCGGCTTATCGTCCGGCTCCATATTGAATCATGAGAAAATGAGCTGCCGCATTTAAAAATGCGGCAGCTCTTACTTTGTCACCGGATGGCAGCTCTTACTTTGTCACTGGATTAAAAAACCTCTATATTCAATCATGATAAGTCTTTTCTTTACTTTTGATGGACGTTTAAGAATACATGTCATGTATACTTTTAACTTCAGACTGTTATGATGGTATACTTTTGAAGTTTTTCATGTATAAATCATGTCATCATTATATTTGGTTATATTCTCTCCTTCCTTTTTCATGGACAGATATGTAAAACCTCTCTATTGATGGAAACCGGCAAAATACGTCATGTAAAAATCAGTATACTTTTATCTTGATGGAGAAAATTTTCATACTGTCATGTAAGAATCAGTTTTTAATAATGATTGATGGAAAACCTCCCTTTTACCTTCTCAGATCCAGGAGACCTCCAATCTCATCGGCCTCCTCCTGCAGGATCCGGGCTCTTTCGGGTGCCCCCTGCCTGAGACTGTCTGCCAGCATTTCCTTCTTCTTTTTCTGCTCACTGAGCCAGGTCCTGTAGACCTGATCTCCTGTGGCGATCAGATAATCCCCGTAGGCGTAAAATGTCTCTTTTCCCATATCCCCGGGAAATGCCTGTCTGCCCGGCCTTGCCCGGATGATCAGGTAATACTTTCCGGCATCCCTGAGGAACCATTCCCTGTCGATCCGGTAGCCTCCCTCTGCCAGAAGACGGCGGACCTTGTGCCACTCGGACTGGGGCTGGAGGACCAGCTCTTTTCCGGATTCCATAAATTCCGGCGCTTCCCGGAGTATGCGGGTCATCAGGTCTCCGCCCATCCCCGCTATGACGACCGTATCCGTCTCCTCCGGCTTAATGGCCGCCAGGCCGCTCCCCAGACGGAGGCTGATCCTGTCGGAAAGGCCTGCCTTCCTCACATGGGCGGCCGCCTTTTCCAGGGGGCCCGGATTCAGGTCCGAGGCAATGGCAGCGGGGCAGATCCCCTGCTCCACCAGCCAGATGGGCACATAGGCATGATCCGTCCCGATATCTGCCGGGCGGCTGCCGGGCGTGACAGCCCGGGCTACTGCGTAAAGTCTTTTCGATAATTCCATAATCTTCCTCAGTTGGGGAGGCTGATCCTCAGATTCTGGACCTCCTGCCTCTGCTGCAGCAGATCCTGCATTTTCATCATATCGGTCGTCGAAGCCAGCTGGGCCTCTATGCTCTGCAGACGGACCTTCTTCACCACCTCGGTCAGGGCCTTGTCCTGGTCTTCCCTTGCCGGACTGTAGTCCAGCCTGCTGTGGAAGACCTCCGCCGCCATGCTCTGCTGGGCGGCATCGGGGAAGCAGCTGATGATCCTGGCGGGATTCACCGTCTCCCCGCTTTCGATCTGCTCAAAAAGGAGCAGGGCAACCGCATGGTAAAGGGGGTTCTGAAAGTCTTCCGGACCCACATAGTCCTCCACGGCTTCATAGACATCGGGCCGGTCCGCGATCCAGGACAGGAGGAGGCGCTGGGGCTGATTCCTGTTGCTCTCTTTTTTCTTCCTGACTCGCTCCTGTGTCTGGGGCTGGCGCCGGTACTGGTCATTGGCCTTCTCCTGCTCCAGCCTGCTGCCGATCCGGTTGACCAGATCAGCCAGGTCCTGCCTCTTTATCATAAAGCGGGAAGCGGCCGCGTCTATATAGACATCCCGCTCCACCGGCTCTTCTATCTCTGCCAGTTTGCCTGCCGCAGCATTCAGAAAGCGGGTCCTGTCTGCGGGGTCCGACTGGTTATAGTCTTTTTCCAGAGCGATCAGCTCAAACATTCTGCCGGAGACCGCCTCCTTCAGGCAGGCTCTGTAAGCCTCCTCGCCGCTCTTTTTGATCAGCTCATCCGGGTCCTTGGCACCTTTCATGGTGAGGACCCGCCCGTTCAGCCCGGCCTCACGCAGGATGGGCAGGGCGCGCAGGGCCGCGTTCACACCGGCCGGATCGCTGTCGAAGGAAAGGACCACATCCCTGGTGTAACGCTTTAAGAGCATGGCCTGCCCCTCCGTAAAGGCGGTCCCCAGGGGAGCTACCGCATTGGTGAAGCCGGCCTGGTGAAGGGATATGACGTCCATATACCCCTCACAGAGTATAATTTCCTTCTCCCTGGTCCTCCTGGCATACTGGAGTCCGTAAAGATTTCTTCCCTTGTCAAAGAGGGCGGTTTCTCTGGAATTCAGGTACTTGGGCTCTCCGTCTCCCATGACCCGTCCGCCGAAACCGATCACCCGCTGGCCCACGTCCATGATGGGAAACATGATCCGGTTAAAAAAGCGGTCATAACTTCCCCTGTCCGTATCGATGGTCACCAGGGAAGAGTCCTTTAAATCCCGGTCATGGAATCCCTTGGACTTGAGATAGCGGTAAAGGTCATCCCGGTAAATGTCGGCGTATCCCAGGCCGAAGTGGTTGATCATCTCATCCGAGATCCCCCGGTCCTTCAGATAGGCATAGGCATTCTGCCCCCGCCTGCTTCTCAGGAGGGCATGAAAATAAACTGCCGCAGCCCGGTTCATCTCCTTTAAGATCTCTCTCCGGTCCCTGCGCCGTCTCTCCTCCGGGGTCTGCTCCCGTTCCGGCAGGGCAACACCCGCCCGGCCGGCAAGCTCTTCCATGGCTTCCGTGAAAGTCAGCTTGTTATATTCCATCATAAATGTGATCACATTTCCGCCGGCATGGCATCCGAAGCAGTAATACATCTGCTTTTCCCTGCTCACGGAAAAGGATCCCGTCTTCTCATTGTGAAAAGGACAGAGGCCGAAATAGGAGGATCCTTTCTTTTTCAGCGAAACATATGAAGATATCACATCCACGATATCATTTTTTTCTCTGATTTCTTCAATCAGATCTTCCTCGTACCGCATCCTGTCCTCCTTTCTCAGAGTTCTCCGTTCAGTTCCATGACCGAAATGGCATCCAGAGAAGTCTTCATCAGCCTGCGCACCTCATCCTCCGAGATGCCCAGCCGGTCCGCCAGCTCGGCGGGCGTCGCTTCTCTTCCCTGATCGGCGGCGAATCTGGTGGCCGCCTCATTCATCCGGTTGATCTGCCGGGCCATCTTCCTGGCAGTGTGGGATGAATGATTGTAATCCGAAAGCCGGTCCTCCACGTGACTGCGCACGGACTCCGCCAGATGGTCCCGGAAAGAGCCGTGGGTCTCGGGCCGGTAAAAGGATACTGCCGTAAGCAGACCCAGATTTCCCTCCTGGATCAGGTCGCTGACCGGGAGTCCTTTTCCTTCAAACTCTCTGGCCACCTCGACTGCCAGGGACAGGTTTGCTTCCACCAGCCGGTTCCTGGCTTCATCGTCTCCTTCCAGCATCCGGGAGATCAGTTCCTGCTCCCGGCCGGCTTCCATGTGGCCGGACCGGGCCAGCTCTTCAAGATAAATCTGCACGATTCTCTCATCGGACCTGCTCTTTCCCGTTCGGACATTTCTGTCCTCCTTGTGGATCTCCGGCCCGGCATCCTCACTTCCCCTGCCCCTGATCCTGATCTGTCTGGATTCAAAATAACGGCAGACAAACTCCATCTGCTCTTCGGAAATCTCCTGGTCGTCAAGAGCCTTCCGGATCTGCTCCATGGACAGACTCCCTTCCTCCTTTGCCAGGTCTTCCAGTTCATGTATCTTCTTTAAAAAATCTTCCTGTCCGCTCATTCTTCCTTATCCTCATCCGGGCTTTCTTCCATCTGCCCTCTCGCCTCCTCAAGGATCCGGGCCGTGATAAAGCTCCTCTCCTTAAGTCCTTCCGCCAGGGCTCCCTCCTTCACTGCCGCCAGAAAGGCATCCGTTTCCGGCCGGAGCAGATTGTCGGACTGCTCATAACGCAGATACTGCTTTACACTGCCCCTGCGGATCTGCAGGTCCTTGATATTGGGCAGACGGCCGATCAGCATGACCGCGTCCTCCCCCTGAATCTCACTCTCCATGCGTGAATCCGTCAGGGTGGAAAAGAGTATATCCGCCATCAGTTCTTCATATAGCAGGCTGATGGTGCCGGCTCCCTTTTCCCTGCTCCCGGCAAATGTACCTGCCGCTCTGACACGGTCAGGCCTGCCGAAGAGGTCTGCCAGCATGGCTGCCGGCTCCGCAGCCGCGCAGGCTGCCGCCCCGGTTCCCTCCTCCGGTCTGACGCTGCTGACAAGGACGGCCCGCCTCAGCTTTCCAAGGGTTCCGGCATGTTCTTTCATCTCCCGGTATCCCCTGCTGTAAAGGACCGCTGTCCCCTCCATGAGAATCAGTCCTTTACGCTCAGCCAGATCAAAAAGGGCGCCTGTCTCATCGGGACTGCCGGCCAGGCAGGTCCTGCAGAGCACATGCTTTCCCCCTTCCAGCATCTTCCGGCAAAGGTCATAATGACTGTCCGCAAAGCCGGAAATGTAGACAGCTTCCACATCATCACGGGATGCCAGGGCATCCGGACCGTCCATGGCCTCCATGCCCTGCTTTCCGGCGGCAAATGTCTCCGCTTCCTCTGTATTTCTGCCACAGACCGCTGTCATTTCACAGTCCTTGTTGTGGCGGTTTGCCATATAAAAATCCAGGGCATCCCGCCCTGTTCCGATTATTCCGAATCTGATCATAAGCTCCTCCCAAACATTTGTTTACTATTATAACCCCTCACAGGGAAAATGACAACCTTGGCCGGATTGCTTGACAGTCCCTCGCACCATAAAATATAATACTTTTGTCGGATTTTATCCGCATTTTCGAGAGACTGTCACATAAGCTGAAAAGGAGATGATGAATTGGACGACAGTTCCATACAGCAACTGATCATACTGCTTGTTCTTCTGCTGCTTTCCGCATTTTTTTCATCCGCGGAGACAGCGCTGACTACTGTTAACAGACATAAGATGCGGGCCCTGAAGGAGCAGGGCAGCAAGCGGGCGGCAAGGGTTCTTTCCCTGCTGGAACAGCCCTCCAAGATGCTTTCCGCCATACTGATCGGCAACAATATCGTCAACCTGTCCGCCTCCTCCCTGACCACCAGTTTTGCCATAAGACTGGCCAGGCAGATCGGGATGGACAGCAGTACCAGCACATTTGTCGGACTGGCAACCGGCATCCTGACCCTGCTGGTTCTCGTATTCGGGGAGATCATCCCCAAAACCATCGCTGCCGAGAAGAGCGAGACCATGGCCATGATCTACGCCGGGGTCATCGGCTTTATCACCTGGATCCTGACCCCTCTTATTTTCATCACGGATATCATAAGCAGCGGCCTGTGCAGGATTTTCGGGATCCGCCGGGACGCTTCTAAGATCATGACTGAGATGGAACTGCGGACCATTGTGGACGTGAGCCGGGAAGACGGCGTCATCGAGGAAGAGGAAAAGGAAATGATCAACAACGTGGTTGATTTCGGTGATTCTCTTTCCAAGGATATCATGGTTCCCCGGATCGATATGGTTTTCGCCTCCACCTCCATGAGCGCGGAGGAAATCGCGGAGCTCTTTGTGGAGGAACAGTATTCCAGGCTTCCGGTCTATGAGAAGACAAAAGATAAGGTAATCGGCATTCTCAACCTCAAGGATTTCTTTTTCGACCTTGAGAAGAACGGCCGTGACAACTTTGACATACAGCGTGTCATGCGCAAACCTTTTTTTACATATGAATTTCAGAAAACATCCGTCCTGATGGAGGAAATGCGTGCCGGCCTGACGGGAATCGCCATCGTTCTGGACGAGTACGGTGCAACTGCCGGCATGATCACCCTGGAGGATCTGATCGAAGAGATCGTGGGAGATATCCGGGACGAGTTTGACGGTTCCGAGCGGGATTCCATCCGCAAAATCGGCAGAAATGAATATGAGATCGATGGAACCGTAAGGCTGGCGGACATCAACGACCGGCTTGACATCCACATCGAATCAGAGGATTATGACTCCATCGGAGGACACATGATCGAACTTCTGGGCCATTTCCCCGAGGAAGGAGAAGCAGTCCGGGAGGGCAGTTTCCTTTTCATGGTCCGCAGGATGGACAATAACCGGATCAGCACAGTTTATATGAAAGTATTTGAATCGGGAAACGAGGTTCTTGAACAATGATCACTGACAAACAGCGTCAAAGAGATTTTGAATATGAGGCGGATTATAAGTCCAACAGCCGCTACACCACTGAGCAGTGGACCAATATCCTTGAGTCCGGCCAGCTGTCCGGCGAGCTTACGGACTATCTGGAAGACATTTACGCTTCTTTTAACCACGCGGCAAATGTCCTGCAGATCTCTTTCCACAGAAACAGGAAGGAAGAGGAAGTCCTGGCCTGCATGAATGAAGGGGGCCGGCTTCTGGGAGAGGCCAACGGTTTTGAGGCGGACACGGATTTCTCCGGCAACGAGTACTGGTGGTACATTTTCGCCTGGGGAAAGAATCTGGACGACGGCATCCTGGAGTGGAAGCTGCATCCGGAGCTGACAGAGGCCATCGGAAAGCTGCATCCGGAATACGAAGAGCGCTACTATGCCTTTATGAATGAGGCCGACCGCAGCCTCAAGATCCGCTACAGCCAGGAGGATTCCGTCTGGATCGCCTCCGCCGCCCTCCTCTACGAAAAGTTTTTCCGCTATCCGGGTATTTCCACGGACGACATCCTGCTCATGCAGTATGAGGTCCAGACCAGGTCCCAGAAGGTCTTCGGCCAGGATATCGATTCCAACATGATCTCCGTCATCTGCAACGCCGATGAGCGGGGACACAGGAACAATTATCTGCGGGACATGTACAAGTACTACCGGATCTCCTATCCGGGAGAGTTCGAGGGGGACCGGGAGCGGCCGGATCCCGAGGAAGTGGATTACACAGCTTATGTATATACCCTCTTCGGCTATATCAAGCTGTCTGAACTATATGATTTTGTGGAACACGAATACGCCCATCTGGTGGATGAAACCTATGTGGAGCTGACAGGAGCCAACGGTTTTGTAAGGCTGGCGGCCTTTCTGTCCCGTCAGGGAGGCAAGAAGCTGGCGGCCGACGACAAGTCCGAGAAAGCCACTACCCTCCGGGCGGACGGAGCCGACGGAGCCGAGACATTCCACCTGATCAGCGAAGCCATGCTGAAGGAATACCCGAATTTCACCTATCTGAGCAAAGGCGACTGGTATCTGCCGGAGGTGGAGCGGATCGTTCCCGCCATGGAGGACCGTCTTTACATCGAAAGCTATGAGGCCCTGGGCGCTTTTATCTCAGTCTGCACTGTCACAGAGGGCGACGAGGTGAATCTGGATGTTTCCCTCCATCTTCCCATATCCGATGAGCCGGAGGTCATGGCGGACATCCGGGAAAAATGCGACAAGCTGACCCTGATGACTACTGCGCCATTCCAGGTGGAGACCCTGCCGGCCTCTCCCTCCGACCTGATTCCGTCCGGGGAGAAGATCGTGGCCCACGCTTTATATCATTATAAGGATTTCATCTCCGAGACAGAGGAGACTATCATCGGCCTTGTAAGCTCTTCCCTGGAGATCTTCGCATCCTACTATACAGACATTTGCCAGAATTACTATACAAAGGACCGTGCAGCCCGGGACGAAAGTTCCGCCGATGCACTTAAGTCTGCCCTGGGGGACAAGGTAACCATAAGACCGGCTTCCGATGTGCCGGATCCCTCCATCGTCTACAGGCAGACAGACGTCAATCCCACTACCGATTATATCACCCGCGCCCTGCAGGGTTACGGGGGCGGCACCCCCGAACCGGCCCTTGAGGACACCGGCGCGTCCGCATCCGCTCAGGAGGCGGTTCCGGTTTCCCCTGCGCCTGCCCCGGCACCCGCTCCGTCAGCAGCCCCGGCCCCTGTCATGCAGGCACCGGCTGCTTACAGCCGGACGGCTCCTCTTACACATGAGGACAGAAAGGATGTCAGCTTCCGCCTGTATCCCAGAAACATGATGATCCAGGGTCCCATGAAAACAGGCAAGTATCATGAAGCCATCATGTACGCTGTAGGCATCATTGAAGGAAAAGACCGGACGACCTTAAGTCTGGATCCTGTTTCCGAGATTCTGGCCCATTACATGGACTATGTGGAGCAGGGACGGATCCTGCAGGTATCCTATCCCGATATCCGGGGAAAGGGTTATGAAGCCTTTATCGAAGACTCTTACGGCAGAGAAGGGCTTTTTACAGCCTTCGCCAACCGGTGCGGCCAGGGACGCTATGTCATGCTCATTGAAGAGGCTGACCTGTCCTGGAGCCACCTTTTCGGCGAAACCGCCGTCCTCTTAAGAGAGAACCGCAGGGAGGGAGCCGGAAGCCGGACCAGTGTGACTCTGGGCACTTCCAAGCTGCCCTTCACCCTTCCCTCCAACCTTTTTATCATTGCCACCTGCGACAGCGCCGTCTGTGAAGACGCCATCGTGGAGGCGGTAGACCTGGATTTCTTTATCCGCCATGTGGAGCCGGACGCATCCATCCTCCACAGCACCAGGGTCGAGGGAATCTCTCTGGAGCAGCTGATGACCACCATCAACCTGCGCCTGTCCTATTTCCTGGGTCCGGAATACCAGCTGGGAGAAGGATTCTTCCTGCAGACACCGGAAAAAGACCGGTTCACCTCCCTCTGCCGGGTTTTCCGGGAGCAGATCATACCGGTTCTGGAGAAATGGTTCGACGGTGATATTGAGCGGATCCGCTACGTCCTGGGAGACAACGGCAAGACCCGGACGGACACCATGTTCTATCTGGAGACTTCCATCAGCCCCGGTCTTTTCAGGGGCCGGCTGCCGGACTCCTTTGACAGCGAACGCAAGATTTACCAGATCAATGAAGCCGCCTTCTATCACCCGGCAAGCTACCGGGCCGTATACGAAGGATAAAAAATCACTAAAAAAAGATGATAACAGAAACAGCCGCCTGATCCGTTAACGAATCAGGCGGCTGTTTCATGTATAAAGCCACATACGTGACCTGCAACACCCCCCACAGGTGTAATTTTATAAAGCGAAGCCTGTTCAGCTGCCGCTTATTTCACGATTCTCCGAATGGCAACAATCTTTTTGTATCTGGCGTTCTTGCCGATCTTGATGCCGGTTTTTTTGTTGCTGGCATGGATGATCTTATTCTTTCCCATGTAGATTGCAACATGTCCGCTGTAGCAGATCAGATCGCCCGGCTTTGCCTTCTTTAAGCTTTTAACCTTCTTGCCGGCTTTTCTCTGCGCCCTGGAAGTACGGGGAATCTTCTTGCCGAAATGCTGGAAGATCCGCATGGTAAATCCTGAACAGTCAGTTCCCTTTGTCAGACTGGTACCGCCGTAACGGTAAGGTCTTCCGAGGTACTTCTTTGCGTAGGCTACAACCTGCTCTCCTTTGGGCTTTGGCTTGGGCTTGGCAACCGGTGCCGCCTCAGTAGTCTCCTCTGCCTGCACCATGCCTGCACTGCATACAGGTGCGCAGAAAATACATATTGCCATGAAAGCGCTGAATACGCCTGTAAGTACTTTTCTTTTTAATCCTGTCATAATTCCCCTCCGTATTAATCGTCTGAAATTCCTATAGAAGGATTATACAAGGGAAATGTGTCCAGAATATGTACTTTTATATTAATTTTAACATTTGTGTAACACTTATGTCAGGGCTTTTGCAAAATTTTCTTGTTTAATTTGTCACAAAAACTATTTTAGCTCTGTCCTGGCCAGAAAACGCTTTAAGAACTTTCCTGCCAGACTGCCCGGAGCTACGTTCTCGGCTGCCTCTTCCCTGCTGAACCAGGTGCAGTAATCCACCTCTCCTTTGCAGACGCCGGACAGGTCGTCATCCTCTGCCACGCAGGAAAAGTTCAGCATAAGAGTGTTAGAGGGAGCGAAGTATTCACTCTTTTCAAAGTGAATTTTTCCGACCTTGAGTCCGATCTCTTCCATGACCTCCCTGGCCACAGTGTCCTCAGCGTTCTCTCCCTTGTTGACATAGCCTGCCACAAGGATATAGCGGTCCTTCCCGTACTGCTTGATCAGAAGGATCCTGTCCTTCTCCGGACTCTGCACTTCCACGCTGACCGCCACATTAAAGACGGGAAAACGGTACTGGCCGCAGGAAGGGCAGTAAGGGATCATTCCCTCTCCTTCCAGTTCCTTTTCCACCAGCCTGCTGCCGCATTCCATACAATACTTCATAAAAATACCCTTTCATCGAAAGTTCTTTTTGTTCTTGACCTTGAGTCTCTCTGTGGCACGGATCAGGGATGCCTGGGCCAGATAGTAGTCCATCCTGCTCTTCTTCTGCAGCATGGCCTCCCTGGACTCGGCCTCTTTCTCCCTGGCCCTGACTTCGTCAATATCCTCGGGATGCTCCGCGGACTCCACCAGGATCAGGGCATCATTATCTTCAAACCGCATCATGCCCGACGCCACGAAGGCTTCCTTCATCTCGCCTCCGGCCATCCGGTACTGAAGGAGTCCGGGGTCTATGGAAAAGACGATATTGGCATGGTTGGCCTTTACGCCATATTTGCCGTCTATGGTCGGAATAATGACGATCTCGGCTTCGCCTTCCACAAAGACACCGTCAGCTTTCAGAATACTCATGTGAAATGTCTTCAACCGATCTCCCTCGCTTTCCGGACGGCGTCATCGATGGTTCCCACATTGTAAAATGCTTCTTCAGGCAGGTCGTCATGGAGTCCGGAAAGGATCTCCTTAAAGCCGCGGATAGTCTCGCTCAGAGGAACATAGACACCCGGATTGCCGGTAAACTTCTCAGCCACAAACATGGGCTGGGAAAGGAATCGTATGATCCTTCTTGCCCGGGCAACCGTTTTCTGGTCTTCCTCGGACAGCTCTTCGATACCCAGGATCGCAATGATATCCTGCAGCTCATTATACTTCTGCAGACACTCCTGGACGGCGCGGGCGGTTTCATAATGTTCCTCGCCGACCACGTCAGCCTCAAGGATCCTGGATGTGGATCCCAGGGGGTCAACCGCCGGATAGATACCCTGCTCTGCAATACTTCTGGAAAGTACCGTCGTAGCGTCCAGATGGGTAAATGTGGTTGCGGGTGCCGGGTCGGTCAGGTCATCCGCGGGCACATAGACTGCCTGCACGGAAGTGACAGATCCGTATACGGTAGAAGTGATTCTCTCCTGAAGCGTACCCATCTCCTGCGCCAGAGTCGGCTGATAGCCGACGGCTGAAGGCATATGGCCCAGCAGGGTGGACACTTCGGAACCCGCCTGTACAAAACGGAATATATTGTCAATGAAAAGAAGTACGTTCTTATGCTCCACGTCACGGAAGTACTCGGCCATGGTAAGGCCTGTAAGGCCTACCCGCATCCTGACGCCGGGGGACTCGTTCATCTGCCCGAATACCATGGCGGTCTTGTTGATGGTGCCGCTTTCCTTCATCTCTCTCCAGAGATCGTTGCCTTCACGGCTTCTCTCTCCTACGCCTGTGAAAATGGAATAGCCGCCCTGCTCCATGGCGATATTGTGGATCAGCTCCTGGATCAGGACTGTCTTGCCGACACCGGCTCCGCCGAAGAGACCGATCTTTCCGCCTCTGGCATAGGGTTCAAGAAGGTCGATGACTTTGATACCTGTCTCCAGAATCTCAACCTTTACACTCTGTTCCGCGAAGGACGGGGCACGCCGGTGTATATTCCATCGGGGCGTATCCTCTGCAACCGGCTCTCCGCCGTCAATGGGGTCTCCCAGAACATTGAACATCCTTCCGATGGTATTTTCTCCCACCGGAACCTTGATACCGCTGCCCGTGGCCTTTACCTCCAGTCCTCTGGAGATACCTTCACTGGAAGAGAGAAAGACACAGCGGACGACCGCATCACCAAGATGCTGTGCCACTTCCATGGTCTCGGTCTTTCCGTTCACCTTTACGGTCAGTGCCTCCCGGATGCCGGGAAGCTCCCCTTCCTTGAACTGTACATCTATAACCGGTCCTGAGACCTGTATTATTGTCCCGGTATGCACTGCTATTTCCTCCCTTCATGATGAAGCCTCTGCGCCTTGGCGCCGGCAGATATTTCCGTAATCTCCTGTGTGATCGCCGTCTGCCTGACAGTATTGTACTGCAGTTGAAGCCGGCCCAGCAGTGCTTCTGCATTGTTATTGGCGGAGCTCATGGCAGTCATCCTGGCATTCTGCTCAGCGGAGAAGCTGTCCACAAGAGCGCCGTAGATAAAACCGGCTATGTAGCCCGGCATACAGCGGTCCAGCACCTCTGTTACGGAAGGGTAGAACTGGAAGTGGATATCCACCTGGCTCCTTTCTTCCTCCGGCGTAAAGAAGCTCTTTCTCTCAAAAGGCAGGACCTTGGCCAGCTTCACATTGGAGACCAGCTCATTTTCCATATCGCTGTAAATGATACGGATCTCATCTACCCGGTTCTCATCGTATTCCGTCAGCAAAATAGAGCAGATTTCCCTGGCCCGGCGCATGGTCGGGTTCTGGGCCGTGTAGAGAAAGGCCTTCTCCATGGGGATATTGTGCTTCATGAAATAGTGTCTTCCGAATTCACCGACTACATAAAACTTGATCTTTTTATGCTTTTTTCTTTCTTCTTCCACCTGACGGAGGACATTGTAATTGTAGGATCCCGCCAGTCCCTTGTCCGCCGTGATCACAAGATAGGCATAAGTCTCCGCCGGCTTTCTTCCCGTTTCGGGATAAAAGTAGCGGGACTTTACATCCGACTCCGACTGGAAGATACGGCGGATCTCATTCTCCATCCGGTCAAAATAAGGCCTTGTACTGTTCAGGGCACGCCTGGCATGCTGAAGCTTGGTGGAAGAAATCAGATACATGGCATTGGTTATTTTCTTTGTATTATTGACACTGGAAATTCGTGTCCTGATTTCATTTGTATGTGCCATTGGCCGTGACCTCCTCAAGGAAGGAGCGCGCTCTTTTTATGATCTGCTGCTTTTCTTCGTCATTCAGCTTGCCGGTCTTGTCAATGTTTTCGCACAGGGCCGGCTCTGTTGCCGCAAAGTAGGCAAGAAGGCCGTCTCTGAAGTCCAGGATCCTCCTGAGGGGAATATCCTGCATAACATGCGCGGTTCCGGCAATCAGGATGATCACCTGCTCGTGAAGCCTGAAGGGATGTCCCTGGTTCTGGCGCAGCAGATACATGAGGCCCTGCCCGTAGGCAAGCCGCTTCTTCGTCGAATCATCCAGATCATTGGAAAACTGTGTAAACACTTCCATCTCACGGAACTGGGCCAGGTCCAGACGGATACTGCCCGTCGCTTTTTTCATGGCTTTGGTCTGGGCCGCGCCGCCTACACGGGATACGGAAAGGCCGACATTGACCGCCGGGCGCTGGCCGGCGAAGAAGAGGTCGCTCTCCAGGAAAATCTGTCCGTCCGTGATGGATATGATATTGGTCGGTATATAGGCGGATACATCTCCCGCCTGGGTTTCAACGATCGGCAGGGCAGTCATACTGCCGCCGCCCTTTTCTTTGGTCAGTCTTGCAGACCGCTCCAGCAGTCTTGAATGGAGATAGAATACATCTCCCGGATATGCCTCCCGTCCCGGGGAACGCTCCAGGAGCAGGGACAGGGCACGGTAGGCGATGGCATGTTTGCTCAGATCGTCATAGACGATCAGGACATCTCTGCCGTGCTGCATAAAATACTCTCCCATAGCCGTGCCGGCATAGGGGGCAATGTACTGCAGGGGCGCGGAATCACTGGCCGAAGAGTTGACCACGATGGTATAATCCATGGCCCCGTTCTTCCGCAGAGATTCCACCAGCTGGGCAATACTGCTGGCCTTCTGTCCGATGGCCACATAGATGCAGACCACATTTTTGCCCTTCTGGTTGAGAATGGTATCTGTCGCAATGGTAGTCTTTCCCGTCTGCCGGTCGCCGATGATCAGCTCTCTCTGTCCCCTTCCGATGGGAAACATGGAATCAATACAGAGAATACCGGTATCCATAGGTACTTCCACCGGTTCCCTGTCGATGATCTCCGGTGCCGGGGACTCTATGGCATGATAGCTTGAAGGGCGGATAATGCCGCGGTTGTCGATCGGCGCGCCCAGGGGATCGATCACTCTGCCCAGGAAATCTTCGCCGACCGGAATGCCGGCTGCCTTTCCGGTTCTCTTTACCCGGCTTCCCTCCATGATGCTTTCCTCATCATCAAAGAGAATGATACCGACACGGTCCGGACGCAGATCCTGGATCATGCCCTTGACTCCGGACTCAAATACGACGATCTCGCCGTAAACTGCGTGGTCCAGACCCGTGGCAAAGGCGATCCCGTCACCCAGCATGGTAACAATACCCTCTTCCTGGGCTTCGGCGTTCACGTTCCAGCTATCCATGGAGGTCCTGAACAGATCGATCAGGTTTTCTCTGGAAAGAGTCTTGATCTTTTCCGATCCGGTATCCGAAACAACGCCGGAAAGCATCTCCTTTAACTGGCTGATTCTTCCCTCCGCCGTCCAGTCGTAGACGTCATCACCCACTACCAGGCAGAATCCGGACTTGATATCTTCATTCCGGATCCAGAGGATTTCAAACTCCCGCCCGTATTTCTGTAAAAGGACCTTCTCAAACCGCTTTTCCTGGGCCTCGGTAGGCTCCACATCGGAATAAATGAGCGCTCTGTCCACGGCAGACATATTATCTCCCTTATTCATCACGCGCCTCACCTCTTTCCGCTTCATCCAGGAAAGCGTCATATATATGTTCTGTGCTCTCGCCGAGCATGATCTTCTGAGCTGCTTCTTCGATCAGCTTGGAGATATCTTCCTTGGCGTCACTGACGATCAGGTCACGCCGCCTTCTTCCTTCTTCTTTTGCTTTCACGAGCACCTCTTTTGCTTCCGCTTCCGCCTCTTTCATCCTGGAGGCACGGTACTCTTCCATCTTTGTGGCAGCTTCTGCTCTCTCCCGGGAGATCTCCTCTTCCATACTTTTTAACTTTTCTTCGTATTCACCCTTCATCTTCTGCGCACTGTCCAGGTACTCTTCCGCTTCTTCATGCATTTTGGCGTAATGGTCGTCCCTCTTTTTCATGAAGTCGACAACCGGCGAGTAAAGAAGGATATAAAGGCCTCCGAACAGAATCACAACGTTGAAGAGGTGAAGGAATATCTGTAAAAAATCTATTCCAAGCGGCATAGTCTTCGCCTCCCGTTACAGTACGAATATGATCAGTATACCGATGATCAGGGCATAAATGATGGCTGTCTCTATAAATACAAGTCCCAGCATGAGCAGGGTACGGATACTTCCGTCTGCCTCCGGCTGGCGTGCGATAGCGTCAGCTGATTTGCTGATCGCAATACCCATACTGATGGCGCCGCAGGACGCTACCAGACCGATGGCGATTGCTGCGCCGATCGACTTGGCTGTTGTTGTTGAATTATCAACTGCTGCCACTTCCTGAGTCTCGCCCTGTTCAGCGCTCACTTCCGTAGCGGTATCCGCAGCCTTTGTATGAAGTCCTCCTGCCAGTACGGCGCCAAACATAAAGAGAATGGCTACTGCCAGTGCAAGTGCTGTCAACTTTAATCTTTTCATGATCTGTTTCCTCCTGAAAAATTTCGTCTTTCATTTATTATGATCTGTTAAATGTCCGCCGGACCGCTGCCTTCTGTCAGGCCTGCGCGGCGGCTTCTTTTACATTTTCTTCTCCGTGATGAGGCGGTTCCGTCACCTCTCCGTAATATACGGAGGTAAGCATGGTCAGGACATAAGCCTGGATCAGAGCATGCAGAACAGTGAAGAGCAATCCTACCAGAACCGGAAGCACAAAGCTTAAGGTTATATAGTAGTAGACCAGCTCAGTGGTCAGCATACCTGACAAAAGGGCGCCAAAAAGACGGAATGTCATGGATACCGGCAGGGAGAACTCTTTGAGAGTCAGTCCCACGCCGCGGACCTTGTTTGCCGTAATACCGCCGACCATGATAAAGAGATAGGAGAAAACTCCCATGGCAATGGCTCCGTTGATATTGGCAAGAGGCGCCGGCAGGGATATGGAATGTCCCTCCGTCGTGACTGCCTGCAGACCCAGCAGCTCAAACATGGTACCGGTAAATATGTAAGATCCGGCTGTAAATATATAGCCTCCCAGCAGTCTGTATCTGTGGGGGCTGTTGGACCTGGCCAGCCCGACAAAAAGCCCTACCCACTCCTCGATCAGCATCTGGAATCTACCGGGCACAAAGGTGAACTTTGGAACCGCGAAGATCCTGATCGCCGCAGCAAAGATCAGAAGCAGGGCGGTAACAATATAGGCAGAGATCAGAGAAGGATCCACCGCCAGTCCGAAAAAGGACACCTTGTTGTCTTCATGCAAAACCGCATCCCGCATGGCTTCTTTCACGGTTTCATGCTTTACGGAATGAGGACTTGAGAAAACGATTCCCACCAGCAGGACCGCCAGGATCAGAATCATAATAATCAGTATTTTTTTCCTTTTTTCCTTGTTCAATCGCATCACCTCCAGCTTGGATCCTGAGATCTATCACACCGGATTACAGAATCCGGATTTTAAGCACTCCCATATTACCACCATCTTTATCAGATGTCCAATTTTTAAACTTATTTTTTTACGGAGACAATTCACATGGATTTCACAAAAAAAATCCGGACAGAAAGCCTCTAAGCTCTGTCCGGAAAATGTACAAACTCTTTATTTCAATATTCTTTCTATTACAAAATTCTTTCTATTTCAGGAAACCGTTAATAATCTGCTCCTCAGCTTCCTCCTCCGTCAGTCCCAGAGTCATAAGCTTGATGATCTGGTCTCCTGCGATCTTGCCGATGGCCGCCTCATGGACCAGGGCAGCATCCACATTGTTGGCCTCCAGGCCGGGCACTGCCAGGACTTTGGCCTCATCCATGATGATGGCGTCACACTCGGTATGGCCGGAGCAGGCGGTATTGCCGGCGATCTTGGCATCAAAAAGCTGGTAGGAATCATCCCTTGCCACAGACCTGGAAACCACGTCCGCGCTGGCTCCCTCCCCGTTCAGGTTCACCACATATCTGCTGATGGCCCGCTGTTTTCCGTGAGTCATCAGGCGCTCGCGGATGACCAGTGAAGCGCCGGCATCCAGTTCAGCCTTTGTGGTACGCTCGGTGTCGTCCACACCTTTGATCTGGACCATTTCCATCTCGGCATGACTGCCTTCTTCCATATATACTTCCGTTCCCGGGTTGAGGATACGTTTGCCCGTACCGTCCCCGGATCCGTAGTGCTTCTCGACATAGCGGATTTTTGCATTCTTTCCCACAAAGAAACGGTGAACACCGTCATGCTCGGAGTCCTTGGGGCCGCAGTTATCGATACCGCAGCCGGCAACTATGGTCACGTCACTGTCCTCTCCGATATAGAAGTCGTTGTAGACCAGTTCAGTAAGTCCGCTCTGGGTCATCACGACCGGGATGTGAACACTCTCGTTTTTTGTACCGGGCTTAATCCGGATATCGATTCCTTCCGCGTCCTCCTTGGGAGTAATCTCGATATTGGCCGTGGAAACTCTTCCGGCAGCCTTGCTGTTTGAACGGATATTATAGGCGCCCTCCGGCACTTTATGAAGATCTGCCACTTCCCGCAGCAGCCTCATCTGTATCTCATCAAGATGCATCATGTCACTCCACCTCCTGTCCGGACTCTTTTCTTTTCGGCCTGTGGAAATTCTCGTCTTTTCCCAGATCCACTCCGCTCTTTCTGCAGGCAGCCACAGCGGAAGCTGTTCCGATCAGACCGGGAAGAATGTCGTCCCTGTGTCCCTGCTGTTCCAGTTGTCCGTCCTTAAGCACTATCACCTCATCCGCGATGTTGAGGATCCTTTCCTGGTGGGAAATGATCAGAATGGAGCTGTCCTTAATGTTCTCCCGCATCCTCTGGAAGACCTCGATGAGGTTCTGGAAACTCCAGAGGTCGATTCCCGCTTCCGGCTCGTCAAATACGGACAGGGTGGATGATTTGGCAAGAAGTGTCGCAATTTCAATTCTCTTCAGCTCTCCGCCGGAGAGGCTGTCGTTGACTTCCCGGTTAATATAGTCTCTGGCACAGAGTCCCACCG
Organism: Eubacterium sp.; assembly: GCA_017434385.1. Taxonomy (GTDB): domain Bacteria; phylum Bacillota; class Clostridia; order Lachnospirales; family Lachnospiraceae; genus Anaerobutyricum. Next base: position 67,190 of record JAFRFJ010000030.1, read on the forward strand.
CTGAAAGATACTCGCAGGCATCCTGGATCTTGAGCTGCTTGCCGGCAGCAAGGCGGAGCAGGTCCAGAACAAGGATTCCCTTGAACTTGACCGGCTGCTGGAAAGCAAAGCCTATGCCAAGTCTGGCCCGGTCCGTGATGGACATCTGTGTGATATCTTCTCCGTTATAAATGATCTGACCGGAATCCGGTTTCTCGATTCCCGCGATCAGTCTGGCCAGGGTGGACTTTCCGCCGCCGTTGGGCCCGGTTATAACGATCAGCTTTCCATCCGGGATCTCAAGGCTGATATCACGGATGATTTCCTTTTCCCGGCCTTCATCATCGACCTGGAATGATATATTCTTTAATTCAAGCATACTGATACCCCTCTCTGTAAGTCATATCCGGCCGGCAGGAGCTTCCCGCTCTCCGAGTCCGGCCCGATTATTGATTCTATCAGATTCTTCCCCGGATTACCAGACCAAGTCGCCATCATTTCTTAATTTTTATGGTCATCAGCCCCTGGCAGACATGGGCTTTTCCCCTTTCAGACAAAAAAAGAACTCCTCCTCCGGCTCGCGGGGCCCGGAAGAGAAGCTCTCTTTTTCCGAATTATTTTGTATCTGTCTCCTGAAATGTCAGGAACAATTCCTCAATTTTGTCTGCTGCCTGAGCCTCATCGCTTCCTTCCGTAAGGAGTTCCACTTCCTCCGTACCGCGGGGGAAAAGGTTCAGGACTGCTGTAACATCCTTTGCATCGGCGATCCGCTCATCAGCCATGAGCATGACCACACTGTCAAATTTCGAGGCCAGACCCGCGATCATCGCGGCCGGCCTGGCATGGATCCATATTTTATGTTCTGACTTTATAATCCGGTTTATCATTTTTTTCAGGCAAATTGATCGTAGGCTTTGCATACCTCATCCAGAAGTCCCTCGTCCGTTACGCCGGAGAACTTTGCGAATGCATCCTTCACGCCCAGTTCCTTAATCTGCTCCTGCATCTCAAGGCTCTGGGGATCATCCGGGTTATTGTAGCGGAGCGCTGCGCCGATTCCGACGATCAGCTTGTCCACGGGAAGTCCGAAGCCAAGAGCTGTCATGGTCGGCTTTACAAGACGGTCTGTCGGGCTGAGCTTTCTGAGCGGCTCTCTGCCGACTCTTGTCACATCATCCTCCAGATAGGGGTTCTTGAAACGCTTGATGATCTTTTCAATATAGGCTGCATGAGCCTCAGCGTCAAATCCGTGCTTATGCACAAGTCCGTCGCCGGACTGCTGCATAGCCTCATGCACCAGGGCATAGATTTCCGGATCTTCAATTGCTTCCTTGATTGTAGGAAGACCTTTGATCACGCCAAGATAAGCTGTGATACAGTGTCCCGTATTCAGGGTAAAGAGCTTACGCTCAATATAAGCATCCAGGTTGTCCGCCAGATTCATTCCTTCAATCTGGGGAATCTCGCCCTTAAAGGAAGCCTTTTCCACGTTCCACTCAAAATAGTTTTCCACAACAACAGTGGTGGGAACTTCGTTACGGATGGGCGGAACAATTCTGTCTACCGAGCAGTCCGGGAATCCGACATACTTGTCACAGTAAGCCTTCTCCTCGTCCGAAAGCAGCCCATAGATATGCTCTTTTAACTGGGAGCTTGCCCGGATGGCATTCTCACATGCAATGATATTGAGATATGTTTCACTTCCTTCTTCAAAACGCTTACGAATACCGTTGGCAATAGCCGGGGCAATCCTGGGCAGGATTACAAGTCCTACAGCTGTTGTAAGGATTTCCGCTTTGCTGATCTCGTCCACGATCTCAGGCTTATTGGAATAAACAGCTTCGATATTTGTGATCTCATAGTCCTTGCTCTCTACGTCTCTCACCTGGACAACATAGCTTTTGTCCTCAGCGAGGCGGTCGATGATTACAGGATTTACATCAGCAAATACCACTTTGTAGCCTGCCTGTGCCAGGAGCATACCGATGAAGCCTCTGCCGATATTACCTGCGCCGAATTGAATTGCTGTTTTCATTTGGATCTACTCCTTTCCCTGTTAAAGGTTACAGGCCCCACTGCACAGTCCCCGCCGGTTACAAAACGGGGCCTGTGCAGTTATCTAAAGGTTAGTATCAGTCTTAGCTTAAAGTCTTCAGGATCCAGTCAACATCATCTGTAGTCTTCATCTTCTCCAGAGTGTCCGGATCATCGAGTGCCATACTGATCTTTCCAAGCAGGTCAAGATGCTCATCGCCGATTCCGGCAATACCGAATACCAGCTGGGCTTTCTCGTCGCCGAAGTCAACGCCGTCCGGATACTGCAGCATTGTGATTGCAGTCTTCTTAACGGTGCCCTTAGCCTGTGCGGTACCATGGGGGATTGCGATACCCATACCCATGTATGTGCTGACAAGCTTTTCTCTCTCAAGCATAGCGTCTACATAAGCAGGCTCTACGCAGCCTCTCTCCACCAGGAGCTCGCCGGCTCTTCTGATCGCCTCTTCCTTTGTTACGGAAGGCTGGCCGAGCTTGATGCTCTCGCGGACAAGGACATCCTTCTTAACTGCCTTAGCAGGCTGAGTTTCGTCTGCTGCTGCCGGAGCTTCTGCCGGAGCATCCAGGGTAGTCAGCTGCAGATAGAGGGAATCCAGAGCCGGATCATTCAGGAAGTTGCCGATTGTTACAAGCTGTGCCTGCGGAGCGGATTTAGCCGCACGATCCTTTAATGTAGTCTGAACGACTGCGATATCACAGTCAGCGGGGATATTATCTACGGATGTATTTGTTACGGTGATGTCAGGTCTTGCTGCTTTGATGCGGTTACGGAACTTGGTTGCTCCCATAGCGGAGGATCCCATTCCTGCATCACATGCGAAGATGACTTTCTTAACTGCACTTGCATCTGTTACGGAAGCAGTTCCTTTAGCCTGTGCCTTCATGTCTGCCATCTGATCCTGTGCGTCTTCGATGGAAACATCAGAGCTTGTTGCACGGATGATGAAAGAAGCGATGACGAAGGAAACTGCTGCTGCGATCAGAACGCCGATAGCGATCAGTAAAATCTTATCCTTAGGTGCCATAGCCAGGAAAGCAATGATGGATCCCGGTGAGGACGGTCCCTTTAAGCCGCAGCCTGTCAGGGAGAACCATGTGATGGCACAGATATTACCAACGATCGGAGCAATGATAACGATCGGGTTCATCAGCACGTAGGGGAAGTAGATCTCGTGGATACCACCCAGGAAGTGGATGATGATAGCGCCGGGTGCAGAGTCTTTTGTTGCCTTGTCTTTTGCAAATGCCCAGTATGCACACAGAACACCAAGGCCCGGGCCCGGGTTTGCCTCAAGCATGTACATGATGGACTGGCCTGCTGTCTTAACCTGCTCAGCACCGATCGGTGTAAAGATACCGTGGTTGATAGCGTTGTTCAGGAAAAGAACCTTAGCGGGCTCGATAAAGATAGCTGCAAGCGGGAGCAGGTTGTTCTTGATCAGAACGTCAACACCTGCTGTCAGGACTGCAAGGATTATCGTCATGAACGGGCCGATTACATAGAAGCCCAGAATGGCGATGAGCATACCCAGGATACCTACGGAGAAGTTGTTGATCAACATCTCGAAACCTGCGGGCATACGTGTCTCCATGAAACCGTCAAACTTCTTGATAATGTAGCCTGCAAGGGGGCCCATTACCATAGCGCCCATTAACATAGGCTGTCCTTCTGTTCCGCCGACACCGGCGATACAGCCTACTACAGCGATGGCACCTATAACGCCGCCACGTGCTCCGCCGACCATTTTACCGCCTGTATAAGCGATCAGGATCGGCAGAAGATATGTCAGCATATAGGGCTGGATGGAAGCAAGCTGCTCATTGGGCAGCCAGCCGTCCGGGATAAATAAAGCAGTGATAAAACCCCATGCAATGAATGCGCCGATGTTGGGCATTACCATTGCGGAAAGGAACTTACCAAATCTCTGTAAGCCGTTTTTCATCTCCTCATACCTCCATAATTCTTAAAACCTCTTGTTGATAATATTTCACAAGCGCCTTCTCAATGTAACGGGTCCCCGCGGCTTGATCCCGGTCGAGAAGCGCCTGAAGAAATCTCTGATCCTCCACCAGCAGGGCGGAAAGCCGTCCCACGGGCTCGATGAGGATCTCATCTTCCACATCCTCCGGAACCGCCATGGCTACAGCGCCCCGGATCAGTCCGTCAGGCGATGCCATAGGTTCCGATAAGGAAATATATATAAACCTGCTGTGAGCCACTGCATTACTCCTGCAGTGTAGCAGACAGATTTCCATTTCTTTTATGTAAGTACCGCTGATCCTTTCCCGGGCCTTAAAGCCTTCCATGAGAGCTTTCCGCAGAGAATCCGAATCCGTCATGGCCGCGGCAGCAGCCGACATCAGATCTTCCGCCGAATCCCCTCTCTCCAGGGTAAGGATGGAAAAATATTCCACCAGCTCGGAAATCTCTGTTCCCAGGCCGGCCAGGATTCTTACGTCCTCCATGGTCAGGGATGCCGACTTGTCATGTCTGTCGTTCATCCTGCCCCTGTCTCGGTCCGCGGTGATCTGCGTCAGATAATTTCTGATCCGCATTTTATCCTGAACCTGGAGGACCTTGTCCACACAAAGGTGGGGATAGGTCGTGGGAATCTCCGCCGTCGAAATGATCAGGTCGATTCCGTCACTGTGAAGCTGGTCTTCATCTATAGAAAAGGCGGAAGTAATCTTCCTCACCTCGATCTCGGGAAACGACCGGATCAGGGAGGCAGCCAGCATCTTGGAACTGGCTATGCCCAGGGGACATACCACTGCCACCGCCACTTTCTCTGCGTTCTTCCGGATCCGTTCCGCAGCCGCCGCAAAATGTATGGCGATCAGGCCCACATCCGAATCCTTGAGGTCTTTGGGATAAATCCACTCCGTCAGCACCTGGCAGGCTGTTTCCACAGCAGAGTAGATACCGGGATACTTTTCCCGGATCATGTCTGTCTGGGTATTGCCCGCAATCAGATCCATGGAGATTCTCTTTTTCATGACAGCCACATGCTCGGCCAGGTCGTCGATCAGGGACCTGTCACTGCGGAAGGGTATGTCAGTCATCCTTTCCGCAATGCCGACCATGGACAGTACCACGTGTCTCAAATGAATGGACTGGAGCGGGTCGTCCATCTTCCCGGAAGCAGTCCAGACTCTTGATGTTGCAAGATAAACCGCCAGGTGAGCTGTCTCCTCTGCGGGGACTGAAATGTCGAAGCAATCGGCAATCCTGTCTGTCAGCTCCTTTGCAGCCCTGTACTCCCTGCTGTTTTCAAGCCCCTTCATCTCCCCGGGCATGGTCCGCAGGAAGCGCTCATTGCACATGCGGTAGATTGCCAGGGATATCCGGGTGATCAGACTGATCTGGCTGTTATCCACATACTCTACTCTCAGGGTATCCTCACAGTAGGAAATGCATTCCCTGGCAAAGAGGATGATCTTCTTCTGAAAGAAAGGCATGAGGGGATGGCTGCTGACAGCGTCCGCTTCCGGCGCGTCGGTAATCTGATTAAGCAGTGCGGGAATACGATTGATGTCAAAAAGTTCGAAGAGGGCATTGACTATGGCCTGCCTGCGGCTTGTTTCTTCGCCGGTGATAAAGATTCCCAGGCCCGGACGCCGGTTGATCCTGATTCCGTAATCGTTAAGCCAGGTCTCAAGAACATCCAGATCCGCGTAAAGGGTTCCCTCGGAGATGTCATGCTGGGATGTAAAGACGTATGCCTTCACAGGACTTACTGCAAAGAAAAGTGTACCCAGAATCATGACCCGTCTCTCATCTCTTCCGTAGCGGGCAGATTCTTTATCCACATGCAGGAGTTCCTGGATCAGACTGAGGTTCTCGGGTGACTCATCGATGGTCATTCCCTTTCCTCTTTTCCTGACAAGCTTAAAGTCATTCTCTGAAAACCACTTTTCAATGACAGGCATGTCCCGGAGAATGGTTCTGTCTGATACAGAAAGCTTCTCGGATATGGCTGCTACCGTGACAGGCTTTCCGCCCATCTGCGCCATCATCCTTATAATAGCCTTTTGCCGTTTTGAAAGAAATGTTCTCCCCTTTGACATTTACTTTCCCTCCTGATTACTATTATAAGTATTATTGTGACAAAAACAACAAAACAATACTCTAATTTTGTCATATAAGGAAAGTGACAATGTCAGTTGTCGTAAAGGCAATGTCAGTAACTGTAAAAAAAGACCGTTCCCGGCAGCTTTATGTCAGGAACGGCTTTCAGTCAGTCTTTTTGTTTGTAATGCTTATTATACAGGACATACAGGAAAAATGCTACTACTGAATATAAATAATCGCAGTTTTTCTGGTCGCGCCGATGATCTGCAAAAGGCCCGAATAGATCATTCCGACTGCGTACACATAGAGTGCCAGACCCGGCCGCCCAAGGCCAAAGCAGCTGATCACAATTGCTGCCGCCATAAGGATGCTGGTGATTCCGTAAGCCGCAGCCAGTCTCCAGTGGGGCGATCCTGTCTTACTGGATTCCCGGGCACGAAGTATGGCAACCAGACCGGAAAATACATTCATTACCGCCACATAGATGACAAGATATATACTCAGAGTCTCAGCCAGGGCCCATATGGAAACCCCCAGGTCAAGCAGGAAAATGCCCTGATAGAGCATGATCTTTCCCCCGACCGCGAATCTGGCCATGGACAGATAATAGACCAGGGACCTGAGTCCCCTGATCGACAGGCTGACGCTGAGCAGCTTCAGTACAAAGGGCAGGCCGTCCCCGGGAAAAAAGAAAAGCACTAAGGCAAGCAGAATCGACATGATTCCTCTGAAAAAATTGACAATATGTTCAGTTCTGGTCATCTTTCTTACTCCTGTCCCGTTTCTTTGCAAGCCTGTAGAAATCCCTGTTTCCCCTGAGCCCCGACTTTTCGAAATCTATGGAGAAGCCGGCCAGCCGGTTACCTGACTGAAAAATCCTGTTGGTAACCATACTCTTCTGGGCCAGGGCCGCAAGAATATATCTTCCCAGAAATGTGTCATCTTTTCCTTCCGGGTCCGCATCCATATACTCTTTCTGATACTTTTCTTCGTCGAAATCCTCGATCTGACAGCCGGACAGCTCTTCTCCGAGCGCTTTCCAGTCCTGGCCGGCGTCATACCTGCGTATGATCAGCAGATCCCTGATCCTGTCACGCCAGGGAGCAATATCCTCCTCGCCGTGGCGGCCCGTCTCAAATCTGCCTCCGTCAGCCAGCAGACACTTTAAGGCGTAGACCATCTGGCCGAAAGCGCACATGTAGTCGGACGGATTATCCTTCAAGATTTCCATGTAGTCGCCCCAGGCAGGCATATATCTGTAGCGGGCAAATCCGTAATCGGGAAGATGGCCTGCCCTTCCGTGTCCCAGATTCATCACAGAGGATTCATTACCCTGGAAAAGGGTATTGACGTATATGCTTTTCTCCAGGTTGTCCGCCGAGGAAGGATTATGGCTGAACCTTACCTTCCTCTCGAACTGCTCTTCCCCTTCCCCTACGATCTCGTAAAAATCATAATTGGTATTATTGATCACAAGGGAGGGTGTCCCCGCAAAATATCTGTGGGCCCAGGTATCCGCCAGGATATGCATGGCAATTCCTGCAGCCTCCGGACCCTTGCCCCTTGCCAGTTCGACGGTGTCAACCAGAAGGGCGCTGTCCGTGTTGCAGATCATCCTGTATTTATGCAGGAATCTTTTACTGCATTTCTTCTCGGCATAGAGGTCGCCGGGCAGGAAATGAAAGGAGGACCAGATTCTTGTGATGTCCCTGAGACTTGCCGCATCCGACCTTGCTTCCATCATCTCAAGCTGAAGCTGGGTGGTCGCTGCGGACAGCGGTCCCCCGATCTTCTGCAGCAGTGTCCTGGAACAGCAGTCGGTAAACTGGGCACTGTAGGCAATTTTTATAGCCTCTTCATGACTGCAGCCTGCAATGCATGCCGCGCAGTAGGTAGCATAATAGTGAAAATCCAGTTGCATCGATTACTCCCCTGCCATTTCTTCCTGTTTTTCCTTCTTTTCCTGCCTTCGGTAGGCTTTGACCATGAGGGCAGCCACCAGCATATCTATGACGAGAATCAGACCGGTCAGTTCGATCAGGGTCAGAGCCAGTATGGTGAAGGGCCCTGTCCCCGCCCGCAGCATCATATTATCATTGACATGATCAATGTGGTCCAGATAATCCAGGAAAAGATCATACTTTCTGAGTGTCAGCAGAACAGCCATGGGCAGGTAAAGATAATGCCGTTTTCCCCTGGCCTCCGAGTAGGCGCAGTAACCGATGAAGACCTGAAGCGCCACTGCGACCAGCAGATAAATACTCATAAACAGGAACACGAGAATGAAAATCTGATTATCCGTTACCTCTGCCGAATTCGCCTCCAAATGTGCGACGCGTTTAATCTCTTCAACGATCATGCTTTTCCTGGCGACAAGGATTCCCGCTGTCTTCATGGCCGTCCATACACTCATGAGAATGATTCCCAGGCCGGCTATGATCAGGGTATTCTGGGCTCTTCTGTATTTGATATTCCGCGGTGAATTATAATCCATGACTTATCCTGCCTTTTCAGCCGGCAATCCGGCTAAAACACATATTTGATTCCATGTTTCGCACAAAGGTCATCCCAGTCTTTTCTCAGGATAACCTTTCCTTTATAACAGACGAAACGGCAGCCACAGGAGCACCTGTATTCAACAGAGCCGATTTCGGGATCAAAGAGAACGCTCTTGGCAAATGCGTTCTGGTCCTTTTTATGACAATTGGGACAGACGATTTCCATCCCTGCTGTGGGAAGGTTTCCGTTCTGCTCTTCAAAACCGCCGTTCACTTTATCAAGATCCTGCAGATTCATTTTTTCCATTATTTCTCCTTCCTCTTACTCAGAATAACCGTGGCGATGGCCGCGATCAGAACGATGGCCGCGCCCCCTATAAGCAGGGGCATCATGGAACCGTTCTGCTTTTTCTGGGTTCCAAATGCATAGGGCGAAAACTTGTCTGTTTTAATAGTAATGGTATCCGGAGCATCGTCCAGATCCGCCAGAACTTCCGCCTTTCCGTCATGTACACGGATGACGCAGTCGGATGAGCTGTCGGCCGGCTTCTGAAGCGTCACTTCCACCGGATCCTTCAGTTCTGTAACTATCTGGGAATGTCCGCCCTGTTCCTTCTTCACGATGTCCATGTGGAAATACTCATCCACATCGGCACCGGCCGTCTCAAAGGCTTTCTGCTCTTCTTCCGTAAGCTCTCCGCCTTTGGTGATGGCCAGTGTCACTGCCATCCTCTTTCCGGACACAAGAAGCAGTTCATCGTCCGGGGTCAGTATCGCCCTGACGAATTCGAGCATGTTGTGGACTGTGGTATCATCCTCAAAAACATCGGAAACCGTTTCTTCCTTGCCGGGAGTAAGGAACTGGTTATTGACCAGGATCACCAGACAGCCTGTCTCGTAGGCAGCCCTGATAATATTCTCGTCGTCTCCCGACTCGATCATCTCTTTTGCCTGCTCCGGCGTGATATCCAGCTTCTGGCAGATGCCCTCAGCCTCATCGTAGTTGTAATCATCCACCTCTTTAGGAAGGGACTGGGCATCGTCCATGCCCACAACCGTCTGCTTGGGAATCTTCAGGGCGTCTTCCAGAGTGCCTTCCTTTTTCATCTCGGCATAGTCTTCAGGAGTGATGACATCGGAGCTGCGGCCCTGTGAATCATCTGCGGCTTCCTTAAGCTCGTCCACAGCTGCCTTCTTTGCCTCGGCTTCCGTGATGATCTTATCCTTTTTGACGCCCTTTTCATTATTCTTCTTAGGCGCGAAGGCTACGGAGATCCTGTGGTTTTTCTTTACATTTTTAAATGTGTAGGACTTAACGGCCCCGATCTTCTTACCGTCTACAGACACCTGCTGGATGGCATATCCGTTCTTGGGGGCAAATGTATAAGTAATACTTGCGTTTTCTTCAACAGTCGTCTTGCCGGACGGAGAAATGGTTCCTCCCTTGTTGGCAATACCGGACGTGATCTCATAGACCTTAGCCTTTTCCTTGACAAATCTGGCTGTGACAGACACATCCTGTGTCACTTTCTTCAGGGTAAATGTTGTCTTGGATGAGATCTTCTTTTTATTGATATAATAGCCGTCAAATTTGTAGCCCTTGGATGCCTTGGCGGTAAACTTGACGTCGCTGTTGTGGTTGTACTTGCCGGACCCTGTCACCTTGCCTCCCTCTTTGGGAGTGACAGTAACTTTCACTGAATGCTTCTCAGGTTTGAAAACACCGATGAAAGTGTGGTCCGCGCTGATGCCGGTCACCTCATAGGTACTCTTCTTGCTGACCAGCCTGTTGTCCTCATACCAGCCGTCAAATGTATATCCTTCAGCGGGTTTGGCCGTCAGAGTGGCTGTATCGCCCTGCTTATAATTTCCTTCACCGGATACGGTTCCGTAATCTTTGTTCCTTGTCGTAACTTTGACGGTGAAGTTTACACGCTTAAATCTTGCGATGTATGTGAGATCGGCATGAATGTCTTCAACATTGAGGGTGTCTCCCTTTTCAATCAGCTGATCGTCAACATACCATCCGTCAAATGTATATCCGTCTAAGGGGAAAGCTACAAGGAGAGCATTGTCACCTTCTGCGAAGAAGCCGTCTCCGGAAACAAATCCGCCCTCTTCCGGCTCACAGTATGTCAGAACGCTGTATCCTTTAGGCGGCTCGTCCGTCTCAGTCTCACCTGTGTCTTCCGTTGCCTCTGTCACTTCTTCCGTGGCTTTTTCTGTAGTTTTTTCCGGAGCCGCGTCCGTGATTTCTTCAGTCTCGGGCTCTTTGGTTACTTCTTCCGTCACCTCTTCAGTCTCAGGTTCAGGCTCTTTTTCCTTTTCCTTCACTTTGACTGTGACAGTAACCACTGCCTCCGCGGCCGGGTCGTCACCATCTGAAAATACGATATTGGCCGTGTAATCGCCTTCGCCCACATCCTTGACCCTGACCTGGAAATCCACTTTCTTTCCGGGCTCCAGCTCGGCGTCTGCATCAGTCAGGGCTTCAATCTCAAAAGCTCCGTCAGCATCCGCCTGGTCCCAGGTGATATAGGCCGGCACATTGCCTTCATTTGTAATAGAGAAGGTTTCCGGCTGAGTTTTATCTCCCTCGGTAATACTTCCGAAGCTGATATTAGTGCGGCTCGCCGTAATTTTTCTTGCGGGCGCTTCTTCCGCCTTCTCTTCTTCTTTTTTTTCTTCTTTCTTTACTTCTTTTTTCTCTTCTTTCTTCTCAGGTTTGGCTTCCGGCTTTTCTTCAGCCCCCTGATCCTGGACAACTTCTTCAGCGGCATCTCCGCCCTCTTCAGCCGCAAAGGCGGGAAGACAGTAGAGATTTGACATGATCAGTGCCGCACAGAGCATCCAGATCCATATTTTTTTCATATAGTCACTCCTTTCTGACGAAGATACTTTACCGTGACCATCTTAACATACACGCCGTCACAAAAGCATCACAGAAGTGTCACATTAGTATAACCCGATTATTATGAGAATGTAACAATCTGATAGACGAAACTGTCAGGAGCAACCGGTATACAGAGTTTTGGTTCTGTCCATGTTTTATTATTTTCAGATCAGAGATCCAGCTCTTTCTTTCTGAAAACAAGCAGGGATACAAGGAAGGCCGCACCGATATAGAGGACCGCCCCCAAGACCAGGGTCATGAATCCCCCGCCGGTAAGCATCATATCTGTCACGGCCCGGCCCGCGAATCCGTCAATATAGTAATCCGCAATACGAAGATTGTGGAAGAGAACCAGGCTTTTGGAAAGATCCATGGCAAAGGGAAGTATGACTGTCAGCAGCAGCATGAAAAATGTGGCAAAGGCGCTGTTGTCAGTCAGGTAAAGGACGACAGCGGCTATGGGGGCGCAGCACATGATCATATAAGCCCCTGACATAACGAAGAGACACATGATCTTTATCTCCTGGCCGCTCATGCCTGCGCCGGACACCAGTCCCATGATGAGGGCAAAGAGTAAAAAAACAAGATAAACGATTGCTGTCATAATCGTGCTGTCTATAATTTTTGCCGCGATAACTTTGGTACGGCTTACGCCCCTTCCTATGACCGGTTTCATGGATCCGGCACGGAATTCATCCACATATATTCCCGCGAAAAGGGCCATGCCGATCAGGAGCACACCTGTATTGCGGGCCATATTGCCCTGGCGGAAAGCATAGACGGTTCCGTTCCAGAGATGCATCCTGTCCCAGACTGTCATGCCCGCCGCCATCAAAAACACAACGGCTATGACCAGGAGAAAGGATTTTTTCTGAAGAATGCGCCGGAGATCCGCTTTAATAAGATTTATCATAATTCCAGCTCCTTATTTCTATAAACAAGTACCGCCGCAAGGACCGGCAGACATATGTAGAAGATAAAAAGGGGCAGCAGCTGCCATGGCATGTTGCCCACGGACAGATTGGCATGAGCCTCCTCCACCAGACCCAGACTGGTGGCACGGAAAATACCGATGTGATAGACCGTCTGCACTAACCTGAAAATGTTCGAGGTAAAAAGACTTACCATGACGGCTGTAATATTGGCCGGAATCAGACTTTCCAGAAGGACGAAAGCCAGCATGGACAGGGCCAGGCAGGCAATTGCCCGCAGAAAGCAAAATGCATGGAAAAACATCAGAAGTCTGATCTGCCTGTCAGAAAGAGGAACCCCAAGTAATCGGATCATGCCGTATTTTACAGGAGCAGCCAGGACGAAGTAAATACACATAAGAAGGGTGCCGTCGATCATCTTTCCGATAATGAGCGCCTGCCTAGTAATCCCGCATCCTATGAGGGACAGGGGGGTCCGGCTTCTCTCGTCGTCACCAAACACCGACAGGACAATGAAAATCAGAGGAATCAGGATATAGATACCTCCTGTTCTTCTCATATCGCGGTTTATGACTTCATCTGCATCCACCAAAGCAGTTCCGACCTTATCCAGAAGCAGAAAGATCATCAGGATCAGCAAGGTGATATAAAAGCCTTTTTTCCGCATGATTCGGCGCAGATCTGCAAGAATCATCCCGGACATTTAATCTTCACCCCCGATCAGGCGGAAATAGAAGTCTTCAAGCGTGGACTTCTCCTCCACTTCACGAACGATCTTTACGCCGCCTGCAGTAAGCAGGTCTCTGGCTTTTTCCAGATCATCCACTGCTATCTCCACCATCTTTTCCTTCTCTTTCAGGTCATCCTGGCTGATCTCCCGGGCGATAATACCGTCATTGACAATGCCGAAACGGTCTGCCGTATGCTCCAGTTCCCCCAGAATATGGGAGGATACGACCACTGTCATACCGAATTCCTCGTTGAAACGGCGGATCATATGGCGGACATCAGCGATTCCCTGAGGATCCAGTCCATTTGTCGGCTCGTCAAGAATCAGTATCTCGGGGTTGCCTAAAATGGCGGATGCTATGCCAAGACGCTGCTTCATGCCAAGGGAAAACTTCTTATATGCCGATTTAACATCGGCCAGCTCCACAAGCTCCAGGACCCTTTCTATCTCCTCTTTGCATTCCCGGCCCGGGATCCCTTTTATTCTGGCAAAGTAGCGGAGATTCTCCCTGGCGGAAAGATAAGGATAAAAGACAGGTCCCACAAAAAAACCTATTTTACTTCTGTTCCGGACCGTTTCCCTGCGTCCCTGCGATCCTGCTATGGAGAGGGTGCCGCTAGTGTAGTCGGAAAGGCCCAGTATGATCTTGAATATGGTCGTCTTGCCGGCGCCGTTCCTTCCGATCAGGCCGTAGATGTCCCCCTTGTTGACCGTCAGGCTGACACCTTTCAGGACTTCCTGTTTTCCGTAACTTTTAACTATATTATCCAGTTTAATGGCCGCCTGAGCAGCATCCATAGTCTGCCTCCTCTCCCGTCACCATACGGTTATCCTCTTATCGGCAGGAAGGTACATTCCGTCTCCTTCCCTGATTCCGTAAGTATCCTGAAACTCCCGGAACTGCTGCAATCCCACATTTACACGGAGGTAACTCAGGGGATGGGTATCTGTTTTATGAGCCGCCCGCTCCTCATCCTCGGTAGCACATCTGGACCACATGGCGGCATACTGGCGGAAATACTTATCGTAGTCAAAAGCTTTCCGGCCGGCGGCAAGGGCCAGGGTGATCCGAAGGCCTCCCATATCCGCCGCCGCTTCATTCCACAGACGGCTTCCGTCGCAGGCGCCTGCCCCCTTTAAAGGATGAATGGTACTGTAGTACTCACTTACCATGGCGCCGCGGTCAGCGAAACTGATCTGATCATTCACGCCGAGCCAGTCCTTCTTTAAGCCGCTGGCATCATATTTACAGCCGGTGCCGTCAAATCCGTGCGTGATTTCATGCCCGATGACGGTCCCGATTCCGCCAAGCTTTTCTTCATAAGACATATCATAGCTGTAAAAGGGATCTTCCAGAATACCTGCCATGATATAGATTCCGTTAGCCGACGGCAGATAAAATGCATTGACCTCAGTTGTTCCCAGGGTCAGAGGATCCCAGCTGCCTCTGTCAAACTTCCGGCTGCAGAGGCCGGCATAATGCTTCATGCGGCATTTTTCCGACTGTAGAAAGGCCCGGTAAAATGTTCCTCCCTCGGTGCGGGGAGTGATATAAAGGCCGCTGTAATCGACCATGTCATAATCCGGGAAAACCACGTGGACCTGCATGGCATCCAGCTTTTTGACACAGGCCTTTTTCCCCTTGTCGCTCAGCCAGTTCTCCGTGTCAAAGAGTTTTCTGTACTCCGCGATAATGTCCCTGGTGAGGGTGTCCAGATCTTCCGCCACCCTCTGATCGACATACTTATCCGTGTACTCTTTCTCAAAAACAGGTCCCAGATAACTCTTAGTGATATAATCCATCAGGAGCCTGTCTTCTTTCTCATCTTCCGGAACAGGACTTAGCTCCTCTGTAATCTCAGTACGGCTCTTTGACAGGGTCTTCTCCAGTTCAAATGTTTCCCTGTCAAGATATCTCGCTGCATCGACTGCCGTATGTACTGTGAAAAAGGCTCTGATTTCTTCCAGATTTTCCTCTTTATACAAGGCGGCAATCTTCTTTGCGCTCTCCGTATTCATAAAGTAGTGTCCGTCCGCCGGAAAGCCCCAGGCGTCCAGGATTTTTTCCAGAGGGTAGCCGGGCACCGTGCCGATGCACTTCTTTCGGGAGATAAGCATCTCCCCAAAATCTTCTTCTGCCAGGGCAGTGTCACAGGCGGCAAGTTTCTTTTCAAAGCGGTAGTTGTCTTTCAAAATCTTCTTTACTGCACTGTCACTGTATCCCAGCTTCCCCAGAATGTGTCCGGTCAGGCCGCTGGTATAGTCCCGCTTCTGAAAACCGTTCTCGTTCATCTTAAAATAAGAGTCCGCATCTCCCAGAGAAAGCCCCGGACAGTCAATGACGGTACTGTATACTGTCGGGTCGGTCTGATCCTGCCCTGTCCTCAGGGGAGCAAGGAGGCCCAGGCATGAGGGATTGCCCTCCGGATCACAGAGGTATGCCTCCAGGTCCTTCATGGAAGAAATCCCTTCAATCCTTTCCAGATAAGGCCTTAAGGGTTCAGCCCCATCCTTTTTCCTCCCCTGCCAGTCAGCAGCCAGATCGGCATATTTTTTCAGTTCTGCTCCTTCCCTGCCCGGATGGTCTTCCTCAAGGAGCACTTTCATTTTCCTGAATGTCTCTTTTTTTACCCTTTCAAGTGTGCCTGATCCGGGTTTGGCGCCCGCCATCACAGCCTGGTTGGCCGCGGCGGCAAAGTCATCCTGGAGACGGATTTCTTCATCAGCTTTTATACTTCCGACCAGGTCTGAATTTCTCCATTTTCCGTAACCGGGTTCATCCTTGGCGGATGCATTCCCACAGGAAGAAAGGACCAGTGCCATCAGGGCAATGGCACACAAGAGTCTTTTTTTCATTGATTTCAATCCTTTTCCTAAAAGGGCTTCCCGCATTTGGGACAATAATCGTAGTCTTCTTCTGTCGTAAAGCCGCAGGCGTCGCATTTCTTTATTACTGCGGCATCTTTATTGTCATAATCCGGATGATTCCATCCGCTTCCGCTTATAAATGTAAGGTCCTCCGGCCTGATCTCGGGGGAGGCTCCCCGGGCGATCTGCCTGCCGACCTCGTCCCTTAAGCGATAGGTGCTTTTACAGCAGCCTGTAGTCACAAAGTATTTGCGGTTCCACTTAATCAGAGGAATAAAGAACAGGGACAGGACCGTATAAGTCATATAAACGGAATAATTCCCGTATCTTCCGCATCTGCCGCAGATCATGGTCTGGTGGAAGGGGAGATCCTTCCTGCCGCTGTTGATGCCCATTATAAAGAAAAACATAATCTAATACCCCCGTTTTCTGTCCACGCGGCGGACCATGGGCCGCCCGGTCCCGTAGTTTTCAAGATCTTCGCAGAACATCTCCGACAGACGGTCTTTGGTGTAGGGGATAGTCATGTTCCCCGCCACATGAGGCGTCAGAATCAGATTTTTTGTCTCCCACAGAGGATCGTCTTCCGGCAGTGGCTCATGGCACATGACATCCAGAGCCGCCCCGGCCAGGCGCCCTTCATTGAGAGCCTTTATCAGAGCCGCCTCTTCGATGGCATCCCCCCGGCCCACATTGATCACATAGGCACTTTCCGGCAGGAGGCCGATCCTTTCGGCGGACAGGACCCCTATGGTCTCCGGTGTTGAGGGCAGGCACATGGCCAGAATATCCGTTTCCGGCAGGACCCGGTCCAGGTCATCTCCCGTGACCACCCTGTCAAATGCAGCCTCCTCACATTTTCCGCTTCTGTTAAATCCGACGATCCGGGCGGGCTCAAAGGCTCTGATCCTCCTGGCAAATGCGCTTCCGATGTCGCCGGTTCCCATGACGGTAATGCGGCTGTCTTTCACCGAAACCTGCTGCCTTGGACGGGGCCATCCCCTCTCCCGGATTCCCTCCTGGAACTCCGGCATCCGGCGGATCAGCATCAAAATCTGCATGATCATATGCTCTGCCATGCCGACCCCGTAGGCGCCGGATGAATTGGTCAGAATGAGATCATCCGAACAGATGGCACCCGGTCCGGTATAAAGATCCGCGCCCGCCGAAGGAAGGCAAAGCCACTTCAAAGTCATGGAAGAAGCCGCCGTCTGCGGGGCGTTGCCGAATATGACTTCCGCCCGGTCAAGAGCGCCCGCTTTCCCGGCTTCCGATTCATTATCAAAAAAGGAACATGTAAATCCAAGCCTTCCCGCAGTCGCAAGAATCATTTCCCTGTGCCGGTCATCCATCCAGTTGCCCAGCACTACAATATTTCTAGAGGAATTCATAAAGATTCAGCCCCGTCACATCTTCGTCCAGCTTTCTTTCCACACGTCCCTTGATCTTCCGTACGATCATCTCACAGGTAGCGGAAATACGGCACTCGTTCAGATGACCGCCGACAACGCTCATATCCTCGCGGCAGAGATTGATATGAAGATGCAGATAGGGCTCTCCTCCTTTCGTAGAGATACTGCCGACCAGAGAGGTAATCTCCATGGGCTCTTCAAATGTACGCTTATGATATTCACGTGTTCCCACATCATAAAGGCCGACCACAGCCCGGTCCGAAGCACCAAGAGCCTGAACCGATCCCAGGTCAACCGCCTCCTTCAGACAAAAATCGGTCAGGGCAGCAACAATCTCCTCTCCCCGGTCCATACGTATCACATAAGTATCATCGAATTTTCTGTAATCCATCTTTTACATCCTTTCTTACACCAAAATGAATCCCGCGGTTTTCTTATGTAATCACCTTCTCGACCTGAAGCCCCTCTCATCCTCCAGCAGAGGGAGAGTCTTCACATCAATGCTGTCAATTCTGACATATCTGCCCTGGTCTACCATAGAGATGAGCCGGTCAATTTCTTCATCGGTCCCCTGAACCTCCATAGTGACAGAGCCGTCAAACTCATTCCTCACCCAGCCTGTCAGACCCAGAATGCCTGCAGCCTGTCTTGCCCGGTAGCGGAAGCCGACGCCCTGAACCGAACCGTAAAATGTCAAATGTTTTCTCTTCTTTTCGCTTTTCATTTTCCTGATCTGCTTGTCTTTCTTAAGTTATCATTGTCGTCTTTTATTCTATCACGATTTCCCAGTCAGTTACTATTATTTCTATTGATTATGAGCCTGATTTCTGTTATACTGAATCGAACAAACGTTCTGTTAATATCTTCAATTTTATGGTGGTCTGATATGCGAACTGATGATAATTCCGAATACAGACAATTAAGCCTGTTCCCGCCCGAGACGCCGGTCTCGGACCCCCGTCTGCCGGTCACAGTAACCTGGAATGTGTGGCATGGCTGTACCAAAGTCAGCCCCGGCTGCCTCCACTGCTACATGTATCGGAGAGATGAAGCCCACGGGAAGGACCCTTCTGTGGTTAAGAAAACAGCAGCCTTTAATCTTCCGGTCCGGAAACTGCGGGCAGGCCGGTACAGGGGCAGATACAAAGTGCCTTCCGGGTCTCTGATCTACACCTGCTTTTCTTCCGACTTTTTCCATGAGGAAGCGGATCAGTGGAGGCCTGACGCCTGGAAGATGATAAAAGAGCGGAGCGACTGCACTTTCTTCATGATCACAAAAAGGCCGGAGAGGATTGGCAATCATCTGCCTCCCGGCTGGGGACGGGGATGGGATCATGTGCAGATCGCCGTCACCTGTGAAAACCAGCGGGCCGCAGATTACAGGCTCCCTGTCTATCTCTCTTTGCCCATCCGCCACAGATCCGTGATGGTTGAACCCATGCTTTCAGCAGTAGATCTGACCGCTCATTTCCGGGACTGTCCCGGGGCAATCGAATCCGTGTCCGTCGGCGGGGAATCAGGTCCCGCTGCACGTCCCTGCGACTATCAGTGGGTATTGGACCTTCACCGGCAATGCGCAGATTCCGGGGTCGGTTTCTTCTATCATCAGACCGGGGCAAAGCTGATCAAAGACGGAAAGACCTACCATATCCCAAGAAGGCTGCAGCATGAACAGGCAGCCAAGGCAGGTCTGGATTTATAGAAAAAGGAGGCGTTGCAGTAACGCCTCCTTAAATTTCCATCATGGTAAGTCTTTTCTTTATTTTTGATGGACGTTTAGAAATTTATGTCATGTATGCTTTTATCTTCGGGCTGTTGTGATGGTATACTTTTACAGTTATTCATGTATAAATCCTGTTATCATTATATTTGGTTATATTCTCCACTTCCTTTTTCATGGATAGATATGTAAAACCTCTCTATTGATGGAAACAGGCAAAATATGTCATGTAAAAAATGAACTGCAACTACATTTGATGGAAGGAATTTTAATATCATCATGTAAGAATCAATTTTTAATCATGATTGATGGAAAACTTCCCCAAGAACATGAAAAAAGGGCTGTCCTGCTAATTGATGGTTAGCTGCGTTAACAGTTTCCATCAATTAGCAGGACAGCCCCTCAATGCCGTTTCCGGTGTTTATAATACTGCTTCTCTTCTTACTGCAGCCCCAAAAGGTGCAAGAGAAAGTTTTGCGATCTTGAAGTACTGCTTTCCAAACGGAATGCCGATGATTGTAATGCAGAGGATGCAGCCCAGCAGGAAGTTCGTGAAAGCAAGTTCCATGCCGGATACCAGGAACCAGATTACGTTAAGAAGAAAAGATCCGGCCTTTCCCTCGTAATATACTTCTTTACCGAAAGGATTCAGTGAAATGGAAGCCAGTTTAAAACACTGTACCCCAACCGGAATCCCGATAATGGTTATGCACCATAAGCATCCTGCCAGTACCCAGCCTAAAGCGCTGATCCATCCGCCAAATACTATCCAAAGAATGTTTCCTAATAATCTCATGTTTTTCCCTCCTTAAATTATCCAATTTGTTTTTTTGCTTGTTCTCTCTCAAAAACAAGGCCATTATAAACCATGAATAATCACAGAAGCGTCACACAGATTTATATTTTTACAAATCTGTTCTCCCACATGCTCACAGGTGTATGCTTTTCGTCTACGCAAAAGGGTATCAGAACATTTTACCCTTGTATTCGTATTCGGGCATGGAGTCAAAGTCATAGTCCTCCAGGTCATCCAGATTAACATTGGAAGTGCAGCCGATATGGAGCATGAGATTGGAGTCTCCGTCTTCATCCACATGAACCAGAATGACCGGGATGCCTTTGCCATAAGCGTACCCGCATTCCCAGGATGTGCCGGAATCGCTGTAGTTGCCGTCATAAACTGCCACCACTGCATCTGCACCGGCTATCTCTTCCAGATCCATTTCAAATACCTTCTCTGCCCATTCGGCGGATCCGACTTCACCGTCCACACTGTGCCGCATGGGGCTGAAAAATGTGATTCCCTTTTTTGTCAGAATTTCTTCAACCCGTTCAATATTTTTAATTTCCGTCTCATTGAAAAAGGGACCGGCCAGATATACATGCTTGACTTTTTTCGTTGCCTTTTCTTTTGCTTCCTGTTTTGTGCTTTCCGGCTGGACCGCTGCTTTTCCGCATCCTGAAAGGGCTGTCGCCGCCAGGACAGCAGCCAGGCAGTTCATAATCAGTCTCTTCTTCAATCTGATACGTGCCATTTTTTCTCCTCTTTTGAATGTAAATTTCTCGTTGTTACGCTATAAATAAATTTATATTTTCTTTATGATCTTAGCAGGCACACCGCCTACCACAGTGTCTGCCGGGACATCCTTTACAACTACTGCTCCTGCCGCAACTATGGCATGGTCACCGATTGTCACACCGGCGCAGACCGTCGCATTTGCTCCGATCCAGACTCCTTTTCCGATATGGATCGGCGCCGGATGTAATGCCTGGCGTCTGGCAGGATCCATGTCATGGTTCAGTGTTGCCAGAACAACGCCATGGCCTATCAGGGCTCCGTCATCAATGAATATTCCGCCCTGGTCCTGGAACTTGCATCCGGCATTGATAAAAACATTTTTCCCAAGGCTTATGTTCTTTCCGAAATCCGTATAGAAAGGCGGAAATAATCCGAAGCCCGGATCAACCGGCTTTCCGATCAGCTCGGAAAAAAGTTGCTGAAGTTCCATTGTGTTCTCCCCTTGACGTCATTCATTCTTTGCCAATCATTTCATTTATGGTCTGATCCGTAGGCGGCCTGTCATAAGGCCACTCTATTAGCCGGATATTATTCTCCTTACACAGCTGTCTCTTCTGTTCGTCCAGTTCCTGCCTATGGAGAAGAGCTTCCTCTCCACCGAAGAATTCCACCGGATGATAATGCTGTATCCCCTGGAATTCAATGGCTGTCTGAATTGAGGGAATGTATAGATCCACGCTCTGTCTGCCCAGCCATTCGGGGCGGTACTGATATAAGGTGTCGGGATACTTTTCCCTGACCGCGTGGAAAAGAGACAGTTCATTTTTCCATTTGGGTTTGATGACTCCCTCTGAAGTCAGTTTTGTCCGGATCTTTGTCCGTTCCAGCCGCCAGTTTGTCCTATAACCGTCTTTTTCTTCGTAAAGGCAAAGGTCATTGTACCACCATTGAAAAAAGGGCATGATGACCTTTGTCAGATTGAGGAAAAAGTCCAGTTCCGATGAAAAGTAGCCGCATTCCAGTATATGATCAATGTTCCGCCTCACATACACCGTCTTGGCAGGATTATGATAAAAAGGCAGATTTCCCTGATATCTTGCAAGCTGGTCCGGCAGATAAGGCGACCGGAGAACATGTCCGCCTTCCCACAGATGATTCTGGTACCAAGGCAGGGAATAATCATAGAGAGAATATCCACCATACAGGTCCTGGTTTGCATTTGTATACAGCAGATGGTACATGAGAAGGACATCATCCATGTTTCTCTTGTCAAACACAGCCAGATAATGAATCTGCTCCTCATCAGGGAAGATGTTGCAGACCGGGTAGAAGGCTTCCGCCCGCCTGCATATTTCCCGGACGACAAAGAACTGGGTC
This sequence comes from Eubacterium sp., assembly GCA_017434385.1. Classification (GTDB taxonomy): domain Bacteria; phylum Bacillota; class Clostridia; order Lachnospirales; family Lachnospiraceae; genus Anaerobutyricum. The sequence goes on from JAFRFJ010000030.1 coordinate 89,245, forward strand.
GTATAGCTTTCCGGGAAGAGAAAACAGGCCTTATGGTCTGTATCCAGATCTTCAAACTGACTCATAAAGGCCGTTACATAGGGATTCTTTTCAAAATGTCCTGCCTTTTCGATCTTTTCTTTTGCCGCATGGCGATAGGGAAGATCCGACCAGGAGAGCTGGACCAGAAAACGTTCATAGCCTTCCGATATATACTCTTCCTTCACCTCATCGAAGTCTTTCTGATAGGATTCGTGATCTTCAAGGAGCCGGTCAAGGGAGGCAAAGACTTTCATCTCATGATGCTGGGGATAGCGGTCCCAGAGCATATCCAGTCTGTCAAAGGAAAAAGACAGCTTCGGTTTATTGTGAATGGGGGGATAAGAATCCATGTCTTGTGTTCCCATGGTTACTCCTGTTTTATCATTTATAAGGCAAACCGGACGATCAGCCCGGTCAAAGCACAGACTGCCAGCGCCAGGACTTCGCCTATAAAGAACCCTTTGATGTGAAATCTGTAATCATGGTAGTCCTCGACCATATCCTCCGTGCCCCTGAAGACAAACCAGGGATCATGGCAGAACCAGATGATATCCAGCACTATCACATCATAAAGATTTACAACCGTCCACAGAAAAAATCCTGACAGGAAGGTCTCCCTGAAAGTCCTGCAGCCGTTTACATATCTCAGAAGCAGGCTGAGTATTACAACAAACAGCAAAGAGGCAGCTGCTTTTGCCGCTGCCTTGTTCTTCTGTGTCGGTATCCGGTCTTTGTATTCATCCAGTGTCTTTACCCGCTCCTGAATCTTTGGCGGGTAATTATAAAGTGTCCTGATCGGCTCTCTTGACATGATATAAACCATCAAAGTAAATGCCAGGCACAGGACAATGCCTTCCGTAATCAAAATCATCAGGTCTCACCTTCTCAGTCTTTGGTCAGCACTTTTCTCTGATATGCTTTCTTCCCGCAGCGGGGACATTTCATCCTTCGCGTCCTGCCGAAATGCGGGGCGAAAAACACGGCCTTCATGGTAGGCACATAGCGTTCTCCGCATTCCGGACATTCATAATATCCGGCACTCTGTTCGATTTTCAGTGCGGCTGTCGTTCCTGTCAGGAATAAAATCGAGCCGCCGCCAATCAGTATGACTCTCCACAAAAGGTCTTTTACGGCATAGGAACCTGCATAAATGCATATCAGGAAAGTCAGGGAGCTCCCTATACCGATAACCCATTCCAGGGAGAGGAGTTTCCGGTTGGCCTCTTCTTCCTGCTTTCTCAACTGCATGAGGTTTTCTTCCGCCATCTTCTTATATTCTTCCATTTCCAGCCGCTCCCCGCTCAGGAGTTCGTTGACATTGATCTTAAGGAGATCGCAGAGTTCAAGCATGATGGATGTGTCCGGCATGCTCTTGCCCGTTTCCCATTTGGAAACAGCTCTGTCCGTGATGTTCAGTTTTTCTGCCAGGGCAGCCTGTGTCAGTCCCTGTGCTTTTCGCTGTTCCTGAATGAATTTTCCGATTTTGATCTGATCCACGAGGAGCACCTCCTTTCATGAAGGATTATAAGGGGCAGACAGAAAAAATAACACACACTGCCGGTTGATTTTACCCTTTTCAGGTCTCTCAACTGCCGGTTGATATCCTCAGATCTGCTTTCTCACCACAGCATACTCATCCCCGTTCCTGTAATAGGGGCAGGATTTGCTGCTTTGCTGCATGATGCGGTAGTAGTCGTCCTCATCCATCTGGCAGTCGCACACATATTCCTCATAATCTTCGTCATATACATAACATGCACATGTCAGGCACTGGTTATCCATTAATCTTCTCCTGTCAAATGTACTGTCTGATATGTATGTCCTGTTGCCGGCAGAAATTTCTCTGTCACGTCAGCTGTTTTCATTTTCAGACTGGATGTGCAGACGCAGGGATGACAGCCCAGCCAGGGGTCTTTCAGGACATCTTCGTCAATAAGAAGCTGCACTTCATGGTCTTTGTCGTTCATCAGGCCCATAATACTGACTGCCCCGGGCTCTATGTCCAGATATTTGAGCATTGCCTGGGCGTCCGCGAAGGAAAGTCTGGCTGAATTGATCTGTTTTGACAGTTCCTTTGTCTTGAATTTCTTGTCGCCCGGCATCATAAGCAGATAGAACTTTGTCTTCTGCCTGTTACAGAGAAAAAGATTCTTGCAGATTACCACCTCAAGAATCGCATCTATCTCATTGCAGGCTTCCATGTTGTCGGCCGCTTCATGGTCCGTTCTCATATAGCTGATTCCCAGCCCGTCCAGAAAGTCATAGGTCCTGATCTCCCTGGGCAGCCTGCCGCTTAAGTCTTCCGGTCTTCCTTCATATAATTCCATTCCGGTCTCCTTTGTATGTTATTATTCCGGCTTCTTGCCAATCATTTTTATTATGGATTTTTCCGGGCTGGCCGGATACAGTTCCTTCATCCGGTCATAAATCCGCTGCCAGGAGGCTCCCGGGCTTTCATTATAGGCAGCGGTTACTTTTTCGTATCCCCATATGGCTTCCGGGGGAAGGAGGATGGATACAGGCATGCCGTATTCCATTCCCTTTTTGCTGACCCTGCGTCGGAAATCCGTAATTACCAGATAGGTCTGCATCTGCAGGCCTGTGATAATTCCGGGGAAGTTCTTTTCTCCTTTCTTTCCGAATCCGGCCTTTTTCTTAAGGTCGGTGGACAGAATCTGCACATTTGGAAATGTCATGTCGCCGTCTTGGTCTTTTCCGGTCAGAAGATCCATGATGCTTTTCTCCCGGCGGTTTGCCAGACCGTCTTCCCATCTGGCATCGAAATCATAGCCATTTCTCCGGGCATTGGCAAAGTAAGGCATCCATTCCGGACTGATGAACCCGGCCTTCTTATCAAAAAACTTCCCATATGCAAGCAGGTGGCTTGCGGCTATAATCTCCCGCCAGACCCAGGGGTCCTGTTCGGGGTCTCCGGTCCACCAGAAAAGGGGAGAAACGCCTTCCTCCGCGGAGAAGCCGGGGATCTCATTGGCAAACAAAGGCAGGAATCCCACTTCTTCCACATATTCTATTAACTCATACCATGAGCGGATCCTGTCCGGGTCGTCCCATTCCGGTCCGTGCATGATCCAGCTGGTTTCTGATGACATTTCTATAATCCTTTAAGGCAGTGCCGGACCTACCAGTTCAATTCGAAGAGAGTAAATATGGGGATTCCCTCAATCCCCCGCTCCAGGTCCGCGTCTCCGGCACAGGTAAATCCGTTCTTTTCATAGAGCCTTCTTGCCGGCAGGTTTTCCGGTACGATGTCCAGGCGGAGGGCCTTATAACCCCGGTCCCTGGCCTGTGAAGCACAAAAGCGGATAACATCCGAAGCCAGGCCTTGGCCCTGGGCTTGCGGAGATACCGCAAGGGTATGGAGGACCATGTAGGAGCCTTCCGGGAGGTCACGCTGCCAGGCCGCCTTTTCATAGCTGCCCTTCGGATCTGCATTGAGGACAAATGCAGCCAGGATCTCCCCGTCCTTTTCCAGGATATACTGGGTCCCTTCCCGGACACAGTCCCTCACAAACTGCTCGGAAGGATAGATTTTATAGATCCATTTGGGATAGTTGATGCCGGCATCCAGCCAGGCGACAACCCTGTCATAAAATGCCCCTGTTTCAACTATATCCTTGTCACTGCATTTCCTGATCACAAATGTATCTTCCCTTCTCGGCCTCGGTTTTCTACTCCTTTTACGCTGTCAGGCTGATTCCCGACAGGTTAAACAGGTCTCCCAGTGTCGTAAAGACAGGTTCCGGATTCAGAGCACGAATGACATTGCCCAGAGCTTTACTGCAAAGTTCCGGGTCTCTCAGTGTCCGAAGCAGTGTGGCTGTATTTCTGGCGTCATATAAAGCATCGTGCCAGCTGCCTGTTTGCTCGATTCCTGCATACATAATAGCATTTTTCAGGGAGAGCCGTCCATACACACCGAGTTTTTTTCCGTATTCCTGCTGGAAGTCCTCCCATCCTTCCAGATACCTCTCTTCTTCTTCCGTAAAACTGATATTTTTAAGCTGCATTTCCTTGCGGATCTGGCAAATGTCCGAATCGCTCCACTGGAGGATCTGACATCTGTCTTCCAGACTCTCGCACCAGCTGAAGAAGCTTTTCATAGCCTGTTCAAATGCAGGCGCCTCTTTCACCATCTCCGTAGTGATGCCTGTCAGTTTTTCATACTTTCGCTCGATCCGGTCGTTGCACTGGGGTTTCACCAGGGTCTTGAAGCATCCGATTTCCTGATAATTCTCATCCAGAGCAGTCGCTCCGATCTCGATGATCTCCATGGTGCATGCCTGGCCGGCCTTCTTATATTCCTTTGCAATTCGATTCATTTCAAGATCAATTACGATATATTTCATGAGAGCCTCCTTTACCGGCGAAAGCGCGGATTTTCTATGACAAGATAACTTTCCGGATTCTTAGGTCTATTATCCTCTTTCAGGTGTTCCGAATTCTACCCTGCGACCGGGAACGCGCGTTCTTTTGCCACAAAAAAACCGGGCTTTCGCCCGGCTCTGGTCTGATCTGTCAGCCTTCAAATGCCTGAGGGCTGATCTTTAACCCTTCTTCATGCACAATTTCAAGACTCTCATCGCAGCCTGCAAAGGCCTTGGCCTTGATCTCCAGCAGACCCGGATTGCAGATGACTTTCTTTAAGTTCCTGCATTCCTTGAATGTGTAGGGCACGATGTTTCTTATTCCCTCCGGCAGTCTGATCTCTTCGATACTGCTTCTGCAAAATGCATACTGCCACATGTATTTAAGGCCGGCCGGAAGGCTGATACTTCTCAGGCCGCTGCAGCCGTCAAAGACAAATGCGCCTATGTCGGTGACTGTATCGGGTATTTCTATAGAGCAGATCTCCTCATGGCCTTTGAAAACGCGGTCATAAATGACCGTGACCGGTTTCCCGGCATGGGTCGGGGGAATCCGGACATCCTTTTCGTCCCCCTGGTAATCTATTACACTGAATGTGCCGTTATCGACTCTTTTAAAGATATAATCCTGCATAGTCTTCTTCTCCTGTCAGACATTTATAAATCTGTTTTTCCCTCATAGAATTCTCATGACTATATTATGCGGCAGAAGGTGACGATAATCAACTGCTATCTGTCCGGACAGACTCGCCTTTGCTTTGCTTTCATGGTATTCTGTTATAAAAAAGGAGTTTTTTATATCATGAAAGAAATCTATCTTGCAGGCGGATGCTTCTGGGGCCTCCAGAAGTTCTTCGATCAGTTTGCGGGTGTAAAAGAAACGGAAGCCGGCTATGCCAACGGACCCGACCGGGCGCCTTCCTATGAGGAGGTCTGCAATAACAGCGGTCATGCCGAGACGGTAAGGATCTGCTATGACCAGACCCAAATGTCCTTAAGGGAGCTTCTGGATTATTATTTTATGGTCATCGACCCGACCTCCGTAAACCGTCAGGGAAACGATATCGGCATCCAGTACCGGACGGGTATTTACTACACGGATGAAGACCAGGTCCCCGCCATCAGAGAAGTCTGTGAAAAGGAGCAGGCCAAAGCCGGCCGTCCTCTTGCTGTTACCGTTGAAAAGCTTAAGAACTTCTACTCCGCGGAAGACTATCACCAGAAGTACCTTGACAAGAACCCGGCCGGCTACTGCCACATACCGGACCGCTATTTTCACTTAAGCTGATCTTTGCATAAGTCATTGCATAAAAAAACGGAGCAGTCAGATTTCTGCAGATATTTTCTGCAGAAATCCGGCTGCTCCGATTATCATTCTGTAAGCGCTTAAGCAGGCGCTCCTTCGGGGTACTCGATATCCGTCGGTTTAATGGAACGTACATAGCCGCAGACAGGGCATGTGGCATATGGCTGATAATCCTTGATTATTCCATTTCCGTTATGGATGTAGCGGACAATAAGCCGCCCTCCGCACATCGGCATTTCACAGGGAAGGATAACTTCACCCGGTATCCAGTACGGATCAGCGGGATCGCACAAGGATTCCGGATCATTCCAGTCATAACCTCCCGCAGCTTTCTCGAGATCATCAATGCTTACTTCATATTTCTCAGATCTCGACATAGCAACTATCCTCCTTCGCTGATTATACAATATGGTTTACGGACAGTAATAAATTGCCCCGTAATTTTCGTTGTTATTATTTACGAGTCTATTCTAACATGCTGAATGTCACAAAAGGGGCACATGAAATATGTTGTCATTTTTAAAACCTTATGATCCTGATCACTCCGGATAAAATGGGCATCTCTCCTTTATACACTCCTGATTCATTGAGGTGAATTCGCATACAGGGTCCTGATATTCCAGCCTGGCAGGATAATGCCTGTTAATGTATTCCACCCCGTTTCTGAAAGCGATCATGGCATCTCTTTTACAGCATCTGGGGCCGTTAACGGTTCCCATGTCTTTAAGAGCTGCCGAGGTATAGGCCATATGGTCTCCCCAGGTCCCGTCTTCGGTCAGAGGGCCTGTTTTGTCGATAATGGCAAGAGCCGCTCCGACGGAGGTGATGGCTCCGCAGACACCCCACAGTCCGCACATGGCACCCGGCATCCGGAGTCCTTCATGGAGAAGACGGTTCAGGCTCTCATCCAGGTCGATCTGCCCGCCTGCATTATAGTAGGCCACAAGGATGGATGCCCCGTCCAGGATATGGTGTTCCGGTCCGTGAATGCTGATATAGTCTTTGCCGGCCATGTTTTTAAAGATCAGGACCGGATTGGTCCCCTTCTCTTTTTTTATATCTTCAATAATCTTCTTTGCTTTTTCTTCTGTCGTCATAGTTAATCCCCTTTTTTCGCCCTTGTCAGATCCTATATGATGATTCCGCCCTCTCCGAAACGGTCCGGTATAAGGTCCAGCCGGTCTGCCAGCTGATTTCTTCTCATGACAAGGGTCTCCAGCAGCCGGTCTTTATCTTCGGGCAGATAGCCATGCATCCTTACCACATTGGAAGGATGGAGGCCAAAGTAGTAACAGTCGGAAAGTTCCAGCTTTGACAGGAGCAGTTCTTCTTCATAGAGATACTGGCCAAGTGTTCCTTCCTTAAATGTCCCGGCTTTTATATGGTCATACAAGGGACAGCCGGGCTCCGTGTGAATGGTCCCGGTGAAGATCAGGTAGGGTTCCGTGGCATTGAGAAGTCTTGCCGTGGCCTCGGCATTTTCTTCCTCTTTGCCTGCTCCGGCCACACCGAAAATGATATTGGCCCCGTAAAAGATTCCGGCCGCTTTCAGCCTCATCAGCTCATGCTCAGCCTGGGCAGCGTCAAAGCCTTTATTCATATATTTCAGTGCCGGATCATATCCGGATTCCACCCCGATATTGAGGTCATTGATCCCCATCTTCCGCAAATCTTCAAGTTCCCCGTCACTTTTGCCTTTGATGTTGTTGATGGAGGCATACATGGCGATGGTTTTTACCTTTGGAAGGTAGAGGCGGATCATCTCCACGATTCTTTTTAATCTGTCCGCGCTTAAGCAAAATGCGTCTCCGTTTTCCAGAAAGACTCTCTCTGTATCCGGAGCAAAGGCCCTGGCTTCCATGAGGTCTTTGCGGATCTGGTCCTCACTTTCTGTCCCAAAGGGAACATCCCTGTACATGGTACAGAATGTACATTTGTTGTGAGAGCATCCCCGGGTCACCTGAAGAAGCAGTGAATGCGCTTCAAATGGCGGACGGTATGTTACTCCTGTATATTTCATCTGCTTCTCCCTTCTCTACTACAATGTATTTATGGTTGAGATACCCATCAGCCAGATGGGTTCTTTGCCTTCTTGTTGCTTAAGCTGTTAGAATGATGGAGTTACGGTATGGCGTCTCCCCTTTCTGGACTTCGCGTCCGTAATTAAGACTGCCA